>NZ_JBHULU010000015.1:0-116702 GCF_042684605.1 Pontibacter locisalis
CACTTCCCCGTCCCTGCCGAACCGGGATGCAAAAGTAAGAAAGGTTTTTCTCTCCGCAAGGGGGAGAGGTGAAAATAATCCGCCGCCCCGGACAACCCCCTGAAAAACAGGGAGAAAAATTTCAAGGACCCCCAGCCGGCTTCCCCGGGCGCTTTGGGAGAACAGGAAGTCAGCAGAGTTTGGTTCCACCCGAATACTGCTTTTTTCTGCCCCCCCCAAACAAAAGAGCCCGGCAACTGGTGCCGGGCTCTTTTATTGGTAGGCTTTATTGTTTATTCTACTATAACTGCCTCTCTTTTTAGCGTGCTCTTCCTGTCCGGCCCAACCGACACTATTGTGATTGGTACCTGCAGGTTCTCCTCTATAAAAGATAGGTAGTTTTTAAATGCCTCTGGCAAATGATCAATTGAATCTATTTGGTTCAGGTCTACCTTCCATCCTGGTAACTCTGTATATACAGGCTCCAGATTTCCTTCCTCTAAAGAATGCGGCACTTTATCTGTTACCTCACCTGAAGGCAGCTTGTAATGCGTACATATGCTAATAGAATCAAATTCTGTGAGCACATCGGCTTTCATCATATTTAGCTGCGTTACTCCATTCAGCATGATAGAATATTTCAGACTTGGCAGATCGACCCATCCACAACGGCGCGGACGACCTGTTGTAGATCCGAACTCTCTACCTGCTTGTCTTATCTCCTCCCCTACTTCATCCAGTAGTTCTGTAGGGAATGGTCCACTACCAACGCGGGTACAGTATGCTTTGAAGATTCCGTATACCTCCCCGATATGTTTTGGAGCGACACCTAAACCGGTACAAGCTCCGGCAACTAAAGTTGTAGAAGATGTAACGAAAGGATAGGTACCAAAATCAACATCCAGTAAAGAGCCCTGTGCCCCTTCAGCTAGCACCCGCTTTCCATTCTGGATTGCTTCATTGATCATATATTCACTATCCACCAACTTCAGCGTTCGCAGATAGGCTACAGCATCAAAAAATGCCTGCTCCTGATCTCCTAGGTCCAGTTGCTTTCCGTAAAACTCAACTGTCTTTCTATGGCGCTCTATTAGCTTATTATATTGCTCCTGAAAATCATCAGCCAGTATATCACCTACTCTTAATCCAACACGGCCGATTTTGTCCTGATAAGTCGGCCCTATACCTTTTAAAGTAGAACCAATTTTTCCGCTACCAAGCGCCTCTTCTGAAACTTTGTCTAAAACCTTATGCGAAGGAAGAATCAGAGAAGCTTTTTTAGATATATACAGATTTTGGGCAGCATCTACACCCCGATCCGTTAGCTTTTGCATTTCAACCTTAAACACGATCGGATCAAGCACTACGCCATTACCTATGATGTTCTGAATATGCGGATGAAAAATTCCTGAAGGAATTTGGTGCAAGACATGCTTTGTACCTTCAAACTCTAATGTGTGACCTGCATTAGGACCACCCTGAAAACGGGCTACGATGTCATAGGTCGGGGCAAGTACATCGACGATTTTTCCTTTGCCTTCGTCGCCCCACTGCAGACCTATTAATATATCAACTGCCATTTATATGTTTAATAAATTGATTCCTTTAAGAATTGCGTCGCAAAGTTATCATTTTCTGCGATAGTGAAAATCGCATTGAGTTTTGTAACTATAAGAAGCTTACGAATATGATCAGAAGGCTTGATCAAAACAAGTTCTCCGCCCCGGTTGCGAAACTTGGTGAGCAGCGATACCAATATTCCCATGCCGCTGCTATCCATAAAGCGAACATTAGAGAGATCAACAGCACAAAGCAAGGCTTTACCATCCTGCAGCGCATCTACCTCTTCGATCATGCGTTGTGTGTCGGTGCCAGCAATTAGATCACCTTCCAGTCTTATGAACAGGATATCATCCTTCTGCTCTGTCTGATACTTCATGACGTAGTTCCTCTGTAGCTTTTTTGGCGCGGCAATCGCCGCAGACACCATATAGGTTTAGGGAATGATGCAAGATATGAAAATTTAGCAGCTCCCCTACCATCGTCTGGATATTATGAATACGGGGATCACAGAACTCCACTACTTTATGGCACTCTGTGCATATCACGTGATCGTGCTGCCTGAATCCGTAAGACTTTTCATACTGTGCCAGGTTACGACCAAACTGATGCTTGCTCACTAAATCATTTTCCACCAGCAGATCCAGTGTATTATAAACTGTAGCCCTGCTAACACGATAATTCTTATTCTTCATACTGATGTAGAGCGACTCTACATCAAAGTGCCCGTCACGGGAGTAAATCTCTTCCAGTATTGCGTAACGCTCCGGTGTTTTCCGAAGACCCTTGCTTTCCAGATAAGCTGTAAAGATCTTCTTTACCTCTTCAAATTTATTCTTATCTAATGCCATGTTTATATCTCTAATACAAACTTATCTTTTTATGTGGTAATGCTAAAGCTATTGTAAAACAGATTTTAGTTCTGTTAGCTTTTTTATCAAAATTTAGTCAACGAACATATAAACATTGCAATTTCAACATATATTTGTCCGCTCAATTTTAAGCCCTTCACAATCTAAAAATTATGACCACTGATTTTAGCTATAAAGGAACAGTATCTGCTCTTTTAATTTAAAACAGGTGAAGAATGAGAGTGCATACAAAACCATCCCTAAATTATAAACCGAAATATTTTACAACTAATTCACACTGTTTTTTTTAAAAGTTTAATTTCAACCGATTACAATGAAACACTTTTTACTATCATTATTCTTTTTGTCGTTAGTGGCATCTACAACCTCTGCACAAAATTCTAAAGGTGTGCCAGGTGAAGGCTCAACCACTCCATTAGGAAGCTCAATTGGCGGCTCGCTTTCCAGCCTTAAGATAATTGCAGGTATTACTGGTGGTGGAATCAATTTTAAGGATGACACCGGCAACGCCATGAATGTTGAATTTGGCCCTTCCTTGGGTTACATGTTGGGAGTTGCACGAGATCATCAATTCGGACAGAATCTAATCATTCAGCCAGGAATTTCCCTTGTTGGTTTTGGGTCTAAGGTTGTTGATGCTGATTATACTTACAATATCCATTATTTAAGCTTCCATGCTAATGCTCACTTATTAACAGCATTTAAAATTTATGCTGGTGGTGGTTTGTTTCTTGATTATGGCCTGTTTGGAAGCCAGGGTTATCCTTCCGGGGAGTCTAATGATATTTTTGAATCAGGTGGGTTTTCAAGACTTAACAGTGGCTTGAACCTAGAGGCGGGTTATCCTTTAGTCCTACAAGGTAAAAGTGGAGAAGTGTTTGCTTCTTACAGAATTGGTCTTAATAATGTTGAAGGCGATGACGCACCTGCAGGTCAGACGACAAAACTTAGAATGTTTACTATAGGTCTAAAGTACTCGCTATAGTTTAAGCACTTCAGATACCTTAACAGGCATTGAACCATAAAAAGAAAGAGGCCACTGAAGAAGTGGCCTCTTTCTTTTTACACCATCCTAAATTCTACTAATGCAGAACGTCAGGACGTAAAGCTTAGCACAGACTTATCTAATCAAAACGCTCTGCAGTTAATACCCCATTAACTTTGCTCATACGCTGTATTAACTTTTCTAAATGGCTGGTGTCATTTACAAACACCATTATATTACCCTCAAATATACCATCGTTCGAATCAATGGTGATAGAGCGCATATTTACCTTTAAGCTGGTTGAGATGATCTTAGTCAGGTCGTTTACCAAACCTACCCTGTCTGTTCCTTTTATCCGGATACCAGCCAGAAAGGCAAGTTCCTTCTGATCCGTCCATTTTGCTTTAATTACCCGATTACCATAGTTAGACATTAGCTCCATACCCTCCTTGCAGTTGGTACGATGAATCTCAATCTCATCATCCTCTGTTTGGAAACCAAACACATCATCACCAGGAATAGGATTACAGCACTTGGCCACCCTGTATTGCATGTTAGAAGTTTTTTCCCCTATCACCAGCATGTCAGAATTCACGCCCCGAATCTTCTGCACTTCCTTATCAAATGTTTTAGGCTCCAGCATGGAAGTGGCCTTATCAACAGAAGCTGTAAAAATCACCTCCTTTATATTCTTAATGTCGATATGCCCGGTAGCTATCCTATAATATAGGTCCTGCAGGGTAGGCACATTAAAAAAGGCCATTAGCTTGTTCATATTAGCTTGTGTTTCCTGCACGTTCAACTGCACCAGGCGTCGATCAAGCATGGCCTTACCCTGTTCTGCACGGTTCTTCCGCTCCTCTCTCAGTGCTTCCTTTATCCTGGATCTTGCCCGTGAGGTAACCACGTACTGCAGCCACTCCTCGTTAGGCTTCTGCTTCTGGGAAGTCAGAATCTCCACCTGATCCCCATTCTTAAGTTTATAGCTCAGCGGCACCAACTTCTGATTCACCTTTGCCCCCAGGCATTGTAAACCAATCTGGCTATGAATTTCAAAAGCAAAATCTAAGGCTGTGGCTTTATCCGGAAGGATAATGAGTTCGCCTTTAGGAGTGAAAACAAAAACCTCTTCCACGAACAGGTTCTTGCGGAACTCGTCCATAAACTCAAGTGCATTGGCCGTATTATTCTCCAGCATGTCGCGCACCTTATTAATCCACACTTCCAGCCCGGACTCTGAGCTACCAACACCTTCTGTTTTATACTTCCAGTGCGCCGCATATCCACGTTCTGCAATTTCATCCATAAGCTTGGTGCGAATCTGCACCTCCACCCATTGCCCGGACTTACTCATTACAGTAGTATGCAATGATTCATAGCCATTGGCCTTAGGCGTGTTTACCCAATCACGGAGACGATCCGGATTAGGCTGGTAAAAGTCTGTTATAATAGAGTATACCTGCCAGCAGGCCGCTTTTTCGTTTTCAAGCGGCACATCCAGTGTAATACGGATAGCGAACAAGTCATAAATTTCATCAAAGGTGATGTTTTGCTTCTTTATCTTTTTAAGGATAGAGTAGATAGATTTTGGCCTGCCCTTGATGTTGAACTTAAAGCCATACTTGCGTAGCTCTTCCTCAATAGGCGAAATAAAATCTTTGATGAATTTACTCCGGGCGCTGCGCGTCTGGCGTATTTTGTTGGAAATATCCTTATAGGTATCTGTATCGGTGTACTTAAGGTATAAGTCCTCCAATTCAGATTTAATGGCATAAAGGCCCAGGCGATGTGCCAGCGGAGCGTACAGGTACATTGTTTCGGAAGCGATCTTCAACTGCTTGTGGCGCGGCATGCTATCCAAAGTACGCATGTTGTGCAGCCGGTCTGCCAGCTTTATAAGAATAACACGAACATCATCACTCAAAGTGAGCAACATCTTGCGGAAATTCTCTGCCTGCTGAGAGGTACCGTAGTCAAATACACCGGATATCTTTGTGAGCCCTTCAATGATTTTAGCCACACTAGGGCCAAACTCACGCTCGATATCCGCAATCTCCATTTCTGTATCCTCTACAACATCATGCATTAGTGCTGCTACAATGGAGGTAGTTCCCAGGCCGATTTCCTCTACAGCAATTTGTGCCACGGCAAGCGGGTGCAGGATGTAAGGTTCCCCTGACTTGCGGCGCATGTCTTTGTGTGCTTCAACAGAGGTATTGAAAGCTTTCTTGATGATTTTGGCATCACCATCCTTCAGAAAAGGCTTCGCGTACCGAAGTATTCGTCTGTAGTGTCTTAAGATCTCCTTGCGTTCAGCTTCCGGATCAATTATTGTAACCATATTCTATCAATGCATAAGCACCTTCCACATTATGTAAATAGTGCTTACTATAAGTATAAGTAGGTAGAGGCTTTATAAGTTTCAAATATAACGATTATAAGCAGCATGCAATAATATCCTATGCCAAAGCATGTATGCAACAGCTACTATATCCGGAAGAAAAAATATTTGAAAATTTTTTGGAGGAGATATTGCATTTAAAAAAACGTTGCTTACCTTTGCATCACTATTACAAACAAGCACACTTCAAGCGGATGTGGCGAAATTGGTAGACGCACTAGACTTAGGATCTAGCGCTGCGAGGCATGGGGGTTCGAGTCCCTCCATCCGCACAATGAACACGAACCCTCAACAGCCATGTTGGGGGTTCGTTTTTAGTAGGTATTTCTAAAAATCTTAAATTTTATACGCCTTGAATATTACATTAAACCAAACCGACAGCACCAATGCGCAACTGAAGGTGGTACTGGAAGAGGCCGATTACGCTCCGAAAGTAGACCAGCAGGTTAAGGAATACAGCAAAAAAGCCCAGATCAAAGGCTTCAGACCTGGTAAAGTGCCTGCCGGGCTTGTAAAGAAAATGTATGGAAAAAGCATTCTTGTTGAAGAAATCAACAAACTTCTGCAGGCAGAGATTTCCAAATACATCAAGGAAAATGATGTAAAGCTTTTAGGGGAGCCACTTCCTGAGCCAAATCAGGCTGACATTGACTGGGACAACCAAAAAGAGTTTGAGTTTACGTATGCAGTAGGTCTTCTGCCAGAGATCAACCTTCCGCTGGATAAGAGCGTAGAGGGTTATTCTATTGAAGTAGACCAGAAAACAATTGATGAGGCTTACGAAAACATCAAGCGGCAGTTCGGCAAAACAGTAAACCCTGAAACATCTGAGGAAGGTGACTTTATCTCTGGTGAGCTGAAGCAGGTTGATGGTGAATTCCAGGCGAAAACCCTTATCCCTACGAACCGTGTAGTGGAGGGCAAAGACAAGTTTGTTGGCGTAAAGGAAGGCGATGTTATCAGATTTGATATCCGCAAAACTTTTGGAGATGATAACGCTGCCCTGGCTCATGTTACTGGCCTGAGCAAAGAGGTTGTAGCAGATTTAAATGGTGAGTTCGAGTTTACAGTTGATAAAATCAACCGTACGGAGGCAGCTGAATTAAATCAAGAACTTTTCGATAAGCTTTTCGGTAAAGACGAAGTGAAGACAGAGGAAGAGTTTGACGCGAAAATCCGTGAGACCATCAAGGAGAACTATGAGCGTGAGTCTGACAACCTGTTGTACCGCAATATCATTGATACCTTAGTTGATAACGTTAACGTAGAACTGCCAACCGACTTCTTTAAACGTTGGATTAAGGTTACAAACGAAAAGATAACTGATGAGCAGATCGAGGAAAACTTCGACAAGTATGTTCGTGAGCTGAAGTGGTCGATGATCAAAAACAAGGTAGTTGAAGAGAACGAGCTAAAAGTAAGCAACGAAGAGGTTGTTAACAGCACGAAAGAGAAGATGCTTGCTCAGTTCAATATGCCCGAAATTCCTGAGGAGCTGGTAGAAAGCATGAACAATTATGCTAACCAGTATCTGCAGCAGGATAACGGCCGTAACTATATTAATGAGTACGAGCAATTGCTAGCTGAGAAAGTGCTCGCTAAACTTAAAGAGCAAATGACTGTTGTTGAGAAAACAATAACAGCAGAGGACTTCAAAAACATGTCGTTTGAATAAGAACGAATAAACTATATCAGAAAAAAGGTCCTTTTTTAAGGACCTTTTTTTATTTTTGAGTAAACCGTAAACCTAAACACATATGTTTAACAAAGACGAGTTCCGGAAATTTGCCGTAAAAGGCCAAGGCATGAGTGGCCTGGGCGTAGATCAATATATCAGCCATGTAGAGGGCCGAGCCATGCATACCATTGAAAGTATGACTCGCTCTGTTATTGAGGAGCGCCCTACTAACTTCCGTGAGATTGATGTATTCTCCCGCCTGATCATGGACCGCATTATTTTCCTTGGTACGCAAGTAGACGATTTCATTGCCAACATCATCACAGCTCAGTTGCTCTTCCTGGAGTCAGCAGATGCTAAGAAAGATATCCTGCTTTACATCAACAGCCCGGGAGGTTCTGTTTATGCAGGCTTGGGTATTTATGATACGATGCAGTATGTAAGTCCTGATGTTGCTACAATCTGTACTGGCCTTGCTGCCTCTATGGGTGCTGTACTACTTGCGGGTGGTGCTCCTAACAAACGTTCTGCTCTGCCACACGCACGTGTCATGATTCACCAGCCAATGGGAGGTGCACAGGGCCAGGCTTCTGACATCGAGATCACAGCAAGAGAGATCCTAAAGCTGAAAAAGGAACTCTACGAGATTCTGGCGCAGCACTCAGGTAAGTCATATCAAGAAGTATATGATAACTCAGATCGTGACTACTGGATGAAAGCTGAAGAAGCAAAAGAGTATGGCCTGATTGATGAAGTATTAACACGCAAAACCGCTTAAGTATAAAATATAAGCTATTTGCAGTGAAACCCGCTCTGATTAGTACAGAGTGGGTTTTTTTATTGCCTTATAGTCTGATTATAACCTCAGTTGCCCTCCTATCCGTACATAAAACACCATAACACAAGAAAAATTATCAACACAGGGTTGTGGATATCACAAGCACATAAACATTTAGTTTACAACACCTTATCTAAAAATATATAAATATAAATTCTAAAATTTAAACCCTGTTTTTGATATTATAGTAAAAATTGCATTTAAGAAATTGTGCAGGTATAATTTTTCAATTTTGTACCTTTGCTTTAGACTTTGAATAATGGAGTCTGTTTTATTAGGATCAATCGTTTCGTATGGCTGAAATTACGTGCTCATTTTGCGGCAAAAATAAGAAAGATGTATCGGTGATGATTTCCGGTATCAACGCGCACATCTGTGACCGTTGTATCGGGCAGGCGCAACAGATTTTGAATGAAGAGAATAAAATACGCGCGAATAGCCGTACTCCTAAATTCAACCTGATGAAGCCAAAGGAAATGAAAAGCTACCTTGATCAGTTTGTTGTAGGCCAGGATGATGCGAAGAAGGTGATGTCAGTAGCAGTTTATAACCATTATAAGCGCCTGATGCAACCTGCTGAAGCAGAAGATGATATCGTTATTGAGAAGTCGAACATTATCATGGTGGGCGAGACAGGTACTGGTAAAACGTATCTTGCACGTATGATGGCTGGTATCTTACAGGTACCATTCTGTATAGCTGATGCCACTGTGCTTACAGAGGCGGGTTATGTTGGTGAAGATGTAGAAAGCATTCTTACGCGCTTGTTGCAGGCTGCAGACTATAATGTAGAGTCGGCGGAGCGTGGTATCGTTTATATTGATGAAATTGATAAGATTGCCCGCAAGAGCGATAATCCTTCTATTACCCGCGATGTGAGTGGCGAGGGCGTACAGCAGGCATTGCTTAAGCTGTTAGAAGGTACTGTTGTAAACGTTCCGCCGCAAGGTGGTCGTAAGCACCCGGAGCAGAAAATGATCACCGTGAATACAGAAAACATCCTTTTCATATGTGGTGGCGCCTTTGTGGGTATTGACAGACTTATTAAAAACAGACTTAATACCCGACCAATCGGTTTCAGTAAATCCAAGCAGGATGATGCGGATGAAAGTGAGAACTTCCTGAGGTATTTATCAGCCCAGGATCTAAAGAACTTCGGCTTGATCCCGGAATTGATAGGCCGTTTACCAGTAGTAACGCACCTGAACCCATTAGATAAGGAAACACTGCGCCTTATTCTGCTGGAGCCTAAAAACTCTATTGTAAAGCAATACAAGAGACTGTTTGAAATGGAGAACATCAAACTTTCATTTGATGACAGTGCTTTGGAGTACATCGTGGAGAAAGCAGCAGAGTATAAGCTTGGCGCACGAGGCTTACGTTCAATCTGCGAAGGCATCATGACCGACGCTATGTTTGAATTACCGTCAGAAGAAGGTACTAAAGAATTGGTAATTACCGGTGAGTATGCCCGTGAGAAATTCGAAAAGTCTAGCCTTAAGCAGCTGAAAGTAGCATAAAGCTTACTAATAGGATATAAAAGCAAAAGCCCCGGTAGATATCTACCGGGGCTTTTGCTTTTATGTCTGTTTCTTGTCTACCTACACCCTCTCCTTTTCACTGAGGTAGCTAACCATTAGTTCAGCTGCACGCTCCGCAGTACGGAAGTCACCGATTTTTTTGCGAACAAGGTCGTATCCCTCTAGCTGCTTTTTCAGGAAATATTTATCAAACAGCACCTGCTTTAGTTCTGCCACAATCTTCTTCGGGGTGAAATCATCCTGAATAAGCTCTGTCACTACTGGTTTGTCTGCTATCAGGTTAACCAATGAAATGTACGGCACTTTAATGACCATCTTACCGATAAAATATGAAATGGCACTAGTCTTATAACAAACAACCTGCGGTACTTTGAATAATGCAGTCTCTAATGTTGCTGTACCAGAAGTTACCAGAGCAGCTTTTGAATGTGCCAGCAAATCATATGTCTGGTCGTAGATGATTTTGATGTTTGGATCCTTGTTGTACTGCTCGTAATAAGATTTTGAGAAGTTAGAAACGCCCGCCACAACAAATTGATAATCTCTGAAAGAAGGCAGCACACTAAGCATAACGTCGAGCATATTCTCTATCTCCTGCTTTCTGCTGCCTGGTAGTATGGCTATAATAGGCTTGTTGTTATACAGCTTATTCTTTGCACGAAAATCTGTAGACGCCACATGATCTGAAACAGAGTCGCTCACCGGATTACCTACATAGTCCACTTTATAATCAAACCTGCCATAGAAGTCTTCTTCAAAAGGCATGATCACAAACATACGATCTACTACCTTTTTAATCTTATGTACACGTCCCTGGTTCCAGGCCCAGATTTTCGGGGATATGTAATAGAAAACCTTAAGGTTCTGCTTTTTAGCAAACTTCGCAATGCGCATATTAAAGCCTGCATAGTCTACCAGTATCACAACATCCGGTTGCCAGGCTCTTATGTCTGCTTTACACTCTTTCAGGAAACCTAAAATTTTACGAAGGCTTTTGAAAACTTCTGCAAACCCCATAAAAGCCATTTCCTGGTAATGGCGAACCAAATCCATACCTGCTTCCTGCATCATTTCGCCACCCCAGCCGCGAATTTCAGCATTAGGGTCTTGCCTGCGAATTTGCTTTATAAGATTGGAGGCATGTAAATCACCGGATCTTTCACCGGCTATAATATAATATTTCATTCAGTACGTATCCGTTCTGGGCTGCCTAAAAAGAAGGCTAAAAATAAGATTGGGGTTAATAGCTCAGGTGGTTACTCTTCGCCAAAGTACTCTACGTAGTTTCGGGGAGTTTCGTATAATTTGAGGCTATGTAATTTTGCTCTACCTGCAGATATCTCTGAAATGCGCGGTTCCAGTATTTTCCAGAACTCTACCACCAGTATTTCTGTGCTTGCCAGTTTACCTTCCATAAAAGGCACATCCATGTTCAGATTTTTATGATCGACCTTTTCGATAATGTGCTTTCGGATAAGCAGACTCAGTTGTTTCAAGTCGATCACAAAGCCAGTGTCAGGATCCGTTTTTCCTTTCACAGTTGTAACTAACTCATAATTATGGCCATGCCAGTTAACATTGGCACAAGGGCCGAACACTTCTTTATTCTTCGCCAGCGACCAATTCGGGTTATACAGCTTATGGGCTGCATTAAAGTGCTCTAACCTGCTTACGTAAATCATTTAACCTCTAAAGTTGTAATTCTTTCTGAACAGCAAATATACAAAGAAAGGAACACCAAAGAATGAAGTAATGATTCCAATTGGCAAACCCGCCGGCGGATAAATGAGACGGGTAAGTAAATCACAGAGCAGCATAAAAAAGCCACCTACAAAAGCACAAAAAAGGAGATTAAATTTTCCGGTTGCTCCCATCAAACCGCGGGTAACGTGCGGAATAATTAGTCCTACAAAACCAATAGGACCGGAAGTAGCTACGGAAAAGCCCGTCACCACCGAGACTGTAGCTAATATTACCCAACGTGTGCGGGCTACCCTCACCCCCAGAGCTTGAGCCCGCTCCTCCCCTAAGAGCAATATGTTTAGCTGCTTTTGATAAAAAAAGAAAAATACTAAGGCAAGTAGTAGTACTACAGCAGGATAAGGCACTAAGCTCCAGGTCGCTCTTTCAAAGCTACCCATTGACCAAAAGATAACAGACTTAAGCTTTCCCTCTGAGTCGGATAAGAAGGTAAGCAGCCCAACCACAGCTGCTACAAGTGAGCTTAAGGCAATGCCTGCCAACAACAACTGCGCCGGAATCAACTGTCGCTTCCGGTAACCTAGTGCGATAACAACCAGCGTTACAATAAAAGCACCCAGCAAGGCAAATACTGGTGGCATGTAAATTCCTGCAATGGTCATCTCCACAAAACCAAAGAAAACAATTACCGCACCTAATGATGCACCAGATGCAGTACCTAAAAGATAAGGATCAGCAAGACCGTTGTTTACCATTGCCTGCATCAGGTATCCACAGAAAGCAAGTGAAGCTCCTACCACTAAAGCAAGTACCAGGCGGGGCAAACGCAGGTGCACAATAGCATAATGGGTTGTGTTATCACTGTTGTAATAAAAGAGGGCCTCTACTATTGTAAACACATCCGACTCGAATGAGCCTACCTGTAGTCCCAGCAGCAGTACTACCAGAATCAGGAGCAGGGCAAATAAAAAGTACAGTGGGCGCATCATGGGTATAGAAAGCCCTCTAACTCTTTCAAAGATTCCACTACCCGCGGACCAGGTCTTGACATAAGGTCATCAGTTGGTTCATAAAGCCGCTTCTGCTGATAGGCCTTGATTTTTCGAAGCTCAGGATATAGGTTAAAGAATTTCGCCTCTAACTCCTCTTTTGTGCCACCTAGCAATACATCCGGATTAAGTTTAAGCACATACTCTCGTGTCAGTGCCGGATAGGGCTGGTCGAAAACCTCCTTTACAGCATTCTCAGCACCCAACAATCGCAATTTGTCAGTAAAGATCGTATTCTGGCCATATACATAAATCGGATCACTCCAGGTGATCGCCAGCACTTGCTGAGGGTTCTCCTTATTCTGATGCCGTGTTGCGATTTGCTTCACCTCCTGCCGGAGCGAGTCAGCTAAATACTGTGCCTGCTTTTCGCGGCCCATAATCCTACCAATGTCTTCTAAGCCAGTGAAGACATCTTCTACACTGGCATACTTTTGATAATATACAGGAATCCCCAACTCCTCCAGGCGGGCGGCAACATCAAGTGGTGTAATTCCCTCCACTGTAAAAACAAGATCCGGCTTTAGCTGCAAAATTTGTTCATAATCAACTGGATAATTGTTAACTACAGGCTTGGCCAAAGCCTCGGCAGGGTAATCATCGTGAGGTGTACGGGCAACGATACTGGTAGTATCCAGTACGGCAAACAGCATCTCCGTCATAGAAGAAGCCAATGAAAATACCCGTTTCGGCTGCGACTCTAGTTTTATCTCCCTGCCCAGGTCATCTTTTAGAATCAATTCTTCAGTTGTTCCCTGTCTGTCGTTCCTGCTGCAGGCACTAAACACCACAAGCAGGCAAGTAAGAAATGTAAATAGGTTCCGGCGCAACAGGCCTTTAAATTCTCCTTTCAAAGTATGGGTTTGTAATGCCAAATTGGCTCAGTTTATTTTTGTAAATTTAACGCAATTTATCTTACAGTTTTAAATACTGAATATGATCGTTGTAACCGGTGCCGCTGGTTTTATTGCAAGCTGCCTTGTAAGCAGACTAAACCAGGCTAATTTTAATGATATAGTAGTTGTAGATAACTTCTCTGTTTCCAAGAAAGAGACTAATCTGAAGGGGAAGAAAATAAAAGAGTTTGTTGATCGCGACAACTTTTTTGATTGGCTGGATGAGCACTACGAAGAAGTAGAATTCATTTTTCACCTTGGGGCTCGTACCGATACCACAGAATTCAACAAGGACATTTTTGACCTGCTTAACCTGAACTACTCAAAGAAGGTGTGGAATGCCTGCTGCGAATATCAAATACCCTTAGTATATGCTTCATCAGCTGCTACTTATGGTGCTGGTGCCCTAGGTTATGACGACGACGAAGCGACTATTCCGCTTTTAAAACCACTGAATCCATACGGAGATTCAAAAAATGACTTTGATATCTGGGCACTGGAACAAACGGCAAAGCCATTCTTCTGGGCCGGCCTTAAGTTTTTTAATGTGTATGGCCCAAATGAATATCACAAAGGTAAAATGGCCTCCGTTATATATCATACTTATAACGAGATTAAGGAGAAAGGAAGCATGACCTTGTTCCGTTCGCACAACCCTGACTTTGCTGACGGGGAGCAGATGCGTGACTTTATTTATGTGAAGGATGTGGTAGAAGTATGTATGTTCCTGATGCACCATCGCAGAAACTCCGGTATTTACAATTTAGGTTCAGGAAAGGCCCGCACATTTATGGCACTGGCACTAAATACCTTTGATGCTATGCGAGTAACGCCTGATATAAATTTCATGGACACTCCGGAGACCATTCGGGATACCTACCAGTATTTTACGGAAGCCAACATGAGTAAGCTAAGGTCAATAGGTTACGATAAACCCTTTTATACTTTAGAAGAAGGGGTGCAGGACTACGTACAGAACTACCTGATTCCAGGAAAATACTACTAGTTTAAGTTAAGAATGCACTTATTAAACGCCATAATTTAAATAAGCTATACTTATGAAATCTTTTTTCACTTTTCTTATACTTTGTTTTGTGGCTGTTGGAGTGCAGGCGCAAACAAATAATTCTGCTTACGACAAAGCGCTAGCTGACTCTTTGGGTGCAGATGATTATGGTATGAAACAATATATATTGGTTATACTGAAGACTGGCCCCAACACATCAACAGACAAAGCACAAATAAACAAAGCATTTCAGGGACACATGGAGAATATAGGTAAGTTGGTAGAGCAAGGAAAACTTATAGTGGCCGGCCCTATTGGCAAAAATGATAAAACCTATAGAGGCATCTTTATCCTGAATGCCAAAACAAAGGAAGAAGCAAGAGCTATTCTAGCAACTGACCCTGCTGTAAAGGCTGAATTTTTAGATGCAGATTTGTATGACTGGTATGGCTCTGCCGCACTGCCAATGTACTTGCCGATACATAATAAGCTTGAGAAGAAGAAGATATAGCTTTATACTTTCATAGCAAAGGGAGCTTTCGCTCCCTTTGCTATTTTACAGCCGCAGGTAATTAGAACAGCACAGATACCTGTGTTCTTCCGGTGTGTACTGCCCCTATTCCATTAGCTTTGCGGCCATCATAGTTCAAGGAAATATTCAGTCCATTGCTCAGGCGTTGCTGCACATTCAGAGACCATGTAAGGTTGTTTCCAGGGCGCAGTGCATTTAAAATCTCATACCCCACATAGGAATTAGGCTCACCTGTGTATTCTATGTTGATCAGGCGGAAGTTACCTGACACTGTACGTTTGCCAACCTGGCTTAACCTTGCTTCTAATCCGAGTTCATTAAATGTTGCCTCCTGCTTTTCATCCGATGGGGCTAGGTCATTGTCTCGTAAAGCTAGCTGGTAAGTACCCGTAAAGCGGATTTTTGTGCTGGGCTGATAAGATAGCTCCGGCGTTAGCTCCTTTGATACAATTTGAAAGTTTTTGGAGGTTAAAAAATCTGAACGGTGCTCACGTATAGCATAAACCGCCTGAAACTGTGTACTCATCACCTCATTTAGGTTGAGCCTGCCTGCAAGCGTGTGGCTTCCTATATTACGGGTATCGGTACCGTTAGCTAAAAGCGCCTTCTGTTGGTTTTGCTGTAAGGTATACTCTAACCCGTAGCGAGGGTTACTTCGATTATAATATACCGTATTCCGTAGCGACTTCGCTAATGAAATAAGGAATTCATCTTCGAAGTCTTCACTAAATGGATTGAAACGATTTACCAGATCATCATTGGTAATTTTCTTATCGATGCTGATAAAGCTTAGCATCGAGAACTTCGAGGCCAGACCTTTGATGCCTTCCTTCCCACGCCACGAACGAGGTGTGGTACTATTCAAGCGATAGGAGAAGTGATTAGTGAAAGCATTAACATATTCGTCTGTTGGCAGGAAAATTTTAATATACCGCCGCTGATCTACAGTTTGAGCCTCCAGATAATCATTTAGTTCATTTGGGTTACCGCCCTCACGCAGGTAGTGTGTACCTTGTCCTGGCAAAGTTTCTCTAAAAATAAAAACACGCTTCAGTTCCCGTCCTGTACCCACGGCATAACTCATCTCTGATCGAAAACTTCCTTCCAGTAATCCGGCATTCCAGTCTATTCGCGACTGTACTGTCTCCTCATTTCTGCCTGCAGCCAACTCTAGCTTCCGGTAAGTGGCCTGCACTGCCAGATCGCTATCTGGGCCAAGCAGCGTTTGAAGTACGGCATTATACGTCTGCCCAATCTCAGGCAGCCCCAGATCGCCGTTACCTGTTGGCCGTAAGTCTTTACGATAGCTATAGTCTACACGGAATTTGGTGCGTGCGGTGTCGCTGCTTTCTACATACACCAGGTGCTCCTCAAAGTACATAGCCGATCCTGTTATTGAATCGGTAGCAAGTGCCTTTACCTTATTTTTATCGAACCGGTAAAGGTAGCCCGGTGCAAAACCATTGAAGTTATACTTTACGCCAACATCACCCCGGTACCATTCCGATTTACGCTGTCCTTGTTCGCTGTTCAGTACAAAAAAATTATTGCGAAGCTCTACACGCCCTAACCTTTTCCATGCATCCAGGTAATGCTGCACTCCACTTAATTGGTCTTCGCGGCTCCGACGACTAATACGGTAATTGAAAAAGTTGGCCGCATCTTTTGCTGCTCCTACAGAGAAATTGAAAATATGATCTTCTGCGTTAGGCAATATAGTTGGTAAGCTCCAGTCACGATCAAATTCTATAGGCCGGTACCGATCGATAGGCACAAAAAATTCATCTGTATACTCGTAGTTAAGGGTGCTGTTTAACTTGTAGTCTCCTAACAGCGCTACTTCCCTGTTCACTACATTGTACCCTATTCGTGCACCCTTTCCCTTGTTATCTTTGGAGTGGAGATCAGAAAAGCGGTTTACATCATTTTCTGAAAAGGCTCCTTCTACAAACACGTCTATCCCCTGATCTACTTCATAGCTACTCCCCACCGTTATCAGCTGCTTTTTACGGGGAGTTGGAAGTACGCGCACCGGTGCAAAGTTTCCACGGGAAACCCCATCTGCCGGAGCTATCCACCTGTATACCCTACCATTCACAGGGTCATTGGCAGCTATATAATTTCCTTGATTTAAGCCTACCTCTGTAAAGCGCACATTATAAAAGGCGGAGTCTGGATCTGTGGAATATACATAAATGGTAGCCATCTCCTGCCCATTGTTATAAATGGTATCTCGCTTGGCATACAGTACCTGACTGGGGTCAAAGGCAACGCTATCAGCACCCGGAGTTACAGCTAATTGCAGGCTATCACCAATGCTGGCAAGCAGGCGCTTCTGCTCATCCCGCAGATCCAGGTTTATCAAGTTATTAGGGTTGTCTGATTCGTTATAGTAGTTGCCGTATACTTTTAACTTACCCAGGCTTTGGTAGTGATTTAGTGTATAGATACCACGGCTATAATTCTGGTCAGAATATTCGAAATCAACTTTAATGCGGGTATTCTTTGTGATTACATGCCTTGTCGTGAAAGTAATCTCCGCCTGATTGTAGTCGATCACATAATCATAGTCGTAACCTCTTACCAGTAGTTTACCATCCAGGAATACCCGCTCTGAATTTGCCAGCACAATTATAAAGCGTTCATTATTGGGGCCACGCAGGCGGTAAGGCCCCAGCACACCCTCCAATGCCTGGATAGTCTGGGAGGCGAACTTTCCTTTCGAAACAGAAGCTGCCACAGATGTTATCCCCTGATTATCGGGGCTGCTGCCAAAAACTGTTTCAAAAGCCCCTCCTTGCACATTCTTGTAATACTGCAGAAAATAAGATGGCTTATTCCGAAGCACTACATCCCCTGCAGTTAACTGCCAGCGTTTATGATTCAGCGTGATGTACACTCTATCAAATTCCTGCAACTGCTGTGTATTACCTTCCGGCTGAAAAGGAATGTTTTGATCTGTTATTGCAGCGGTAATACCTATATACTCTGTTAGCTTTCCATCTAGCTGAAGGTTTAAAGCAGAGTTAACAAACACATTCTGCGTATTCCCAAAGGATATACCCCGCGAGATACTTCCTGTCTTGTTAAGGCCGGGGGTACTAAAAATCTCCTCCTTTGTACTGATGTCCTCCTGATAGAAGCCTTTCTGGAAAGAGGTCATCTCAAGTTTAGTAATATCGCGCCGGAAAGCTGGTTTGGTAAGATTCAACGGCATTACTCTAAAGCAGACCAGTACGGAGTCCGGTACAGGAGCTTTTGTACCTAAGGAATCTATTACAACTGAATCCGGTGCAGGAAAACTGGTAAGCTTAAACTCATTCCTGGAGAAATTGTAATCGAAGCTAAACTGCTCTTTAAGAGGATGGTAAAATGTTACTGTTTCAGGTGAAAGAGTTAGTGTGTCTAAAACGTGAGGCTGGCTGTTAGCTTGAATCCACTTACAGCGCTGGTTACTAAAGGAAGATTGAGCAAAAAGCGGCACACTCAACCATAACAGCGCAATTAACAACAGCCATCCTCTACTTTTCATGGCTTTGCCAGTGGTAAAGAAATATAAAACGTAGTCCCTCTTCCATCCTCTGATTCGAACCACAACCGGCCGCCTGCGTTTTCAATTCCTCTTTTGGCCACAGCCAACCCTATGCCAGAGCCCGTATACTTGGTGCTGAAGTTAGGAATAAATACTTTATTCCTGATTTCCTCTGGTATGCCACTGCCATTATCTTTAATGGATATCAGTACAGAGTTATCCGGCTGTACTTGTAGCCCTATTTTAATCTGGGGCTTTCGGGATGCCGGCACCGCCTGAATAGCATTCAACAACAGGTTGTTGAACGTTCGTACCATCAGATTCTCATCAGCAATTACACACACTTCCTCCTTTTCAATAGTAGTGTGTACTACGGCTGTAGCCGGATCATTATGCAAGTCAGCTGATTTACGCAGGGCAGCGGAAACGTTAATCAGCTCCTGCTTGGGCTCAGGCATAGTGGTAAAGCTGGAAAAAGAGGTGGCAATATCACTTAATATGTTTATCTGGGTAATAAGAGTATGTGATATCTTCTCAATCAGTTGCTCTGTATTTGGCTTTTTCTCAGAGATGGCCTTCTGAAGGTACTGTAAAGACAACTTCATTGGAGTAAGCGGGTTCTTAATCTCATGCGCTACCTGCCGGGCCATTTCTCTCCAAGCTGCTTCTTTCTCACGCATAGCCAAGTCTTCCTTATTTTGCTCTAACGTAAGTAGCATTCGGTTGTATTCGTTTACCAGCATTCCGATTTCGTCTGCCCCTTCGTAAGCTAACATTTCGTTTTTCCCAGTCAGTGAGGTACGTTTCAACTTATCCGCCAACATACGCAAGGGAACTGTAAGTGCCCGTGAAGCAAAAAAAGTGAGCACCATGAACATGATGAACATCACTGTAAAAATGTTCATGGTGGTCGTAAACAATTCAATCAGTTTCAAATCAAGTTCTTTTTCCGAATCAAAGAAAGGTATGCCTACAAAGCCAGATAAAGATGACAGGTCGTTATTTACCCGAAGCGGCAGATATACAGCATTAAATGATAAGTTACCGGCATGTTCTTCCAACAACACACGAAGCGCCTGTCGCTCCGAAATAGCGGCATAGGCCTGCGGATTTATCAGTTTGGACAACAAGCCTGTATCAAATATAAAAGGTTGGCTTGTAGTAATAAGAACTCCATCGCGATCATACAGGTTTATGTCTGTTTCAGAAATGGTAGCAATCTCAGAAACACGCTTTTGCAGTTCGCTCTTGTTTTCCAGTACTCCTGTACCTATAACTGAATTTAAATTCTCCTGTATTGCTTTTCCCCGTTGCTCATAGGTAGTCATTAAGTCCTTTTTGTAGGATGCCGTTACAAGACTGGTTATAGCAACACTAATCAGGAGCAGGGGTAACAGTATTCCGAAGTTAAGGAACACCTGTATCTTGGTACTAAAATTAGGTCTGAATTCCCGGACATACCTTGGCCGGAACAACAGGGTCAGCAGTCCGAAACCTACGAACCCCAAGACGTACACCAGGAACAGGAATGAAAAGTTAGATAGTATCTCCTTTACACTGTATTTCTCATTTGTTACAACAAGCACTTTGTCCTTCCCAGCCTTCACACCAAAGTGGTGAAAATCATCCTGGTTATGCCCTTCATCATAGAATTCATTATGGCCGATATGAACTGTATCGAAATTTGTGGCATAGTCATATTCCCCTTCACTATAGCTAAGCTTGCTGTTCTCATAAATAGCAAAGCTCAGCAGATCTGTTCTGAATGGCTGATTATTTTGCTGATCGCTTAGCAGTTCAGGTACTACACTGTGGGGCAGCATCCGCTTTAAATCGAGCTGCAACACTATAGTGCCTTTCATTGAATTACTGATAGGTATATTAATCAACTGTAAATAAGTTCGTGCATTATACCGGCTTGGATCCTTTATTAAGAATAGATTTGCTCTTTCAGTCTGTGTTTCAGGAGTATCATATTTTTCAAGGAGCTCCTGAAGCGTAGCAGCTGTTGTATCAGCACTTTCAAGTGTCCTTCCTTCACTATCAAACAATAACACATTTGTTTCATATTTATCAAAATACTCATTCAAATACTGTTTTGAAATTTTGCGCTTTACAAAGCCCGCATCGATGTACGGGCCCATCATCTTATTCTGAATAAGTTCGTCCTTAGCGATCTTGTCTGCTACTTCTTCAAGCAGATATTCGCCAAGCACATCGTTATCCTGAAGCAGGTTGTTTGCAAAACGCTGTTTATATATTTTTACTTCATCCTGATAGTGAGCATATAAGGAAAAAGCTCCAATTGTAGCACTCATCATCATTACCAGGAAAAAGAACAGGAAAGTCCGGTATGGAAAGCTTGTAGTCTGGTTGCTTTGTGCAGACAAACTTATGATAAGCCAGAATATGCTTCCTGTAAGAACAACAGCCAATAACTCTTGCTCTACAAAGAAGAACAATGCGAATAGCAAAGCAGTAACCAGAGCCAGCATTTTATAATGCCAGCCCTTTGGCACCTTCTTTACTAGAACTGTCACCACCGAACTCAACACATAGGTAAAAAGGCAAAGAGCTATCGTATGAATTAACATCACGACATAGACGATAACTTTATACTTAGTAAAATCTAAGGATAGTGTGATGTCAAGTATTAATGGAGAGTTATGATAGATCCCATGGTAAAACTGGTAAAGGACTGCTAGCAGGAGGTACAGACCTAAGATGCACCACACCAGGTATTCACGAGCTTTCGCTAGTGAGAGTAGCTTAAGCTGAGAAAGAACCTTGTTTTTCCGGAAGAGAAAAAGAGTTACTGCTGCCACTGTAAGCAACAGGAGCATATTAAGGGCTAAATCACCTACTGACGGAGACCAGAACGAGGCTGCATAAAGTTTGGGGTTAAATAACTCCGCCTCTGAGATAGCAAATGGTAAGTCAAAAATAAGCAGACCCAAGCGAAATACCAGCAGAAAAAACAACAATGCAGCCGATGCCTTTCCATACTGCCCTAAATTAGAAAAATGCCTGAAAAGAGATATGCAAAAGAGCACGTAAAAAAAAGCTCCTAATGTTAGAAGGATGAGCTGCAGCTTTTTTGTTTTCGGTATTACCTGTTGCCCATCAAACTCAATAGTAAAAAGAAACTCCTTGTTTGGTCCTCTTACTACCGGGAATCCTGAGCCTGGTTCCAGCTCCAGATTCGCATTCATTCCCTTCAAAATCTCTTCTTCTAGCTGTGGATAAGCTTGTGCCCTTTTGCGTACGTCAGTTTTTAAGGTCGCACAAACATAAATATCATACCCTTTTGCCCTATGCGGAACTACTACAAAAGCCCCTCGTTCATTTGACACAGCCTTTATAGAAGAAATATTACTAAGTATGTCTAAATCAGGAACAACTGCATGATCAGACCAGAAAACAAGTTGGCGGTTTTTATAAATGAAAGTTGGATAATCAGATTGCCGAATTAACTCTGAAAAAAGAAAGTCCTGCCTGTCTAGCACATTACCGAGCTTTACAGCTTCTTTCTCAGCTTTACGGATGCTGTTATGGGTTCTTGCAACAACAGTAGCTAGTTGCTCTGCTTTACTTGCATCCGTACTTAATGAAGGGACATTAAGATGCAAGGCAGCAACTGCCAAGAAGCACATTACCGCAGCAATTAGTAGTATGAGTGGGGTTACCTTCCGTTTCAAAATCTATGATTATCTACGAATTTAAACAAAAACGCAAGATAACCTCTATAGGTACAAACAGAATTCAACGTTTGCTCTAGGTTGAATCATAATCTACACCAGTAAAACAGTAAAGTATCAGGTTGTGGGCATACCTGAACAGCAACGTAATAGAAAGAAGAGTCAATCCAACTTCAGTTGCAAAATAAACTCAGGAAGAAAGATTACTTGTTATTAAATACAGCTATTCCAACCCCAAGCACAATGCCTTCTGATAAACCATAACTGATGTACTTAGCACCCAGGAAAACCCTACTTCTGTTTCATAGTAATGGTAACACAGGGAAACTAGTATGCATTAGGTTAAACTTGCGCAGGTTAAGAAAAGAGTGTGCTAAAAAACACCTTTCCTGCAACGCGGACAACGACATGCAAGAATTGCGCCTAAACCAGAAGTCTTAGGCATTTTTCTTTCTACTATACTTATACCACAATAGCCCAACGGAACCAATCAGTATATAAGGAACTATCATAAGATAAAGTATACCAGTATTCAAACCTGATCCTACTTCAGACTCTGGCTCTTTACTACCAGTACCCACATTAGACTCTACAGTAGCCCTACACATAGCACATTGGCTATAGGCATCGGAACCTGTTAAGGTCATTGTAAGGACCAGACCCAGAATTGTTAAAACTTTATTTACTTTAAGCTTCATGACTATACAACAGTTAAATTAGCTCACTGGTTTCAGGTATAGTAAGGGGAAATCAATAGATAAACCAGCACTCCTGTAACAGCGACATAGAGCCATATCGGGAAGGTCCATCTGGAAATACGACGATGCCTTGCCAATTGGTTTGTTATCCCGAAATATACGGAAAGCAAGACTAGAGGTACAATGGCAATTGCCAACAGAATGTGCGTTAGCAGAATGAAATAATAAAAATATTTCAAAAAGCCCTCTCCCCCAAATATTGTACGCTGTCCCAGAAAATGGTAAGTAACGTAGGAAACAAGGAAAATAGCCGAAAGCCCAAAAGCAGCCAGCATGGCTCCTCTATGTGCTTTAATATTGTTCCTCTTTATGTAATAGTATCCTATAATTAGAGCTACAGCTGTTAATGAATTTAATATCGCATGAAATCCAGGCAAATAGGAAACATCAACATTGGATTGGCCAGACTTTGGCAAAAAGAACAGGATAGCAACAACCACAGGAATGGCAACAGATAATACAGCAATAAGCGTTAAGACTTTCTTGTCACTACCACTTGTAAGTTTTCCATTATTTGCTTTTACTGTACTCATCAAGTAAAACGTTTATTTCTATTATTAACCTATCAACATCTTTTGGATCTGTGCCATCATATATGCCCCTTACCCGCTGTTCCTTATCAACAAGCATAAACTTTTCGCTATGAATAAAATCATCCTGCCCCTCTACCTTCTGTACTGGTAAGTAAAAGCCCTGTTGAGCTAAGGAATATATTTCATCTTTTGGTCCTGTTAATAACATCCATTTTTCAGGGTCAGCCCCATATTGCGCTGCATAATTTTGCAGAACGGCAACAGAATCATGTTCAGGATTAACAGTTATGGAAACAAGC
This sequence comes from Pontibacter locisalis, assembly GCF_042684605.1. Lineage (NCBI taxonomy): Bacteria > Pseudomonadati > Bacteroidota > Cytophagia > Cytophagales > Hymenobacteraceae > Pontibacter > Pontibacter locisalis. The sequence goes on from NZ_JBHULU010000015.1 coordinate 23,859, forward strand.
TTTACAGAAGGATTGTTTTTGTAGGCTTCCTGTACCCGTGAGAGTTGAGAAGACATCTTTTTACAGATGCTTGTACAACGGGCAAAAAAGAAATCTGCCACGTAAATAACATCAGAAAGATCTTCGGATTGAGAGATAGTTTCTCCTTGCTGGGAAGTAAGTTTAAAATCAGGAACTCTGTTAAAAACAGTATCTCCCTTTTCATTATATACCACCTCACCGGCATCATCTACTTTTGGAAAATATGTTCTGAGCGAAAAATGATGCTCACCAAAAGTTGAGATGAAAATAAAAACGAAAATAGGCACTAATAGTAGAAGTCCTAATATTAGTGCCTTTACATTACTCATTTCAGTAATTTAATTGAAGTAATTTGTAACAGATTCAAAGTAGTAGCTACCTTCTGATAATAATGCAACCATCAGCCATACTACCAATGCCATTGGTATAAGTATTGACCAGATCAAAGCCTTAGTTTCATGCTTTAAGTGCATGAACTCTGCAACAATATAAAATGCTTTGAAAATGGTTAGAATAATAAAGATAGCATTTCTTAAAGTACCCGCGTCCATAGTAAACGCGAAGACGAATTCAAGTGCCGTTAAAGCAACAAGTATTCCAAAGGTTTTCCAGATTGCCTTTGTTTGTGCTTTAGGTATCTCTCCTGTCTGGTGGAAATCGTTATCGTGATGCGTTGCCATATATTCTGTATGTTTTAAAAGCCTTTCTTATTATTTACAGCGAGGCTCCTTTTACAGTTATTTTATAGTTTAATCTTAATTATATCAGGTAGAAGAATGTAAACACGAATACCCAAACAAGGTCTACAAAGTGCCAGTATAAACCTACTTTCTCTACCATTTCATAGTGGCCACGCTTATGGTAAACACCATTCACAGTATTGATGAAGATCATGATAAGAAGAACAACACCAGAAAACACGTGCGTACCGTGGAAACCTGTTATAAAGAAGAAAAGGTCAGCAAACAATGGCGGGCCATATTGATTGATAGTCAAGTTAGCACCAAAAACTCGCGTACCGTCAGAAAGTATCATACCTTCTTCAGTACCAGTTATAAAGTGAGCCCACTCCCATGCCTGACAGCCCAAGAAGATACTACCAAATAAAATTGTCCAAAGCAACCACTTCTGCACATCATTCTTATCCATACGGTGACCAGCCTCAACAGCTAGTACCATTGTAACAGAACTAAGGATCAAGATCATGGTCATCAAAGCAACGAATGCTAATGGAAGATCCACTCCATGGAATCCAGGGAAAGCATTAAAAACTTTTTCAGGAATCGGCCACCATTGCGTTGAAAATGTGAAAGCTTCCGGCTCACCTGTGTATGGTAAGTGCTTATGACGGGATAAACCATAAACAATTAAGAATGCACCAAATGTGAATGCATCTGACAGCAGGAAAAACCACATCATTAGTTTTCCGTAGCTCGCTTTTAATGGCTCATTACCACCGTCCCATGTACCTGACTTAGGTGCTTCCAGCGTAGTTGAAGTAGACATAGTTTATGTATTGAAAAAAACGTGTTTAGTGATTAATTCTTAAGAAGATGTACAAATATAGCCAAAGTCCGCCTAAAAAGTGCCAATAAATAGTGCACAACTGTATACGGAGCATATTCTTAGAATGAACTTTGTATTTTAAACTGCTAATTAATGTGATTAACAAAAATATGAGCCCAGTGATCAGGTGAAATCCATGCACACCAGTTAAAACATACAGAAATGAACCAGCAGGGTTACTCTGTGCTCCACCAAAGTAAACATTATTCTGAACAAGGTCAGCCCATCCGTTCCACTGACCTACCAGGAAAGCAATACCTAACCCAGCTGTTAGCACAAGCGCAAGCTTTAAATGCTGTAGGTTATCTTTCTTTGCAGATTCATAAGCCCAATGCATAGTAATACTGCTTGCAATAATAATGACAGTATTAATAAGCAAAACGGTAGGCAGGTCAAACTCTAACCAGTTCCCTTCCTCTCTCCTTACAATGTAAGCGCTTGTAAAGGCTGCAAACATCATAATTATACTTATAATAATCAACCACAGCGAAAACTTTAATGGGTGAACGCCCAATGTTGATCTTTGCTCTTCTATTTTATTTTCCACCATCACTAAAGATTAACTTTATCTAAAACAAACGCTATCTGCACGATTGGCAGATACAAAAATGAACCGAACATTATATTCATGGCAGCTTTCTTTGTACAAGTGCGCATGAGGTAAAATGTTTGAGCCAAAAATAAAACTCCGCATACAACTGCAATCATCGCCGAAGTTGCCCCTGTCATGCCAAACTGAAGAGGTAAAAGACTAAGTGGAATCAGCATTAAGGTATAGATCATAATTTGAATTGCTGTCTTCAAATTTTTGCCCCCTGCGGTAGGAAGCATTTTGAATCCAGCCTTCTTATAATCATCATCCAATACCCAAGCAATAGCCCAAAAGTGCGGAAACTGCCAGAAAAACTGAATACCAAATAATATGATCGCTTCTATTTCTATAGCTCCTGTAGCGGCTACCCATCCGATTAATGGTGGCATACCTCCTGGAATAGCACCAACAAATACACAAATGGGATTGATGCGTTTTAAAGGAGTATAGATAAAGCCATACAATACAAGTGACAGTAAAGACAGCGCTGCAGCTAGTGTATTGAAGTATATTCCTAAAAGAAGAGTACCGGCAACACCTAACATGACGCAAAAGACTATTGCCTCTGATAAACTTATCTGCCCAGTGGGCAATGGCCTTTTAGCTGTGCGCTTCATCAACTTGTCCAGGTCTTTTTCCAATACCTGATTGATGATATTAGCGGAGCCTGTTACCAGTAATCCTCCTAACATCACCATAGCAATATCTAGATAGGAGGCACCGGGGTAGCCCAATATAAAACCTATGGCACTAGAAAAAGCTACTGTGAAGCTTAACCTGAACTTAAGGAGCTTGAAAAATGCAGATGCTTTTTGAGCCATAAAAAATTGTAACGACAGTGTCTCTTTACTTTCTGATATCATTAGTTAGAAACTGCTACTGTGTTTCGATATGCCTTACGTGAGGCATAATGATAATGTATTAACAATTGAAACTGCACTCCAAATAAAAGTGCCGCAAAAGTAAGATGTAGAGGTTGTAAGAATGCAGGAATGGCAAAATACGCCATCACAATGCCAAAAACTACTTCTATTGCTACCAATAGGAGCATAGTGTTAGTCATCCTGGTCATTGTTTTATCTTTCAACCTATACAGTAAATATGCCAGGTACACGTGTAAACCTAGTATAAGTATTGAGTAAGAACGATGAATGTAGAAACTGATTCCCAACTCATCTACCCATGCTTCTCTGTTTTCCCCATTCATAGAGAAGGCCACAATATCAACTTCTTCTCTTACTTGAGTACCTAAAAGAATTTGTGCAAAAGTTGTTATGGCAACAATCCAGATAACAATATTGACCTTTCCTGAATATTTAAATCGGCCGGAGAAATTATTTTTTTGGGCTCTGGTAACAGCATACTGCAACATAGCTACAAGCACAAGAGCAAGTGCCATGTGTATAGTTACTGTTACGGGAAGTAAATTAGTGGATACAATTATTGATCCTAACCAACCTTGAAAACCAACTACAATAAAACTTCCTAATGACAGAAAAAATACCGCTTTATCTTCTCGAAGGTAAGGGATTGAAAAAACTAATGTCAGGAAAATAAAAATACCTATCAGTACACCAACTAAGCGATTTAAATATTCTATCCATGTCTTGGTTACATTGAACTCAGTCTCAATATACTGACTCGGATGAGAAAAGATAGACGCGGATAATTTTTCGAATCCCATATTATCAAGGATTCCCGCCAGTCTCTGATTCTTTTCTATTCGCTTTTCTTTGTATACTTCTAGGTAGTCTTCTGGTAATTGGCTAACATCAGTCGGAGGAACCCAACTTCCGAAGCACTTTGGCCAGTCCGGACAACCCATACCTGAACCAGTACTACGAACAATTCCCCCGACTAATATTAGAAAGTATACAGCCAGAACTGTAAGTACTCCAATATATTTAAACCTTTTATACTGAAAAGATTTTACTGACATTAAAAGTTTTATTCAAAATCTTTCTCTTGCGGCAGGTTTGAAGACTGCGTTTCTGAGAAAGGTATGTTTTGTGGAATAAAATCTTCAGCAGCACCAGGCTTGCTATAGTCATATGGCCATCTGTAAACTGCTGGGATATCTCCTGGCCAGTTACCATGTCCTGGCAACACTGGTGTTGTCCACTCAAGTGTATTCGAATGCCATGGGTTAGGCGTTGATTTACGGCCTCTGAAGATGCTGTAAATAAAGTTGAACAGGAAAACAAACTGGGCACTGAAACCTAAGATAGCAGCAATACTGATAAACGTGTTCAGGTCTGTGAATATATTGAATGTTTCAAAACCTGTCCAGTTATAGTATCGTCTTGGGAAGCCGGCTATACCTATATAGTGCATTGGCATGAACACCAGGTAAACAGAAATAAATGTTAACCAGAAGTGTACAGCACCCAATTTCTCATCCATGAGCCTTCCGAACATCTTCGGGAACCAGTGATAAACACCAGTAAACATACCAAAGAAAGCAGCGGCACCCATTACTAGGTGGAAGTGAGCAACAACGAAGTATGTATCGTGCAACTGGATATCCAAGGCAGAGTTACCAAGGATAATACCTGTTAATCCACCTGAGATGAAAAGAGAAACGAAGCCTACAGCAAATAGCATCGCAGTAGTGAAACGTATGTTACCTCTCCATAGTGTAGCTATCCAGTTAAACACCTTAACTGCAGAAGGCACAGCAATTATAAGCGTGAGGAACATGAAAACAGATCCCAGGAATGGATTCATACCTGTCACAAACATATGGTGAGCCCACACAACAAATGACAGTACAGAAATACCTATCATTGATCCAATCATCGCTCTGTAACCAAAGATAGGTTTCCTAGAGTTTGTAGCAATTACTTCCGATACAATACCAAAAGCAGGAAGGATTACTATGTATACCTCCGGGTGACCCAGGAACCAGAACAAGTGCTGGAAAAGGATAGGGCTACCACCTGTATTTGAAAGTGCCTCTCCGGCTATATATATGTCTGACAAGTAGAAGCTGGTTCCAAAGCTACGATCAAATATCAGCAGCAATGCAGCTGAGAATAGTACAGGGAATGCAAGCAAACCAAGTATAGCGGTGAAGAACAAAGCCCACACTGTAAGTGGCAGCTTTGCCATCGACATTCCCTTTGTTCTAAGGTTGATGATAGTAGTGATATAGTTAACTCCTCCTAGTAGCGTTGAAACGATGAACAATGCCATAGAGATCAACCACAGCGTCATACCTGTTCCAGATCCTTGAATAGCTTGTGGAAGGGCACTCAAAGGTGGATAAACAGTCCAACCACCTGCAGCAGGTCCTGTCTCTATAAAAATTGACATGAACATTACTATACTTGACAGGAAGAAAATCCAGTAAGAAAGCATGTTCATAAATCCTGAAGCCATATCACGGGCACCTATCTGCAATGGAATCAGGAAGTTGGCGAACGTACCGCTAAGTCCGGCTGTCAAAACAAAGAATACCATGATGGTACCATGCATTGTAACAAGGGCCAGGTAGAATTCAGGATTTAACTTTCCATTCTCAACCCAACCTCCTAGGATAGGTTCAAGGAAGGTAAAAGTTGCCTCAGGCCAACCTAACTGTAAGCGGAAGATAATTGATAAAAAACCACCTACGAAAGCCCATGCCATACCAGTAAAAAGGAATTGCTTTGCAATTACTTTATGATCCTGGCTAAAGATGTACTTCTCAATGAAGTTCTGATCGTGATGGTGATCATGCTCCTCATGGGCATGATGTACATCTTTATCGATAGAGATATCTGTACTAGACATTTTTATTAGTATTTAAATGCTACAATTCTGATTTTACCTCTCCTACCTCAGTTGTATTTTCAGCCGTCAGCTTTTTAGATGCTTCAGTTTGAAAGGCAGCAAGAACTTCAGGATTCTGTTCTACAAAAGGCTTTTGTGCGGCTAACCACGCTTCATAATCTTCCGGCTCATCTACTACCACAATGAATCTCATTGCAAAGTGACCACGTCCGCAAATTTCTGTACAAGCAAGTTCATACTTGAAGTCTGGGTTACCCGTCTCATTTTGCATCTCGTAAGTAGTCTTAGTTGGCACAAACCAAAACTTGGTAGGCATACCTGGTACTGCATCCATTTTCAAACGGAAGTGCGGCATAAACACGCTGTGAATTACATCCCTTGATCTGATTTTCAGTAGAACAGGCTTTCCTTTCGGCACGTGGATTTCCATCGGCATGAAGTCATCTAATGCATTTACATCACTAAAATCAACTCCGAATTCATTCGTTGCAGTTATTAGTGTGTGCTTGGCTACACCTAACTTGCCATCTTCACCCGGATAGCGAACCATCCAGTTAAACTGCTTACCCATTACCTCTATTACCACTGCATCTTCTGGAGCTGCACTTGTAATTTTTGTCCAGGTTTTCCAGCCACCAAATACCAGTAGTGCCATCACAACTGCAGGGATCATTGTCCAAACAATCTCCAGCTTGTTGTTATGAGGGTAGTAATAAGCTCTTTTTTCATCCTTGTGCTGGTACTTGTATGAATACCAGAATAGAAGAATGTGCGTAATCACAAAAACTATTCCGATGATTATCATTGTTGTCCAGAACAGGTCATCTGTCCATTCACCATGCACAGAGGCAAGAGGAAGGTTCATAGTTTCCCAGGAATCTGAGAAAGACCAGGCAAACGCTGCACCACCAAAGATCAGGAACAAAAGGAACAGCATACTGTTCACTTTGTTGCTCGTTGGAGTTGTACCTGCTGCACGCTTTGAAGAGCCTCTGAATATTGAAGCAAGCGTACCAATCCTGAAAAGGAGGAACAGGACAACCAGTAATAAAAGTATGGATAAAACTATCGCGATCGTAATCATTATTTAACGCTTTTAGTATATTCTCTAAACATGATGGTGAACACTCTCCTCCAGGAACGGGTGGTTAACCGGAACAAGAGAAGCCTTAGTCAATCCTTTAGTGAAGGTAATCAGGAACACTCCCAGGAATACTAAGGTCGTTCCTATCTCTATAAACCCGATGCTTGCATCTGAACGCATTGTTCCAGGCATCATCATCAGGTAGAAATCTAACCAGTGACCTAACAGGATAGCTATTGTTACAATCTTTAGCATGATCATCTGACGCTTCGCATCTCTTGTCATTAGAACAAGGAAAGGGAAGGCAAAGTTTATGATAAGGTTAGTAAAAAATATCCAGCGGTAGTGATCATTCAATCGCTCCAGGAAGTAGATAGATTCTTCAGGAATATTAGCATACCAGATCAGTACAAACTGAGAGAACCAGATGTAGGTCCAGAAAATAGAGAAGGCAAAAACAAACTTACCTAAATCGTGCAGGTGGTTTGAGTTTACCATTTTCAGGTAACCGTTCTGCTTTAAAATAATCACTGTTAAAGTTGTAGCAGCAAGTCCTGAAACAAACCAACTCGCGAATACATACCAACCAAACATTGTAGAGAACCAGTGTGGATCAATCGATAGCACCCAGTCCCAAGCAGACATGGAAGATGAAATACCAAATATTACCAGGAATATAGCAGAAACTGTGATGCTTTTATGGTAATAACCTGTGCCTCCGTGTAAATCTTCGTTAATTGACAATCTTCTCAACCAATTAAAGAAGATGATCCAAAGAGCAAAGAAAACAACCATTCTGATCAGGAAAAATACTGTGTTAAGGTATCCTGATTTACCAGCAATGATCGGGTCATACCTTGGATCATTTACATCGTACAGGTACTCATGTGTCCAATGAAATATGTCATGAGAACCAAATAAATACACCACCAGCATTACAATACCACCAATTGGTAAGTAGTAGCTAAGTGCTTCTGGTATTCTTTTAATTAAAACTGACCATCCGGCATATGCTACGTATTGAACAGCAACGAAAAATGTTCCTATCAGAGCAATACCTGTGAAGTACACATTGTTTAGCCAAAGGTTTACAAATAAACGCTTTGTCCAGGAAGCTGGCTCATGACCTGCAGCAGCAGCCTCTCCATGGTGTTCTGCCCCTCCGCCTGTAGCCATGAAGATGATACCTGCTATAAGTAGCACAACACCTACAGCTATCATTAAGAAAAACTTATTGTTCGTTTTTCTAGAAATGATGAGTCTTTCTTCTGTCATTATCTTTTAAATTATGCCTTAGACTTAGTTTTTAGGGGTTTCTCTTTTGGGAGTATCTTCCGGGGTGCCTGTTACAGGGTTATCTGTAATAGCTTCTCCACCGGCTTCCTCCTTAGCATCAGAACCAGCTTCTACAGTTGTTCCTGTCTCACCTTTTTGAAGCTGTTGAACATACATTACTATTTTCCATCGCTCTGTTGGGTTTACCTGGGAACCGTGAGGCATCATTCTGCCTCTACCCATTGTAATTACATGGTAAATATGTCCTGCTGGTAATTCAGCTACACGACCAGCAGTGTATGATGGTACACCTTTGAACTTCACACCAACTAAACCTTGTCCATCTCCGTTTTCACCATGACATGGTGCACAAAAACGACTGTACAAAACTTTACCTTGCGCCAGGTTTTCCTCATTTTTCTGAAGAGGGTTTGTTAGTTCAACACCTGCAACCTCGGCTGTGTCTACAGAAAGATATAAATTATACCCTTGCTTACCTCTAGGAACCGTTCCTTTTGCAGGCTCACGCATGTTCATACCTCCTGGGTTGAATTTATTCTCTTTTATCTGAGAATATGGATCAAGGGGAATAGAATGATACATATCAGGAGCATACTCCAACCCCGGATCTTGTTCATTACTGCAGGCAAATATAGCTGCAGAAGAGAAAAGTATGGCTGAGGCTTTAAAACCTATTTTATTAAATCTTTTCATTATTTTACTACCTCCTTCTCATTGACTTCTATTGCACCGTTAGATCGAAGCAGGTTATTTAGTGCAGAAAGATCTGTTACACCTTCTTTTACTTCGATAGCCATTACAAATTTATCATCCGTAGAACGCTTATCGAACACATTTACCCTGAGTGATGGCTTCAGCTTACTTACTATGAAGAAAGTTATCACCATTCCGAAAGCAGCACATAATACTGTTAACTCGAAAGTTACTGGTATAAAAGATGGTAATGCAATGTGCGGTTTACCACCTATGATCATCGGCCAGTCAAAGCCTAGCATCCAGATCTGCATCCATAAAGCGAAAGATGTTCCGAACAGGCCGCAAAAGAAAGCAACAATAGGTAATCTTGAGCGTTTGATGCCTAATACATCATCTATACCGTGTACAGGATATGGAGAAAACACATCATATATTTTAGTACCGGCAGCGCGGATATTTTCGATGGCTGTCAGCAGCACATCCTCATCATCATAAATCCCTAGAACAAATTTCTTATTCATTGCTTCGATGTGTATTTGTATTCAATTCCTTTTCAGTAGCATGCATTGTATCTGCATGGTTGTGATGCTTTACACCAGAGGAAGACTTCAATATTGCCTTCACCTCAGCCATGTTCACTACCGGGAAGAATTTCGCGAACAGGAGGAACAGCGTAAAGAACAGACCAATGGTACCTACATATACTCCTATATCAATGATAGTTGGAGAGAACATTGCCCAAGAAGACGGCAGGTAATCTCTGTGCAGAGAGGTAACGATAATAACGAATCGCTCAAACCACATACCGATGTTCACAAAGATCGATATGATGAAAGTAGCTGTTAAGCTTCTTCTGATTTTTCTGAACCAGAAAAGCTGAGGAGTAATTACGTTACAAGTCATCATCGACCAATAAGCCCACCAGTAGGGTCCGAAAGCCCGGTTGATGAAGGCATACTGCTCATACTCAACACCTGAATACCAGGCGATAAAGAATTCTGTAGTATAGGCGATACCAACGATAGAACCTGTCAGGATAATTACCTTGTTCATCGACTCCACGTGCTCAAGCGTAATGTAGTGCTCCAGATGGAACACCTTCCGTGTAATGATCATCAACGTTAATACCATGGCAAATCCAGAGAAAATCGCACCTGCCACGAAATATGGAGGGAAGATTGTGGTGTGCCATCCTGGTATAACTGATGTTGCAAAGTCAAATGATACGATTGTATGTACTGACAATACAAGAGGTGTCGCAAGACCTGCAAGGATCAAAGATACTGTTTCATATCGAGACCATGCTTTCGCAGATCCAGTCCAACCAAAGGATAAGACAGCATATGCTCTTCTTGCAATCGGTCCTACTGCTCTGTCACGGATGGTTGCGAAGTCTGGAATCAAACCGATGTACCAGAATACCAATGATACTGAAAAGTAAGTAGAGATCGCAAATACGTCCCAAAGAAGTGGTGAGTTAAAGTTTACCCAAAGTGAACCAAATGTATTCGGTAATGGAAGTACCCAATAAGCTAACCAAGGACGCCCCATGTGAAGAACAGGGAACATCGCAGCACAAATTACGGCGAAAATTGTCATCGCCTCAGCTGCTCGGTTAATTGAAGTTCTCCACTTCTGACGGAACAGTAAAAGGATAGCTGAGATCAGTGTACCGGCGTGACCGATACCTACCCACCATACGAAGTTGGTAATATCCCATGCCCATCCTACAGTTTTATTTAGTCCCCACTCACCGATACCGAACCACAGGGTACGGTATACTGAGTACATAAATATAGCTAAGCCGACTAAAGCTACAGCAAGGGCAGCGGCCCAACGCACGTTGGGCTTAGCCTCCACCTGTCTGCAGACATCTTCGGTGATGTCGTGGTATGTTTTACCCCCCGTTACAAGAGGCTCCCTAATCGGAGATACATGCTGCATAACGCTCTCGAAATTTAATTTTAAGCTAAGTTTCTAATTTTTGTCAGGTATGTTATGTTTGGCTGAACGTTAAGCTCTTCCAATACATGGAATGCACGCTCCCCTTGCTGACGAGCAAGTATTCGTGATATGCGGCTCTCTGGGTCCTTCATGTCTCCGAATACTATCGCTTCAGTAGGGCAAGACTGAGCACAGGCAGTCACGATTTCACCATCCTTCGGTCTTCTGTTTTCACGCTTCGCTTCTAGCTTTCCTAGCTGCACACGCTGAACACAGAAAGAACACTTTTCCATAACACCTCTTCCACGAACTGTTACGTCCGGGTTCAGCACCATCTTGCCAAGATCACTGTTCATTGGCTCGTTGAAGTCAAACTTGTCGTTGTTCGCATAGGCGAACCAGTTAAAGCGGCGTACCTTATAAGGGCAGTTGTTTGCACAATAACGAGTACCTACGCAACGGTTATAAACCATCTGGTTGATACCTTCTGAGCTGTGCATGGTAGCAGCAACAGGGCAAACAGTTTCACATGGTGCGTGGTTACAGTGCTGGCAAAGCATTGGCTGGAACACTACAGCTGGATTTTCTGCAGGGTCTTCCATCGTTGCATAATCCTTCTCCTCGTGTTCTACTGCGCTGTAGTATCTGTCGATACGCATCCAGTGCATCTCACGACGGTTCAGAACTTCGGCTTTACCTACAACCGGAATGTTGTTTTCAACATTACAGCTCATTGTACAGGCACCACAACCAATACAGGAGTTAAGGTCGATAACCATACCCCAATGGTGGTTCTTGTATTCGTAATCATCCCAAAGAGAGATAGTAGCAGGCTTAACAGGACCATCATGGGTTGCTAAACGGATATACGTTGTAACTTCTTTAGGATTCTCTTTATACTTTGCTAATGTACTCGCCTGTACAACTAAACGATCCATGATCGTATGGTGTGTTTGCGTTTGGGCAATTGGGGAAACAGCGCCTGTTTTTTCTAATTTTACAGGACCTGTATATAGTACCACATTATCAATGACAGTGGCTAATGGGTAGGCGTTTTCACCCAGTCCTTTCGCAACAGGCAGTGCCTCAACCTTTCGGCCATAGCCCATGGCAATGCTTACTGTACCATTCGCCTGTCCTGGTTGCATTAAGGCAGGAAGTTCAATATTCTGCCCATTGGCCAGTGTTACTATCAATACATCGCCCTGAACAACACCCATCTCTTCAGCCATTTTGCGCGGCATGGCTACATAATTACCCCACGTTGCTTTTGAGATTGGGTCCGGCAACTCCTGCAGCCACGGGTTACCAGCAAGCTCTCCGGTACCTATACTTACTTTTTCATAAAGCACACCTTCAATTGGGCTTGTAGGTATAACCTTTACAGATGGTGTTGATAGTGGAGCCGCAACTGCAGCTACAGATAACATACTTGTTCCATTTTGCAGAACTCCATCATGTAATACCTGCTCCCAGAATGCATTGAAATCACCGGTTGCAATTGGCCGCCAGTTATTTCTCAGGTATTCATAGTAGTTTAAGGTATTCCCACCCCATGTTAGCAAGCTATCCTGCATCTGACGGGTTGTAAAGATAGGGCTTATAGCCGGCTGGGCTAAGCTTATATATCCTTTCTTCGGTTCAAAGTCATTCCATGACTCCAGGTAATGATGATCCGGAGTAACAAAATCACAGAACTTAGCAGTTTCATCAACCCTGTCAGCAAAAGATACTTTCAAGTCAACTTTACTTAAACCTGAAACTACTTTAGCAGATAGCGGATGGTTATATACAGGGTTTGCATCGTAGAAGAACACTGCACCAACAGTACCAGCGTTCATTTCGTTGATCAGGCGAATCATGTTCCCATCGCTACCCTGCTTCACATAGTATGGAGAAGCTGTATCTATCGTGGTTCCTTCAGCTCCAAGCGCACTGTTTATAGCAGTGATCATCACTTGAATACCTGGATCATTGGATCCGGAAACAACAAGCGCTTTGCCTCTGTTTGCCAGTAACTCTTTAATAGCCGTAGCCACTACCTTAGAGTCAGAAGCAGCACCTGCACCTTGTCCTGTTATTCCTTTGTATAGAGCAGTTACCAGAGCCGCCTCTTCAGAAGGTCTGATTGGCTGACGAAAATCTGCGTTTGCACCAGTTAAGGAATACATCGTCTCAAACTGGTAATGACGGGACATCTTCGGGTTATCAGCATCCAATTTCCTTGTCTGGATGTACTGCTTTGCAAATGGTACGGGTGCTACCCATGTACCTAAGAAATCAGCATTTATGCCTACAATTACATCTGCTTTGCTGAAGTCATATCCAGGTATCACGCCTCCGTTTGCCTGTAATAAACCAGACACAGAATGCGCGTCATATGTAACGTGCTCAAAGTTGGCAAAACCAGCTCCAAACTCATTTATAAGTTTATTTGTAGTTGGGCTTATGATTGTAGAAGAAACAAAAGCCACTTTACCATTTACATTAGCAAGGCGTGCTCTTATTTGCCTATCCACTTCCTCCCAATTTGCTTCATCAAGTTTGATTAGCGGATAGCGCAGGCGGTTTGTATCATATAAGCCAAGCAATGAACCCTGAGCTCTTGGGCTTGTGCCAAAAGGTGTCAGCTCTGACATTGGGTTTGGCTCTATTTTAATAGGTCGTCCTTCACGGGTCTTAACAAGAATACTATTGTAATCTCCATTTAGGAAATATGTTGAAGCATACCAGTTTGCAATTCCTGGTTCCACATCAACAGGCTTGTTAAGGTAAGGAATAGCTTTTCTTACTGGTGCCTCACACGAAGCAAGAGACACAGCAGCCATGCTAAACCCTAACAACTTTAAAAAGTCTCGTCTTACGGTTTTACCGCCAGAAGAAGGCTCATCTCCACCGGGCTCACTATTTACCGGCAGGAATTCTGGAAACTCATTATGAGCATGCTTTGCGAATTCAGGAGTATTTTCCAACTCCTCAATACCTTTCCAGTATTTTATTCTGTCTTGCATATTATATCTAGAAAACTCGAATACTTAATAGAAATCAAAATGATTAGTAGTGACACTTAGAACACTCCGTACCACCATTAGATGAAACTGTGAATGCTCCCTTTGAAGATTCCTCATGCAGTTCCACTAAGTTATCGTAGTACTCATTACCTTCTGTGTTCAATGGAGTCTCACGATGACAGTCAATACACCAGCCCATTGTTAAAGGAGAATATTGATAAACTACATCCATCTCCTCGATTGGACCGTGACACGTCTGGCATTCTACACCACCAACCTGCGTGTGCTGTGAGTGGTTAAAGTATGCCAGGTCTGGAAGGTTGTGAATTCGCACCCACTCAATTGGCCTGTTTCGCTCAATAGCTCTGTAAATCTTCTGAATCTCTGGAGACTCTGTTTTGATCTGGCTATGGCAGTTCATACATATGTTTGCAGAAGGTATGCTGGCACTCTTACCCTTATAAACAGTTGTGTGGCAATAGTTACAGTTTATCTGGTGCTCACCAGCATGCAGTTTATGAGAGAAAGCAATTGGCTGCTTTGGCTGGTACCCCTGCTGTATACCAATACCCATTGTCTCTTCTATTGTAAGGTCTATCAATACCACTACAAATATCAACACAACAAGCGTACGCACTGCTTTTGACTTATATATTTTAGAGAAATCGAAACGCTGGTTTACAACCTCATTGTCATACTCATCTAAAGTGCGGGTTTTGTTCAGGTAGTTCTTCAGAAGCGAAGTGATCAGCAATAGTGTCACCACTAATACTATCAACACAACAATAAGCACTACCAGGATGATATCCAGATAGCCGCCTACAGCACCAATAGCCTCAGTTCCTATATTCTCACCTGGAGTTGTTCCTTCCGGACCTTCAACAACAGTTGAAACAATACCTTTACCAGACTCAACGTAAGCTAAGATTGCCTTTACTTCATCATCAGAGAAAGCAAAAGAAGGCATCGCCTGCTTGTTGTACTCATTGTAAACAGCAACAGCCTCAGGATCTCCGGCTTGAATAAGTGCCTGTGAATTTTTAATCCACTTAATCAACCAGGCCTCATTCCTTCTGTCGCTGACACCCTGTAGACCAGGACCAACGATTACATCTGTTCCTGCCGAGTGACAAACAGCACAATTGTTTTTGAACAGAGCCTCGCCTGCACTAATTACTGCAGGGTCACCTGCTGGAGTTGCGTCTGTAGTTGCACCTTCAGTAGCACCTGGCACTACTCCTTTCGTTGCCACTTCAGCTTGCTCACTGGCTTTCTCTTGCTCCTGGGCAAATGCGCCAGAAGAGACAACCAACGCAAGTAAGAAGGCAAGGAAAACTTTGGATTTAGTTTTAAGTATACAGCTAATCATAGCCAAGATCACTTGTGTGTGTTTAGTATAATGGTGAATTTACTTTACGGGCACAAATCTACTACTCGAATTTCATTAATCAAACTGAATAAGGTTATTTTTGGACTCCCTCAGATGTTGGATACTTTTGTTGGCTCTTTACTAGGCAAATGCCTCTTTTAACATTTGCAAAGGCCTTTTATTTAGAATTGATTTAAATAATATCAAAAACCTCCCCTGTCCAAACAACTAAGTATTGTACTATAAAAACACCTAAATACAAAAACCATCGTTTCTGTCTTTTGTTCGAAAATCCCCTGTTATAGTACTTCCCTTTTCCTGAGCTACAGCCATGTGCTACACCTTATATATAGAAGGTGTAATTTTACATACCAAATTGAGCCATCTACCCTATCGTTCCATTGTCTCACGGTATACTTTTGCTTAAGCTTGCTTTATAGAAAAACTCCTTCTATATTTGCACCCTTTAATAAAAATCATATATCGAACCGAATGGAATTGAGAAATTACGAAACGGTCTTCATTCTGACTCCTCTTTTGAACGAGGTGCAGATGCAAGAAACGGTCGAGAAGTTCAGACAGGTGCTTAAGGAAAATGGCGCCGACATTATTCATGAAGAGAACTGGGGTCTTCGTAAACTGGCTTACCCAATCCAGAAGAAGTCAACTGGTTTCTACCACCTAGTTGAGTTTAAAGCTCCAGGCAACGTTGTTGACGCGCTTGAGCTGGCTTATCGCCGTGATGAAAAAGTTGTACGTTTCTTAACTACTGCCCTTGATAAGCACGCTGTTGCTTACAACGAGCGCAGAAGAAACGGAGAGTTCAAATCACAAGCTAAAAAAGAGGAGGTTAAAGGATAATGAGCTTAGTTAACGAAAGAATCCACAAGCAAGAAAATCGTCAGAAATACTGCCGTTTCAAGAAAAGCGGTATCAAGTATATCGACTACAAAGATGGTAACTTCCTGCTGAAGTTTGTAAACGAGCAGGGTAAGATCCTTCCTAGAAGACTTACTGGTACAAGCCTGAAGTTTCAGCGCAAAGTATCTCAGGCTGTTGCCAGAGCAAGACACCTTGCTATTTTACCTTATGTAACAGATTCTTTAAAATAAGGAGGGCAAACGATGGAAGTAATACTTAAAGATGACGTTAAAGGCTTAGGCTACAAAAACGATACAGTAACAGTTAAGCCAGGATATGGCCGTAACTACCTTATCCCACAGGGTATGGCAGTTATCGCCAGCGTTTCTAACAAAAAAGTTGTAGCTGAAAATATCCGTCAGGCAGCTCACAAAGCTGAAAAGATCCAGAATGATGCACAGGAGCTGGCTAACAGCATCGGTGACATTACACTTGAGATTCCTGCTAAAGTTGGTGAAACTGGCAAGATTTTCGGTTCAGTAACTACTAACCAGCTTTCTGAGGTGTTAAAAGCAAAAGGCTTCGATGTAGATCGTAAGCGTATTTCTTTTGACCAGGATGTAAAAACTGCAGGTGAGTACACTGCAACACTTAACCTGCATAAGGAAGTGAAGCATCAGGTACGTTTCAACGTAGTTTCTGAGTAACAGAATCTAGAAGACTATTATCTTAAGCGTTCTGCTCAAAAGGCAGAACGCTTTTTTTATGCCCCACCTGTAACTTACCTTTCCCCTGTTAAGTTTCTAATGGCTTGAAACACCTGGTCCCATTTAGAATTTCCTTATATTAGTTGATATACATGGGTACAACTGATACAACCCATATCTGCGTTTTCTTTCACCACCAAAGAAGTATATGATGTTCCGTACAGAGGTAGATGTTAAAAGTGCCGGTACAAACTTAACCATCCATGACCGGGTCCTGACAATTGGCTCCTGCTTCGCAGAAGTCATAGGATCAAAACTTCAGCAAAACAAAGTAGATGCACTAATTAATCCCTTTGGTACTATCTTTAACCCGCTTTCTGTATGTCTTCTATTGAAAGCCGCTTCTGGCACCCCCTATAACTTCGAACAGCACCTGGTCCAACAGAACGGCATCTGGTATGCCTATGACCTTCATTCCTCCCTCTCCTCTCCTGATAAAGAACAACTACTGGAGCAGATTCAAATAAGAATCAACAGAACCCATGAATACCTGCAGCAGGCATCACTAATAATCATTACGCTGGGCACCTCCGTGGCCTACAGATTAGTAGAAAGTGGCAATGTAGTAGCCAATTGTCATAAGCTTCCGGCAAAGCACTTTACCAGGGAGCTGTTAAAACAGGAAGAAATTCAGCAGGCTTTCCAGGAAATGTATGAGAGCATTGTAGCTTTAAATCCAAGTGTCAAAATATTGCTTACTGTTAGCCCTGTTCGCCATATTAAAGAGACCATGTTAATAAACAGTGTCAGCAAGTCTTTGCTGCGCGTTGTGTGTCATGAGCTCCAGCAGGAGCATGAAAGTATTCTATATTTCCCTGCTTTTGAGCTGATGATGGATGATTTGCGCGATTACAGGTACTACAAAGATGATCTGATTCATCCAACTTCCATGGCTGAGGACTATATATGGCAAAAATTTGTGGGCGCTTATTACAATGCTGAATTCCAAGCCTTTCTTGGTGATTGGGCTAAAATACAGCGTGCACTACAACACAAGCCGTTTCACCCAGAGTCGAAATCTCATCAGAAGTTTTTGGAGAACACGGTAGCTCAATTAGAACACATAACTCAGAAGTATAAAGTAGATGTGCGTGAAGAGGCGGCTATTGTAGCAAAACAACAAACGGCCGGCTAGATTTATACTCCCAACCTGTTGATACTTTTACCCGGCAAGTCCGTAATTAAAAGTAGCCAGGAGTAAACTGGATAAAGACATGGCCGGAGATAAAAACAAACCTAACAAGCTTATACACGAAAGTAGCCCTTACCTGCTACAGCATGCGTATAACCCTGTGGATTGGTACCCCTGGGGCGAAGAAGCTTTATCTCGTGCCAGGCAAGAAGATAAGCCAATTATCGTAAGCATAGGGTATGCCGCCTGCCATTGGTGCCATGTAATGGAGCACCAATCCTTTGAAAAGCCAAAAGTGGCAGAGGTAATGAACACGCACTTTGTCTGCATTAAAGTGGACAGAGAGGAACGCCCCGATGTAGATGCTGTTTATATGGATGCCTTACAAGCCATGGGACTGCAGGGCGGCTGGCCTCTGAACGTTTTTCTTAATCCGGATGCGCAACCCTTTTACGGAGGCACCTATTTTCAACCACAGCAGTGGGTTAATCTTTTGATTAACATCGCCGAAGCTTATGAGAAGAACCGGGAAGAATTAAATACCTCCGCCGAGCAGTTTGTAACGCACCTTAACAGAAGCGAATTAGAAAGGTATGGGCTAAAGTCGAATGACCTTAGCCTTAGCGAAGAGGACTTTAACCTACTCTTTAAAAACCTTAGCTCCCGTTTTGATAAAGAACACGGAGGACTTTCACCGGCACCTAAATTTCCGATGCCGACAAATTACCTTTGGCTATTACGCTATTACCACCACACAAGAGACGAGAAAGCGCTGAAGCACCTGCACCTTACTTTACGTGAAATGGCCTATGGTGGCATCTATGATCAGATAGGCGGAGGGTTCGCACGCTATTCAGTGGATGCAGAATGGCTGGTGCCTCACTTCGAAAAGATGCTTTACGATAACGGTCAACTCGTTACCTTATATGCCGAAGCGTACCAGGCTACACGTGAAACATTGTACCACGACGTGGTCTACGAAACGATTAACTTTGTGGAACGTGAGCTTATGAGCCCGGAAGGGGGCTTTTACTCTTCCCTGGACGCAGACAGCGAAGGAGAAGAAGGCAGGTTCTATACCTTTACAAAGGATGAGCTTCATAAGCTGCTAAAATCAGAGGAACCTCTCTTTTCTAAGTACTACCATATAACAGCAGCTGGCAACTTCGAACATGGCCGGAATATATTGCACCGCCGCATCAGTGATGAGAAGTTTGCAACAGAAAACGAACTTGAGCTGGAAGTACTGCAGGATATGGTGCAGAATTGGAAGGAGAAGCTAATGCAGGTGCGCACATCGCGGATAAGGCCTGCACTAGACGATAAGATTCTTTGCTCCTGGAATGCGCTGATGCTAAAAGGACTTGCAGATGCCTACTACACCTTCGGGAACAAACATTTCCTTGCGCTTGCCTTACGCAATGCAAACTTTCTGCTCAATAATCTTAAGAAGGGGAATAAGCTTTCCCATAACTACAAGAATGGGAAAGCTACCATAGCAGGCTTTCTAGAGGATTATGCCTTACTGATAGCTGCCTTCATAAGGCTATACGAGGTTACTTTTGATGAAAAATGGCTGCACCAGGCAAGAGGAATGGCTGACTATACACTGGAGAATTTTTACGATGAAACAGAAGGGTTCTTCTTTTTTAATGATAAGAAAGCAGAACAACTCATTGCACGCAAAAAGGAGATATTGGACAATGTAATTCCCGCTTCCAACTCTGTGATGGCTAACAACCTGCACACGCTGGGCCTGTATTTTGATGAAGAGCAGTATACAACGATCTCAGAAAACATGCTGGCCAAGATGAAGGACCTGTTGATAAAGGAACCGTCTCATTTAAGTAACTGGGCCATACTTTATTATTACAAGTTAACCCCTATAGCAGAAGTAGCCATTGTCGGTCCGGAGGCACCTGAAATGCGGGCTGAGATCAGTTCCTTCTATCAGCCAAACATGCTGTTGCTTGGCACTACAGGAAAAAGCAACCTGCCACTACTTGATGGTAAAGAAGCCCACCAGGGCAAAACCACCGTTTTCGTTTGTTACGACAAAGCCTGCCAATTCCCTGTTTACACAGCCGCTGAGGCACTGGAAAAACTGCAGGTTAAGCAGGATAATACAAAGTTCCCGTCGTTGTAGCGGTTTATTTAATGATGAAATCCTAGATGTTTCCTATGGCTGGCAACAATTCAGCTTCGAACAACTCAGGATTTACTTCATTTTTTACGACCTTTGCAGTAGCACCATTAGTTTCACCCTTTGTCAGAACTACTTAATTTTAATTATCCGCCAGAGCAAGTGGTGGAGCGTGTTACATTGTTTGCCGATGTAATCTTACCCCTCCCCCTTCCAAAGCTCTATACCTACCGCATCCCGTTCGATATGAATGATGATGTGATGGTGGGGGCGCGTGTAATTGTGCAGTTCGGTTCGAAGAAGGTGCTAAGCTGTATAGTAGCAGAGATACATGAAAATGCTCCCGCTGATTACCAGGCAAAGTATATCCTGGATGCACTGGATGATAAGCCAATCATTACAACGCCCCAGCTAAAGCTGTTTAAATGGATTGCTGACTACTATATGTGCACCCTCGGGGAAGTGATTAACGCCGCCTTGCCTTCTGCTCTCAAACTTAGCAGTGAGTCCCGGATACAACTTCACCCGCAGTTCAACCCTGAGGAAGATGAAATAGAGCTGGCAGTTCAGGAGGAGAAAATAATCTTTGCACTACAGAACAACCAGGCCCTCACGTTTACTGAGATAGGTAACCTGCTTCAGATGAAAAGCTACCACAAGTTTATAAAATCGCTTATTCAGAAAGAGGCGATAATCATTTATGAGCAGGTAAGCGATAAATTCTCCCCTAAAGTGGTGAAGAAAATTCGTATTTCTGAGCACTTTGTACAGGAAGAGGGGATGCTGGAGGAGCTGTTCAATCAGCTGACACCACAACCAAAACAACTGGATGTGTTGCTCAGTTATCTTCAAAAAGTGCCTGTACACCAGGACGTCCACCTGAACTACAAAGGCTTTGAGAAAAGCGAACTAACGAAGACACCGCATTTATCCGCTTCCTCCATCAATACGCTTATTAAAAATGGAGTGCTGGAGCAGTTTGACCAGATTGTTTCCCGTTTTCCTGTAGATGGCCAGCAGAAGCTGCTGCCTTTAGTTTTATCAGAGCACCAGGAGCAGGCTAAAGATGCGATCCTAGGCCTATTCAAGGAAAAAGATACCGTGCTACTACACGGAGTGACAGGAAGCGGTAAAACAGAAGTTTACATTGACCTGATCAAGCATGCTCTGGAAGGAGGCGGACAGGTATTGTACCTTTTACCTGAAATTGCACTTACAGCACAGATCGTGACACGCCTAATGAAAGTATTTGGGGAAAAGTTGGGTGTATACCACTCTAAGTTCTCTGATAATGAACGTGCGGAAGTGTGGCAAGGAATACTTTCCGGCCGATTTCAAGTAGTTGTAGGAGTCCGTTCTTCTGTTTTCCTGCCTTTCCATGATCTTTCCTTGGTGATTATTGACGAGGAGCATGAGGCTAGTTATAAACAGTATGACCCTGCACCACGATACAATGCTCGCGAGACAGCCTTGATGATGGCAAACCTGCAAGGTGCTAAAACATTATTGGGATCAGCCACCCCTTCAATAGAAACTTACTATAACTGTAAGACTGGCCGGTGGGGACTCGTAACTATGTCCAAGCGTTTTGGTGAGGCACAGCTGCCGGAAATTGAGTTAGTAAATATTAGGGAGGAACAGCACCGGAAGAACATGCACAGCCATTTCTCTGGTAAGCTGTTAACCGCCATTGAAGAACGCCTGCAACGCCAGGAGCAGGTAATTCTGTTCCAGAACCGCCGGGGTTATGCCCCTTTTATCAGCTGCGATGAGTGCTCCTGGATTCCAAAGTGTAACTTCTGCGCGGTAAGTCTCTCCTACCATAAGTACAACAACGAACTGCGCTGCCACTACTGCGGTTACCACGAGCGCATGCCCCACGACTGTCCGGCATGCGGTGCCACTACACTAAAGAGTATGGGCTTTGGAACGGAAAAAGTAGAGGATGAACTAAAACTGCTCCTGCCAAATGCTGATATACAGCGCATGGACCTCGATACCACCAAGAAGAAGAACAGCTATCAACAGATTATCGCTGAATTTGAGAGTGGAAAAACCAATGTCCTGGTAGGAACTCAGATGGTAACAAAGGGCCTGGATTTTGAGAAGGTGAGCCTGGTGGGCATACTTAATGCAGACACCATCATAAACTTCCCGGATTTCAGAGCCCATGAGCGGGCATTCCAGCTGTTTGTACAGGTAAGTGGGCGTGCAGGCAGAAGAGGTAAGACCGGAGCCGTTATCATACAGACGCGCGACCCTTTACAACCGATCTTCCGGAAAGTCCGCAATAACGACTACTTAAGCCTTTATGAGCATGAGATAGAGGAGCGCATGCGCTTTAATTACCCTCCTTTCGTGCGTATGATCCGAATCACAGTAAAACACGCCGATGAGCGCATTTCTGAAAATGCAGCTATTGTACTGGCAAAAGATCTGGCGGATAGACTAGGGAAACAGCTGGTTCTGGGGCCTGAGGTGCCCTACATCTTCAAGATAAGGAACCTCTTTTTGAATGAGGTTCATATAAAGCTACAGCGAGACACTACCAATTTGAGAGCAGCCAAGTCTCAGGTAGCACAGGCTATATTTAACTTAAGGCTTCTCCCTGATTTTAAGGCTATTCGTATAGTAGCCGACGTTGATCCTGTTTAAATTCTCCTGAAGAGCCGCAGGAAGAACGGATTCCCGATTTGTACCCTTTGTATTATTTAAAGCACGACAACCACTCAGTAGCTCTTTATTGAGTTGTGGCGTATGACCTATGTTTTACATAACAAATGTCCTGGTGCCTCGGCATTAGAGCGATCAAATGAACTGGCTGGAAAGAACAATTTCATGGCTTCGGAAAAAAATAAAAATATTTTTCCGGCATTGACAACTATTACAAAACCACTGCCGTATATAATAGTACCTTTGGCTAAAAGTTGAAAACCTGAAAGTCTTATTCGTCTCCCAAGATAATACAGACTTTCAGGTTTTTCCTTTCTACCCCCTCCCGTTATACATCCTTCTGCTTCCGCAATAGAATAAACAGGTAAATTGTACCAAAAACCAGGAAAATAATTAATAGAAATATATCTATAATATTAGAATTCCCTTGTAATATTTTGTAACCATTAAAGCCTGCGAAAACAAAGCAAGCAATGGTCATAACAATACGATATGTTCTGCGATTCTGCATGTTTGGTAAAGGTAAGTGGATTTAAGTTTGGCTGTAGCTTCGGAAGATATATAATTTCTACCAGATGAGCTTTATTTTACTTTAGAACACCATCATATAAAGTAGTATAAAAAGAGTAGTAACAACTGCGCCAAGTATGTTCAGGAGCAGACCTGTACGCGCCATATTAGCTATCGGCACCTGCTTACTACCATATACAATGGCATTAGGTGGAGTTGCAACAGGAAGCATAAAGGCGAAGCTACAAGCCACCACCACTCCCAATACAGGGTAGAGCAGGGGCAATTGCAGGCCCTGCAGCACACCAATGATAATCGGCACGAAAGTAATGGCTATGGCTGTGTTTGAACTTACTTCAGTAAGCATCAGCACCAGGAAAACAAGTGAGAAAACAAGCAGGACCTGCTGCTCAGGATCTATAAAAGTTGTTATGCCACGGCCAATGATATCAGCAAGACCAGAACTTACCACCAACTGCCCCAGAGCCATACCGCCGCCAAACAATAGAATAGTATCCCAGTCTATGCGTAGCAAATCTTCTGATGTAATTGTTCCCTCTCCATTGTTCTCTTTACCAGGAGGTATCAGAAAGAGTAGTAATGCTGCCAACACGGCTACTGTACTTTCGGCAAAATAAGTACTCATAAAAGTATAAGCTTCCTCAAGCCCTAACAGGTTAAAAACGCCCGGAGCTAACCAAAGAATGACTGCGAGTATAAATACTCCCATGGTGACCTTTTCTCCTTTTTTCAGGCTTTCTCTTTTTTGCTGCCGCTCCTCCACATAGGCTTCCACAGTTCTTTTGTCATAAGCCGCTTTGTTCAGGTAAGAATACATGTACAGCAACATTCCGCCATATACAGTCAGGGAGATAGGAAGCGCCAGCAACATCCACTGGAGAAAATCAATTTTTATCCCCTGCTGTGCAAGATAATTTACACCTATCAGATTAGGAGGTGAACCTATAATAGTGCTTACCCCTCCTATAGAAGCACTGTATGCGATACCTAACAAAAAAAGCACCGTGGAATCACGTTCTTTATCTTCCTGCTTACAAACCAGTTTAGTAACCCCAAGCATAAGCGGCAACAGCATGGCAACTGTAACGGAGTTGCTCACCCACATCGACAGCACATAGGATACCAGAGAAAAGCCTAAGAACAATCTAAACAGGCTCTTTTGAAAGTAAGACTGTGAAAGTATAAATAGAGCGATGCGCCTGTCAAGCCCATGGCGTGTCATGGAGCGGGCTAGCAGAAAGCTTCCTATAAAGAGAAGTATGATGGGGTGGCCCAGGTTCTGAAAGGCTGTTTCAATCTGGGCAACTCCTACAAGTACCGCCAGCAGAACGCCCAGAAAGGCTGTCATAGACAAAGGAATAACCTCCGTCATCCAGAACACCAGGCAGAAAACCATTATAGTGGCCACTATACGAGCTTCGTAAGGCAGCCCGGTCGCGAACCACCATACAAGCAGGGCTAGTAAGGGAGCAAGAACTAAACCGGTATTTCTGCGGCTAAGAAACATATACGGCTATAATTTTGCTACTAGAACGGGGTTTATGCTTTAAAGATACGAGTAGCCTTTTAATAGCAAGCACTTCTGCCTTTTATCCGCAGGCAAAGCCTTACCTAAGAAAGGTAACGCTCCCGGATTACTTTCAGATGGTGAATCTCATGGCCTAAAATAGTATAGCCAAGCGCACGAACGCTTAACTCCAGGCCACTTCCGACACCTTTTTGCTCCAGAGCCTCCTCATCAAAACTTTTAAACAGCTCAATAGTGGCTGTTCTGACAGCCGTATACTCTGCCAATATGGAATTAATGTCTCTCGCATCTGCTTTGGAGGGCGCGACGAACTTGTTTTCATCAAATCCGGGCAGGGCTGTCTTATCCTGACGGGCAAAGCGTAGCGCACGGTATGAAAAAATTCTTTCGGAATCAAGCATATGAACCAGCACCTCTTTTATACTCCACTTCCCTGGTTCATAACGATGCTTCAGCTGCTCCTCTGAAAGGCCCTGCATCAGTCCAGCAATAAAGGAGTAGCTAGCTGTAAGTCCTTCAATCAGATCTTCGGCTTGTGCCAACTGTATATATTTTTCAACATATCCGGTATACTCTTCAGGTTTGGGGTATCCGATAATTCTAGCCATTGTACTATATATGATTAATTGATATTGCGAAGGTAATCAAATAGACGTTAGCTATACTCCTAAATATCAAAAGCCCTGTAGCTTTTCTGGCTACAGGGCTTTTGCAAGGTGAAAGCAGTTCTACTGCCCTACAACAAATACTGCGTTTCCGAATAAAAGCTTACCACCATGCCAGAAACCACGGAATAATGGATTATCAGCTAAATACACTACCTGACCACGGCCCATATCTTGCGTGCCAAGAATAAGCGCATCCTGTAGTTTAGCTTTGATATCAGCTCCTACAAATCCAGTCGTATAATTATTCTTCTTCAGTACACCTACATTCCAGCCGTCTTCCAAGTATTTGAATGTATCAGAGGAACGAACCAAAGCATAGTAGGTATCTCCGTAGCCGAAAGCCAGCGGATGTGTTTTATCCAGGTCTACCCGGAATACACTACCCTGAACTTCCTCCTGCAGTGCCTCACGTTCGCGGTTACCATAGGCTCGCAGGTTTTCATAAGGATTCTCCTCTTTCTTATCCTTCTTCTCCTTATCCTTTTCCTCTTCATCCGCTTTCTTCTTCAGGTTGAAGTCTTTTTTACCTGCAAGGTAGCTAGCAGCGCCTTCCATAGCGATAAGCTTTCCTCCGCCACGTACCCAGTTTTTTACTTGCTCCAGTGTCTTCTCGTCTAAAATGCGGCTGTATGACCCAGTTGGCAAGATAAGCACATCAAATTCGTGTAAGGGCACATTGCTAAAGTAGGAGGTGTTCAGCACAGTTACAGGATATCCTATCTGCTGCTCAAAGTAATGCCATACTTCTCCAAAGCCATACGGAGAAACGCCCTCACCTGAAAGCAAAGCTACTTTAGGCTTTTTAAGATAGCGTACATTGCCAGAGCCAAAGTCGGCACCGCTGCTCACGAAGCCTGTTGTGGTGGCATTCAGGTTCACATCAAACTTTTGGGCAAGATCACGAACAGTGGCATCCAATTTATCCCCCATGCGCTCATTGCCAGTACGGGTAATGATAAGAGTTCCTGGTTCATACTTTTTACCTTCTGTTTCAAACGCTTTTTCAGCCATACGGACTTTTACATCCTGCTTCATCAGCTCTGTCAGGAATCTAAGATCCTGTACGCTATTCCAGCGAGCCAGGTAGGCATAAGGTTTTTCAATGCTGATGTTAGAAGTATTACTGGCTTCCGGTTTGCTTGTATTTACATCTACTTTATCCTTTAAAGCATAGGCCTGCACCCCATAGGCATAAGGCAATGACCAGGAAGTAATGTCATAGGTAAGGGAATCTTCCAGCCTCGCATTTGGCTCGAAAAGCACCTTCACTAAAGTAGACTTAGGCTGATACATGCTCACCACAAGGTCATTCTGCTCCAGCTTTACACGCTCTTCTTTTCCGGTGCCATAGTTAAAGCCTTTCGCTGAGGTATTCTTGCCTACATAGCCATACTTGATACCCTGGTTATCCAGGTACTGTGTAAGTGCTTTGATGTTTCCGCTTTTTCTCTCATCCGTTTTGATTACGAAGGCTTTATAAGCTCCTCCCGGATTCTTCAGGTTATTGTCATGATACTTTTTAAACTCCTGCTTAAGCTTGTCAGCTTTCTCCGCTGTTGCTTGAATGGTGGCTTCACTGGCTGCTACATGGTGTGCAATTCTATCAACCAAAGTTAATGTATCTCCATCCTGCTTCTTGTAAGCCAAACCAGCACGGCCAGAACCACCTTGCTCATAAGTCATACCGATGGCACCATTAAAAGTGGGCCAGGTATCGCCGTAGCTCGGGTAAAAAAGGTCGAAATTCTCACGGGTAAAATATAACCAGTTATTTTTATCAAAGTACTGTCGGTTATAATCACCGATGGTGTTCTGAAACTGGCGCTGCCAAGGCGTAATACTTTCGTGGAAAGGCTTGGCCGCCGGTGAAAAGTAGTATGGCGACTCTGGTCCCATCTCGTGGAAGTCTGCGTGCACCTGTGGCAACCAGTTATTATACTTTGCCAAACGCTGCTTCGACTCAATCTGGGTCTGCCATGCCCAGTCCCGGTTCAGGTCAAAATAATAGTGGTTGGGTCTTCCTCCTGGCCATGGCTCCCAATGCTCCCATGCGTATGGAGATGCGTTCCCACCCTGGTTAGAGGCCTGCTTATACCACTGCACATAGCGCTCACGACCATCAGGGTTTACAGTCGGATCAAGAATCACCACTGTATTTTCGAGCCACTTCTTAGATTGTGTATTCTCTGGATTTACCAGGTCATAAAGCACCTGCATTACTGCCTCGGCACTTACAGACTCGTTGCCATGTATGTTATAACTCAACCAAACAATGGCAGGCTGATCCCCTTGCACTTGCCCGCTTAAAATGTTTGCCTGCTTCAGGTTGTTTTCGCGAATCTGCTCAAGTCTTGGTAAGTTTTCCGCAGAAGCGACGTAAGCCAGCATCAGTGGGCGTCCTTCATAGGTGCGGCCATACTCCTCCACTTTCATGCGGTTTGGAGACTGCGAAGCCAGGTAAGTAACATAGTCTACGATGCGGGCATGCGTTGTAAACTGTTTCCCCAACTGATACCCCAGGAACTGCTCTGGTGTCTTCAGTTTTTGTTGAGCTATTGCTACCTGTACTGTTAAGAACAGCAGAGTAAAAGCAGCAATACTCTTTACTTTTTTAATCATAATAGATGATGTTAAAGATTTTCTTTAGTTGAGGGCAAATAATCAAATTACAATTTGCAAAATAATGCTGTTTCCTACAAATATTTGCTTTTCTCAGCAACTCGGGCAAAAGGAGTTCATGATGAATTCTTGGGTCGCTCTATTTAATAAATTTTATTCCCATTAGCTGAAGATAAGGAATTTTAATTAGCTTTGCATCCGCGAACAACAAAATCAATGTTTATACTTTGATTATAACTCAAGGCTTTATAGAGCCAGGTCCTGTTGTTGGCTAAGCCACTCTAAAATCCAAAAACAAACACATCATCTTAAAGCTGGCAGACTGCCCTGGGCAGCGAGCATTAATGTATGTATTTGAAGTGTTTTAAAGAGGTTGGGCTTTATAAGAGAGAAACTAAATTAACTAAACTTACATTCAGACCCGGAGCTTTGCTCCGGGTTTTGTTTTTCCCACACACCTTAAATCAAAATTCGTATCTATAGTATGCGAAAATGGATTTATAAAATCTGGACAACGCTGCTATGGGTGGCAAGTTCTGTTCTTTCTTTAACAGCCCTCTTTTTCGTTGCCGCCTTTATTCTTAGCAGCATACCAGTAAACAGTAGCTTAGCCCAGTCAACTGAGGAAGATGCTATAGAAATATTCGTTACTTCTAACGGAGTTCACACAGATATTGTAGTGCCGGTAGTTACCCCGTATCTTGATTGGCGCAGCAAACTCCCGCTCCACCATTTTGAGCATGTAGACAGCAGCTATTCCTACATCTCTTTTGGCTGGGGCGACAGGCGCTTTTACATGCAAACTCCCGAGTGGAGCGATCTGACTCCTGAAGTTGCTATTACCGCCGCCCTTTGGCCTACCCCTACAGCCATGCATGTAGCCTATATACGCTCTGGTCTAGCCCCCACCAAGCGGCAACAACCTGTAAAAATCACCCCTGACCAGTACATAGAATTGATTAAGTATATTGACAGCTCTTTTCAGAAACAGAACGGCAGCTACCTCCATATTGCCGGTACAGGATATACTTCTAATGATACTTTTTATGAGGCTCACGGCAAATTTCACCTGTTAAAGAACTGCAACAACTGGGTAAACAGCGGTCTGAAAGCTATGGGAATGGAAGCCGCACTCTGGGCACCACTTCCGTTCGCTGTCATGCGTTACCTTAGGTAAGGACAATTAATGATCATCTACTAACAAAACTATCTTTCCTGCTGCATGCCCCTCTTCACTGTACCGGTGAGCATCGGCGGCTTCTTTAAGTGAGTATACTTTGTCAATAACAGGCTTCACCTTACCGGATTCAATCCAGTCCTTTATCAGCCGTAGATCTTTGCCCCTATCTTCGGTCATCATAACCCGCAACTTCTTATCCGAGAAAACAGAGAGTACGAAGCCAAAAGCAAAATCTTTCGGGTCAGGCACTGTGGTTACGTAGCGGCCGTTAGGCTTCAAACTGGGCTTACTATCTATGTAAGTTGTTTTAGCAACTGCGTCAAAAATGAGGTCATATCGCTCTTCATGCTGTGTAAAATCCTCCTCGGTATAATCAATCACAACATCTGCTCCCAGACTTTTTACCAAGGCAACATGCTCCGTGCTGCAGACTCCTGTAACCTCTCCTGCTCCTAAAGCCTTTGCAATTTGTATGGCAAAAGTGCCAACTCCACTCGAAGCACCGTTTATCAGAACACTCTCCCCATTTGCCAGCTCTCCTTTATCCCGCAGCGCCTGCAGCGCCGTAAGTGCGGTTAATGGAACAGCCGCGGCTTGTTCATAATTAAGATTATCCGGAAGAGGTACTGCTACTTTTTCCGGTAGTGCCGCGTACTCGGCATAGGCTCCACCTAAAAAATCATCAATCATTCCAAACACCCTGTCTCCAGGCAGGAAATTCTCAACGTCTTTACCCACTTCTGCCACTACGCCAGCAATATCAAGGCCCGGTATCTTAGGAAAATCCAAACCAGTAACAGGCAACATCATACCGCCACGTATTTTCCAGTCTACTGGGTTCACACTAGCTGCATGTACCCGCACTAAAATCTCATCATCCTTTATAGTAGGCTTAGGCTGTTCACCATACTGTAACACGTCAACAGGGCCATATTTATCAAAGTAGACTGCTTTCATTCCTATTCATTTTTTATTGATGTTTTTATAATACGCCACAAACAACATCCCGTTGATGCTCGCACTATTAAACTTGAAAAAGAAAAGTACAAATTCACTCACACAGGTTAATTCATTGCAAAACACCTTCTTCCATAATAAGATTATCAGGAATAATTCTTTACTTTAAAGCAATCAATTAACTCTAAACCTCCATTTCACCCATGGCTAAAAGAGCTAAATCTCTTATTCCTGTAGTGTTACTCTTGTTTTTACACCTGACAACCCTGACAGGTGTAGTAGCACAAAGCATAAATCAGGACTCACTTTACATCAGGCAGAATTATGAAAAAGCAGAATACCAGATACCAATGCGTGATGGCAAGAAGCTTTTTACGGTAGTGTATTCGCCTAAAGATAATAGCAAGAAGTACCCGATTCTGATGAACCGCACCCCCTACTCTGTCAGCCCCTACGGAGAGGGTTATAAAACCAGCCTCGGACCGAGCAGCACCCTGATGCGCGATGGGTATATCTTTGTATACCAAGATGTTCGTGGTACCTACATGTCGGAGGGCGAGTTTGTAAACATGACTCCACACGTTTCTAAAAAGAAAGGGAAAAAAGATGTAGATGAGAGCACAGACACTTTTGATACCGTAGAGTGGCTCACAAAAAAGCTTAACAATGATATCGGACGCGTTGGCCAGTGGGGCATCTCCTACCCGGGCTTTTACGCTGCTGCCGGACTTATGAGCAACCACCCTGCTTTGAAGGCAGTTTCTCCGCAGGCACCGATTGCTGACTGGTTCTGGGACGATTTCCATCATAACGGAGCCTTCTTCCTTCCGCATGCATTCAACTTCCTGGCCAGCTTTGGATTGCCCCGCCCTGAGCCTACCACAAAACGAAACCCCCGATTTAATCACGGCACCCCCGATGGCTACGAATTCTTCCTGCGAATGGGATCGCTAAAGAACGCTAATGAAAAATACCTGAAAAACCAGGTAGCTTTCTGGAATGATCTGGTAGAGCACCCGAACTATGATAAGTTCTGGCAGGACCGCAACATTTTACCACACCTGAAAAACATAAAGAACACGGCTGTAATGACAGTAGGTGGCTGGTACGATGCAGAAGACTTGTATGGCCCATTGAAGATCTACGAGACCATTGAAAAGAACAACCCGAACATCACGAACATGATTGTGATGGGCCCATGGGTACACGGTGGCTGGGCACGTACTGATGGATCTAGCTTAGGTGACGTACACTTTGGCCAGCAGAACTCCCCCTGGTACCAGCAGGAGGTGGAAGCAAGATTCTTCAACCACTACCTGAAAGGTGAAGCTAAGGCTCCTGTAAAATTACCAGAAGCTATCATGTTTGAGGGTGGCACAAACAAATGGCGCGAATTCGAAGTATGGCCTCCTAAAGAAGCACAGGAGAAAACACTGTACTTGCATGCCAACGGCAAAATGAGCTTCGAAGCACCAACTGCCAGGGAGCCAGAAGCAAGCGAATACATCAGCGACCCTTCCAAACCAGTACCCTTCAGTGAGGCAACAGCCACGGGTATGACGCGCGAGTATATGACCGATGACCAGCGCTTTGCCAGTCGCCGACCAGATGTACTGGCTTTCCAGACAGATGTGTTAACGGAGGATATTACGTTGGCAGGTGAAGTCTTGGCTCAGTTAAAAGTTGCCACCACCGGCTCCGATGCTGACTGGGTTGTGAAGTTGATTGATGTTTACCCTGATACAGCCAGTGCTAATCCCCATCAACCAAATAAGCCAATGGGAGGTTACCAGGCAATGGTACGTAGTGAGGTATTCCGTGGCCGTTTCCGGAACAGTTTCGAAAAGCCCGAGCCTTTCACCCCCAACCAGGTAGCACCGGTAAATGTGGAACTACAGGATGTGCTTTATACTTTCAAGAAAGGCCACCGCATCATGGTGCAGATTCAGAGCTCCTGGTTTCCGCTTGTTGATCGAAACCCACAGAAGTATGTAGATAACATCTTTAAGGCTAATGAAGAGGACTTCATAAAAGCAACCCATAAGGTGTATCATTCGCCGGCACAAACTACCAGCCTGAAAGTAAAGGTGCTATAGTATAACAGGCACAAAAGCAAAAGAGCCGGATGATACACCCGGCTCTTTCAGCTTTAAACCCTAATTAGTTTCTTTTACTGTTTTAATAATTTGAAGTGGTTGGTTACACTTCCCATTCTTGTTGTTACAAAGTATACTCCCCGCGGTAACGCTGTACCGAGCAGCAACCTCTCCACGTTTAGTCCCTTCTTAACCTGAACAGTAGTTTTTATCAACTGCCTTCCTACTGAGTTTGTAAAGACTATCTCTACTTCCCCATCCTGTTCAGCATCTATACTTACCTCTACCTCGTCTTTGAATGGGTTCGGGTACACCAGCAGTTTGTTGCTTACACTGCCAAACTCCACTACTTTCGGACCGAAGTACTCAAATGTACCTGCATGGTCTATCTGCTTCAGCCTGTAGTAGCGAGTACCGTGCTTACCATTTTCCTTATCAGTATACTCATACAATTGCTTTGTAGTCGTGTTGCCATTCCTGGTAGGCACAAAGGTGATCTTACGGTAGTCAAGGCCGTTATTCGAAACCTGCACCTCGAAGCCTGTATTGTCTCTCTCCATTGCCGTAGCCCACTTCAACACCACATCACTTTCCTGCTTCTCGGCTGTTAGGTAGATAATTTCTACCGGTAATGGAACTACCCCAATATTCGTAAGACTATAAAGCGTACAAGAAGCGCTGTTTAAAATCTCAGCTTTTATCTCTAAACCAGCTACAGGATTGGTTTCAATATAAGTGTCAGTAGAGTATGGCTGGTTTGTAGCCGGATTAATCAAAGGACTACCCCAGTTTGTATCAGGAGATACGCGCCTGTACCATCTAAATTCAGGATCATCACCAAACTCAACAAGGGGATCTGCTGCACTTTCTACCGCAGTTACTTTCCACTCCTTCATATAAACAACTGACTCAACAACCAAAACTGGCTCCTCTACTGGTGTAGGTTGAGTGAACTGAACATTTGTTGTTGCTGAAGTACTTCCACAAGACTTGGCATCACTTACAGTTACCGTATATTCTCCAGGAACAGTTGTTTGGAAACTCGCCACATTACCAGGGTTAGTAGCACCCGCCGGCACTGTCCAGGTATAGGTAAATGGAGCGGTACCACTTGTTACGTTTGCAGATACTGTTGCAGGTGAGCCAATACATACCGGAGTATGCTCTGCTTCTGCAAGTGGATTTGGATTTACCTCTAATACCGCCTGCTCTGATAATGGACTTGCGGTACAAGCTGTACTTTGAGTATCGTTGCTTACCTGAGCATAGTACTGTCCTGCATGTCCAATTTCTACACCTGTTATTGTTAATGTGCTGGTTGTAATACCAGCTGTTACTGTACTTCCAATATTAAAGGGAGCACTGTTAGCTATTGGGGTGCTCATTCCGACTTTATACCACACGAACTGTAGCCCAGTACCTGTAGCACTTACACTGAAAGTTGCTGTTCCTCCCACACATAAAGACTGAGTAGCAGTTGGTAAGTTTGTAGTGATAGTGGCAGGTTGGTCAACTGTTAATACAGCACCGTTAGATGTCAAATTACCGCAGGCACTCGTGCCGATGATCTGCACACTGTAAGTACCTTCATCAGTTTCAACAGGAGATTCTATCACATAAGTACTTGATGTAGCCCCCTCTATTGGTTGTCCATCCTTCAACCACTGGTAAGTTATACCTGAGCCAGCTGCCGTTACGCTGAACTCTGTTCTTGTACCCTCGCAGACTCTTACTGGTACAGGTTGTACTGAAATAGATGGCGGTGTGTTTACTGTTAAAGAACCTAGTGCAATAGCCTGTGTAGTAACACATCCATTTGTAACCACCACACTCACGGGGTAGGCAACATCAGGTGTGAAGCTGCCATCCGCAACTATAGTAAGCTGGTTTGTAGTTGTGGTATATGTTCTTATGTCATTACCTGAGCCTACAGTCCAGGTATATGTAACTTGAGCTGTTCCAGTTGGAGTAACAGGTGCGGTAAAAGTAACCGTACTACCAACGCAAACTATTGGATTTTGCAGTGTTGGAGTGGATTCTATAAGATCATTTACCCGTATTGTAATTGGGTTACTTGATGCATTTCCATCACATTTACTGCCAGTAAAAGCTTCTGCGAGATCAGATGTAAAATCAATAAAGACCTCATCCCCATCAATCAAAGTTGCTGGAGACACACCTTGGGCAGCTAAGGCTGCCTCAATTTCAGTACTAGTTAAATCTAAAGGACCAGTACCTTGTACGGTTTTAATATTATACACAACACCATTCCTCCTTAACTTCCATACCATTGTCAAGTTGGCAATACTCCAAGAGAAGTCAGAATCCAAAGTCGCAGTAAAAGTAGTAGGGTCACCAGGACAAATTGGATTGCTAGATACTGCTATAGATATAGCATAGTCCTCCAGCACCGCTCCATATACTCTGTAAGAAAGCTTACTATTAAATGATTCTCCGCACGCCAAATTACCTGAAACAAAAGCGGCATAATATTCAAGCGAAGACAAGCCTGCATTTGAATAAGTCACCCCTCTATTACCTTGTTCAGTCTTCTGGTTCTTGGTCCATTGGTAGGTAAACTGATTATCAGGCAGCAATACTCCTCCTGTTACAATCGGCTGAAAGAACCTATAGGACAGGTGCTTTTCAATATCAGTCGTTCCAGCAGGATAAGGATAATCAGGATTTGGAACAGGTAGTTCATTTATGCCAACTGATACAAATGAACCTGGATTGTTTGGATCTGGTTTAATCGGATCCCCAGCTTCGTTTGCAAGGTATGGGTATATAACGGTTGCATCACGATATACCTGAACTGTATGCGTAACGTTGTCTCCTCTACAGAAAGGCTTGATATTTGAAAAGGCAACTACATTATACTTAGACTTCCTGATCTTTACAGTTTTCGTTACAGTGTTTGTACAACCATTTGCTGTAACAGTGTAACTAATAGTAACATTAACCTCTGTTGCTCCTGAAGGAGCTGTTTTGATCGCTTCTGAAAACGCTGCACAAGGAGAAAAGGAGTTTCCAGAACTATTTGTTCTTCCTGGCCAACTCCAGGTACCCCCTGAAGGAGACCCTGTTAATGTAATGTTACTTTGCCCCGAGTATATAACCTGGTTATCATTAACACCTGAAATAGATGCTGTTGGCAGTGGGTTTACAGTTAGCGTTGCGGACGCACTGGCACTACTGCAGGACTTACCGTCTGTCACTACCACTCTATAGGTACCAGCCACACTGGCTGTAAAACTGGCAACATTTCCAGGGTCAGTAGCTCCTGATGGCACTGTCCAGGCATAGGTATAATTACCTGTACCTCCTGAAGGAGTAGCTGAAACAGTTGTTGTTTCACCTGCACAAACTGAAGCCCTTGAAAGAGAAACGGTTACTGTTGGTTTAGGATTTATAGTTACAGTGAATGTTATTGGATTTCCTTCACAACCATTTGCAGTAGGTGTTACTGTTACTGTAGCTGTTACTGCAGAGGTTCCGGTATTACTTGTTATAAAAACAGGTATGTTACCTGTCCCACTTAATCCAAAACCAACATTTACATCCGATTTCCAGGTGTAATTAGTGCCGTTAACATTGCTGCTAAAGCTTATGCCAGGCGCAGAAATTCCACTACAATACACTAAGTTTGATACGGTGTTAACAGCCGGTATAGGATTAACTGTTACAGCATAAGCATTACTTGCTTTATCAGTACAACCACCACTGTTCACCAAGCGCCGGTAATACATCTTGCCAACTGCTGAAGTTGACGGAGTGTATTCCGCCCCAGTAGCTCCCTCTATGTTCTCCCAAGGCCCAGAAGCGCTAGCACTTTGCTGCCACTGGTATAACGCCGTAGCAGGGCCTTCTCCACCTGCGAAGCTGCCTGTTAAAGGAGAAGCTGTAGCGTTATGACAATATACCTGAGTACCAGAGAGGAGATGATCAGTAACAAGTGGTGTAACAGTTATTTTTACAATATTGGAAATTGATTCGCAACTACCAGATATAGCAACCCTTCTGTACCATGTTGTTTGTTTTAATGAGCCAGGGCTGTGGTTTTGGAGCCAGTCATAACCTGTACGACTAAATCCTTCTGTACCTGATGTTGTACTATATTCCCAGCGATAAGTGATGTTACCACTGCCACCAGTTAGAACAGATCCTGTTAGCTGACCCGGATATGTATCATAACATACAGAAAAGTCTGAATTCGAGATGCTGTTTCCTACTATAACCGGAGTTACCTCAACTTTTACAGTAGCAGAGTAACTTGTACAGGCACCAGATTCTACCTTTCTTCTGAACCAGGTAGTTTCTGTTAAATTACCTGGACTATAGGTTGGAGTATTCGTTTCGGTTATTGCTGTAAATGATATTCCATCAGAACTACTTTCCCAGGTATAGGTGTAAGAACTATTTCCTCCTGTTGCTGCATTAGCCGTTATTTCTGGTACTGCTTCGCCAGCACAGGTTCTTATCGTTGCGGTTGATATAGTATTACCAACAGGAGGTGTTACAGTTATTTTAACAGCATTGCTGTTTTCTGAACAGTTTCCTGAACTAACTTTTCTTCTGTACCAAGTGTCTGCAGTTAGACTGCCAGGGGTATAATCCTGTGCTGTAGCTCCGCTTATTGCAGTAAAAGTGGTCCCGTCTGTACTTCGCTCCCACTGATAGGCAAAATTACCATTACCACCTGCAGGAGCCCCTGTTAAGGCTGCTGGTATACTACCAGAACAAATTGACTGATCAGTTGTGATGTTATAGTTAGTAATTAATTGAGTAACAGTTATTGTTACAGTACCACTTGGAATCTCACAGGCTCCGGAAATGGCTATTCTCCTAAAAATTGTGGTAGCTGTTAATGCTCCAGGACTATAATTCTGTGCTGTAGCACCGCCTATTTCAGTAAAGTTCGTGCCGCCATCTGTGCTCATTTCCCACTGATAGGCATAAGTATTGTTACCACCTGTTGGTATTCTACCAGTTAGGGTAGGCGCAGATTGGTTAGCACAAATCGTTTGATTTGTTATCGTTAAAGTATTGTTTGCGATTACAGGTGTTACCGTTACTCTTACGGGATCAGAGAAAACCGCACAGGCACCAGAAATCACAGATCTTCTATACCAAGTTGTTTGAGTTGGTGTTCCTGGATCGTAATTTACCCCATTATTAATACCTGATGCTGCCGTGAAACCAGAAGAAGATGATGACGTGCTACTCTCCCACAGATAAGTGTAAGTTCCACTTCCACCAGTAGCAGGATTGCCATTTATTTGAGGTGCTGTACCACCGGAACAGATTTCTGTATCACCTGATGATAATGTATTTGTTACAGCTGGAGTAACATTTATTGTAATAGGGTCTGATGTTTTCTCACAATTGGTACCATCAACCGTAGTTCTGATTGTAACCCAGTACCTACCTGCTTCTTTCGTAACGTACTTAGCAGAGGTAGCTCCAGGAATTATACCATTTTCATCGCTCCACTGATAGGCATAGGTCGAATTTTCTAGTGCCTGCAATGTAATTGATTCTCCTTCACACAAGTTCGTCGAACCCGTGTATGTTATGTTGGCAATATTTGCGTCTAATGCAACTACTTTCACCTGCATAGGAGAGGAAGTAGTTGGGCACCCATTGTTACCGTCTGTCACTCTAACTACATAGCTATAGGTACCAGGTTCTGTTACAGTAATACTTCTCTCTGTGCTTACAGCTGTTGTTCCGCCATTCAAGAACCACTCATATGTGTACCCGTTCCCGGCAGGTGCATCAAGTGTAACAGAATTGCCACCAGCCTGACAAAAATCTGTAGGACCTGATGGGGTTATTACAGCAGATGGTTGTGGTTTTACTGTAACAACAACCTGTTCAGTTAATGAGCAGCCACTGGCTGTGCTGGTAATAATATACGTCACCTGCAACGGATCCTCCGTGGTATTGATGAGCATCTCGTTTACTGCTCCGTTTCCGCTAGCGGCCGCATTGCTGATACCTGTCACTGCTGCTCTACTCCAGGAAAAAGTAGCTCCTGATGGTATACTAGTTGGTGTATAATTGAAAGGTTGGCTACTGCAGACTGTAGCCGTCAAAGAGCTAGTTAGTTTTGGTTTAGGATGTACCTTTACTTTCACCTGTTGAATCACATCTGGACAACCATTTGCTGTGATTCTAATTACATAGTTAATTGTTTGGGTTTCAGAAGTGGTGTTATTTAGCACTTCATTTATTGACCCTGTGTCGCTCGCTCCAGTAGTATTTCCATAGGAATCTGGCTGCCGAGTCCATGTAAAAGTAGCTCCGGCTGTCGCACTTGTTGGGGTGTAAGAAAAAGTGGCCCCGTCACATATATCTGCAGGGGAAGTAGTACTGGTCAAAGCAGGTTTAGGATTCACCGTCACCTTTACCTCCTGTGTATTGCTGCAACCGTTGGCGCTCATCGTAATGCTGTAGGTCACCACAACAGGATTTGGTGTCGAATTATATAGCGTTTCATTAATAGAAGCAGAAGATCCACTGTTCGTCGTGCTAGTGATGCCCGCCACCGCAGCCCTGCTCCAGCTGAAACTGGTGCCCGCTGTAGCGCTTGTGGCTGTGTAGGTGAACGGCTGCCCGCTGCAGACTGTGGCCGTTGCAGGGCTGCTCAGTTCTGGGCTTGGGTTCACCGTCACCGTCACCGGCTGGGTGGTGGAGCAGCCGTTGGCAACCATTGTGACGTTAAAAGTCACCTGCACCGGGCTAGAGGTAGTGTTCACCAGCGTCTCACTGATGCTGGCGGAGTTGCCGTTGTTAGCGGGATTGCTCACGCCCACCGCCGCCGCCCTGCTCCAGCTAAACGTAGTGCCAGGTGTCGCGCTCGTGGCCGTGTAGGTGAAGGGGGTGCCGCTGCACACTGTGGCTGTCACAGGGCTGCTCAGCCCTGGGCTCGGGTTCACCCTGACCGTCACATTCTGAGGAGGTCCCACACAGCCGTTTGCAGAGGCAGTAACCACGTAAGTAACATCAATCGGGTTGGCAGTCGAGTTTGTCAAGGTTTCGTTGATGCTGCCAGAGCTCCCGCTGCCGGAGGTGGAGCCAGTGATGCCCGCCACCGCCGTTCTGCTCCAGCTGAACGTGGCGCCAGGCGTCGCGCTAGCGGCGGTATAGCTAAAGGCGGTGCCGCTGCAGATGGCAGCTGGGGTAAGAGAACTGCTTAAAACAGGACGAGGGTTCACTGTCACGTCAATTGTTCTGACTGCTGTAGGAAAATCGCATTGGTTAAAAGCTCTTACACCTAAACGTACTGTTCCTGCAGCGCTGCCAAAGCTTACCTGTGCGGTACCTGAACTTGCACCTGATACTATTGTAGCACTACCAGAAACTACCGTCCACTCATAGTTCTTTGCCCCTGCAACACTTATACTATAGTTATTTGTTGAACTGGCACATACTGAAGTAGATCCTGCTGGTTGTCCAATAGTCAGCTTA
Source organism: Pontibacter locisalis (assembly GCF_042684605.1). Classification (NCBI taxonomy): domain Bacteria; kingdom Pseudomonadati; phylum Bacteroidota; class Cytophagia; order Cytophagales; family Hymenobacteraceae; genus Pontibacter; species Pontibacter locisalis. The sequence goes on from NZ_JBHULU010000015.1 coordinate 63,840, forward strand.
GGATAAACTTCGAAGGGATATGGAGGTGTTGGAGAGAAGAAACCGTTACCCGTGTTATCCCTATTAGCAACTTGAATGGTATAAGTTCCTGCCGAGGTAAAAACTGAGGCTGGCAAAGCAACATTTATTATACTTGCTGAGAAGGCCTGCAAAATCGCATTATACCTTGTACCTCCAGCATTATCTTTTATAACAACATTTACATTTCCTTCACCTTTGTTACCACCAGTGGCAACGGTTCCAACTGTAAAGTCACTGCCATTGATTGTGAGCGCTACACCCTCACCAACTGTAGCACAAACAGGATTAACAGATGTGATCGTCTGCGCCCCCGCTACCTGTGCTATCAGCAGGAGAAATAGCAACAATAGAACACCAATAATATATTGCTTCGCTTCACTAGCTTCAGCAACTAAATGCGTAAACTTTTTCTTCATAATCAGGGGTTAAAAGCTTGGGCTAATTAGATAGGGCTGGGACGTTTATAAAGTAAAATATATAACTATACATATATCCTACTTTGTCGGGAAGTTTTTGGTTTTAAAAATATGGCTTTATAAAGCCTATAGATTCAAAACCTGCTGTTTTACAGCACAAAACCATTAATAATTTTATTTACTGGCTTACAACAGGTTCTCAATACTCTTACCTCAAGTAGAGTTTGAGACACTATCCAGCAACTTTACACAACATATGAAGCTGTAAATATATAACATAATTAATATATTGATTATTTCTTATATTATGTTGAACTTATAGTTAATATTTACAGCATAAACTTTATTTTGTTACATAACCAAACCTATATATTTAAAGCTATTGTACTATTTTTCACTGGCGTAAAAGAGGAGCTGCCAGAAAAGAGGGTGTAGAGTAAAAGAAAGCAGGTGTATAGCACAAAAATTGCACTTAATCCAAGCTCAGATTTTAGCTAAAACTGAAATTTATCTTTTAAGAGGAAGAAAAACACAACATTAGACAGGTATAATCTAAGTCAAACACAGTAACAAATAAGCTCGCAATTCAATGTACCAACCTAAATTACAAGCAAACATAGACACAAGAGAAGCTTCACCATCAAACCTTAGAGTATTTATCTTCAACTGTTTATAAGCAAATAGCTGGAAGGATAATATATGTTAAAATTAACATATAAGAATATATAGCAATGAATTAGCAGACACTCTAATAATTCGAAAACAGGGGGTATCCAGAACTATCATAACATAGTATTGTACTAATTACAAGACAGCTACATACACAGCAATGCAATAGTGTCAGCATAGATTTCTGTTTTTTTCAATCATTTTAGTCCCCTATAGCATCAAAACAGGAACAGCCCCCTTGGAAGTGTCACAGTCAACAAGAATATTAAACAGACAGTAAAACTCAGATGCCACATACAATAAAACTATGAAAGGCAGCAGCTATAATAGCTTGCTAGGGTATTATATAAATTGGTGATCACGTAGCAATAATTACAAACGAAGATGCAGGAGGAGCAGTAACTCCAGAGTGTGAGGGCACAAACACCAAAGCATCTTTAAGAAAAAAGGTATAATAGGAAAGAACTTATATAAACCATTCCTATAAGTTGATCAGGCGCTTCCTATCAACTTTCATTTACAACCCTTTAAATGAAACCCTACATCATTAACCGGCATCAAACAGCTAACTCTTCTACAGAGAACAAATCAAGAATTACATATTTGGAAAAGCTTACATAAAAGGGGAAATTGCGAAAAGACTAATCTACTATACTTGTTTTAACACCCTTAAACTACCTTTTTACAATGAAGAACTTACGTGCGCTTGTCGTAGCTGCAGTACTTGGCTTAACGCAGGCCGCAACAGCACAACAGGCAGACCTTTCTTATTTTTTACCGAAGGAGGTTCAGTATAACAAAGACGTACCCACTCCAAAAGAATTATTAGGCTACAATGTAGGAGAATGGCATGTCAGCCATGACCAACTGGCCATGTACATGCGCATTATGGCTGAGGCTTCTGACCGGATGACCATTACAGAATATGGCCGCACCCACGAGAACCGTCCCTTATACCTGTTAACTGTTACTTCGCCGGAAAACCTTAAGAACATTGAGACCATTAAGGCTAACCATAAAAAGTTAACAAATCCTTCTGAGTCAGGCAGCGTGAACATAAAGGATATGCCTGCCGTGGTTTGGATGGGATACAGCGTGCATGGCAATGAACCGAGCGGAAGCAATGCCTCTTTACTGGCTGTGTACCACCTTGCCGCCGCCCAGGGGCCAGAGATTGAAAAGCTTCTCAAGGAGACGGTGATATTGATAGACCCTTCCATTAACCCGGATGGCCTGAACCGTTTTGCCAGCTGGGTTAACACGCACCGTGGCAAGAACTTGGTTACGGATAACAACAGTGCTGAATTTGATGAAGTATGGCCGCGAGGACGCACGAATCACTATTGGTTTGACCTGAACCGTGACTGGTTACCACTGCAGCACCCGGAGTCAAAAGGTCGATTGGCAAAATTTCATGAGTGGAAGCCTAATGTGCTAACCGACCATCATGAGATGGGAACGAATGCTACATTCTTCTTCCAACCCGGAATTCCTAGCCGCAATAACCCTTTAACACCAGAGAACAACTTCAAGCTGACGCAGAAGATGGGTGGTTACCATGCCAAAGCGTTAGATAAGATCGGCTCCTTTTATTACACAGAAGAAAGCTACGACGACTTCTACTATGGAAAAGGATCTACTTACCCGGACGTGAACGGTTCCGTGGGTATCTTGTTTGAGCAGGCGAGTTCCAGAGGCCACGCACAGGAAAGCGTTAATGGTGTACTGTCTTTTCCTTTCACCATTCGCAATCAGTTTACCACAACGCTTTCTACCCTGGAGGCGGCACAGGCAATGCGTGAGGAGCTGCTAACGCACCAGCGCGACTTCTACAAAAATGCTTTGAACGAGGCGAAAAAAGCACCGGTGAAGGCATATGTTTTCGGATCAGAGCAGGACAAAGCGAAAGCTTATCACCTGGCGGAGATTATCAAGCAGCACCAGATCGAAGTTTATCGTCCGAAAGAGGCGTTCAAAATTAACAACACAACCTACACGCCTGAAAACGCTTACATCATCCCGACGGAGCAGCCGCAGCACAGGCTGATAGAGGCCATGTTTGAAAAGCGTACGACCTTCCAGGACAGCCTTTTCTATGACATATCTGCCTGGACTTTCCCATTGGCCTTTGACTTGGAACATGCCGCCTTGTCTTCGAAGAACTTTAAGAGCAGCCAGTTAGGTCAGAAAGTAGAGCAGCTTACTTTTCCTGCCGGTGAAGTAGTGGGTGGCAAGAGCGATTATGCCTATGTTTTTGAGTGGCACGGCTATTATGCTCCCCGCGCCCTGAACAATCTAATGGAACGAGGTATAGTAACCAGGGTGGCAACAGACAAATTTACTAATGGTGCCAACAAGCAGTTTGATTATGGATCTATCCTTGTTCCTGTAGCAGGCCAACCAGTTAATGCTGAAGAACTGCATAAAACTTTACAAGAGGTGGCAAGCAAAAATGGCATTACAGTACATGCCATGGCAACAGGCCTGATGCCACAGGGTATAAAACTAGGTAGTCCGATGATGCTTAGCCTGCAGCAACCCAAAGTAATGATGCTTATTGGTGACGGCGTGAACAGCTATGACATCGGGGAAGTGTGGCACCTGTTGGACAACCGTTTTGATATGAAGCCAACACTGGTAAAGACGAACAACTTTAACAGAATAGGCCTGAACAAGTACAATGTGATTGTAATGGCTGATGGCAATTACAACAGCATCTCTAAAGATAAGCTAAGAAGCTGGGTGCAGCAGGGCGGAACAGTTATTGGCATGGGAGAAGCTGCCAAGTGGTTAGCAGACAATGGCATTGGCAATATCACGTTCAAAAAAGATGAGGAAGAAACCAAAGCTCGTAAGCCTTATGCTGACATGGACAATACTGAAGGTGCACAGGTAATCGGAGGCGCTATTTTCGAAACTAGGCTTGATCTTACACATCCGCTGGCTTACGGTTACACAGATGCTCAAATGCCAATCTTCCGTAGCAACACGTTGTTTATGGAGCGATCTAAAAGTCCATACGCAAATCCTGTAATGTATACCTCCAATCCTTTGATGGCAGGATATGTTTCGAAGCCTAATTTAGAAAAGGTTAAGAACTCGGCTGCTGTTGATGTTTCGGCACTAGGGGCTGGTAAAGTAATTGCTATGCCGGACAACCCTAATTTCCGGGCCTTCTGGTATGGAACAAATAAGCTTTTCTTGAACAGTATCTTCTTCGGTCAGATTATCAGCGGCAGTTCTGCCCGTGCCGAAGAATAATAATTCTAATACGTCTTCCTGCAAAAAGGCCGAAGCTACTTAAGCTTCGGCCTTTTTGTTTGTCCGTCTTCCTGCCGCTCTCTCAATTAAAACACATCTTGGCTAAAGTTAATTTCTACGGGGGGGTTAGCCTACTTCAATAAACTTCCCACAATCTTTCCAAAGTTTTTAAGTACAATTTTAAACACATCTAATACAAGTTACTTACTAGAACAAATCTTCCTTTCAATACCGACTGAATAAGCTAAAATTCAATGCGGTAAAGAATTAGCAAGATGTAAATTCCAAATTTCAGCAAGCTTCAACAGATATAGCTTACGCATCAAAACCCAAACATAATTAAAGCCTGAAGTTTCTTACCAGCTGAATCTGTCACCAAATTAAATACAAATACAATACAATTTAGCTTAACCGATTTTTTAGTTTACAGCAGCAGTTTTATCTACCAGGGTATCAGTTTGAGCCCCTGATACCTGAAAACAACACCCTTATGAAGATACTTTTACCACTTTTCATCTCTGTCTTTATTTTTTTTGGGGTACAGACTCCGCAGGTGTACGCCCAGTGCGCGACACCAACAGTTTCCTTCCCTGCCGGCAAAGACATTGCCAAGTACTGCGGACCATCCACAGTGGCATTTAGCACAACCAGCACCGACCATAAACCAACTTACACAGTAAACGGAGGAAGTATTAAATCTTACTCCTGGGAAGTTAATGGTGTGGTAACATCTCAGGACCCAAACCCTACTATCAATTTTCCCACAGCTGGCTCCTATACAGTAGCAGTAACAGCTACCAGCACCTGCGGAAAAACATCAGAGCCTGCCACACAGACCATCATAGTTGAAGCACTGCCTGATCCTCCTTTGGTGGAGGACGTGTATGCATGTTCAGGCAGTAAGGCTACCCTTTGGGTACAGGATGCAAGGACTGAGCTGATATATAAATGGTACAGCACTCCTATTGGTGGCACCCCGCTTGTTTGGGGTACATCGTATACAACTGCACCTTTAAACCAGGACGTAACGCTTTATGTGGAAGCTGTTACACAATCAGGCTGCGTGAGTGCGACCCGTACAGAAGCAAAAGCCATAGCATCATCAATAGTGGGTGGTGCACAAAGCATTGGAAGCAACCAGGAAATCTGCAGTGGTGTTGTTCCAGCCATGTTAACAGGAGCAGCACCTTCAGCTGGCTCTATAACTTACCAGTGGTACCAGAGCATTACCAGCGCAAATACCGGTTTCACTCCTATTGCTACAGGCAGAGACAAAGATTACAACTCGCCGGCGCTTTATACTACAACCTGGTTCAAAAGAGTAGCTTACAGAGATGGCTGTGCTGTAGAGTCTAATGTGGTAAAGATCACAGTAACCACCCCTCCTGCCACACCAACCGCTATCGATACATATGTATGCTCCGGGCAGCAGGCAACACTAACTGTTAGTAACCCTGACCCGACTGTGGTTTACCGTTGGTATGCCACTCCTACCAGTACAACAACTATAGGTTCAGGAATCAGTTTCAGAACACCTGTTCTTACTGCAGACAGATCTTACTATGTAGAGGCTTCCACAACATCCGCCACAAACTGCTTTAATCCTACACGTGTAGAGGTGAAAGTATTTGTAACTCCCCCTATCATCAACTACTCTATAACTGCTAACCAGGCTATTTGCAGCGGTGGCACACCATCAAAACTTATCGGCTCCATTCCCAGTGGGGGTGGAAACGGAACTACTGGAGACGGGTACGTTTATCAGTGGCAGCAGAGTACAGACGGCACTTTTTTTAAAGATATTATTGGTGCTAACGCAATAGATTACTCTCCGCCGGCTTTAAGTACCACTACCTGGTACAGGAGGAAAGTAAGAACCTCCGGCCCCTGCCCGGAGGTCATTAGCAATGCGGTGAAAATTTCAGTCACTCCTTTACCTGTCTCTTTAGACATCGTAGATCCAACTGTATGTATAGGGTCGCCTGCCACTATCGTAATCAGTAATCCGGAACCTGGCTTTACTTACCGCTGGTACGATGTATCCTCTGGAGATCCGATATTAGCAACCGGCGCTTCTTACACGACAGTACCTCTTACCTCCGACAAAACTTACTATGTAGATGCCATCACGGCAGATGGATGTATCACGACACGCAGGCCCGTTAATGTGAAAGTTACAGCCCTGCCTGCTAAACCAGCCGCTGACGGGGTAACAGTTTGCCAGGGCAGCAGTGCTACACTTACTGTAAAATCCGCTGACGACAGACTCTTTTATAGATGGTATAACCAGTCGATGACACTATTGGCGAGCGGCACCACCTACACCACACAGCCGCTTACAGCTAACGCTACTTATTTTGTTGAGGCTGTAACTAAAGCTGCGCCAGGTTGTGAGAGTGAATTAACAACTGTAGAAGTCATCATCTCTGCCCCCATCACTAACAACATTATTTCCGGAGAACAGGAGATCTGCAGTGGAGGCATCCTGAACAAAATAACAGGAACTATACCTGCTGGTAACGGAGGCGGGTTCACTTACCAGTGGGAAAAGAGCGAGGATGGCGCTTTCTACTCAAGTATAGCAAATGCAACAGCTAAAGACTATACGCCCGGCACCTTAACCACTACAACCTGGTTCCGCAGACGGGTAAAAGGCATTGGTCCATGTCCTGAACATACCAGCAATGCTGTAAAAATCACTGTAAACCCGCTTCCTTCTACACCTTCAGTTAATAATGTATCCATTTGCGCAAACACCAGCGCCACTCTGAAAGTAAATTCTCCAGAGGCAAATGTTACTTTTAGATGGTATGCTGTTGCAACAGGAGGCAGTCCCTTGGCTACAGGAAACACTTACACAACCGATGTACTGACTACAAACAGAACCTACTATGTAGAAGGCTCATCCGCTGCCGGATGCGTTAGCCCAACAAGACAATCAGTTACGGTTACAGTAAGTTCTATTCCTAACACGCCACAGGCAGATAATGCAGCAACATGCGCAGGCGGAGCGGTCACTTTATCTGTGGCGAACCCGGACGGAAACATGAACTACAAGTGGTATAACGCTGCTACCGGAGGCACACTGCTGGCTACAGGATCAAACTACACAACTAGTGTGCTTTCTACCAGCACTACATTTTATGTAGAAGCCGAAACGGCAGCAGGTTGTACAAGCCCTTCCAGAAAGGCTGTTTATGTTGATGTAACACCTTTACCAGCTACTCCGGAAGCAAACGGTACAACTATATGTGCCGGCGACAAAGCAACAGTTTTTGTTAACAACCCTGACCCAAGCCTGATCTACCGCTGGTACGACGGAAGTAACCTTTTAGGCACCGGAATATCTTTTACCACAGACATTCTCTCTTACAGCACTACTTACTATGTAGAGGCCATCAATAATGCAGCCGCCAATGAGATGGTTTGCGCCAGCCCTACCCGTAAATCTGTGACCGTTACGGTAATTCCGACTATTGCCAACAACAGTATCAGCGCAAACCAGACAATTTGTGGAGGAGGCACCCCTGCTAAGCTAACAGGCACAACACCTAACGGTGGTGGCGGAAACTATACCTACCAGTGGGAGTACAGCGAAGACGGCACCAATTTCACGAAAGTAACAGGTGCCACTAACCAGGACTTCTCACCAGGTGCGCTTACTTTAACTACCTGGTTCAGGAGAAAGGTGCAGGGCCAGAGTAGCTGCCCGGTACATGTAAGTAATACTGTAAAAGTTACGATCTCCCCTGTTCCTGCTACGCCATCTGCTGCTAATGTGACTGTGTGTGCCGGAGAGGCAGCTACACTCTCAGTTACCTCGCCTGATGCATCTTTAACCTATAAGTGGTACACAACAGCCACAGGTGGAACAGCACTGGCATCAGGCAACTCCTACACGGCAGGCTCCCTGACCGCCAGTACCACGTATTATGTAGACGCTACCACTGCTTCTGGCTGCGTGAGTAGCAGAAGAGCAGTAACGGCAGCGGTAAGACCACAACCAAGCGCACCGACTGTTGCTGACAAAGCTGTTTGCGAAGGCGACCGTGCTACTCTTTCTGTTTCATTCCCTGATCCTACACTCACTTATAAGTGGTTCAGCATAAACGGAACATTATTAGCAACAGGAACCACTTACACCACTGATTATCTGACAGCAAGCATTACCTACTACGTAGAAGCATCAACTGTAACAGCCCCTGTTTGTACCAGCTCACGCAAGACAGTTGTGGTCACGGTAAACCCAAAACCAACTGCGCCTTTTGTTCCTTCAGTTACCATCTGCGCAGGAACATCAGCAGTTTTAACTGTACAATCTGCTGACGCTGATCTAACCTACAAGTGGTATACAGCACCAAGCGGAGGCACACCTATCGCAACAGGCTCCAGCTATACCACCACAACCCTTACATCAGCCAGTACTTATTATATAGAAGCCTATTCGGGATCAGGATGCGTGAGCCCGCGCTCAGAAGCACTGGTAAACGTAACTTCATCACCGGACACTCCTTTTGCAGATGACTTAGCCGTTTGCGCAGGCTCTCCTGCTGAGCTTACTGTGAAGGACGTAGATCCAACCTTAACTTACAGATGGTATAACACGGCTACCGGAGGCATACTTTTGGCAACCGGCACTACTTATACTGTTAACACACCGAGCACTACTACTTACTATGTTGAGGCCGTTACGGCACAGGGATGCGCGAGTGCATCACGAGATGCTGCAACAGTGACTGTCACGACAGTTCCAGGTACCCCTGATGCAGACAATGCTAATATCTGCTCTGGCAGCACAACTACGCTGCGTGTTAATAACCCGGCCACAAACCTGATCTACCGTTGGTACAGCACCAATGGCACACTGCTCTCAACAGGCATTGCTTATACTACAACTGCACTGACTATCAACACTACTTATTACATAGAGGCGGCCACAGGCACAACACCAACCTGTGTTAGCAACCGCAAAGCAGTAACAGTAAACGTAACACCGCTACCGGCAACCCCTGTAGCTGACAACGTTACTGTTTGTGCCGGAACAGCAGCCACCCTAAAGATTAAAGTTGTAGAACCTGACATGAATTACAGCTGGTACACAGTGGCTACAGGAGGAACACCAGTAGCTACGGGTACCTCTTTTACAACAGGTTCACTCACTACGAACAGAACCTACTATGCAGAGGCAACCTCGACCAACGGATGTGCCAGCTCCTCCCGAAAGGCCGTAACAGTAACTGTAACGCCACAGCCGGAGCAGCCAGCTGCTCCTGATCATACGATATGCTACGGAGACCGTGCTACGTTAACAGTCTCTTCACCTGATGCTGCTTTTGTTTATAACTGGTATGATAAAAACGGGGCTCCTCTGGCAACAGGAATTACTTTTACAACAGAAGCACAGTACGCCAGCAACACTTTCTATGTAGAGGCTGCAACCAAAACATCGCCAGCCTGCACAAGTCCGCGTAAGGCAGTTAACGTAAATGTTACACCGCTGCCTGCTGTACCGTTGGTTGATGATGTCATGATCTGTTCTGGCGCTACGGCCACACTACTGGTAAAAAATGCCGGCCCATCAGCTGTTTACAAATGGTACGATGACAATGGTATTCTATTGGCAACCAACACCACATATACCACTGCTTCACTTACGAACGATGCCATTTATTATGTGGAAGCTGCCACAGGATCGGGCTGTGTGAATCCGGTAAGGGCAACCGTAACGGTATATGTTACGCAGCCTATCACCAACAATACCATCACAGCTGCGCAGACTATATGCATCGGAGACACTCCTGCTAAACTTACAGGTACGCAACCGGTAAATAACAGCAGCGATGTTTCTTTCCAGTGGGAGCGAAGCGAAGACGGAATCAACTTCACTAGCATAAACAATGCAACAGGAAGGGATTTTGCGCCGGGCTCACTAAACGTCACTACCTGGTTCAGAAGAACGGCAAAGGTTGTTAACAGTATTTGCCCGCCGCATGTAAGTAATAGTGTTAAAGTTACTATCGTTCCGCTACCAGCCACGCCTGTAGCAGATAATATAACAATCTGCTCAGGAGCAACAGCTAAAGTGAGCGTGTCGGCTCCGGAAATAGGTTTTACTTACAGGTGGTATGATGTGGAAACAGGTGGCAACATTTTAGCCGCAGGTGAAACATTCACGGTAGAAGGCCTGAAAGCAGAGAAGACTTATTATGTTGAGGCTGTCAATCAAAACAACTGTGTGAGCTCCCGCAGATCAGTGACTGTTTTTGTGACGCCACTGCCAGCCATGCCACAGGCTGAGGATAAAGTGATCTGCACGGGCGATTTCACCACCCTTAGCGTTACCAACTTAGATGTAAAGCTTAACTACAGGTGGTTTGATGCAAAAGGCAGCCTGGTAGCAAACGGATCCTCATTCACTACCCCTGCCCTTACCAGCAACACCTTATACTTTGTAGAAGCTTACACCAACACATCCCTGGCCTGCACAAGTCAGCGGAAAGCGGTTAATGTGAGTGTACTACAACTGCCAGCTACACCAGAAGCTGATGATAAGGAGATCTGTGCCGGCAGTGCTACAACACTTTCCATCAAACAACCTGACCCATCCCTTGCATACAGATGGTATACAGCAGCCACAGGAGGCGTTGCTATAGCTGCCAGTCCATCTTTAGAAACAGGAGCCTTAACATCAGACAAAACTTATTATGTGGAGGCTATAACAACAACAGGCTGTGTTAGTTTAAGAAAAGCAATCAAAGTAACTGTTGCCCCACTTCCGGATGAACCACTTGCAGACAACCAGGCCGTCTGTTCCGGACAGCCTGTAGTGCTTTCTGTAAAACAACCTGATGCCACCCTTACTTACAGGTGGTTTGATACGGCCGGAAAACTTTTGGCTACCGGTAATACCTACTCTATCAGTGGCCTGCAAACAAGTACTTCTTTCTATGTAGAGGCAATGACAGCAGTAGGCTGCACAAGTCCGACAAGAAAAGCGGTAGTGGTTAGCGTAACATCTCTACCAGCTACTCCATCTGTTGAAAATGGTGCTATTTGTTCCGGAGAGAAAGCTACTCTTTATGTAAAGAATCCTGATCCTTCGCTGGAATACAGGTGGTACAACGATGCCGCCGGCACTAACCCGGTTGGCTCAGGGATATCCTTTACATCACCTACTGCGCTCTACTCCAACAGATCATACTTCGTAGAGGCAGTTAACACAGCAGGATGTGTTAGTCCTGCCAGAGAGCAGGCGGATGTATTGGTAACAAACAGGCCATCCCAACCAGCCGTGAACGATGCTCTCGTGTGTGCTGGCAGCAGCGCTACTTTAGCTGTTACCGCTCCTGATGCTTCTGTAGTGTACAAATGGTTCCATGCCAACGGCACGCTCCTGCACACCGGCACCACGTATACAACAGTTCCGCTATCGTCTCAGTCAACTTATACTGTTGTTGCGTTTGCAGCTACTGCTTCGGGTTGCACCAGTACAAGTGAAGGTGTAACCGTAAGTATCGTAACACCAATAACTAGCAATAGCATCAGCAATGGTCAGACGATCTGCAGTAATACAACTCCTGCTACACTGAACGGTTCATTGCCCGCTGGCGGCGGAACTACTGGATTGGAATACCAGTGGGAACGTAGCTCCGATGGATTGAATTTTGCGAGCATCGTTGGAGCTCACGGACAGGATTACACGCCAAATGCGCTAACATCGGATACCTGGTTCAGAAGAAAGGTAAAAGCTGCCGGCCCTTGTGCAGAAAGCATCAGCAATACAGTAAAGGTAACAGTGGTGCCACTGCCTGCTACACCGGTAGCAGAAGGTGAAACAGTTTGTGCCGGCAACTCTGCCACGTTAAGAGTTAACAATCCTTCTTCTACTGCTGACAACATTACTTACCACTGGTACAATGTTGTTTCCGGGGGCAACTCCCTTGCAAGCGGCATTTCCTTTACTACCCCTATACTTACAGCCAGCACTACTTATTATGTTGAGGCTGTTAATGGGAACGGATGTATCAGCAGCTCACGCAGGGCAGTTCAGGTGCTGGTTGATCAGCCGATAAGCAATAATTCCATCAGCTCACCCCAGCGTGTTTGCAGCGGAGCCACCCCTGCGGCCTTCACAGGCACTGTACCAGCAGGTGGCAACGGCACCTATACTTACCAGTGGCAATACAGCACCGACGGAGCGACCTTCACAGACATACCAGGCGCAACGGGTCAGGGCTACACTTCTGCAGACAAGTTCGTGGTTACTACCTGGTTCAGAAGAAAAGTAATTGCCGGTGGACCATGTGCTGAAAGCATTAGCAATACAGTAAAGGTAGAAGTAGTACAACTCCCGGTTGCCCCTACAGTGAATTCTGCAGCCATTTGCCCGGGCAACAGCGTAACGCTTTCTGTTTCTGCCATGGCTGGACTTACAGTGGAATGGTACGATGCTCCACAAGGTGGGAACCTTATTTTTATAGGCAGCACCTTCAGAACTCCTGTGATCAGCTCTACCACTTCTTACTGGGTTCAGACTGTGAACGCTAACCGTTGTGTGAGCGCCACCCGACAGGAAGTTAAAGTAAACGCAGTTGGCCCTCAGGTAGCTATTACCGATAACATTACCATTACGGAAGGCAAAATGGTACAGCTTAACGCTACTGGCGGAGTTGCTTACAGCTGGTCACCTGCAGAGGAGTTGTCTGATGCTTCCATTGCCAATCCGGTGGCCACACCTACAAAGACAACCACTTACTATGTGGCGATAACAACCAAAGAAGGATGTACAGTTACAAAAGGTGTGACCATCACAGTGCTGCCAAAGGTTGAGATTACAAATGTGATCACACCAAACGGGGACGGTTTCAACGATAAGTTCCTGATCCGGAACATCGAAAACTACCCTAATTGCATTGTGGAAATCTATACCCGGTGGGGTGAAAAGATCTTTGAATCGAAGGGATATAGTGAGCCGTGGGACGGCAGGAAAAACGGTACGCCGCTGCCGATGTCGGCCTACTACTATATTATCCGATTAGACAAAGATTCGGCACCAATATCAGGAAGTGTAACAATTGTAAAATAAACACCAGAAGAGATGAAAAGAATTTTAGCAGTTGCATTGGTTGTTATCGCCACAGTTGCACAGGCCTATGCACAACAACGCCCACAGTACACGCAGTATGCGCTTAACAATTACCTGGTTAACCCTGCAGTGGGTGGCATAGAGACCTACACTGATCTCCGCATGAGTTTCCGCAGCCAGTGGCTTGGTGTGGAAGGAGCACCAGAGACATTCTATGCGTCCATACAGGGTTCTATCGGATACCAGGGCAACGGTTCTTCGGGAAGAACCGCAAAACCAAACAGGTACGGTTTCTCCAGCAGAGGAGGTTATAAAAAAGCAATTCCACACCACGGTGTGGGTGCCGTGGTTCAAGTGGACAAAGCAGGATTACTAAGGGCTTCTACCCTGAACGGAAGCTATTCATATCACCTGCCCCTTACCGGTTATTTCACTTTATCAGGAGGGATAGCGGCCGGTGCAACACAGTATAGCGTAGACATGCAGGAAGCAAGCCCGGTTGATCCGAATGACCCGTACCTGACCGCCATGAAGCTTAACTCAACCAAGCTTGATTTAGGGTTAGGGTTGTGGTTGTATACCCCGGATTTTTACGTAGGTGTGTCGGGAATGCAGTTGGTAAAGAGTAAAGATGATCTTCAGGGCGATTCCCCAAACCTTTCGCTGCAGCCACACCTTTATGCTACGGCAGGTATGCGCTTCCAGCCTGACCGGGACCTGGCACTCATACCTTCCATCATGGTAAAAGCAACAGCATCAGCGGCACCGGCAGTTGACTTTAATTTGCGGGCCCTTTACAACCAACAGGTTTGGGGAGGTGTGTCTTACCGCCACAACGATGCCTGGGCAGCAATGGCAGGTGTTAATCTAAATTACCTCCTCGACCTGAGTTATGCCTATGAAGTCGCAACATCCAATTTAAACCAGGTAAGTGTAGGCACACATGAAGTAGTGCTGGGTATAAAACTTAACAACCGCCGCAAGGTGATCTGCCCAATGTGGGTATGGTAAAATTCCGATAAGTACCTGTGAACTGATTATACATTACCCAAAATAAAAACAGCGGCCGGAGCAGATGTTCCGGCCGCTGTTTTTATATCTGTCAACCAGACACAAGAATAGAAAGTATAAAACATTACCTTTGCACCTGATATTTTAAATCGAACAGATTATGAGCGCCAAGAGCTTTGAGATCCTTCTTGAGACTGCCTTTGACACTGAGAACCCTTCCGTTTTTGAGGAAGGAGCCACAAAAGTATATGAGCAATTTGAAAAAGTTTACAGGGATACGCATCTGAAAGGAGGCAAACTGACAGAAGAACTCAGCTTCAGGTTTGAGCGGCTGCGTTTAGGCGTGGCTATCGCTTTTGTAAAAGCTTTTACACGCCTTTCCACCAATGAGAAAAGCAAGGAAGCACTCGACACATTAAAAGAGGCATTAAAAGCAAAAAGCACCCGGGAGATTGATAAGATTGTTCAGAAGAAGATTACCACCTTCGATAATCTGTACCACGAGATTTTTGTTAATGAGCAGCGCGAGCAGATACTGGAGCTGTTTGAGCGCACCTTGGATGCCGCCACAAAGGAGGAGCTGGATGAGCTAATCTTTGAAGGCCTTGATCTGTTGCAGGAAGTAGATTGGGATGCTGCGGAACAGGAGGAAGACGATGATATAGAGCCTTTAGATGAGGATTTCCTGAAAAACATCTAACTTATCTCCTGAAAACGTAAGTATGGAAATTACACTGACTACACCTGCCTTACTTTTTCCTGCTATTTCGCTGCTCCTACTGGCCTACACCAACCGCTTTATGGCTCTGGCAAACCTGATCCGTAGTCTGAAGCAACGGTATGCCACCACCCAAAGCCAACTGATTTACGGTCAGATAGAAAACCTGCGTATTCGTCTGGTGTTGATCCGAAACATGCAGGCATTTGGCATCAGCAGCATCTTCGGCTGCGTATTTTGTATGTTTATACTTTTTGCCGGCTATACCACCGCCGGAAAGTATCTTTTTGGAATCAGCCTAATCCTACTCATGGTTTCCCTGGCATTAGCCTTGCGGGAGACACAAATTTCTGTTAATGCCCTTCGCCTTGAACTTGATGACTTGGAGGAGAAAGAAAACACTGGTGACAAGAGTATCTTATAGCTTCACCAAAATTGTAAACCCCCTTTAATCTTTCTGCTTTTCAAGCATTGTTGCTTAAGTTGTTCATAACCCTCCTACCTTCTATAACAGCAATTCCCCAAAGGTTTTTTAAAAACTTACACAACTTTAGAAAAACAATATATAAAACAAGATTTTTCACAATACGTTTGACTGTATTATTAAGGTATAAACTTTAGATTTAAAGGGATGAAGCTACGCTTATTCCTCCTCTTTCTATTCACTTGTTTCTGTTACAAGGTAAATGCAACTCATATTGTAGGAGGCGAGTTTGAATTGCAGCACCTAACAGGCTATAACTACAGGTTAATTTTAAACCTGTACTTTGACGACGTCCATGGAAACCCTAGTCGAAAAGACAGGTTTGTTAGAATAGGTATTTTTGAAAAAGGCACAAACCGCTTGATTTCAAGAATGGAACTTAATATGCGTGGTGAGTCAGCTATCAATTATACAAATGTAGGCTGCACTACTAGCGACCTTAAGACCTCAAAAATCATATACTATGAGGACATTTATCTTGATCCTTCTATTTATAAAAACCCTAATGGCTATTACGTTGCCTCTGAAATCTGCTGCCGAAATCCTCCTATTAGTAATATAGTTTCGCCAGGAGACGCAGGAACTACCTTTTATTTAGAGTTTCCTGCTGTAGTAAAAGATGGGGCATTTTTTATGAACTCATCCCCTAAGTTCTCTCCTCCTCTAAGCGACTATGCCTGCGTCGGCGAGCTGTTCTACCACAATTTAGCTAGTACAGACGCGGACGGAGATGAACTTGTGTATGACCTGGTGACTCCCTTGAATGGTCATAGCAAGCCTGGTAAAGATGCAGTACCCCCTGCATCTCCTGCACCCTATCCTGAAGTACAGTGGCAGCCAGGGTACGATGTCATGAATCAGGTACAGGGTACGCCACCAATGAGCATAGACAAAACTACAGGCAGACTTACTGTTAGACCTAAAAGCCTTGGATTGTTTGTTTTCGGTGTGCGGGTTCAAGAATTCAGAAACGGTGTTAAGATTGGCGAGGTCAGAAGAGATTTCCAACTCCTGGTTAAGTCATGCCACCGGAACGAATCTCCTCAGGTTTCAGCTTTGGTTCCAGGCACAAATGAACCTTACCAGGAAGGACAGGTGCTTCGTATAAGTTCAAAAGACCCGCGGTGCATAAAGGTAAAATTTACTGATCCGGACGAGGGTGAGCCAATCTCACTTACAGTGAAGCCTGTTAACTTTAACAACAGTTTCTTCAGCTTAGAAGGTAATATAAGCGGTGTTGTTAATACAGGAAATCAAGACGAAGTATTAGAAGCAACTCTCTGTTTAGACGCTTGCTTTGATACAAAAGGAAGTGTTTACCAACTTGACCTGATTGTGAGTGATGCAGGCGACAATGGCTGCAGTTTACCGCGTCAGGATACGTTGCAACTTAGTCTTATAGTTGAACCACTACCTAACAGCCCTCCCTCTATCTCGCTTTCTACCACTAAAAGGACAATGGAAGTGTCTGAGGGCGATGTTATCAGTTTTGATGTAGCAGGAACAGATTTAGATAACGAAGAGGTCACTGTTTCAGCTACTGGTAAAGGTTTTGATCTGAACTCTCAAAAAATAACTTTTGAAACAAAAAGTGGAATTGGAAAAGTCACAGTACCTTTTACTTGGCAGATAGACTGTGAAACTCCTAAAAAGAGTTTATATCAGGTTGAATTTTCTGTTACTTCCACTTCCTGCGGTAATCAAATAACTAAAACAGAGATTATTGATGTTATACCTAGAAGGTATGACATAGGTAACAACCATATTTCTAAAGGTCAGGTGGTATGTTTGGGTGAAACACCTGACCAACTTACTGGCAGCACTCCCACTGGTGGCAGAGGAGAGTTTATTTATGTATGGGAAATTTGTACTTCTGGTTCTCAGGACGAATTCAAACCTGCTCCAGGCATAAATAATCAACAGCACTATACACCGCCCATGCTAAACCAGACTGCTTGGTACAGGCGAAGAGTTACTTCTGGAAATTGCGATGTAAGTTTAAGCGAAAGTGCTAAAATAACTGTTGATGTGATACAACCATCAGCAGGCGAAGATGTTATAATTACCCAAGGAGGCTTTGTCGGACTTTCAGCTAAAGGAGGAAAAACATATTCCTGGTCTCCTGAAACGGGACTGTCTGATCCAAATATCCATAATCCAATTGCGAAGCCACAGGAGACGATTACTTACACCGTTACTGTTACAACTCAATATGGCTGCGTCTATACAGATGAGGTTACTGTTACTGTGCTCCCTCTAGTTGACCCCGCCAACGCCATCACGCTAAATGGCGATAATATGAATGATACTTGGCAGATACGCAACATTGAGCATTACCCTAACTGTCGTGTTCAAGTGTTTACCAAATGGGGCTCGCTTGTATATGAATCTAGAGGCTACAAAAGCCCTTGGGATGGAACGCACAATGGTAATCCCCTTCCTATGGCCGCTTATTATTATGTTATCGACCTTGGCATGGGTAAAAAACCAGTTTCCGGAAGTATCACACTAATAAAATAATAGCTTATGAGACCAGTTTTTACTTTACTATCTCTGGTTTTCATTACCTTGTCTGTTAGATCTCAGCAATTACCCCAACATACACTTTACGTACAGAATAATTTCCTGCTCAATCCTGCAGTAGCAGGTATAGAGAATTACATTGACCTACGCGCAGGCTACCGCACCCAATGGGTAGGTATGGAAGGGGCGCCAACCAGCTTCTATGCTAGCTTTCATACTTCTCTAAACAAAAACGATAGAAACACAAAGCGTTTGAGCATGCGGAACAACGGCTCAAATCCAGGGTCAGGAGCTAATACAAACAACCGCTTTTATATTAAGCCTCACCATGGATTAGGTGCAGTTGCTCAGGTGGATAAGGCTGGACTACTCAAAACATCCTCCTTAAGCCTTAGCTATGCCTATCACCTACCTTTAACTAGTAGAATTAATCTCGCTGGAGGTTTACTGGCAGGAATAAAGCAATACAGACTAAATGTAGATGCGCTGGATCTTGTCACTCCTAATGACCCTTTTGAGGCAAGTGATTTTAGTAATATGAATAAGGCTGACTTGGGCGTAGGCTTATGGCTGTACAGCAACTCGTTCTTTCTGGGAGTTTCTGGCATGCAACTTCTAAGAAGCAATTCAAACAGTGCAGAAGGAGGACCTTATGCGACTCTTCAGAAACATTACTTTGCAACTAGTGGAATAAAAATAAAGGCATCCAGTGAATTAGCTCTAACTCCTTCATTAATGGTTAAGATGGCTGAAAGTGGAGTTGTAATGGTGGATGGAAATGCAAAACTAACGTATAATGATCGCTTTTGGACAGGAATATCCTACCGCCATAATGATGCTTTTGCAGGCGCAGTTGGCATCTATATCAATCACATGTTAGATGTTAGTTATTCCTATGATGTAACAACATCAGCCATAAACACAGTAAGCGCTAACACACATGAGGTTGTGATAGGTCTTAAACTGAATAACGCTCAAAAAGTGCTTTGTCCGCAGTGGGTTTGGTAAAATATTAAGCGACTATTCTTCAATATTGTAAGCTACTTATAGAAGACAGTGTTTGTTAGGCTAAAAGGGAAACGCAGCAGGTATAATACTTCATGAGGATTATGATATAGAAGTCATACCTAATATTGCTACCTACAAAAGCATTAGCCGTCCCGTCAGTTGAACTTAATTAGCAGGCACTACACAATATTTTGTTTTAGTACACTAATTCAAAATGATTCTGTGGCAACCATGGCAGATTTCTGTCTTACTTAATGCCCTTCGCCTTGAACTTGATGACTTGGAGGAGACTTCTGAAGAAGGGAAAAAATAAATACTTGTTCAACAAATCGCCTTCTATACTTCTACTGCTTCAGGCCCTGGATTTAAATACTTTTCTTCCCAGCATTAGTCACTCATTCGCCTTCTTTTGCCCCTTTGTTATTCCTCCTTACTAAATAATATAGATAAGTTATATATATTTATTATCTTGAAATATCCAACTAAGTATAGATAACATCAAATTCCTGTATAGCTTGAGTTGGTTTTATTCATACCATTCTACCTTTAGTATCAAATGAAGAAACATCTACTGTTGCTGCTTCTGCTGTCTCTCTTAGTTTGCTCCAAAGCAATGGCAACACATATTGTAGGTGGCGAATTTGAACTACAGCACCTTTCAGGTTACAACTACAGGCTCTACTTTAATTTGTACTTCGACCAGGTAAATGGTCTGCCCGGAGCCAAAGACCCCTTTGTTGATGTTAATATTTTCGAGAAAGGTACAGACAAGCTGATCAAAACTATAAGGCTAAACAGAAAGTCAGAAACCAACCTGAACTACACCAATGTCGGCTGTACCACCAGCGACCTGAAGACATCAAAGTTGGTTTATTTTGAAGACATTTACTTAGATCCTTCCATTTATACTAGTCCTGCCGGTTATTATATGGTATGGGAGCGTTGCTGCCGCAATGGTACTATTACAAACATAGTTACCCCCGGCGAATCGGGAACAACTTTTTACATGGAGTTTCCTGCTGTTGTGAAAAATGGAACGTTTTTTAAGAACTCCTCCCCAAAGTTGCCTGCCCCACCTAGTGATTATGCCTGTGTTGACGAACTCTTTTACTATAACTTTAAAAGCACTGACTCTGATGGAGATGAACTTGTTTACGATTTAGTTGATCCACTTAATGGCCACTCCTCGCCAAGTAGCATAATTCCTCCTCCCATCAGTGCTCCCTATCCGGAAATTAACTGGCTTCCGGGTCACTCCAAAGACAACCAGATACAAGGTAACCCTGCCTTAAACATAGACTCTCAAACAGGTAGACTTACGGTTAATCCTGGCTTTGTTGGGTTATATGTTTTTGGAGTTCGCTGCCAGGAGTTCAGAAATGGAGTAAAAATTGGTGAAGTACGAAGAGACTTTCAGTTGCTTGTAAAGGCCTGCAGCAAAAATGAATCTCCTGAAATTTCCGCCAAGCTAACCGATAATACAACGCCTTATGTGAAGGGACAGGTACTAAAAATAGGAGGTACAGATTCACGTTGTATAAAAGTATACTTCACTGACCCGGACAAAGATGAGCCACTTACGCTTACCGCAGTTCCTGTAAACTTTAGCAATAACTTCTTCAGTTTGTCCGGCACAACAAGCGGCGTGGTAAACACAGTGACAGGTGAAAGAGTGCTGGAAGCCTCACTTTGTCTTGATAAATGCTTCAGCACCAATGGTGAAGTCTATTTACTGGACCTCATTGTAAGCGATAATGGAGACAATGGATGTGGCTTACCCAAACAGGACACCTTACGTGTCAGTCTGCAAGTGGAGCCTCTTCCAGACCAACCACCAGTCATCTCCTTGTCACCAAATAAAAGGGTAATAACTGTAGAAGCAGGTGATATTATTAATTTCGATGTACTTGGTTTCGATCCTGACAACGAAGAAGTGACATTATCAGCAGTAGGTAAAAACTTTGACCTGAACACGCAGAACATCACTTTTGAAACCAGAACAGGTGTCGGGCAGGTAACCTCCCCTTTTACCTGGCAGATAGATTGTAAGGCTATTAATGAGCCAAGTTACCAGATAGAGTTTACTGCCACATCATCCTGTGGAGAGGATATAAAATCAACTACGATAGTTGAGATCAGAACCAGACGGTACGACATTGTAAATAACGTTGCCACAGCTGAGCAAAGCATCTGCTCCGGTCAAACACCAATAAGTCTAACGGGTAGTATGCCTTCAGGAGGTAAGGTCGCTTATACTTACACCTGGGAGGCGAGTACCACCAGTAGTACCAGTGGCTTTACAGCGGCTCCGGGCATCAACAATACACAACATCATACCTCCCCGGCATTAACCAGAACAACCTGGTTCAGAAGAAAAGTTACTTCAGGTTTGTGCAGTGAAAGCTTAAGCGAGGCTGTGAAAGTCACAGTTTACGAGAAAGTAGATAACAACACTGTCTCAGGTACCCAGACTATCTGTATCAACACCGCTCCTGCTCTTTTAACAGGCTCTGCTCCGAACGGTGGCAGTGGTAACTACGGCTACCTTTGGGAGTACAGCCAGGAAAGTGAAAGTACCGGTTTTCAACCAGCCAGTGGTGTAAATAACGAGCAGAGCTACCAACCCGGCTCACTTTCCCAAACGACCTGGTACCGAAGAGTGGTAAGCTCCTCTCCATGTGAGTCTTTGCCTAGTCAAGCTGTGAAAATTACGGTGGTACCTTCTGTAACCCAGAATACAATTAGCGGTAATCAATTAGTGTGTTACGGAAAAGCTCCTGCACCACTTAAAGGCACTTTACCAATGGGTGGTACCGGAAGCTTTACATACCGCTGGGAGTACAGTACTGAGAGCGCAACGACAGGGTTTTCCCCAGCACCAGGTGTTAATACAAGTGTGGACTATACTGCCCCTCCTTTGTTTAGAAGCACCTGGTACAGGCGCGTAGTTACCTCTACACCTTGCGAGAGCATCAGTAATGCAGTATTTGTGACTGTTGATCCCTTACCTGATCCTCCTACGGCAACAGGTAGTATAATTTGTCCGGATGAAACAGCAACTTTGAAGGCAAGTTCACCTGCTGCAAGCTATATTTTAGAGTGGTATGACCAGGCTACAGGTGGCACTCTTTTACATACAGGCGACACCTATACAACTCCCTCACTACAGGTAACTACACATTATTTTGTGCAAACCGTGAATAAAAATGGCTGCTCCAGTTCAGAAAGAATAAAAGTAACAGCCACAGTTATGCCGCCAACTGCTGACGCAGGACCGGACAGAACTATCATCCAAGGTAACTATGTAGAGTTAAGAGCTAAGGGGGGGCTAACTTACTCCTGGTCACCAACAACCAGTTTATCAACTCCTAACGCTCAGAATTCTGTTGCAAGACCACAGGAGACAACCACTTATACTGTAACAGTAACATCGGAGTACGGCTGCATCTATACAGATGAAGTGATAATCACTGTACTGCCCCGCATAGAACCGACAAACGCTCTTACCTTGAACGGTGACAACATAAATGACACCTGGCACATCAGAAACATAGAGTACTACCCAAACTGCCGGGTACAGGTTTTTACCAGGTGGGGCGCCCAGATCTACGACTCAAAAGGGTACCAGGAGCCATGGAACGGTACGCACAACGGCAAGCCGCTGCCTATGGCCGCTTACTATTACATCATTGACCTTGGCATGGGTGAAGAACCAACTGCTGGCAGTATTACCTTAATTAAGTAATCAACATGAAGTTAATTTTTTCTTTACTTTTCCTGGTTACTTTAACCGTAACTGTGTGTGCTCAGCAAATGCCACAGCGAACGCAGTATACGCAGAATAACTTCCTCTTAAACCCGGCTGTGGCAGGTATTGAAAATTACACCGATGTGCGTGCCGGGTACCGGAATCAGTGGATAGGTCTGGAAGGAGCACCAACAAGCTTCTATACCAGCATTCACTCATCCCTGAATAAAAACGACAGAAATGTCAAGCGCCTGAGTATGCGTGGCAGAGGTTCTTCCGCCGGGTCAGGAGCCAATAAGAACAACCGGTTCTATGTAAAACCACATCACGGAATTGGCGCTATAGCTCAAATGGATAAGTCCGGATTACTCAGAACTTTCTCCCTGAATCTTAACTATGCTTATCACCTGCCTCTGACAAGAGAAATCAATATGTCGGGTGGTGTTGTAGCAGGCTTAACGCAATACCGGTTAAATAAAAATGCCTTGAATCTACTTACCCCTGATGATCCTTTTGTGGCAGGTGACATAGGGAACATGAATAAAGTGGACCTTGGTGTTGGAATCTGGTTATACAGCCAAAGCTTTTATGTGGGGGTATCAGGTATGCAGCTCCTAAGAAGTAGTTCCGACAACGCTGCAAGTAGACCAGGTGCAGCATTGCAAAAGCACTATTATGCTACTGGCGGTGTCAGAGTCAGAGCATCTGATTTGGTAACCCTTACACCTTCAGTCATGGTAAAAATGGCTGATAACGGACTTACTATGGTGGATGTGAACACGAAACTGATGTATGCCGAACGCTTTTGGTTAGGCGCCTCCTATCGCCATAAGGATGCGGTGGCAGCAACAGTTGGTGTTTACTTAAACCACATGCTTGATGTCAGTTACTCACAAGACATTACCACTTCTGACCTAAACAGGGTTAGCGCTAACACTCATGAAATTGTTCTTGGCCTAAAGCTAAATAATGCACAGAGAGTGCTCTGCCCGAGCTGGATCTGGTAAGCCTCACATGCCCTCCATTACATAACTTTTCAGGTGTTCTTACCTGCAGGGGTGTGGAATAAAAATTATCTAATCTTGTTCCTATTTTTGACACCTCATCATCAGTTGTTATCGTATAACCTGAATAACATATCATAAAAAGTAAATAATTTATAAAAAATATAATACTTAAAACTAATTTGTATAGAATCCAGAATAGTGATATATGCTAAGCATAGACTTACAAGAACGCCTGCCGTTTGCCTGCTAGTTTTTGTTTTGACGAAGTTACTTTAAAAGTAGTACAGATAATACGCATCGGAGAAGAGAACACCTCATTATCATTGGCAGAGTAGTTGGAAAACTAGGTGACAGGAAATTAGAGCGAAGAGAGTAAACACGCGGCGCTATTTAAAATAGAATTTATTCGTAATAATAAAAGTTTGATCAATGTCTAAAGCTAGAACATTCATAAGGCTTGTCTTTATCTCTTTCAGGCACATGTTTTTTACTAAACTTTACGGAATGGATATCCATAAATCTTGCCGCATTTCTTTGAGGGCACGTTTAGATAAAACATATCCCAAGGGCATCCATATAGGAGAAAGAAGTTATGTAGCAGCTGGTGCTGTTATCTTATCTCATGATTTTACAAGAAACATACATTGTGATACCTTCATTGGTAAGTCTTGCTTTATCGGCATAAATGCAATTGTGTTACCTGGCTTACGAATTGGAGATAATGTAATTGTAGGTTCCGGAACTGTTATTACGAAAGATGTGCCTGCTAACAGTATAGTAGCAGGTAATCCCGGCAGAATAATCAAATCTGGTATAGGAACAAAAAGATTTGGTCAACTTGCTAAGAGTTAATCCAGGTGTCTTAATTCTTGCTCTAGTAATGTTAGTAAGTTATTTGGAGTATCATAACTTACGTGATATAGTAATCAAAATAGCTGCTCCGGTTTTTGGCTTGGAAAAGCAAATAATTAGAAAACATAAAAGCCAGATTTTAGCTTATGAAGAACAAAATTCAGAGATAAAGGAGTGCGATTTCCTTTTAATTGGAGATAGCCACACCTATGGAATACCAGAATTTGAACTGCATCATACTTCGACTGTCGCTAACAGAGCGCTCAATGGCGAGACTACAAAAGGAGTATTATTCAGATTAGAAAAGAATATCTTATCTCTAAATCCCACTTATACGGTTATCCAATTAGGATATAATGATCTAAAATACCGATCAGTAGAAAATACTATCACTAATTATAAAAAGATCCTTTCGGAGCTTAAAAGTGAGAGAACTTACATTGTAAGTCTTTTTCCTGTCTTTCATGAAAGAACCTTCATTAACAGTAAGATAATCACCTTCAATAAAGCATTAAGAGACATTTGTGCAGGTTCGGAGAACTACATATATATTGATATACACAGGAAGTTATATGATTATTCATTGAAAGGTATCAACCCAACATATACCAGTGACGGAACTCATTTAACAGCTTCAGGATATAGCATTTATGTTGAAGGACTAAAAAATCATATTCTAAAAAATTGAACAAGACCACCCTACTTATACTGTACCATCGAGTATGGCTGCATCTATACAGATGAAGTAACAATCACTGCACTGCCCCGCATACCCTTTCAGGTGTTCTTACCTGCAGGGGTATGGAATCAATTCAAAAACTTTAGAAAACTTTTAAAGTTTAAGTCCCTCATCCTCAGTAGTGATCCTAAAATCTTAAATGTTGCAACAAGGAAATTAAAGTTTTTATCCTATATTTAACAATTTATATTTAATTTTTGCAAAATATAAAGCAATTAGATTCTTTGAGCGTAGCTTTACAAAAATGCCTGCCATTTACCTGGCAGCTATTTGATTTCCTGCTTACCTAACACACGACGAATGGCGAAGATACTTATAGCAGACAATTTTGCCCTGATCAGGGAAGGTATCAAGAAAGTACTGCACAGCGAGCCAGAAATAACTGTTGTAGCTGAAACAGATCATGGGGGTAATGTCCTTCGCTTAGTTGAGAAACATAAAATAGATATCGTACTCTTAGACATCAACATTCCAGGCATGCATGGTCTTGATATATTGAAAGACCTTAAAAAGCACTTTCAGAACCTGCCTGTGCTTATGCTTAGCATGCACCCGGCCCAGGACTATGCCTTGCGTTCCCTAAAGCTAGGTGCTTCAGGCTATCTCAGGAAAGACTCTCCTACCGAAGAACTGGTAAAAGCAGTACAGATGATCCGAACCGGCGGAAAGTATATACCATTTGCACTGGCAGAGCAGCTGGCAAACTGGATGGCAGGAAACAATGGCGAGGAGAGTAAGCACGCGGCACTATCAAACCGTGAATTTGACATTATGCAGCAGCTAGCTACAGGTACTACCTTAAAGCAGATTGCGGAGACTTTGAATATTACTGTCAGTACCGCTACCACTTATAAAAACAGGATGTATAAAAAAATGGGCTTCAGCACAAACGCAGACCTGTTGCGGTATTGTTTTAAAAACAACCTGATCCTATAAGCTACACTTAAAGGCCTGACCTTTACAAGTCACTTCTACCTGCCACTATTGTCACGAAAATAGTGACATACAATTACCTAAAATATCTACACAACTTTTTCACCCCTTCATACGTAGCCTCGCAACATTTTACCTACTTTTGCCAAAGTATTGTCACCCAGAATGGCGAAGCCATACCCTGAAGTGAAAATCATAGAACAAAACACACAGAATATAGATTTTATCTAATATATATCTTTAAAAAGAAGATATGTAGCTGCCTTATATTTAAGGTGCTCTTGTTCAAAAAATCAATATGTTTTTTACTGATCAGAAGCAATGGCGTGTGAGCCAGAATGGCGAAGCCATATCTTTTAGCATTCAACACGCTTGATAACATGGAGGAAAAGAACTGGTACGCCATCTACACAAAGCCGCGCTGGGAGAAAAAAGTGGCGGGCATGTTAAGCCAGGCGGGAATAGAAAATTACTGCCCCACTACAAAGGTGGTGCGCCAGTGGAGTGACAGAAAAAAAACCATCATAGAACCCCTGTTCAAATCCTATGTTTTTGTAAAGGTTGCCGAAAAACAGAAGTGGGAAGTAAGAAGCGTGCCTGGAGTGCTGAACTATGTTTACCACCTGGGTAAACCTGCCGCTATCAAACAGGAAGAGATAAATGCCGTCGCAGATTTCCTTAAAGAGCACGAAAGCGTGAGTGTACAGGAAATAAGTTTAAATGCGGGGGATGTGGTAAAGGTCAGAAGCCTTCCTTTTTCAGACCTGGAAGGAGAAGTGGTAGCAGTTAGAGGCAACGAGGCAATCCTGCAAATAACAAGTATGGGATTAGCACTGGTAGCCATCAGCAAGCGCAACTTGCAACTGGTAAAGACGCTGCAGACAAACTAAGAGTTTTATACCTGCTGCCAATGTTTTAACTTGCACCCTTTAAGGCTATAAATTCAAACTTCGCTCTACTCAAACTACGGTTCTCTTATATAATACTTCTACACCCTTTATGATTTTCAAGTACAAACGCTTTTCTTTTTTTAGTAAGCCCCTGCTTTTACTATGCATCCTTTGCTGTTCTTGTGTGAGCCAGAAAGAAGTAATCTATTTTCAGGCAGACCAATCCGGAAACGAGACGCAAACAATCGCGCAAAAACATGTATCTAAATTGCAGCCAGGTGATATACTTTCTATAATGGTGAGCAGCTTAAGCCCTGAAGCCAGTGCCATGTTTAATCCTTACCTACAAGCCAACGCTACAACGCAGCAGCAAACAACACAATCTACTGCCCCTTCTCCGGCAAATGGCTATTTGATCAATGAAGAAGGCTTTATTTCGCTCCCGTTGGTTGGAAAAGTAAAATTAGCGGGCTTAAGTACAAGTGAGGCCACAGATCTGGTGACAAAACACCTGGATAAATACCTGCAACAGCCTACAGTTAATATCCGCATCCTGAACTTTAAGATCTCTGTGTTGGGTGAAGTAACCAGACCAGCTTTATATACCATCCCCAACGAAAAGATTACTTTGCCGGAGGCTATAGCCTTGGCAGGAGATTTGACTATATACGGGAAGAGAAATAATGTGCAGGTTATTCGTGAAGTTGATGGCAAGCGTGTTTTCTCACAGGTAGACCTTACCGAGCGTGATCTGTTTAACTCCCCCTATTATTACCTGCAGGCAAACGATGTCGTGTATGTGGAGCCTACGAAAAGTAAAGTGATGTCAAGCGACAGAACAGTTCAACTCATTCCGGTTGTACTCAGCGGGCTTAGCTTGCTTACTGTTATTGTTACTTCTCTAACACGCTAATCCATTCCAGATCTTACTGCCTTTTATTTTTATATAAAGATGAACAATACCGACTTAAATAAGATCTTATTCAAGCAGCAGGAAGAAGAAACCATTGACCTTGCTGAGATCCTGTACAAATACCTGGTCCACTGGAAATGGTTTGTCATATCATTTGTACTGGCACTTGGAGCAGGATTTCTGTACCTGAAAACACAGGCCCCTATTTACAGCATCAACAGCAGCGTGCTCATAAAAGACGATAAGAAAGGTTTAGGCCAGGACGACATGCTGAAGCAACTCAACATCTTCTCCGGCACAAAGGTAGTGGATAACGAAATCGATATCCTGAAGTCTTATACCTTAATGGAGCAGGTTGTAACAGACCTTAACCTGCCGGTTCATTACTATAAAAGCGAACAATTAAAGAATATTGAGCTTTATGGCGTAAGCAGCCCCGTAAAAGTTACAGTTGTAAAGCCATCTGATCCAGGCGAAGATGCAGAGCCGCTTGAGTTGAAAATCATCAATGATAAAACTTTTCTGTTAAACGGCAACGAAGTAGCTTTTGATAAAGAAGTAAGCTCAGCTTACGGTACAATCCTGATCAGCCTGACTGGCAATGCCCCGGATGTAAAAGAGTTATTTGTTACTATCAGACCTGTATCTGCTGTAACAGAAAATTACATGGAGCTCTTAACAGTAGAAGCCAGCAGCAAAATGTCTACTGTGCTCAACATGTCGCTGGAAAGTGCTGTACCGCAGAAAGGCATCGACATCTTAAACAAGTTAGTAGATGTCTATAACCAGGCAGGTTTAGAAGATAAAAATAGAGTAGCAGCTAATACGCTTACTTTTATTGAGAATCGCCTGAAACTTGTATCAGAAGACCTGACTGAAGTAGAAAAAAATGTAGAAGCATATAAGGCTTCGGAAGGTATCACAGACATCAGCACAGAATCTAAATTATTCTTAGAGAGTGTTCAACAAAACGACCTGCAATTAAACCAGATCAAGATACAGGAGAGTGTTCTAAACAGTGTGTACGACTATGTACTGCGCAAAAATAACACCGCAGGAACAGTACCTGCAACCCTGGGGATAAATGACCCTACCCTGCTGGCACTCATAAATCAGTTGGTAGAGCTGGAAGCGAAGCGGGAGCAAACTGTAAAACTCGTAAAGGAAGACAATCCATTGATGTTGGCAA
Source organism: Pontibacter locisalis (assembly GCF_042684605.1). Classification (NCBI taxonomy): domain Bacteria; kingdom Pseudomonadati; phylum Bacteroidota; class Cytophagia; order Cytophagales; family Hymenobacteraceae; genus Pontibacter; species Pontibacter locisalis. The sequence continues at coordinate 93,307 of NZ_JBHULU010000015.1, forward strand.
TAGATGAACAGATCAGGAATGTCAAGATCAACTTAAGTGAAAATATTCAAACGTTTCAAAAAAGTTTGGCCATCACCAGGCAAAAACTTGAAGGCCAGAATGCAAGAATAGAAAGCACCATTAAAACAATACCAGGTAAGGAGCGAAAATTAGTAGATATAACCCGCCAGCAAGCCATTAAAAACAACCTGTATACTTTCCTTTTACAGAAAAGAGAAGAAACCGCCCTCTCCTATGCTTCAGCGGTATCTGATAGTCGCATCATTGACAGAGCCCGAAGCAAAAACAAACCAGTAAGCCCGAGCAAGACAAAGATATTGTTACTATTTGGCTTAGTAGGCTTGGCAGTTCCGTTTGGCATCATCTTCATCAAAGACTTGCTTAACAATAAGATCAGTAGCAGACAGGAAATAGAAAAAGCAACGAAAGCTCCTATTCTAGCAGAAATTTCCTATTCAGAACATGAAGAAGCTTTAGTGATTACCAGTAAAGAGCAAACTATCATAGGGGAACAAATTAGAGCTTTAAGAACGAACTTAGCTTTTGCTTCTCCTGGCCAGGCCTTACAAACGATTCTCTTCACATCCAGCATGACTGGCGAAGGGAAAACATTTATATCCTTGAATCTAGGTGCTAGTCTGGCCATGATAGACAAGAAAACAATTATCCTGGAAATGGACATGCGCAAGCCTAAACTTCATGCTTCGCTCAATATCCAGAACAACCTGGGCATCAGCAATTACCTGACAGGGCAAGCAAGCTTAGATGAGATCATACAACCAGTACCAGGACAGGAAAACTATTATATTATTACCTGTGGCACCATCCCTCCTAACCCAGCAGAGTTGTTAACAAAGGGACGTTTAGATGAACTTTTCCAGAGCCTGCGAGCGACTTTTGATTACATTATTGTAGATGCCCCACCGGTAGGTGTAGTAACAGATGCACAAATTCTGGAGCAGCAGGCGGATACAACCATCTACATCCTAAGACACAACTACACCCTCAAATCACATCTACCATTGGTGGACTCCCTTTATAAGGAGAGCAAATTCAAGAATATGAATTTGGTACTTAATTCTGTTTCTGAAAGAGCAGGTTATAACTATGGGTATGGATACGGCTATGGATATACAGAAAACCCTAAGGGTAAGAAAAGAAAAGCTTTTGCAAGAGCGTAAATAGATAACAATAAATAAAAATGAGAATAGCAGTAATTGGTACGGGATATGTTGGCTTGGTGACAGGCACCTGTTTTGCGGAGGTAGGTATCGATGTTACCTGCATCGACATAGACGCAAAGAAGATCGAGAACCTCAAGCAGGGTATCCTGCCGATATATGAGCCGGGTCTGGAAGAGATGGTGCAGCGTAACACACTCAAAGAGCGTCTTTCTTTCTCTACTGATCTTCCTGCCAGCATCCAGGGCTGCGATGCTGCTTTCATTGCCGTAGGTACCCCTCCGGGAGAAGATGGCTCTGCTGATCTGAAGTACGTGCTGGCTGTAGCCCGTGCCATTGGTCAGAACATGACCAATTACATGGTAGTAGTTACCAAGAGCACAGTGCCAGTAGGTACTGCCAATAAAGTACGTGCTGCCATAGAAGAAGAACTGGCTGCAAGAGGAGAGAACATTGCCTTTGATGTAGCTTCTAATCCTGAGTTCTTAAAAGAAGGTGCGGCTATCAATGACTTCTTAAAGCCAGACAGGATCGTAGTAGGTGTGGCCTCAGAGAAAGCAGAAGAAGTGATGAAGAAGCTCTACAAGCCTTTCCTGATGAACGGCCACCCTTTGATCTTCATGGACATTCCTTCTGCTGAGATGACCAAGTATGCAGCCAATGCCATGTTGGCTACTAAGATCTCCTTCATGAATGATATTGCCAATCTTTGTGAAATCATGGGAGCAGACGTGAACATGGTTAGAAAAGGAATAGGCTCTGATGCCAGAATAGGCAACAAGTTCATCTACCCGGGCATCGGCTACGGGGGAAGCTGCTTTCCAAAAGATGTAAAGGCGCTCATCCGTACAGCAGGGGAGAACGGTTATGAGATGCGCGTGCTGAAATCAGTAGAAGAAGTGAACGAGAACCAGAAGTCAGTGCTCTTCAACAAGATCAACACGCACTACAACGGAGAACTGGCAGGCAAGACCTTTGCTGTCTGGGGCCTTTCTTTCAAGCCTAAGACAGATGATATGCGGGAGGCGCCATCGCTGGTAATCATTCAGAAGCTACTCGAGCAGGGAGCAAAAGTAAAAGCCTATGATCCTGTAGCCATGGAAGAAGCCAGGCATACGCTTGGCGACAGCATTGAGTATGGCAAGGATGAGTATGAGACGCTTATTGATGCTGATGCTCTCTTGCTGGTAACAGAATGGCCGGAGTTTAGATCCCCTAACTTTACAGTAGTAAAAAAGCTGATGAAAGAGAAGGTGGTCTTCGACGGCAGAAACATCTATGATGCTACAGAGATGTGTGAAAAAGGATTTACCTACTACGGTATCGGCATCAAACGTTTCGTGCAGCATCAGTTAGACACAATTATAATTTAGAAGTAATTTCAATAATTTATATAAAATGAAAATTTTAGTTACTGGTAGTGCTGGTTTTATTGGCTTTCACCTAGCCTGTGCATTACTGGAAATAGGCCATGAAGTAGTAGGCATTGATAACATCAATAATTACTATGATCCAGCGTTGAAATTTGCGAGGCTTAATGAAAGTGGCATATTAGAAGAAGAAGTGTTATGGCACAGGGAAGCAAGGAGTCATAAATATCCAAAATACCGCTTTGTGCGAATGAACATAGAAAATAAAGGGGAATTGATGTCTCTTAGTGCTAGAGAAAATTTTGAAGTTGTAATACATTTAGCAGCACAGGCAGGTGTAAGATATTCTATTCAAAATCCTGATGCTTATGCACAATCAAACTTGGTGAGTTTTTTAAATATTTTAGAAATTTGCCGACATAATCCTGTAAAACATTTAGTCTATGCTAGCTCATCTAGTGTGTACGGTTTGAATGAAAAGATGCCTTTCTCGGTACAGGACAACGTTGACCATCCTGTTTCACTATATGCAGCAAGTAAGAAAGCAAATGAATTAATGGCTCATACTTATAGCCATTTGTATAGAATACCTACTTCAGGCCTTCGCTTTTTCACAGTTTACGGCCCATGGGGAAGACCTGATATGGCTTACTTCCTGTTTACAAAAGCAATTTCAGATAATAAGCCAATACAGGTTTTCAATTATGGCAAAATGAAAAGAGATTTTACATATATAGATGACATAGTAAATGGTATAATCAATGTAATGCAAAAACCAGCTGAGCCAGATAATTCCTGGAACGGGAAGTCACCCAATCCATCACGATCAACAGCTCCATACCGCATATTCAATATTGGGAATAATAATCCTGTAGAGTTGATAAGTTTTATCAAAGAGATTGAAAAAGGAATGAAAAAAAATGCATTAATGGAGATGAAGGATACTCAACCTGGAGATGTTGAAGCCACTTGGGCTAATATTGATGAGTTGATAGAAAGTTTTAATTATAACCCTAGTACTTCTATCCAATGCGGAATTTCAAAATTTGTCTTGTGGTACAAAGAACATTATGAAGTACAAGAGAGAAGTGCAGTTTAATTTAAGATTCAGATGCAAACTACTTTTCTAATTTAAATGATCATTAGCAGTATTAATTCCTACAGTGAAAGGTATTTAAGAAGCGGAAGAATTAAGCAAATACTTACTCTTTTTTCCGTTACGCTAGCAAGTATACCAATAGGAATAGTAACAAGTGTGGTATTGACTGGATTTTTAGGATCAAAACTTTATGGAGATTACCAATTTCTAAATAGCCTTTTTCTTTTTGCTGTAGTAATTTTTTCAACAGGTTTCTTTCAGGCAGCAAATAGAGCTTTAGTCTTGAACGAAGACAAACAAAAGAATAGAGAATACTATGGTGCAACACTAGTAATTTTATTAATGCTGTTTTTAGTGATGGCAGCTTTTCTTATAATATATTCTTATTTAGATGTAAATATAAAAAGTAAAGGTTTAAATAACCTTCTACTATTACTTATACCTTTTGGTTGGCTATATCTTCTAATAAACTATTTTGAAGTATTATTTCAAGCAGATAATAAAATTGGACTACTTTCAATATCTAGATTGTTACCCAAAGTGGGGTTCCTAACTTCTTCATTCATTATTTACTACTTCTTTATAAACATTGAAAAATATAAACTAGAATTAGTCTGGTTCTTTTTTATTATTACACAAATCATAGTATACTTCTATATAATAAAGAAATTAAAGGTTTCATTTAAAAATTTTAAACATAGAGTAAATGAGCTATGGAACTTGAATAAATCGTTTGGACTTCATATTTATTTAGGTTCTGTTTTTGGAGTAGGAATAGCACAGTTAACAGGAATTATAATAAGTTATTATAGTCATGATAACTCAGGTGTAGGCTATTTTGCATTAGCCTTCACTTTTTGTAGTCCTTTACAATTCATTCCAAATACAATAGCCACAACACATTATAAAGATTTCGCTTCCCAAAGTGTAATTCCCAATAAACTGATTTATTTTACTTTATTTCTTACGTTCATTTCTTTGATTCTATCGTGGATACTTGTGCCCATATTTATAAATTATTATTATGGGAAGGAGTTTGAACCGGTTATTCAATTAAATTTTGTTCTAAGTATTAGTATAGCATTGTATGGTATAGCAGATTTTTATAATCGGTTTCTTGGTGCGCATGGTAAAGGTAAACAGATAAGAAATAGTTCTTTTATAGTTGGGTTTATTGTACTGCTAGCTAGTTTGATTCTAATTCCTCAATTTGGTGCGCAAGGTGCCGTTTATTCCAGATTGGCAGGTGGATGTATTTATATTAGTTGTATGTTATTTTATTATAAAAAAAGTCATAAAATAATTTGACTTTCTTGTTCTTATAGATTAAAAGTGCTATAAGACAAATGAATATTTATTCAAATATTTATATTATCAACATTGTATAAGATAAATAAAAACCAGCCCATATTTGTTATTTTAATGTTAGGTATAATATGTAAGGTAATTTATACCTTTTTATACCAAATAGATATGGAAATAATAACAGTCGATGAGGTATACAGATGGTATCATCAGATAGGGTATATAGGTGATGGCATTATATCTATAGTGAGTATAATAAGTTTCATAAAATACAACAACCGTTTTCCAAAATTTGTAAATTTTTGTTATATAACCTTAGTACTTCTAGTATTTCTAGCTTCCATAAATGATATTAGTATAGTTGTAAAGAAACCAAGTTTATTATATTCTCCTAAAGGAGTAGGCACATGGATTAACATTGGAATTTTATACTTCGCGGGTAATGAAAAATATAGAGTAAAAGTATTTAAGGTTTTCCTATATATATGTTATTTTTTTATAGGAGTAAATTTAATACAAATTTACTCCCTTGGATCTGTTGAAAATAGAAATGAAGCTCTTTATGCCATAAGAGATACGACAATTAATTTAATATGGATTTATCCCTACTATTTTTTTCAAGAGAATAAAAATGGCAGCAGTGTTGAAATTATTAAAAAATATATTATAATATTACTGCTTGCTTTATTTGCTTTTACTATTGCTTCAAGGAGCTATTTAGCCATAGTGACCATTTTTGTCTGTATTAAAATAAAGCATGACTTAAAAAATCAAAGCAATAGCATCTTAATATATTTTAGTTTGAGCATAATATTAGGATGCATTTATTATTTTTTAATAAGTTCATCATTTTATAATTCCTTCGAAAGCTTTGCACAGATTTTTATCAATCGAGTAGATGAAGATAGTAGAAGCGATCAATTAGAAGAGTTTTTTTCTCAGTATGATGTAACCTCTATAATAACAGGTGAAGGCCCCCTTATTACGTGGAATTGGTCGGGTTACAAGGATGGGCCTTATCAATGGCTAGATAATCAATTCATATTAATCATGTGGTGGTTCGGTTTACCAACATGCATTATTTATTTCTGCTTTATAGTTAAGGCTTTATTCAAGAAGATACCAATTAATAACGGGGAAGCTGATAAAGGAAAATATATATTGTTCTTTTGGGTTTTAGCATGTGCAGGATTTGCAATTTATGTAACAATTAGTTCAACTCTATACTATTATTTTATTTCATTGATCATAGGTGGAATATATGTTAATAATAAAAGCTTTAACATCAATATAATCAGAGATGCATTATTAACAGAAAATAGATTAACCAAATATGAACAAATAAAATGCAGTATTAATGAGAAAGCTACATTGGATACTTGAAATTACAAATAGAATAATAGGAAATATTAACATTTTAACAGCTTATTTATGGGGAGTAAAATTAGGTATAAAGAATAAATTTTATGGTAGAACCCATTTTTTTAAGACCAAAAATTCTTCAATAACAATAGGTAAAGGATGTACATTTAGATCAGGGACTGTATCCAACTGGATAGGGGTTAATAGACCCTGCATGATTTCAACGCAAGAAAAATCTGCAACTATAGAAATAGGGAATAATTGTGGTTTTAGTGGTACAGTGATAGGTGCTTTTAAAGGAATAAAGATAGGTAACAATGTAAGATGTGGAGCTAACACATTAATTACTGATTCGGATTGGCATTTAGATGATCCACGGGCTAGTACTCCATCTGAAATTATTATTGAAGATCATGTATGGTTAGGAGTAAACAGTGTTGTACTTAAAGGAGTAACTATAGGATCGAATTCAGTAATTGGAGCTAATAGTGTAGTCACAAAGAGTATTCCAGCAAACGTAGTAGCTGCAGGAAATCCATGTAAGGTGATAAAAAACTTAGCACAAATAGAACATTAACAAATGAAAATATATATTGTATTGAATGAACCTTTTCCTAATGGTATGGCCTGTACTGCAAGAATTACATTGTATGCCAAAGGCTTTATTGAGCAAGGAATACCAGTACAAATATTGATCCCAAGAGCTACGGAAAAGTACAATTCAAAAATCAATAAAGATACTTTAGGTGATAAAGATGGAATAAACTTTAGATACTTTTCTGCTTCAACTTTAAGAAGTAAAACATTTATAAGACGAAGAATTGATGACTTCACTTCAATCTTAAAAACTTTCTTCTTTCTGATTACAAACATTAAAAAAAAGGATGTTCTATTAGTAGTTAGTAATGATGTACCACATATACTAATATGTAAGTGTACTTCATTATTAGTAGGCAATAAACTATTCCAAGAAAAGAGCGAATTTCCTTTAATTTTTATACGGGATACTTTTTTAAATAAACTCTATAAAAAGCTGTACATCAATAGTATTTATAAGTTATTTGACGGAATAATTGTAATTTCTGAAAGCCTGAAGGAATACTTACAAACAAAGACTAGAAATAACTGTAGGTTTTTAGTTGTGCCTATTATTGTTGATCTTAATCAGTTTAACCAAAACCAACAAAATATAAGGCTTACTAATGAAATAGTATATGCAGGAGCTTTAAATCAAACGAAGGACGGTATATTAAACTTAGTCAACTCTTTTGATCAATTTTCAAATAAAAATAAAACAAAAAGACTTGTACTCATGGGTGATATCAATGCTTCAGACTCTAAAGATGAAATCTATGAGCTAATTAGTAAAAAGAAACTAGAAGATAAAATAGAAATTACAGGATACATAGAAAGGGAAGAAATGATAAAGAGAATGAAATGTGCTGATACTTTAGTGTTATCTAAGCCTTCAAACTTACAATCTCAGCATTGTTTTCCTACTAAATTAGGAGAATATCTAGCAACAGGAAAACCAGTAGTAATAACGAGAGTGGGACCTGTTGATTTATATTTTAAAGATTCATTGAATGCATTTATAGCTGAACCAGATGATATTGATTCATTTACTTCAAAGTTGAATAAGGTATATAATGATTATGACAAAGCATTAGCTGTGGGCAAAGAAGGAAAAAAAGTAGCAAAATATAATTTTGATTATATTAAAAATACTGCTTCAATAATAGAATTTTTTAAAGATTAAAGCATATGGTTAAGTTATTACTTACTGGTGACTTCTGTCCAATTAATAAAATTGAGGATGTATATTTAAAAGGTTCAGCTATTAACCCATTCCTTGAATTTCGGAAAGAGTTCAAAGATATTGATTTACACATTACAAATTTAGAGTGTCCACTAACAGATCATCTAAGTCCAATAAGTAAAAATGGTCCCAATTTAGCAGCATCAACTAGAGCAGTTGGTGCTTTAAAAGAAGCTAAGGTAGATGTGGCTTGTTTAGCAAACAATCATATTTTAGACCATGGTAGTACTGCTTTGTTGAACACAATTGATGTGTGCACAGCAAATGGTATCAAGACAGTTGGAGCAGGTAAGAATATTGAACAAGCATCTAAAATTCTTTACTTAAATGTAAAGGGGAAAAAGATTGCACTAGTAAATCTAGCTGAAAATGAATTTACGATAGCAAATAAATTAATGGCAGGTGCAAATCCTTTAAGTATAACACAAGGATTTAAACAAGTAAAAGAAGCAGAAAGAAATTCTGATTTTGTAATTGTTATTATTCATGGGGGTAATGAATTTTATAAATATCCATCACCTCGAATGGTAGAGACATATAGATTCTTTGCAGAAAATGGAGCTTCTGTCGTAGTAGGCCACCACACTCATTGCATAAGTGGATATGAAATATATAATAATATACCAATCTTCTATAGTCTGGGAAATTTTGTATTTGATTGGAAAAACAAGAGACATAAATCTTGGTATTCTGGTATTGCTCTCAATTTATTTATAAAAGATGACAACAAAGTTGAATTTCGAATAAAGCCATTTTCACAAAACGATGGATTTGTAGGAATAAAGTTTCTAGACCCCGAAGAGGAGAATACCATTTTAGAAGAAATTTTTGAGATTAACAAAGTAATAATAAATCAAGATTTACTAGAAAAGGAATGGAATCAGTTTTGTTACAAGATGGGGCCATATTATTTATCTACAATTTTCAATTTAAGCCGAATTGAAAGAAAGCTGCTTAAGTTAAAGTTTTTCAGTAACATATTTATTAAAGGAAATAGAAAGATCAAGACACTTAACATGATACAGTGTGAAGCTCACAAAGATATCTTGTTAAATTTATTAAATAAATAATTCTATAATGGAAGTAGGTATACATAAAGATCGCTATGGAAAAATTGATCCTTTTTGTCTTAAGTATGAAGTAATTTTAAGTTATAATAGTATAAAGTCAAGCTGGATAGACATAAACGACAATACGTTTTGGAATGATATAAAAAGAATTAAAATCTTCATTTATAGATGGATTCAGTGGGATGATCATCATCAAATTGCTAAAGATATCATGCCTATAATTGAAAATAATTTTGATATAAAATGTTTCCCAGACTTGGCTACTTCATGGCATTATGATGATAAAGTAAAACAATTTTTTTTACTCAGTGCGTTTAAATATCCATTTATTAAATGTTGGATATTTTATGATAGAAGAAAAGCTTTGGAATGGGTAGAAAAAACATCCTACCCAAAGGTATTTAAGCTAAAGGGCGGAGCGAGTTCACAAAATGTGTTACTAGTGAATGATAAGAACGTAGCTAAGAGAATTATTGATAAAATGTTTGGTGAAGGTATAAACCCTAATAATCTTTACATAAGTGGCAGTACGAAACAAAAGGATTTCAAACTTATAAACTTTATCAAGCATCAGGGAGCAAACTTATTAAGAAAATACAGAGGAGAAGATGCAGAGCCTTATTGGCAGATAAATAAAAATTATATCTTATTTCAAGAATTCTTACCTAATAACAAGTTTGACACCCGAATCACTGTTATCGGAAACCGAGCATTTGGTTTCAGAAGATTCGTAAGAAAAAATGATTTTAGAGCATCCGGAAGTGGTTTGATTGACAATAATCCAAAACTTATTGACTTACGTTGTGTTGAATTGGCCCTTAAAATTTCAAAGGAAATGAAGTTTCAATCAATGGCTTATGATTTTCTTTATGATGAAAACAATAATCCGATGATTTGTGAAATAAGTTATACCTATGTAGATAAAGCTGTTTATAATTGCCCTGGTTATTGGGATGATTCACTTAATTTTCACGAAGGACATTATTGGCCCCAGTATTTACATCTTGTAGATTTATTGGGAGATGAATCTTTAAGGCAACCACAATTTATAGATGTTGATTAGATCGCTATTTTTATACTTTATTTATAATATAAATGAAAATTTTGATGGTTGTAGACACCTTAATAAAAGGGGGTCTCGAAAGAAGAATGTTAGAACTCATCAAAGCGTTGTCAAAAGATACTCTACAGTATGATATATATTTAATATCATTAACAAATAAAGTTGAATATGATTATGTGTATGATTTACCAATTAAATTTGAAGCTCTTGAAAGGAAAGGGAAAAAAGACTTTTCTTTATTAGGAAAACTCTGGCAAAGAGTGACTTCATTTAATCCTGATATAATACATTCATGGGGAAGTATGGCAAGTGTATTTCTTGCACCAATAGTAAAATTCAAAAAAATCAGGTTTGTTAATGGTTATATTGGCCAAGCACCACTAAAAGTTTCTCTCAACGATCCCTTTTATATAAGGGGTTTATTTACTTTCCCTATTTCTGATGCGATTGTGTCTAATAGTTTAGCAGGTTTGTCTGCTTACCGTACACCTGTTAAAAAGTCTTTCTGTATTTATAATGGAATTGATTTTGAAAGATTTCAAAATTTGAATGAACCATCTGAAGTAAAAGAAGACTTGTTTGGTAGTAATTATGATAAAAGTTTTCTAGTTGCAATGGTTGCAGCTTTTGAAGAGAGAAAAGACTATCATACTTTTATAAGAGTAGCTATAAAAATTTGCAAACAAAATTTGCAAACAAAGTTTTTATTAGTTGGGGGGGGAGAAAACCTTGAAGCGATAAAAGCTCTTGTTCCTAAAGAATTTCTCAATAAGAATATTTATTTTCTTGGAAAAAGATCAGACATAGAATCAATTTTACAGATAATAGACATAGGTGTTTTACTGACAAATAGTACAAAACATGGAGAGGGAGTTTCTAATTCTATTATCGAATATATGGCATCTTCAAAACCTGTAATAGCCACGCTTGGAGGTGGAACTAATGAAGTAGTTGAAAATGGTAAAAATGGATTCTTAGTTGATTATGCAGCAGAAGAACAAATTATAGATAAAATAAAATACTTGCTTGCAAACAAAACTGTTTCTCATGAAATGGGAAGAGCAGGATATCAAACAGTCCGTAATAAGTTTAGTATAGAAACTATGCGTGACAATTATATCCGCTTGTATAACGAAACTTTGTCTAATAAAAGAAATAAACACCATTCATATTCTTCACAATTTGAGTTACAAGTTAGCTCTCACTCATAATAGAAATATTAAATAGATTTTAACTAATTTTTCTAACAATAGAAGGTTTACTTCTATTGTTAGAATACAAAAAAATGAAAATATTAGTTTGCAATAAGTTCTACTTTCCTAAAGGTGGTGATTGCGTATATTCTATAGAACTTGAGAAATTATTGAAAAAGAATGGTCATGAAACAGCCTTCTTTGCAATGAATCATCCTCAGAATCATTTTTCTACTTACTCCCAATATTATCCTTCTACTGTTGATTATTCAACCAAAAATTTAGCGAACCTACAAGAACAATTACTGCGACCTATATTTTCAGTTGAGGTAAAGAAGAAGTTTAATGCTTTACTTGAAGCTTTTAAACCTGATATAGTACATGTAAACAATATTCATTCCCAGCTTTCCCCAATCATTGTAAAAGAAGCTTATAAGAAAGGTATACCTGTTGTATGGACTTTACACGATTACAAGCTTATATGTTCCCGATATGACAGCATGCGTAATGAAAAACCATGTGAATTGTGCTATCAAGATAAAACCAACGTCATACGCCATAAATGTTTGAAGGGTAGTTTAGCTGCGAGTATGTTAGCCTATACTGAAGCAACTTGGTGGAGTAGTGATAGGTTAGAAAAGTATACTTCAAAATTTATAAGCCCTAGTACCTTTTTAAAAGAAAAGATGGTTACAGGTGGTTTTAATCCATCAAAAATAATTACCCTACCTAATTTTATCGACGAGAAGAAAATCGCTGATCAGCCAGAGGTCAAGGAAGATTATTACTGTTTTGTTGGCAGATTATCAAAAGAAAAAGGAATTGACACTCTTTGTGAAGCAGCATGCAAAATTCCTTCTCATAAACTTCTAATAATAGGAACAGGACCAGAAGAAAAATTTTTAAAAGAAAAGTACTCCTGTCCTAACATCCAATTCTTAGGTCATAAAGGGTGGATTGAACTACAGCCAATAATTGCAAAAGCAAAATGTTTAGTAATTGCGTCTAAATGGTATGAAAATAACCCTTTAAGTGTAATTGAAGCTTTAGCAAATGGTACTCCAGTAATTGGCGCAAAAATAGGTGGTATACCAGAATTAATACAGGATGGAGTAAATGGTCTCTTATTTGAACCCGGAAATAGTGATGACTTAAAAAATAAGATTGATCTGTTCTTTGATAGTTTCTACAGTAAGATAGACAACACATCCCTTATAGAACAAATTAAAAAGAATCACTCTTCTGAAAAGTATTATTTTAAACTGATTACCCTTTATGAAAGTCTTCTTTCAACCCCCTCTCTTATAACTGCCTAAAAAAGCATATTTATGAAACTTATTGTTATTGGAACTAGAGGCTTCCCTTATATACAGGGAGGCATAGAAACTCATTGCCAAGGCTTATATCCGGAGCTTGTCAAACTAGGATGTGACGTAACTGTAGTTAGACGTACAGCCTACATTAACGCATCTAATAAAATAAAAAAATTTCATGGAGTTAAATTTAAAGATATATGGACACCTAAATTGAAGAGTTTAGAAGCAATTGTCCATACATTTCTTGCTCTTATTTACTGCAGTATTAAGAGACCAGATATAGTACATTTTCATGGAATAGGCCCTTCTATTTTTGTACCACTAGCAAGGATTTTAGGATTAAGAGTAGTTGTAACAACACAGGGTCCTGATTATGACAGGCAAAAATGGGGGACTTTTGCAAAATTTGTACTAAAGCTAGGAGAAAAGCTAGGAACTAAATATTCGAATGAAGTTATAGTAGTCTCTGATGTTATAGAAAAATTAACACAGGACAAGTACAACAGATTCAATTCTAATCTGATTTTTAATGGAGTTAATTTCCCAAATAAGAGTGAAAATACCGAATATATAAAATCTCTTGGTTTGACTAAAAATGGATATATAATTGCTGTCGCAAGGTTTGTTGAAGAGAAAGGCTTTCATTATTTGATCGATGCTTATATCGCATTAAAAAACAAAGACTATAAGTTGGTACTAGTTGGTGATGCTGATCATGAAACAAATTATTCTCTTGAACTGAAGAAAAAAGCTAGAGAAAACGGAATAGTATTGACAGGCTTTATCAAAGGAGAACAACTAAATGAAATTTTCTCACATGCACGTTTATTTATACTACCTTCTTTTCATGAAGGATTATCTCTTGCACTTCTAGAAGCTTTAAGTTATGATCTTGATGTTCTGGTAAGCGATATCCCTGCAAATACTAGTGCTCCATTAGCTAAAGATTCTTTTTTTCCTGTTGGTAATGTTAAGGAATTAACCAGAAGATTAAGTTATAAGCTAAAAGAACCTGTTTTTTCAGATAAATATGATTTGAATGAATATCAGTGGGATATAATAGCGAAAAAAACTTATAAGGTCTATACCAAGGCCTTACCAGCAAGAAAATCTAAGCAAATTCAAGTTGGTCAGGAAAAAGTAACTTATGTTGAGATACAACAACCACATAAAACTAGTAATAGAATTAGCAGAAATAGTGAATCAAGTAACCCACCAAAGACAGCTTCAGTTTTATAAAAATCTACATTTAGTCTGTAATCAAGATTTTGAATAAAATCTTGATTGTTACTCTTACAATTTTTTCTTCCCGCTAATCCGCACTCCTGCTTCAATAGTTCTTAATGAAAGCTATTATTTCTGAAAAAAGTGTTGAAAAAAATTGTGAAGAGATTTCACTAATCAGAAGTATAATATTCAAGATAATATAAAAACATACCTAGTTAAACTAGTACAGTAAATTTGATGAAAAAAGCTTTAATTACAGGTATCACCGGACAGGATGGTGCTTACCTGGCAGATCTTTTATTAGAAAAAGGTTACGAAGTACATGGTATCAAGCGTAGAAGTTCTTTATTCAATACCGATCGAATTGATCACTTGTACCAGGATCCGCATGACAAAAATGTACGGTTTCATTTACATTACGGAGATCTGAGCGATTCCACTAACATCATTCGTATTATTCAGCAGGTGCAGCCAGATGAGATCTATAACCTAGGTGCCATGAGCCATGTGAAGGTAAGCTTTGATACACCTGAATATACCGCTAATGCAGATGGTATAGGCACACTTCGCATTCTGGAAGCTGTGCGTATACTTGGTCTAACAGAGAAAACCAGAATTTACCAGGCTTCTACTTCTGAGTTGTATGGCCTGGTACAGGCTGTGCCACAATCAGAAACTACGCCTTTCTACCCACGTTCTCCTTACGCGGTAGCGAAATTGTACGGCTACTGGATAACGGTGAACTACCGGGAAGCCTATAACATGTATGCCTGCAATGGTATCCTATTCAATCATGAATCCCCATTGCGTGGTGAGACCTTCGTTACCAGAAAAATTACGCGTGGAGCCGCGAAAATTGCGATGAGTCTACAGGATAAACTTTACCTGGGTAACCTGGACGCACGTCGTGACTGGGGTCATGCAAAAGATTATGTAGAGGCTATGTGGCGCATCCTGCAGCAGGATACTCCTGAAGATTTCGTGATCGCCACGGGTATCACTACTACCGTTAGAGATTTTGTAAGAATGGCTTTTGCGGAAGCAGGCATTGAACTGGAATTCACAGGAGAAGGTGTGGATGAAAAAGCAACAGTTGTATCCTGTGCTAACCCGGATCTCCAGCTGGAGATCGGTAAAGAAGTAGTAGCCATAGATCCACGTTACTTCCGCCCTACTGAAGTAGAGTTACTGATAGGTGATCCTACTAAGTCTAGGACTAAATTAGGTTGGGAGCCAAAGTATGATCTTCCTGCCCTAGTACAGGATATGATGCAGGCAGACCTGGAGCACTTCCACAGGGAAAAGATGCTACAGGAAAGAGGGTATGCCGTTAAGAATCAGTTCGAGTAAATGCAGCAAAAAAATAAAATTTATGTAGCCGGCCATAGAGGCATGGTCGGCTCTGCTATTGTCAGGAAGCTGAAGCAGGAAAGTTATACCAACATCCTGGTCCGTACTTCCAAAGAACTGGACCTTCGGAACCAACAAGAAGTATTTGATTTCTTTGCAGAAGAGCAACCTGCTTACGTTTTTTTAGCAGCTGCCAAAGTGGGTGGCATTGTAGCCAACAATACCTACCGTGCAGAATTTCTGTATGATAACCTGATGATCCAGAGCAATGTGATCCATGCTTCCTACCTGAACCATGTACAAAAGCTTATGTTCCTTGGTTCATCCTGCATCTATCCGAAATTAGCTCCGCAACCTTTAAAAGAAGAGTACCTGCTAACAGGTGAACTGGAACAGACGAATGAGCCTTATGCCATTGCTAAAGTTGCCGGAATAAAACTTTGTGATGCCTACAGACACCAGTATGGGTGTAACTACATATCGGTAATGCCTACCAACTTGTATGGCCCAAATGATAATTACGACCTGCAGAACTCGCATGTGTTGCCTGCCCTGCTAAGAAAATTCATTACAGCGAAAAAGAACAAAGCTCCTTCTGTGCAGCTTTGGGGTAGCGGCACACCTAAGCGGGAGTTTCTACATGCCGATGATCTGGCAGATGCCTGTTTTTACCTGATGAAGCACCACAATGAGCCGGGTCTGGTAAACATTGGTGTTGGGGAAGACATATCTATCCTGGATCTGGCAAAGCTCGTTCAGAGAGTAGTCGGATATGAAGGGGAGATTGTGCTGGATACAACAAAGCCAGACGGTACGCCTAGGAAGCTGATGGATGTATCTAAGCTCCACTCCCTTGGATGGAAAGCATCTATCCCTTTACAAAAAGGTATCGGAGAGGTATATGAAGAAGTGAAAGATTTTGACTGGAACTAAATAGTGGCGTTACCTTTACTGCCTGAGCGTGACTCTGAGAATCTATGCCTTTTACTTTTTCACATCCAGCTGCTGTACTACCACTGAGACTACTTCCTCAAAAGTGGACATCCTTAACTGGTTTGGTAATAGGTAGTATTATTCCTGACTTCGAGAAGTTTTTGAAGATGGAGGCAGGTAATACTTATAGCCACACCTGGCATGGATTGTTATGGTTTAACTTACCTCTGGGAATACTTCTTTCGTTTTTATTTCATGGAGTCGTTCGCGATCCTTTACTTGAGAACCTCCCTCCTGTTTTCAAAAGGAAACTTTTATGGGCCAGGAGCTTTAACTGGTTTTCCTACTTTAGAAGGAATAGTTTCGTTGTACTAGCATCCTTATTAATCGGGTCTGTTTCTCATCTTTGCTGGGATAGTCTTACACATCAGGAGAGCTTAGCCATAAAATTGGCTCCCGTTTTAGCAGAAACAGTAAAGATTGGCGACTATAAGATACGGCTATTCAAAATGCTGGATCTCTTAAGTTCAGTTTTAGGTCTGCTTTTTATTATTTACGTTATTTTACAGTTTCCTGCAACTAAGAGTCAAATAAGACCAACCAATACTTTTGGCATCTACTGGCTTTTAGTGCTTGTTACAACATTCCTCATCATAATTTGCAGGATCTTATTTGGATTGGATTTAACTGAACCCTGGAGCTTGTTGTTTACTTCCATTTCAGCAGGACTAATAGGTATAATAAACGCATCACTCCTGGTTAAGCACATTTCCAGGTTGTTATCATAGCTGCGGTATTGAGCACCAAATCTTACTTTAGGATTTGGTCACATATACTACATACTTATAAAGACTAAACATGAAAGAGAAACTTTTCTCAGCAATAGAAAAACAATTAACAGAAGAAAACTTCTCTATTGCCAGCAAAAACCATAACCGCCCATGGGGTGGTTATTTTGTGATTAACGAAGACCAGGCACAACAGTTTGCCGATACTTACTTTGATGGCATGAATGTGGATCAGCTTAAGATATCGGGGAAACTTAGTCCTAAGATTCTGATCGTAGCACCAGAGAAACGCCTTTCCTGGCAATATCACCACCGCAGAGCCGAAATATGGAAAGTAGTAACAGGTAAAGTAGGCGTGGTAACAAGTACTACCGATGAAGAAGGTCCACTACAAGAATTAGAGCCAGGGGAATTGATAACCTTAAAACAAGGTGAACGCCATCGACTGGTTGGCTTAAAGGAATGGGGAGTGTTGGCAGAGATCTGGCAGCACACGGATGCTATTCACCCATCTGATGAAGAAGACATAATTAGATTGCAAGACGACTTTGGCAGATAAGCATAACAAAGCATACCCTTCGGCAAACCAGTGAAATGATCCTACACATATCTACTTGCACTATGAAAGTAAGTTATAAAAATAAAAGTGCCATCACCATTCTCTCAAAAGAAGACCCCATCTATAAAGTAGCCTTACATGCTTTATAAAGTCAATAGCCAACAATAAACAAAATATAAAATTTCAAATAATTCTTATATTTATATATATAAATATCTAAAAATTTTATAAATTGCTGCCTCTTTGATTACACTTTTACTCCAATGCAAACCAGATATACAAGCTTTTCGAAAGCACTTAACCTAATAGTAGACTTTTTCCTGTTGAATCTGGCCTTATACATTTGCTTTGTATTAAAGAATCCGGACAAATTTGGAGATGATGTATCAGAGCGCTATAAAGTAGGCTTTCTTATCCTGAACCTGATATGGTTCTACTGTGCCACCATAAACAAGCTTTATGAGGATATTTTCAAGCGTGATGCTATACCTACTATAAGGGTAACCTTACAGGCTTTGATACTTATGGGCATAATAAGCCTTGTGCAGAGTTCGATTCTGCCTTATACGAACCTGTCATTCTGGTTGATCAGTACTTTTCTCATCATATACGGAATTCTGCTCCTTACCTGGAAGACAGTTTTCCTGCTTGCCAGAAGACCAAAACGCTGGTCGTTGGTGAGGTTTAAAAGGATCGTGATAGTGGGAGCTGGCACACAGGGTGTAGACCTTTATAATTACCTAACAGAGAACAAACAACTTGGCTATGATGTAGTAGGCTTCTTTGACGACAACACCCCCTCTCTGCCGAACAGGAATAAAGTATTAGGCACAGTAGAGGATTGCCTGAACTTCGTTGAAGAACACGGTATAGCGGAGGTATACTGTGCCTTACCAGACATCGCAAGAGATAAGATCAGGATGTTGATGGAAGAATCAGACAAGCGCATGATCCGGATCAAACTGGTACCTGATGTAAAGGATTACTTCAAGACGAATTTCATGGTAGAGCTATACGGCCATATGCCTATACTTACACCACGCCGTGAACCACTGGAGGATAAAGCCAATGAAATTGTAAAAAGAGGCTTTGATATTGCCTTCTCTTTATGTGTGACCGTTTTCCTGCTCAGCTGGTTAATACCTGTTATGGCGCTTATTATTAAGATGGAGTCTAAGGGTCCGGTCTTTTTCAGACAGCTTAGATCAGGGAAAGATAACCGCCCGTTCTATTGCCTCAAGTTCAGAAGCATGCACGTGAATAATGATTCTGATCTGAAGCAGGCTACAAAAGGAGATGCACGCATCACACGGGTTGGCTCCTTCATCCGGAAAACAAGCATTGATGAATTGCCTCAGTTCATCAATGTACTAATGGGCGACATGTCGGTAGTTGGTCCAAGGCCACACATGCTTAAGCATACCGAAGACTACTCGCAGATAGTAGATAAATTTATGGTGCGCCACTTTATCATTCCTGGCATTACAGGCTGGGCACAGGTTACAGGTTACCGGGGCGAAACAAAAGATGCGGAAGTGATGGAGAAAAGAGTGGAAGCCGACATCTGGTACCTGGAGAACTGGTCGTTTCTGCTTGACCTCAAAATTGTTGTACTCACAGCCTGGCAGGCTATCCGTGGAAATGGTAATGCCTATTAACCCTTCCCTTTTAACTATCCAGAATTAAGAAATTTAACAGAAACAGTTAGGCTCTTCCCAAGCCAGCTTCTGGCTAAAAATCATTAAGCTCGTCAAACAAAATCTCTTCTACATATTTGAGGAGATTTTTATTTGACGAGCTTTGAAGGTTTAGGCACTGACTTTTCTATTATTTACTTTTCTATTTTAGAAAAGCTATTATTATAAATAACCTATATTGTAGCATAGAATGAGCAGAAGCAAATTGATAAAAGCGTTCTCTGTAGTACTTTTTTTATTTGTTGTATATAGCGCGAAAGCACAACAAACATTTATCCCGCTGCAGCAGGAATACAGCAGACTTATTGAGAGAGAAGCGATAAAGCAAAACTTAGCAATACACTCTTCTTTGAAGCCTTACCTCCAGAGCGAGGTAGCAGAACAATTCTCTTACGACTCCCTTCTCGCTGGTAGATACAGCAATACAAGCAGGAAAGAACATTCCTGGATTCTTCGTAAGCTTTATCAGGAACACCTACTACAGTATAAAGACAGTACAACCGGTCTTTACGCTGATTTGCTGATGGATTTTACTTTCGGAAAAGAACTGGGTCAGGGCTACCTATTCACAAATACCAGAGGTGCACAAGTGCAGGGAAATTTGGGCAAACACTTCTCGTTCTATACTGCTTTTTATGAAAACCAATCAAAACTCCCTGATTATCTGGATAAAAATGTAAAAGAAAGAGGAGTCGTTCCCGGTCAGGGCAAAGCCAGAAGCAATGGAGAAGGCTTTGATTATGCCATACCTTATGGCTATATAAGCTATACACCTAACAAGACCTTTAACATTCAGTTTGGGCAGGATAAGAACTTTTTAGGAGATGGATACCGCTCGCTCATACTCTCCGACTATGCTTATAGTTATCCATTCTTAAAAATTAATACACGTTTCTGGAAGATCAAGTACACAAATCTCTGGACACAGTATATGGATATTAGCAAAGGATTTCAGGGTTCATCTTACCCAAAGAAATATGCTGCTTACCAGTACCTGTCTTTTCTTCCTACTCCGGAGCTAAACGTGAGTATCTTTCAATCTCTGATTTGGGCGGCAGACTCAACTGGGAACGGCGCTTTTGAGCCAGCTTTTCTGAACCCGATCATTTTCATGAACTCCCTCAACTTTAACATGGGGTCTCCTGCAAATTCTATGATGGGTTTGAATATTCGCTATAATTTATTCCGTCAATTCTCATTTTATGGCCAGTTTGTTCTCGATGATTTTAATGTCGGTAAACTCAAACAAGGGAATGGTTTCTTTCAACAGAAGTTTGGGTATCAAATGGGTTTGAAGGCTTTTGATATTTTTGGGCTAAGTAATCTATATGCTCAGGTTGAATATAATACGGTGAGACCTTACGTTTATGCTCATAAAATTCCTAGCCTCAACAACACACACTATAATGAGCCACTTGCGCACCCACTAGGTGCTAACTTTAAAGAATTGATAGCTATAGGTTCCTACAGGTACAGGCGGTTCTCACTAGATGCTAAATTGAATTATGCCGCTTATGGCGCTGATGCTACTATTAACGAACATAATGGTAAGAATATCTTCTTATCAGATTACGATGCGCCTAATGGAGAGCTGTCTTTTGGCAATTACACTGGTCAAGGCACAAAAACAAAACTCTATCATTTCAGCTCCAGCCTAAATTACCTGATGAACCCACATACAGGACTCAAAGTAGAAGCAGGGTTTGCCTATAGGAAGGAAGCATCTGCTATAGTAAATACAAATACACAATTATTTTATTTTGGTGTTAAAACAAACCTGAGAAACAGGTACTATGATTTTTAATTACTGATACATTATAAATTGCCAGGAATATAATAGAGAAGTAGATGAGTATGATCCCATCAACAAGAACGATAAAAGAGCTTAGTGGGGTATATGCAGAGTAAGGCTAGTGCTAACACACACGAGGTGGTTCTTGGCCTCAAGTTAAACAATGCGCAGAAAGTACGCTGCCCACAGTGGGTCTGGTAAGGTAGGTTTAGTGGCACCAGATCTCTCTGAGCTATTTTCCATTCAAAGAGCTACCTTTGCACTTATAATTAAAGTGCTAACGAATGACAGACCCAAAGAAGCTGGCCATAAAGGATTTTGTGTACGAGTTGCCGGATGAACGCATCGCAAAGTTTCCATTGCCGGAGCGCGATCAATCTAAGTTGTTGGAATACCGCCACGGACAGATTTCCGATCATACATTTACTGAACTTCCAAGCCTGCTGCCACAATACACATTGCTGGTCTTTAATGATACCAAAGTTGTGCAGGCACGTCTGCTGTTTCAGAAAGAAACAGGTGGAGTTGTAGAGATCTTCTGTCTGGAACCTATAGCCCCGCACCGTGAAGTTCAGATGGCAATGCAACAGACCGGAAGCAGCACCTGGAAATGCCTGGTAGGGAACAACAAACGTTGGAAAAGTGGCCCTGTAACACTGGAATTTGAAGGGGGTACCATTCGAGCAGAACGTGAGGCACAGCAGGAAGGGCATTTCCTGATTCGCTTTACGTGGGAACCGGCCGAACTGACTTTTGCAGAGGTGCTGGAGCGTTGTGGAAAGCTACCGCTCCCCCCCTACCTGAACCGTGAGCTTACGCCTGAAGACCATACCCGATATCAGACTATTTACGCAAATCAAAAGGGCGCTGTGGCAGCCCCTACTGCCGGATTGCATTTCACGGATCGGGTAATGGATAAGCTTGAGGAGAAAGGGGTGGAAAAAGCATACCTGACTCTGCACGTTGGAGCCGGAACGTTCAAGCCGGTGAAAGCAGACACCATGGAGGCACACGAAATGCATGCCGAGCAGCTTTTTATTTCCAGGCAGTTCCTGATGCGCCTGTTAAAGCAGCTTGCATCTGACAAGCCGGTTATTCCCGTAGGTACAACCAGTATGCGGTCTCTGGAAAGCCTGTACTGGTTAGGGGCAAAAGTTTCACAGCACCCTGATCTCTCTTTGCAGGAGCTGCATGTAACGCAGTGGCAGGCTTATGAGAGTTCAGACATTCCAACAGCCACAGAGGCGATAACTGCTTTGCTGCAGTACATGGAGCGTCAGAACACGGAGTATCTCCACGCCATCACACAAATCATCATTGCTCCGGGTTATACTTTCAGGATTTGCAACGGCCTGGTTACCAATTTCCATCAACCGGAAAGCACCCTATTATTACTGGTATCTGCCTTGATAGGAGATAATTGGCGTAAAGTATACCAACATGCTTTAAAAAATGACTACAGGTTCTTAAGCTACGGAGATAGCTCTCTGCTGCTGCCGTGATCGGATTGAGCCTATCAGGGAACTATAGAGAACCTATGGCGCGAGCATTCACGTTCATCTATTTCCCATATCTGTACAGTTTGAACTATTGGGATAAAGGTGCTGAGTAGTAGAAACGACTGTCCCCTTGAGGGGACTACAGGGGTGTAATCGTCTGCAGGCAGCCTGGTAAGCATTCAGTAATTTAAAGACAAGGCTACATGCGTAAGAACAGAGTCATACCCTACAGGGAAGACCTAAGAGCCAAAGCCCGTGAACTCAGAAAGAACAGCACACTGGCGGAGATCCTACTGTGGCAGGAGATAAAGGAGCGTAACCTACTGGGTTTCCAGTTCCATCGCCAGGTACCCATGCTGGACTTCATCGTTGACTTTTACTCCCATGAGCTTCAATTGGCAATAGAGATCGACGGTGATAGCCATAATCAGAGCCATGGCTATGATGTAGAGCGCCAGGCTAAACTAGAGCAGTATGGGGTGCAGTTTATAAGGTTTGATGATCTGGAAATAAAGAAAGATATGCCGAACGTGTTGAGAGCTTTGGAGCACTGGGTTCTCGAGAAGCAGCGGTCACTTTAATTGTAATAATTTAGCTGTGCACGATTACACCCCTATAGTCCCCTCAAGGGAACAATTCTGTTATTACTGAGGCAGCTGAACTATGTAATAAAGCTATATTTGAAGAGCTAAAGACAAGATAAGGAGTTCTCGCTCACGCTATACAAGTGAAAAAAGAGAAGGCCGCTTAGGGATATCCCTAAGCGGCCTTCT
>NZ_JBHULU010000015.1:116832-199311 GCF_042684605.1 Pontibacter locisalis
GGGAAGCCATAGAGGCAGCACCCAGCTGCATTTCACGTCGGTTTACCTGCTCAAATGTATCGATCTCAGTATGATGGTAGTCAAAATAACGCTGAGAATCCGGACGGAAGCCGATAAGCGCAACACTGCCTTGTCCTTTCAATGGACCGATGTCAGCACCGCCACCACCACGGGTCAGGTCGTGCAGACCGTAAGGCGCCAGGAGAGGTTTCCAGGTAAGCACTTTAGCATACTGAGCATCAGTGCCATCAATACCAAAGCCGCGAGGCGTAAAGCCACCTGCATCCGATTCAATGGCAGCTATGTGGTTTTCATTGTTCTTCTTAGCTAATTCTGCATACTTGCGGCCACCGCGCAAACCATTCTCTTCGTTCATGAACATCACAGCACGAATGGTTCTTTCCGGTTTGATTCCAAGCTCATTGAAGAGACGCAGCACTTCAATCGACTGGACAATGCCTGTACCATCATCGTGTGCTCCTTCGCCAATATCCCATGAATCCAGGTGACCGCCCACTGCGATGATCTCATCCGGATACTTGCTTCCTTTTATTTCACCAATCACATTATAAGAAAGCACATCAGGCAGCGTTTCACTGGTCATGCGCATGTAAAACTTCAGATTCGGGTCGTTTGCCAGCAGTTTACTTAGAGTTTCAGCTCCTCTCGTACTGATTGCTGCAGCCGGTATTTTCTCAACTCCTTCTTCGTAGCGCGTACCTCCTGTATGCGGCACATCCTGAATATCGTTTGTCATGGACCGAACAACAACACCTACAGCGCCTAATTTTGCCGCAGCCGAAGGACCACCGCCACGCTGGTCTACTGCGCCTCCGTAAGCTGCTCCGGTAATAACATGGGTGTTATCAAAAGGCCGGTTAAAGAATACAATTTTACCCTTCACCTTCTTCTTGCCCAGTTTCTCAAGCTCCTCAAAGCTCTTCACCTCTACCACTTCTGCACTCAGGCCATTCTCACCTGTGCCCACTGAGCCTCCTAAAGCCGCAATGTTTACATCATGTGTGCCTACAAGTTTAGAATTGAGGATGCGGCCTACTTCTTTATCGCCACGGACCCAGTATGGCACCATTACTTCCTGCAGGTAAACTGTATCCAGGTCCATCGCCTCCATTACCTGCTTGCTCCACTCTACAGCGGCAGCGGCCTGGGGAGATCCGCTCAGGCGGGCACCAATCTTCTTAGTCAGATACCGCAGGTTCTCATAACTTTCGTAGCTGGTAAGGGCATTATCATAGAACTTTTTAATAGTAGCAGAGTCGGTAGCATAATTTTGCTGTGCTACTGCGGGCATGGCAATTACTGTTGCCGCCGCCAAGACAAAGCCTCTTAGTCTTTTTGTGGTTAGCATATAAGCAATTTGAATAGTAAAGTGTTTAGTAGTTTTTTAGGTGCATGAATATAATAAAAAATGTTCAGCACATAGAATTTTCAACACAGAAACCTCCTCTTCGGTGCCACACATGCTATTTACTTACTTCACCTTCATTAGCTTCTCCATGCTCTGCTTACTCACGTTCAGCAGCCCTACTTCTGGCAAGCGGCTTGTAAGTTCACGCCAGTTATCATCCTTGCGGTATACTTCGCGCAGGATCTTAGTCGCTTCCTCTATTTGTCCGCTGTTGGCAAGACCGATGGCATGCCAGTACTTCATCTCCAGGTTATTGGGGAACATAGCTTCTGCTTTACCATACTCCTCCATTGCTTTCTGCATCTGCCCTTTTTCGATTGCTATGTCACCCTGGTTCATGTGTTCGTAGGCACGATGTACTTTCAGAAGCCTGGCCAGTTCATCCAAAGGCTGCTCATGATCGTCTACTCGCAGATCAATTATTTTATCATCCCAGGGCTGGTCTGTTTTGTTACCTCTCACCACCACCAGTGCTGCTGATTGCTTACCGCGGATGTCACCACCAGCCTGCTCTCCTGCCTGCATAGCTAAAAGCACACGCTCTGCCAGAGGTTGCCCTTCACTTCTTTCAAAAGCCTTAGCCATAGCTGGCCACACTTTATCATTCAGCATCATGTTTGCCTGAACCGAAAAATTATTACCTGTAATGTGGCCTGCATAGCGAATACACTGCTTGCCCGTATGTGTCGCAACACGTCCCTGCGTATCAAGTATGGAAACCTGGCGCACCTCACGGGCTTCGTCATCTGCCAAGAGAATAGCCAACGCCTCTTCAGGAGTTTTACCTTCTTTAAGTAGGGCCAACCCTCTAGGACCGAAAGATTTATTTACAAAGGACTGCGTGGCTACTACGCCAACACCGGGCTCCACCCAAGGCACAGCAGTACCTACCGAAAACCAGTGGCTTTGTACCCCTACTGCCATCTCTCCTGTTTTAGCATCGCGGGCTACGATAGAATAAGTGTGAGCCAACGGCTCCTCAGCTTTAAATACCTGTGCTTTAGCGGCGCCCATCGAGGCCATCAGAGATATTCCCATAGCTATTAGTGTGCGTTTAAAGTTGCTCATATGAGTTAATCGTTATAAATAATTTACTACTGCCACACCTGCTTTACAGGTTTTTGAGGCATGATGAAGAGTTAAATACGTAGGTAAAACAAATATAGCTTTTTGTACTAAGGTATGATAGCAGGCACCTTCTATAACCTCTTCTAAGAATAGCAGTATAACTATGTAATAAACCTCTACCTAAATTGGCTACCAATGCTGTAGCCTTCATAACCCTTAATACATGAAAAACATATCGCGTGACAAAAAGCCATCGCGCATGGCTATGCTCATAGACGGAGATAATGCTCAACCAAGCCTCATCGTAAAATTGTTAGCCGAGGCTGGCAAATATGGCCCACCTACCATCAGGCGCATTTACGGCGACTGGACCACTCCTCAAATGAATGGCTGGAAAGAATGCCTGAACAACCATGCCATACAACCCATACAGCAGTTCCGTTACACTGTTGGTAAAAATGCTACTGACAGCGCCCTGATTATTGATGCCATGGATCTGCTGCACAGTGAGCTGGTGGATGGCTTTTGCATTGTGTCTTCAGACAGTGATTACACCCGTCTGGCTACAAGAATAAGAGAAGCGGGCATATTTGTAATGGGAATCGGACAGCGGAAAACGCCAAAGCCATTCGTGAATGCCTGCAATGTGTTTATTTTCACAGAGAACCTGACGGATGATATTGATGAGCGTAAGATTGAAGAAGCTGGAAAAGGTGCAGAGAATGGCAAAGGAGGTCAGAAGCCCAACCCACTTCCAATCCTGAAAGAAGCCTTTGTGATGGCGGCAGATGAAGATGGATGGGCGCACTTAGGTGCTATAGGAGCCAACCTGAGGCAACTGGATCCAAGCTTCGACTCCAGAACCTTTGGGTACGGACAGCTACTTCAGTTGATCAAAGCGTACAAAGACGTATTTACTATCCGGAAGGAAGATGAAAAAGGGCCTTCGGCCGTCTATGTCAAGCTCAAGGATAAACGCCGCAGCAGCAGGTCTCGGAAAAAAGCCCCGGAGCCGATGGTAAACAAAGTTTAAACCTGCAGGTTTAGTATAAGTTATGGAAACTAACTTCTGTTCATACTATGAAAACACTACTTTTTTCTCTGGCACTTTGCCTGCTGACTGTCATGAGTTCAAGTGCACAAAATAAAATGTCGTGTTGCTCAAAGCCAGCTAAAGATGCTGTTGAATCAACTGAAGCAACTGCCAAATTTGCCTCCCTTAGTAGTGATGCTGCCTTTCGTGAAAAGCATGAGAATCCGCTGCCTTTTAGTCTCCAGGACCAGACCGGCAGTATGATTAACTACAGCACCCCGGATGGCAAAACAGCTAACGCCTACTTTATAAAAGCAAAGGAAAAAACAGACGATTATGTATTTGTAATCCATGAATGGTGGGGACTTAACGACTATATCAAAAAAGAAGCGCAGCGCCTCTCTCAGGAGCTTGGCAATGTTAATGTGATTGCCCTTGATCTATACGATGGCAAGGTGGCCACTACACAGGAACAAGCGAGCCAGTACATGCAATCTGTTTCTGAAGACAGGGCGAAAGCTATCATCAATGGTGCCCTTGCGTATGCTGGAGATGATGCAGACATAGCCACTATCGGCTGGTGCTTTGGCGGTGGGTGGTCACTGCAAACCGCTATTATGGCCGGAGACAGAGCCGAAGCAGCAGTGATGTACTACGGCATGCCGGAGCAGAACGTGGAGCGTCTCAAGAAACTGGATGCACCGGTGCTGGGAATATTTGCCAGTCAGGATAAATGGATAACACCAAAAGTAGTAGAGGAATTTAAGCAAAACATGGACAAAGCAGACGAAAAGCTAACCGTAAAAATGTATGATGCTGACCATGCCTTTGCTAACCCAAGTAACCCAAAGTATAAGGCTGAATTTGCTGAGGAAGCGCATAAAATTGCTGTGGACTTTATTAGAGAGCACTTGGATTAGAAACAAAACAAAGCCAAGTAAGAAATCAGAACAAGACACAGAAAAGCCTGTCTTTCAAATTATGAAAGACAGGCTTTTCTGTGCAAGAGACCTTGACATAGCAGATTAGATGCGGAACCATTTCGCCTCTATCTTGTGTAATAACCACAATAAACAGGACAAAACACCATCAATGTTATTTCTGAACGTATGGAGTCTAGGCTTTCACCTGATCCTGTTTGCTTTTTTCACAAAACTTTTCTAACTAATTATCCTCAAACTAACCCCATATCACCTTATCATGAACAAAACCCTACGCAGAACCGGCTCTGTTGCCTGCTTGCTGTTGGCTATGGCTGTGGCCTCGCCGGAAAGTATGGCACAAAAGCAGAAGCCGCGCAGCAGCAGGCAAAAAGAAGCAGCTGCACCTTTCGATGCGAAACTATACAATGGCCTTACCTGGCGCTCTATTGGCCCGTACCGTGGAGGTCGCTCAGCTACGGCAACAGGCGTGCCTGGCAAACCTAATTTATATTATTTCGGCTCAGTGGGTGGCGGTGTCTGGCGAACCACTGACGGCGGTTCTACCTGGGAGAATATTTCTGATGGCTATTTCGGAGGTTCTATTGGTGCTGTGGCCGTAAGTGAGGCAGATCCAAATGTAATTTATGTAGGTGAAGGTGAGAAAACAGTACGTGGCAATGTTTCGTCTGGCCATGGCGTCTGGAAATCGGTAGATGCCGGAAAAACCTGGACCCACATGGGGCTGAAAGACTCTAAGCATATAGGCCGTATCCGCATCCACCCTCAGAACCCTGATATTGTGTATGTGGCTGCCATGGGTGACCTGTATAAGTCAAACGAAGAGCGAGGGGTTTTCAAAAGCATGGATGGCGGTAAAACATGGAAAAAGGTATTATTTGCTAACAAAGATGCCGGAGCCGTTGATCTTATCATTGATCCGTCTAACCCTAGAAACCTGTATGCCACCACCTGGAATATCCGTCGTACTCCTCATAGCCTGCTTTCTGGTGGTCCGGGTTCAGGAATCTGGAAGAGCACTGACAGCGGGGAAACATGGAAGGAGATCTCAAAAAATGAAGGGTTGCCTAAAGGTACTTTAGGTATAATTGGAGTGGCCGTTTCTCCGGTAAAGCCAGAGCGTGTGTATGCCATGGTTGAGGCTGAAGAAGGAGGGCTTTTCCGCTCCGACGATAGCGGCCTTACCTGGAAGCGGGTAAATGACGATCGTAACCTGCGCCAGCGTGCCTGGTACTACACCCGCGTATATGCCGATCCGAAAGATGAGGACGTGGTATATGTACTGAATGTAGCCTACCACAGAAGCAAGGATGGCGGCAAAACATTCGAAAGTGCTTACGCTCAGCACAGCGATAACCATGATTTGTGGATTGATCCTGCCAATCCGACACGCATGATCATCGCCAACGATGGTGGTGCACAGATAACCAATGACCAGGGCATGAACTGGAGCACGTATGAGAATCAGCCGACAGGTCAGTTCTACCGCGTTACGACAGACAATCATTTTCCTTACCGGATTTACGGGGCACAGCAGGACAACTCAACTGTACGTATCTCACACCGCTCCGGAGGCTATGCCATTACCGAGGATGACTGGGAGTCAACAGCAGGTTCAGAGAGTGCGCACCTGGCAGTAAACCCACTAAATCCTGAAATAGTGTATGGTGGTAACTATGGTGGCTTCTTATCAAGAGTAGATCATACCAATGGCCAGGAGCGTGTCATTAATGTTTGGCCGGACAACCCGATGGGACACGGTGCAGAAGGGATGAAGTACCGCTTCCAATGGAACTTCCCGATTCTGTTCTCACCAAACGATCCTAAAAAGCTTTATACCACCTCTAACCACGTTCATGTTACTTATAACGAAGGGCAGTCGTGGGAGACGATCAGCCCGGATTTAACCCGTAATGATTCTACCAAACTTGGCCCGTCGGGTGGACCGATCACAAAAGATAATACCAGCGTAGAATACTACGGCACTATCTTCGCCATTAATGAGTCTCCTCTGGAGCCAGGCGTGATCTGGACGGGTTCTGATGATGGCTTGCTGCACATTACACGTGACGGTGGGAAAAACTGGACAAACGTAACTCCGAAGAACATGCCGGAGTGGATCATGATCAACAGCATTGATCCGCACCCAACCATCAAAGGAGGAGCCTACGTAGCCGCTACGATGTATAAATCAGGAGATTTCAGACCATACCTGTACAAGACAACAGATTACGGTAAGACATGGACGAAGATCACCAGTGGCATTCCTGATCATCATTTTACCCGTGTGGTGCGTGCCGATCAGAAGCGCCCGGGATTGTTATATGCCGGTACAGAATATGGTATGTATATTTCGTTTAACGACGGGCAAAGCTGGCAACCATTCCAGTTAAACCTGCCGATCGTACCAATTACGGACCTGACCATTAAAAACGATAACCTGATCGCTGCCACACAAGGCCGTAGCTTCTGGTTGATAGATGATATTACGCCACTACACCAACTGAATGCTGACGTTGCAAAGAGCACGTTCCATCTTTATAAACCAATGGAAACTTATAAGATGGATGGAGGCAGCAGCCGGGAATTACCTAAAACAGCTGGCCAGAACCACCCGGGGGGTGTGATGGTGCATTATTACCTGCCACAAAAACCAGACTCTGCCACTGTGGTAAAACTGGAGATCATGGATCAGAATGGGAAGCTTATCCGCACCTATGCCAGCAATGCTAAAGAGCGCAACGAGAAGCTGGATGTAAAGGAAGGATTGAATCGTTTTGTATGGGACATGCGCTATCCGGAGGCAACACGCTTCGATGGAATGATACTTTGGGGTGGTGGCATGCAAGGTCCAAAAGCCATACCAGGCAACTACAAGGCTAAGCTGACGGTGAACAAGGAGAGCCAGGAAAAAGATTTCACCATCCTGCAGGATCCACGCACAAAAGCGAATCCGGAAGACCTAAAGGCGCAGTTTACATTCCTGATAGAAGTACGTGACAAGCTTACAGAAACGCACGATGCTATTAAGGATATTCGTACAATGCGAAATCAGTTAAAGACCCTAACAGGTAACCTGAAAGGCAACGAAGATTACAAGCCTTTAATAGAGCAAGCGAATGCTATCGAGAAGAAGATCACAAAAATAGAGGAAACGCTGTACCAGACGAAGAACCGTAGTGGACAGGACCCGCTCAACTTCCCGATCCGCCTGAACAACAAACTGGCTAACCTTGTGGGCCAGGTAAGTACCGGCGATTTCCGACCTACTGATCAGGCTTACGCTTTCAAGAAGGCAATTACAGCACAGATAGATGAGCAGCTTAACCTGTTAAAGCAGGTAAAAGAGCAGGAAATACCAGCGCTTAACAAGCAGATTCAACAGAAAGGTGTTGACTTTATCAGTATTAAGAAGAAAGAAGAGAAGAAGACAGATGCTTCTCCGACTTCATCTGTAGAATAACTCCTCCAAATCATAAACTAAAAAGCCCCTGCTAAATGTAGGGGCTTTTTAGTTTATGATTTATTTATTGTCGTGCTGTTAAATAACCCGTTAGGCTTGCACCAGCAAATGTTTCCCAAGCACCTAGACTTGCCTCCCGGGAGTAAACCCTTCCACCAAGTTTTCCGCCAAGCATTATTGCCAAGCGATCAGCTCCTTTGGCGGGTAGATACTCAATTCCAAAGAAGAAGTCCTCCGTCAGGTAGATGTCATATTTATTAAGGTCTATACTAACCCATCCGTTCTTTGCAGGCAGCTTTTGCATAATGCTTTTCTCTACTATCCTATCACCCGGCAAACCACTTTCATTCTTATAAAAATTAATCCGGAAGAGCGCTGAATCTAACTTAGTACTAGCTACAAAAAAGTGAACTGAAAGTACTTCCGTGGGTCTTTCCTTAACGTTTACGAAATTAGCAAACTCGTAAACGTCCTTCCCCTCCCGACCGTCAGGATTTCCCCACACAACAGGTAGACGACCAGTTACGCCAAGTTTCTTTACTTTCATCTTTCTACTTTTCACAACTACCTCCTGCAGTGCCGTTACCTTTTCTTTCAGTACTACTTTTAGTGGCTGCGACTCTACTAATTCGCGCACCGGCACAGATAGTTCTTCGTAGCCAATGGCTGAGAAGGTAAGGACATCTTGCAGATGCTCTTTTGAAAGTTTAAAAACGAATTTTCCTTTTTCGTCAGAAGCAGTTCCAACATTCTTATTTCGGATTCCGATATTCACAAACGACAAAGGCTCTCCATCACCTCCCTTGGTAACTGTTCCAGCTAAAGTTAGGTCCTGTGCTTCTGCAAAGGTGAAAGAGCAAAAGCTGATTAGAGCAATAAGTAATAATTTCATAGCCTGTAAGTTAGGTAAAAAAGGGTGATGGTATTGTCACTAAACTGCTACTCCTTGCGAAGTATTATCATGATCTGGTAAAAAAGCTGCATTACCCGCTGCATAGCTTTAAACATCACTGGGAATCCCTTTCTACAACCAGCTTTACCTGTTTAACCTGATTTGACTCTTTCAAAGCAGGATAAGGAGAGACTTCCTTCAATGTTATTTTATAATCTACACCACCTACTATGGCAGAAAGGATGTGTTTAGTACGTGCTGGTTCCGGGCGGCAATCGCCAATGCACATTTGCAGTTCTTTCTCTTTTTCCTGGGTGTTTGATGCTTTTAAAATAACTGTGGCATTACCTAACCAGACGCAAATCGCATCGGTAGGGCACCGGGAGTCATTAATGGAGTATAGTTGCAGCAGCAAATCTTCTCCCTCTCCGACTATTACTACCTCTTCACCTTGCTTAAAGGTGAAGGTTTCTCCAAAGTTTACCTGCTTATTATGTGGCTCGATGTCTTTATCATTGCACTGCCAGAGCAAAAGCACTAGCAGCATAGGGTACAAATAGTTAATCATAGTTTTAGGTTGTACTAATGGCTCTCTTTTCCTGTAAGAGACCTAAAATGGCAAAACGGTTGCATGGCCTTACTAAAAAACCTGTTGTTCTATGTTATACCTACTGATTGCCTACTTATTTTGCCTCGAATTGGAATTATGGCCTTATTGTAAGAAATTGTACAGCTAATCCAATCCAGATAAATAAACCGAATCCAGTTAGTAGCTTTGAACACCAGCAAAAGAATAAAGAATAAGGTCAGTGGCCTTGCCAGTACACTACGTAATTACCGTACGTACCACCGCTATACAGGCTTGGTGATTGGTTTGTTTGTGCTGATCAGTAGCATGACCGGCATCTTGCTTGGCTGGAAAAAGGATGTGGAGCTACTGCAACCGCCGGTAGTAAAAGGTAAAACAACCAATCTCAAAGAATGGGTTTCTGTGGCCGACCTGGCTGAGGCCGCTTATGCTGGCCTGGATTCTGCGGAGAACATAACAAACAACCCCATAGACCGGATTGAAGCCCGCCCCGACAAAGGAATGGTTAAAGTTCTGTTTACTGAAGGTTATTGGGAGGTACAGGTAGATGGCAGCACAGGCAAAGTACTTTCCGTTGCCCGCCGACATTCCGACTGGATTGAGCAGATACACGATGGCTCCATCATCAGCGATTTATTCAAGTTGGTGAGCATGAATGTCCTTGGTATTGGGCTCCTTATACTTTCCTTTACCGGTTTCACACTCTGGTTCTTCCCAAGGAGAATCAGAAAGCTTAAAAATCAATAGCAGAGGTAAATATGCTTAAGTTACTGGGGCTGCTCTTCCCGCTCCTACTCCTTTTCCAGCTCCTGCAGGCACAGAGTATAAAAGTAGTTGATAAAACTACGCTACAGCCTTTGCCAGGAGTACTTATTACCTCTTTACCGGGTAAAAATTCTGTGCAAACTAATGCCAAAGGAGAAGCAGACATAAGTCAGTTAATCATTAACGCACAGCAGTTTAAGTTTAATTATGTTGGCTACCAGTCCCGCACTATTTCAACAAAACAACTTCCGGACCTTAATTTTGAGGTTGCCCTTTCGCAGCAAAGTCACAACCTAAATGAAGTGGTTGTCTCGGTAGGGAGGTTCACCGAGCAGGAAAAGCTGGTGCCACAGCAAGTAGAGGTTCTTACCAGAAAAGAGCTGAGCTTTATGAGCCAACCTACTACTGCCGACGTGGTACAGCAAAGCGGAAAAGTACTTGTACAGAAAAGTCAGTTGGGTGGCGGTAGCCCTATCATACGTGGCTTCGAAGCCAACAAAGTGCTGTTAGTAGTGGATGGGGTACGCATGAATAACGCTATTTACAGAGGTGGGCATTTGCAGAATGTCATCACCCTAGACAATAGTATGCTGGAGCGTGCTGAGATAGTGTTTGGTCCGGGCTCTGTTATTTATGGTTCTGATGCCCTGGGGGGTGTGTTGCATTTCCATACCTTAAAGCCGGCATTAGCTACCACTGACAATGAGCAACTCGTTCAAGGCAGCGCCTTTACCCGTTATGCCTCTGCCCCTGACGAGAAAACTATACATGCTCAACTATGGCCGCCGGAAGTGGGGGAGTCTGACAGGGATTACGGTTTCTGATTTTGGCAATTTACGCCAGGGTGACAACCGGCACAGCACCTATGGAGATCTAGGGCTTCGTAATTATTATGCAGCCAGAATCGCAGGGAAAGACACAATGCTTCTCAACCCGAAACCTGTTATTCAACGCCCCACAGGCTATACCCAATATGATTTGCTACAGAAGGTGCTTTTTAAGCCCAACGAGTACACGAGCCATACACTAAACCTGCAGTTAAGCACCAGCTCTGATATTCCACGTTACGATCGCCTGACAGAATTCTCTGGAAATAAGCTCAAATTTGCTAAGTGGCACTATGGGCCGCAGGAGCGATTGATGGCCGCTTATACTTGGGAAAACTCCAGGAGAAGATCATTTTACGATGAAAGCCGTTTGACTTCCGCTTATCAGAGACTGAAAGAAAGCAGACATAACCGTCGCTTCGGCAAAAGTTTCTTGTCTCATCAGACAGAATTGGTGCAGGTGTACAGCGTAAATGCAGATCTTACGAAAAGCCTGAAGTTGCACCGCCTACAGTATGGTGTGGAGGCAAACTTTAATATAGTAGATTCAGAGGCTGAAGAAGTTAATATTCTTACTGGCTCCGTAAGACCCCGGAGCACCCGCTATCCCGATGCGGGTTCAAGTATGCACAGTGCTGCTGCTTACCTTACCCATACCTGGGAACTTAAAACCTGGTTAGTTCTGAATCAGGGGGTACGGTATACCTTTACAGGGCTCGATGCACAATTCAGTGATAAAACTTTTTTTCCTTTTCTACAGGATGAAGTGAAACAACGAAACCATGCTTTATCAGGCAATGTTGGCCTTGTTGCTTTACCCGGCAATGGCTGGCGATTTACCTTTCTCGGTTCCACCGGCTTCCGGGCTCCGAACATAGATGATTTGGGCAAAGTATTCGACTCATCACCGGGAAACGTTATAGTACCCAACCCGGAACTGCAACCTGAATATACTTACAACCTGGAGGTTAGCGCCTCTAAAAGCATAAAAGAGCGACTACACCTGGAACTGGTTGGGTACCGCACCTGGTACCGCGATGCCATCACAACGCAACCCTTCACACTTAATGGGAAGGATTCAATTGTGCATGAAGGGCAGCTAAGCCAGGTAACAGCCAATGTAAACGCAGGCAAAGCCTACCTTTACGGCTACAGCGCCAGCCTGAAAGCCGACATAACCAACAGCCTTAGCCTGAGTTCATCCCTTAATTACACCTATGGCAGGATAAAGGCTGGTGAGGGTGACATACCATTAGATCATGTGCCCCCACTGTTTGGTCGTACAAGTTTAAACCTGCAGCTAAAACGTATTCGGGCAGAGTTCTTTACCCTTTACAATGGAGCAAAGGCGCTGAAGGATTATAACCCGAATGGGGAAGATAACTTACAATATGCTACACCCCAGGGCATGCCATCCTGGTACACACTGAATTTCCGTGCTGCTTTTCAGTTTACTCCCCATCTGCAGCTCCAAGCAGGCCTGGAAAATTTTACAGACAGGTACTACCGCGTATTTGCATCCGGCATCAGTGCACCTGGTCGGAATCTGACCTTAACCCTGAGGGGCAGTTTTTAGGAAGTCAGTGTAATAAAAGAGACAGCTGTCGAGAACCTCTCATTTAGCAAACTTTATTTAATAGCACCTTTACCCCTTAAAAATAACAGTTTACACTTCAAACTGAACCTTAAAGGTACAACATTTCATACATAATGTAAAATTTGCTTTACAATTGTAAAAAATTCTTTACATTTGTATCGAACATACAACAAAATAAAACCATGAAAAACCGTTTCCTTTTTCCGCACCGTTTTAAGCTGATCGGGTGGATTCTTTTCGTACCGGCCGTTATACTTGGTCTGCTTGTAACACTCTTCGACTACACTCCCTTTGAATGGAATGCTACCGTTTTTGCTATTTATGATGGCGGAATATTTGAAGCTAGCAAAGTAATGACTCTGGTAGAAAATAATGTCTTTGATGAGATTATAGGAGTTGCTGCCATAGTTGGCGGAGTGCTGGCTGCTTTTTCCAAAGAGAAGGACGAAGATGAGTACATCGCGCAGATCAGGCTGGAGTCTTTGCTGTGGGCCACTTACATTAATTATGGATTCCTGCTCTTCTCCATCCTCTTCATCTATGGGCTTGGGTTCTACCAAATCATGGTCTTCAACATGTTCACGCTGCTCTTCATCTTCCTCGTGCGCTTCAATTTTATACTTTACAAAACCTCAAGAGCCGTAGCATGAAGAACAGTATAAAAGTAGAACGTGCTATCCACAGCCTCACCCAGGAGGATCTTGCCAAGAAGATTGGGGTAAGCAGGCAAACTATCAACGCCATGGAGGCCAACAAATATGTACCCTCTACAGTGCTGGCCCTAAAAATTGCACGGGTATTCGGTAAGCCTGTAGAGGATATATTTTCTCTGGATGGTGAAGATTAAAACAATGTAAAAAAGACTGCCTGTAAAGATGGCTTTAAGTTTCAGCTTTACAGGCAGTCTTACTTTTGCCTAACTCTGCATCAAAGGAAGGAAAAGCTATTACTGTATAGATTTTTTAGCTTGCGCAAGTGCGAGCTTTGCCCATTCAAGGTGCATCTTACCAGAATAGTGAAGTCCATCATTAGCCACATAGGAAGGATCATTTAAAGCTTCCCGAGACAGTGGTGTAATGTTAATGAAAGTAACTCCTGCTTTCTGTGCTTCGTCTTTTGCAACAGCATTGAAAGCTTCTATTTCTGTGGAGATACGCTCCTGATCACGGCTTTGCCCATAAGGTGTTGCTCCCCAATCAGGGATAGACAAAACAATAACGTTACCAGGGTCGTCCTTGGCTAAGCGAATAGATGTCTGTAACAGGTCACGGAATTCTGTTCGGAAGGTACTGATGCTTTGCCCTCTATATTGATTGTTTACTCCTACCAATAGCGAAACCAAATCAAAATCTGGCTTTGGGTTAGCATCTTTAATGGCTTTAGCTAATTCGGAGGTAGTCCAGCCGGTACGGGCAATTGTTGCCGGATCGCCTACATCGATGCCTTCCTCACGGAGTAGACCAGCAAGCTGCCCCCCCCAACGATCTGCTGCTGGTACACTTTCACCGATGGTATATGAATCCCCGAGCGCAAGGTAACTGTACTTATGATCCGAATCACCCATAAGGCTTGCATCCGGAGATGGGCCTTCATCTTTACAACTACTTAAAGCAACAGAAAAAAGTAAAAGTATAAGAAATAAGTATCGCTGCATATGGTCTGTTTTAGTTACTTACTCTTTGCAGAGTTAATGGAATCTTGTGCACTATCCTATGCAGGAATCGGACCAGAAAGCACTTCTTTTAACACAAACACTCACTTCTTTTAATATGGCTTTTAAGTCCAGCTACCTGGAAAAGTTGGCACCGGTTAAAAGCTACTGTTGATCTTCAATTGTCAACAAATTTGTGCCACTTCCGAAATCCCGCACAAATCATTAGCTTTATAGTGTTAAACAAAACTGATCTACAAACAAAACTGATCTACTTTTCTCATTCATACTATGCAAAAACGATTACTCTCAGTAGCCATGCTGGTTGCCCTGACAGGATGTGCCGTACAAGCTCAGAAATCAACTAAACAACCGCCCTTCACGCCTGCTAAAGAACGACTGCAGGCTTATGACAAAAGGCAGCAGTTGGAACAAAGCTCCATTGCCGGCAATGTTGCATTCCGCAACACAGGTCCTACGGTTATGAGCGGCCGTATCACAGACATTGAGGTGTCGCCCAAAGACCCTAACACTTTTTATGCAGCCTTTGCTTCAGGCGGGCTTTGGAAAACGACGAATAACGGGCTTTCATTTGAGCCGCTTTTCGACAACCAGGCCGTTATGACCATCGGTGACATTGCCGTTGACTGGGATAACAACGAAACTATCTGGATAGGAACGGGAGAAAGCAACTCCAGTCGTTCTTCTTATTCTGGCGTGGGTGTTTATAAAAGCACAGACGGAGGAAAGAACTGGCAGCACCTTGGGCTCGATGACACGCATCATATCGGTAAAGTTATTGTGCACCCAACAGATCCGAGTACAGCTTGGGTAGCAGCCGTTGGTCACCTGTATTCCCCTAACCAGGAGCGCGGGGTTTATAAAACTACAGATGGCGGAAAAACCTGGAAAAAAACGCTATACATCGATAACAACACAGGCGCCATAGACCTGCAGGTGGACCCTAAAAATCCAGACAACGTGTATGCAGCCATGTGGCACCGCGAGCGCCGCGCCTGGAACTTTGTAGAGGGTGGTAAAACTTCTGGTGTCTATAAATCAACCGACGGCGGTAACACCTGGTCTGACATCAGTACATCGGGCAGTGGCTTTCCGGACACAGATGGCGTAGGCCGTATTGGTCTGAGCCTGTACCCAGGCAACCCCAACGTAATCTATGCTTTGGTGGATAACCAGGAGCGGCGTGCGCTGGAGAAGAAAGAGCCCAAGCCAGGCCAGTTAGACAAGGACATCTTCAGGGGTATGACCACAGAAGACTTCCTGAAGCTGGACGATAAATTCCTGAATGAGTTTCTGGATGAGAATCGTTTCCCGAAAGCGTACACTGCCAAAAGTATCAAAGAGATGGTACGTAAAGGAGAAATAAAGCCTGCTGCCATTACAGAATACCTGGAAGATCCCTTTGCAGAAACAGAAGGAGCTGAAGCACCAGTAAGAGGAGCAGAAGTGTACCGTACAAATGATGGTGGTAAAACCTGGACCAAAACCCACGACAGCTACATTGATGACATGTACTCCAGCTACGGATACTATTTTGGCGTTATTCGTGTATCGCCCCTCAACCCTGACAAGATATACATTCTTGGCGTACCTATCCTGACATCAGACGATGGTGGCAAAACCTTCCGCAGCATTGAAGGAGACAATGTACACGCAGATCACCAGGCACTTTGGGTGAGCCCTGATAAACCGGGCTATTTGATCGATGGTAACGACGGTGGTATAAACATTACCTACGACGATGGCAAGAACTGGGCTAAAGTTAATCCTATACCTGTGGGGCAGTTTTATGCCGTAGCCGTGGACATGGCAAAGCCTTACAATGTGTATGGTGGTCTGCAGGACAACGGCACCTGGTACGGCCCTAATACTTACGAGCCCAGCAATGCCTGGACCGCGGAAGGCAAATACCCTTACCAGCGCTTAGGTGGTGGCGATGGCATGCAGGTACAGGTAGACTGGCGTGACAATAACATCGTTTACCTGGGCTCTCAGTATGGAGTATACTTCCGCCTGAACAAAGCAACGGGTGAGCGTACTTCTATCCGTCCGAATCATGAGTTAGGTGAGCGGCCATTGCGTTTCAACTGGGAAGCGCCTATTCACCTTAGCCGTCACAACCAGGATGTGGTATACTTTGGATCTAACAAATTCCACCGTTCCCTGAATCGTGGCGAAGACATGAAAACTTTATCTGGTGACCTGACACAGGGTGGCCGCAAAGGTGACGTTGGCTATGGCACCCTTACCAGCATTGATGAGTCGCCGGTGCGATTTGGCTACCTGTATGTTGGTTCTGATGATGGCGTTATCCAGACTTCAAATGACGGTGGCTATACCTGGACTAAGATCTCCGAGAAGTTGCCACAGAACATGTGGGTGTCTACTGTAGTAGCTTCTGCTCATAAACTTGACAGAGTTTATACTTCACTGAACGGTTACCGCTGGGATGATTTCACACCATACCTGTACGTGTCGGAGAACAATGGCAAGAAGTGGGAGCGCATTGGTATGAACCTGCCTCAGGAGGCAATTAATGTGGTAAAGGAAGACCCGAAGAACGAGAATCTGCTTTATGTAGGCACAGACCACGGACTTTACATTTCCCTAGACAGAGGCAAGACCTTTACAGCCATGAGCAAAGGAATGCCGGCAGTGGCGGTACATGACGTAGTGGTTCATCCACGCGAGAACGACCTGGTAGTAGGTACACATGGCCGCTCCATCTACATAGCAAACGTAGATCACCTGCAGCAACTAACACCAGAGCTAATGAACCAGCAGTTACATATTTTTGCGTTAGGCCAGGTAAACTATAATCCGCGCTGGGGTGAGAAATGGTATGCCTGGGGAGACACAATGCAGGCTGAGCTCTCGATCCCATACTATACTTCAACAGCAGGCGCTACTACTATTCGCATTAAAACAGAGAAAGGGCAGGTTGTAAAGGAGTTAAAAGACCAGAGTGAGCGCGGCTTAAATTATGTAACCTACAACCTTTCTGTGGATGAGGCCAATGCCAGGGCTTACGAGACTGCCTTGAACAGCACAAAGAAAGAAGGTGAAGAGCCTGTAAAAGTAACGCCTGCCGAGGACAAGATCATTTACCTGCAGCCAGGTAAATATACTGTAGAAATTGAAACTGCAGGCGGTACAAAGAAAGTGCAGGAGTTTACAATCAAAGCTCCTGAAAAAAGAACAAGAGGATAATTACTCCTCCTGATTCATCAAAGAGGCGACCTGTTAGGCCGCCTCTTTTTATTTATGGCTCACCCCATAAAACTCTTCATAACACAGCATTAATATATCTGTATATTTATTATTTTGCCTGTAGTTTAAACCTACCAATCTAATATGAAACACTTTTACAAAAACTTACGCGCGCAGGAACTGCACGTGCTTCTGATGCTTTGCCTCATACTTTTCACTCAGTGCACAAGCAACAGGCTTTCGATGCGGGAAGGGCAGAAGATTGAGGAGCTTGGTGTTTGCCTGACATTTGCTCCAAACGTTCCGGCAGAATTCCAGGAGCAGTTCGAAGAGTCGCTGGACCAGTATATCGTAAAGTATAACAGTGAAGCGCACGCCTTCAAACTTACTGAATGCCAGGACAACAGCTCGCTGCAGCTCAGAATTGAAGATGTAAAATACACCACTTCCACTGATCGGGCCACTGGAATTGTTGTGAGTGCGCTGGGGTTAGTAGCCTTGCCTGCCGTACTTGTTTCTTCGGGAGCCCAGTTTATAGCTGCTTTCTATTACTTCCCCAATAACTTCACCTTAGCTACCACTGCTTTCAGCAACGATATTGCCCATCCTTCACTTGGGGTAATGCAGAAAGTGTATAAAACAGGTGGTATGTTTGGCAACGATGAAAAGCAAAGAATAAGGCACGCAAAGAAATTTGAATTGCACTTGAATACGCTGTTTACTGAGATAGAATCAACGTACAGAAAAACATCTGGAAGAAGAGCAAAGGGGATGGCCAACTCAGGTCCAGTTGAGCTGGATAACTCGGCCTCTAACTAACTGCTCTGCCCTACAGGTGCTTCTTATAGTATTTATCCTGTAGCGTTCCCTCATATTTCCACAAAAAGCCTTGGCAGCCAAATCTTTGCAGAGCGGACACCAAGGCTTTTTCACTTTCCTTACCAGCTTATAACAACTGTATAATAATTATTCTAATGCCTCTGCAGGCATTTTAAAACTCTGCTTCAATTCCCGAAGTAACTCCTACAGGTTCAATAAGTAATTCTGTCGCATACAGCAGCAGGTAGCATAACTAAATCAGACAAAAGCGAAATCCTGTTTGATAAAAATGACATATTGACAGACAAAAACAGCGATTTCCCCCTTGGCACAAGGGTTGATATAATAGAGGAAAATAGAAATCAAGTATAGGAACGATATAATAAAACTATAGAATGGGAAAAATAATTGGTATTGACTTAGGTACAACCAACTCTTGCGTTGCCGTAATGGAAGGTAACGAGCCAGTTGTTATACCTAACAGCGAAGGCCGCAGAACTACTCCATCTATCGTTGCTTTTCTGGATAACGGAAACGGCGAGCGTAAAGTAGGTGATCCGGCTAAACGTCAGGCGATCACAAATCCTCAGAACACAATTGCTTCTATCAAGCGCTTCATGGGCCACAGCTATAATGAAGTTACTGAAGAAGCAAAGCAGGTATCTTATAAGGTACAGCAGGGTAGCAACAATACGGTACGTGTTCAGATCGGCGACAGAGAGTATACACCACAGGAAATCTCTGCTATGGTCCTTCAGAAAATGAAGGCTACCGCAGAAGATTACCTGGGCACAACAGTAACGGAGGCGGTAATTACCGTGCCGGCTTACTTTAACGATGCGCAGCGCCAGGCTACAAAAGAGGCTGGTCAGATTGCGGGTCTTGAAGTAAAGCGTATTATTAACGAGCCTACAGCAGCAGCGCTTGCTTACGGTTTGGACAAGAAGCACAAAGATCAGAAGATCGCGGTGTTCGACCTTGGTGGTGGTACGTTCGATATTTCGATACTGGAATTGGGTGATGGCGTGTTTGAAGTATTATCTACAAACGGTGACACGCACCTGGGTGGTGACGACTTTGATGCAGTGATCATCAATTGGCTTGCAGAGGAGTTTAAGAAAGACGAAGGCATAGACCTGCGTAAAGATCCAATGGCACTGCAGCGTCTGAAAGAAGCTGCTGAAAAAGCTAAGATTGAGCTTTCTTCTTCTAACGAAACAGAAATCAACTTGCCATACATCATGCCGGTTGACGGTGTGCCAAAGCACCTGGTGCGCAAGTTAACACGCGCTAAGTTTGAGCAGCTTTCTGATGACCTGATCCGTCGTTCAATGGAGCCTTGTAAGAAAGCCCTTCAGGATGCCGGTCTGTCAACTTCTGACATTGATGAGGTGATTCTTGTAGGTGGTTCTACACGTATCCCTAAGGTGCAGGAAGAAGTTGAGAAGTTCTTCGGCAAGAAGCCTTCGAAAGGTGTGAACCCGGATGAGGTAGTAGCGATTGGTGCTGCGATTCAGGGTGGTGTTTTAACAGGTGAAGTAAAAGATGTACTTCTACTGGACGTAACGCCTCTTTCACTGGGTATTGAAACAATGGGTGGTGTGATGACTAAACTGATTGAGTCGAACACTACGATTCCGACGAAGAAGGCTGAGACATTCTCTACTGCTTCGGATAACCAGCCGTCTGTTGAGATCCACGTGCTACAGGGTGAGCGCCCAATGGCGAAGGATAACCGCACCATCGGTAGATTCCACCTGGATGGTATTCCACCAGCTCCACGTGGTGTTCCTCAGATCGAAGTAATATTTGACATCGATGCTAACGGTATTCTGCACGTAACTGCGAAGGATAAAGCCACAGGCAAAGAGCAGAAGATCCGTATTGAAGCTTCTTCTGGTCTGAGTGAGCAGGAGATCGAGAAGATGCGTCAGGAGGCAGAGGCCAATGCTGAAGCCGATAAGAAAGCGAAGGAAGAGATCGAGAAGCTGAACGCAGCCGACTCTATGATTTTCCAGACGGAGAAGCAGCTGAAGGAGTATGGCGATAAGCTGTCTGCTGGCAATAAGTCTAACATCGAGAACGCTCTTGCTGAGTTGAAGAAAGCACACGAGTCTAAAGACGTGGCAGGCATCGACAAAGCAATTGAAAACCTGAACAATGCATGGAGTGCAGCCTCTCAGGAGATGTACAATGCAACGCAAGGTGGTGCTCCAGGGGGCGATGGCCAGCCGGGAGGTCAGCCGGGCGCTGAACAGGGCGCAGCCAATGATGGCGGCGTAACTGATGTAGATTACGAAGAAGTAGACGGGAACAAGTAATCCGTAGACATACAAAACAAAAAATCCCCTGCCGGTTTCGGCAGGGGATTTTTTGTTTTGTAGTATAAACCATCGTATATAGCGGCTTCAAAGAAATATCTATGAAGCGACTTATACTTTTAGCCTGCTGCATGTTTGCTTTACTGCAGGCCTCTGCACAGATTCAACCAAAATCCTACTTTATAACAACTGATGTTGGCTTGAATACACAGAAAGATGGCAGAGGCAATGATTTCCACTTTTATCAGGTAAGCACTTCTGTAAGTAGTATGGTTTCTGAAAAATGGGCCGCAGGAGTTTTTGCAGAATATGGCAGAGGTATTTCTGAAGTTGAAACCACAAACGATAACAACTCATTTAACATGAGCTT
Source organism: Pontibacter locisalis (assembly GCF_042684605.1). NCBI lineage: Bacteria > Pseudomonadati > Bacteroidota > Cytophagia > Cytophagales > Hymenobacteraceae > Pontibacter > Pontibacter locisalis. Next base: position 137,829 of record NZ_JBHULU010000015.1, read on the forward strand.
CTACGAATATTATAAGCAAAAAAGAAGCTCATGGCACTTTGGTTCGCAGGCACGTTTTTACTATCCTGTTAAACTCAGGCTCTATGTTTTTGGCGAAGGTCGGGTTGGCGTTAAGTACGAATCCGCTGACAGCGAGTATCTTTCCTCTAGTTTTGTAAAAAGCGATCCGGAGCGTACAACAGCTAAGTCTGGCGGTTCAGAACAAACCTCTGCTCTCTCTGTGCAAGGTGTTGTTTCACCTGGTATTGCTTACTTCCTGACACCCAAAATTGGTCTGGAGTTAAAGCTTAACCTACTGCACTACAATCATATTCTTGATGACAGTACCTCTCCTGATGGCGCAGAGCATCCTCATGACTTTAGTGCCGATTTTGGTTTATCCAGTACCAGAATCGGAGCAAGCTTTTACTTCTAGAGGTTAGTCATATAAAAGGCCACTAGTGAATAGTGGCCTTTTTATTTATACTTTAATGCTTAATCTAAATCCCTATCCCCTCTTTTCAGCTCCTCCACAGAGCGCATCACTTTATCCTTTAGTCCTGTTTTGTACTTCTCCAGCTTATCAGCTACAGCAGCGCTACTGGTACCAATAATTTGCGCTGCAAGTATTCCGGCATTCAAGGCACCATCTAAAGCAACAGTAGCCACGGGCACGCCACCCGGCATCTGAAGTATAGACAGCACAGAATCCCATCCATCGATAGAGTTACTTGATTTTACCGGCACGCCAATAACTGGTAGTGTTGTAATAGAAGCTACCATACCTGGCAAATGCGCTGCCCCTCCTGCTCCTGCGATGATTACTTTCAAGCCTCTCTTGCGGGCGTTCTCCGCATACTCAAACATGCGGTGCGGCGTACGATGAGCCGACACAATGGTCAGTTCATAAGGTACTCCAAGGGTTTCCAGTATTTCAGCGGCAGCATCCATCACTCTAAGGTCGGATTGGCTACCCATGATAATTCCTACTAAGGGTTGTTTTGTAGTTTCGTCGGCCATGGTTTATGCTTTTACTTTGATCACATTTTTAACAGAATCAGCACGATGCTGCGCTTCTTCTATGTTTTTACCCAGCACCGTGATGTGTCCCATTTTACGGGCAGGGCGGGTATACTTTTTGCCGTACAAATGAATGTAAACACCTGGCACAGCTAAAGCCTCCTGCAGACCTTCATATTTTGCCTCCCCATCAAAACCAGGCTCGCCCAGCAGGTTTAGCATAACGGCAGCACTCTGTATCTCTGTAGAACCCAGCGGAAGGTTAAGGATAGCACGCAGGTGCTGTTCGTACTGCGATGTGTAATTTGCTTTGATCGTATGGTGCCCACTGTTGTGCGGCCGAGGAGCGACCTCATTTACTAATATCTGGCCATCCTTTGTCAGGAACATTTCTACAGCAAGTATGCCTACCATATTAAAACTTTCTATTACGCGCGTAGCAATTTCAATGGCAAGGCGCTGCAGTTTGTAAGGCACATTGGCAGGCGCAAAAAGAGAATCCACCAGGTTGTGTTCCGGATGAAAACTAAGCTCTACCACCGGGAATGCCGTTATTTCGCCACTTTCATTTCGGGCGACGATCACAGAGATCTCCTTCTCGAAATCTACCAGTTTCTCCAGTACCGATGGTTCTTCAAATGCCTTTGCTGTATCAGCAGCAGCTCCCAGCCTTGTCACTCCACGCCCATCATACCCTTCACGGCGCAACTTCTGAAAAGCTGGCAAAAAATGCAGGTTGTCTTCCAGCTCTGCTTTATTCTTTAAGATCAGAAAATCTGAGGTAGGGATGTTATGCTTTCTATAGAACTCCTTTTGCAGTCCTTTATCCTGAATAGTGCGTACTGTTTTGGCATCCGGATAAACCTTTACACCCTCCTGTTCCAGTTTTTCAAGCGCATCAGCATTTACGTGCTCAATCTCAATGGTGAGGATATCACAGTTCCTGCCAAACTCATAAACGGTGTCGAAGTCCCGGAAGCTTCCCACGAAGAACTCATTACAAACATCTTTGCAGGGAGCGTTCTCGTCAGGGTCTAGTACTAAGGTATACAGGTTAAAATCTAACCCGGCCTGCATCAGCATGCGCCCCAACTGCCCGCCGCCAAGAATGCCTAGCTTTACTTCTCCTTTCATTTGTGATTTTGGTTTTAAAATGATCGTTTCTCAAAAATACAGAATATACTTTAATCACCCTCCTCTTATCGGGCATAACCGCCAAAGCTTTGTTTTACATGTATAAAGACCTATATTTAAGGCTATACTTTTTCGCACCTTTAGCTATTCATGGAAATCATACTTGCCACTTTCTCTGCTTTATTCTCTGTTGTTAACCCTTTTGGCGCCATGCCCGTCTTCCTTACCCTTACCCAGGATGACACCCCTGTTAGCCGGAATCAGCAGGCACTGAAGGCTTGTTTATACATGGTAGGAATATTGGCAGTGTTCTTTCTGGCCGGGCAATATGTGCTTAACTTTTTCGGCATCCGAATTCATGACTTACGCATCGCCGGAGGACTGATGATCATGAAGGCAGGATTTGACTTACTTACTCCAGGAGCAAACAAGAAGAAAATATCTCCGGAAGTTGTGGAAGAAGGGCAGCAGAAAGAAGATATTTCCTTCACTCCACTTGCCATGCCCATGCTTTCCGGACCAGGTGCAATTGCTATTAGTATAGGCTTGTTCACTACCTCCCTGTCTTACCTGGACATGATAATGATCCTGATTGGCATCATCTTATTGGCTGCAGTAAGCTATATTATCCTGCGTTTCTCTTACCAGCTGACGCGGTACATGGGCAAGTCCGGTCTGGCAGCCCTTTCCCGCATCATGGGCTTTATTGTGCTCTCTATCGGAGTAAACTTCATTGTATCTGCTCTTACAGCCCTTTTCTTTACAGAAAGGTAAAATACAGATAGTCAAATATCCGAGTCTTACCGAAAAAGAGTCGGAAAACTGTCTCTGCATAAATCCGGAAGGCCTGAAAAGCGTAGGTGTACGAACATACCCTCAGATTGATGATAACAATCACTTTCTGACAATCGGCATTTTTAACTTATCTTTGCGCCATGCAATTGAAAAACGATCTGCTTATCAGAGCCGCCAAAGGTGAGGCGGTAGAACGTACTCCGGTTTGGCTGATGCGCCAGGCTGGCCGAATCTTACCAGAATACAGAGCTGTGCGTAACAGCCTCAGTGGTTTTAAAGAACTGGTAGAAACACCTGAACTTGCCGCAGAGGTAACCATCCAGCCAGTGGACATATTGGATGTAGATGCTGCCATCATTTTCTCCGACATTTTAGTAGTACCCGAGGCCATGGGCTGTACTTATGAAATGATTGAGAAGCGTGGTCCCATTTTCCCGAGGACGATACGTACCGAAGAAGACATGAAGCGCTTAAGAGTAGCTGATCCACACGAGCACCTGCAATATGTACTGGATGCAATAAAGGTGACGAAAAGGGCTCTTAACGGGCGCGTGCCACTAATCGGATTTGCAGGGGCTCCCTGGACTATCCTTGCTTATATGGTGGAAGGAAGCGGCTCAAAGACTTTCTCGCATGCACGCGGAATGCTTTATACTAATCCTAAACTGGCGCACCAGTTACTGCGCATGATCACTGATACCACTACAGCTTACCTGAAGGCTCAGGTTGAGGCCGGCGCAAACCTGATCCAGATTTTTGATTCATGGGCTGGCATTCTTTCTCCGGCTCATTATCGTGAATTCGCTTTGCCATATATTTCAGAAATTTGCAATGCTATTCGTAATGTTCCGGTTACAGTCTTCGCCAAAGGTGCATTCTTCGCCCTGGAGGATTTCAGCAAACTAAACTGTGAAACCATAGGACTGGACTGGCATATGGAAATTGCCAGGGCACGCCAGGAAGTAGGACCTAATAAAACATTGCAAGGCAACATGGACCCCTGCCTTCTTTATAGCTCTTTTGATACAATACAGAAGGAGACAATAAAGATGCTGAAGGAATTTGGTCCGCAGCGCCACATTGCTAATTTAGGGCATGGCGTTTACCCTGATACGGATCCTGAGAAAGTAAAATGCTTCATTCAGACAGTAAAAGAATATGGTAGCGCAGTAAGTCAGAGCTAACTATACTACTCCGCAAAAAATAAGGCCTGCTGTTTTCATAGCAGGCCTTATTTTTTGAAAGTCACTTGGGTTAACCAACCGCCAGGTGAGTTTCCGGGTATTTGTGGTTTGTTGAAGTTGTACGTGTGCTTAATGCGAGGGCCAGTGTCAGCGTTCCTACCCTGCCAATATACATAGACATGATGATAACTACTTTACCAAAATCAGAAAGGCCAGCCGTTATTCCGGTACTTAAGCCTACCGTAGCAAAAGCTGATACCTGCTCAAAAGCCAGCTTCATAATATCATACTGCGCATCTGTGATAGAAAGAATAAAGATGAACAGGATGTTGAGCATGGCAGCGAAGGTGAAAATTGAAAAAGCTTTGTAAGAAACAGAATGCGGTATGGTACGATGTCCTATCTCCATGTTACGTTTATTTCTGATAGTTGCTAAAACAGAGATCAGAATTACAGTGAACGTTGTAGTCTTTATACCACCAGCCGTTGATCCTGGAGACCCTCCGATAAACATTAGAAAAATAAACATCATCAGAGTAGGTACGTTCAGCGCAGAAATATCTACAGTGTTAAACCCTGCAGTACGGGTGGTTACCGATTGGAAGAATGAAGCTATTAAAGCCTCCACAAAGTTCTTTTCTGCCAACGTATTGTAGTACTCCAGCAGAAAGAAACCGACTGTACCCATTAAAAGCAGCAAAGCGGAAGTATAAATTGTTACCCTCGACAGCATCTTCCAATTTTTCCAGGGAGCGCGTAACCTTGCACGCATTGCGCTTGGTGACAGCACGTCGAGAATTGTTGGAAAGCCTATTCCCCCAAAAATGATCAGCATAGCTACCACCAGATGCAGCACGTAAGCAAACCTGACAGGCTGGGTGTATAGTCCTTCAGGATACAAAGAAAAACCAGCGTTACAGAAGGCCGAAACGGAATGAAAAATAGAGAAGAATATTTTGGTGCCAAGGTTGGTAAATTCAGCAGCTGGCCCCCAGGACATAAAAATAATAAGAGCACCAATAGCCTCTATAGAAAACGTCAGGACAATCAGCTTTTGTAAAAGTCCCTTAGTAGAGTATAGCGTCTCGCTTTCCAGCAACTCGTGCATAGCAACGTGCTGCTTTATCCCTACCCCCTGCCGCATAAGGGAGGCAAAGAAAGTGGCAAATGTAAGAATACCTAAACCACCCATCTGAATCAGCGTGAGCAGCACTACCTGCCCTGCAAAGGTAAAATAGGTACCAGGGTCAACTACGGCCAGTCCTGTAACGCAGGAGGCACTTGTAGCCATAAACAAAGCATCCACGAAACGCATCCCTTCCGGTGCATTCGTCATTTTAGGAAGCATGAATAAGCCTGCTCCCACAAAAACAAGGAAGACAAAGCTCATGATGAAGGTAATGGAAGGCTTGAGCTGAACTGTTTTCAGGTGGACCCTCGTTTCCAGCAGTTCCACAACTAAGAGCACCAGCATGTAGAAAGATACCAACACCCGATACAGCTCCACAGAAAGCGGAATTCCTACTCCCTCGAATACGTTATAAACTACCGGAAAATCCAGCATGTATGTTCCTACCTGGTTCACAAGCACAATGGCCATCAAAATACCTTCAAACCAGGTCCGCTGGAGAAACTTTACACGCTCAAAAGCATATAGAATACGCAGGAAATAGATTATAACAAAGATGGCAAAGATTATGTCTATGGCATAATAGAGCATCCGAAGTCTTTCGGGACTCTCTACTACTCCATGCGCGTACACCAGAAGCCCGACTGCCAATATCGACAGCACATAAGTAGTGCGCCGCATGGTGGCATAGACTCTGAGCTTACTACCGTAAAGTACCCTGTTAAGCGTTTCTGTATTCATGTGTTTCGAATAACCTGATTTGCTTTGCCTCTTCCAGGAGGCGCTGTTTATTTACAGGCACTACGCCTACCTGCTCACACACCAATCCTCCTCCCAGGTTACTTAAACCAGCCAGGAACGGTGCTGATGCATTTAGGGCCATACAAAGTGCGGCAATGCTGATCACCGTATCTCCGGCTCCCGATACATCAGAGATAGAGCGGCGGTGAGCCTGAATATAGGTCTTCTCATGGCCATCAGCTACAAAAACCCCTCTTTCCGATAAGGTTACCAGCACTTGCTGTACCTGGAGCTGTGCCTGCAAGGCAGCAACAGCCTCCTCAAAAGCATGCAGGTTTTCATCTGCAAAATCAACTTTAAGGCCTTCACGCAGCTCCTTGAGGTTAGGTTTAAAAAGCGTACACCCTGTATAGCTCAGGAAATTCTTCTTTTTAGGATCTACTACAGTAGGTATGTTATGTTCTTTAGCCAGGTTGATAAAGCGCTGGATGTTATTCTCTGAAAAAACACCCTTGTCGTAATCTTCAAAGATAACTACATCAACCTTCTCTAGAAGCTGAAGGTATCGCTCTTCCAGGTGGCGCTCCTCATAAGCCGTCAGGTTATGCTCAATTTCTGAATCAACGCGCAGAAGTTGCTGTGCTCCTGCAATAATGCGATGCTTAATAGTGGTTACTCTTTCCGCGCTCTGCACAATCCCCTGCGTTGACAGGTCTTTTTCCTCCATCAACCGCAGGTAATCTGCTCCGTCCTGGTCATCGCCAATAACAGAGCATAATAACGGAGTTGCCCCTAATGCCTGCACGTTCAGTGCCACGTTGGCAGCCCCACCCAAACGCTTCTCACGCTTCACTACATTTACTATGGGCACAGGAGCTTCCGGGGAAATACGGTTTGATTTGCCCCACAGGTAAGAGTCAATCATCACATCGCCCACAATAAGCACATGCAGCTTATCGAAGGCTGAAAAAAGTTCTTCTATGCTGTTGATCTGATCCATTACTGAAGTTTAGCAAGGCTCTTCTTAATTCGGCTGAGCGCTTCTGTCAGCTTTTCATCAGATGTGGCATATGAAAAACGCATGCATTGCGGAGCACCAAAGGCCTCGCCACTTACCACTGCTACATGTGCATCTGTTAACAGGAACATGCTCAGGTCAAGGGCAGACTCAATGGTCTTGCCTTCATGGCTCTTGCCAAAGTAGGCGCTTACATCAGGAAAAATATAAAATGCACCAGCCGGCACATATGTTTTAAAGCCAGGGATGTCCTGCATCAGGTCCAACAACAGGTTCCGGCGGCGGCGATATGCCTCAGTCATCTCAAGGGAGGCAGCATTCCCACCTTGAAGAGCGGTAGTAGCTGCCTTTTGTGCTATGGAGCATGTACCAGAGGTGATCTGGCTCTGCATCTTGTCACATGCTGCGGCAATATCTTTGTGTGCCGCCAGGTATCCTACACGCCATCCGGTCATGGCATAGCCCTTCGAGAAGCCGTTAACTGTAATTACACGGTCACGGATAAAATCGATATTAGCCATGCTGGCATGTTTGCCTTCAAAATTTATGTACTCGTAAATTTCATCAGCTATTACAATGATCTGAGGATGCTTCTCCAGCACTTTAGCAATTGCCATCAACTCCTCCTCGGTAAACACAGCACCTGTCGGGTTACAAGGAGAGGAGTACATCACCACTTTGGTATCAGAGGTGATAGCTTTTTCAAGCTGCTCAGCAGTCACTTTATAGTCATTCTCCATTCTGCCCACTAGCGGAACAGGCACCCCCTCGGCTAATTTTACGATCTCCTCGTAGGATACCCAGTAGGGTGAAAAAATGATCACTTCATCCCCGGGGTTAGTGAGGCAAAGCACCGCATTGGCTATACTCTGCTTGGCACCCGTAGAGACTACAATATTTTCCGGCTTATAATCCAGGTTGTTATCGCGCTTGAACTTATTGGCAATTTCCTGGCGCAGCTCTGGATAACCTGCCACAGGCGTATAGAAGGTAAAACCATCATCTATCGCCTTCTTCGCTGCGTCTTTTATATACTGAGGAGTTTGAAAATCGGGCTCACCAAAACTCAGATTGATCACATCGTAGCCCTGAGCGGCTAATTCACGGGCCCTTTTGGCCATGGCAATGGTCTGTGACTCCGATAAGGCAGAGATTCTATCTGAAAGTATGGCTTTCACCTCTTCTAATTCGTGCATAGGGTATTTGTATTTAGCTGGCAATTTACTCATAATGCAACAGACTTTCCAGCCGAAGTCCTGCCAGCTTTATTATTGATGCCTATTTTGACAATAATTTTGGGTGAGCTGAGAATGAATTTAAGTAAAATAAAAAAGATACAGCTATTCAACTGTATCTTTCCCATGTTACTTTAAGATTATGTTAAACTTTACCGTAGGCAGTGCGTTCCACAATGCTTCGGCCAAGGGTTATCTCATCCGTATATTCTAGTTCTCCTCCTACAGGCACACCACGGGCAATGGTGGTAATCCGTACATCATGATCCCGCAATTTTCGGGTAAGGTAGAAAGCCGTTGTGTCACCTTCCATAGTGGGGCTAATTGCGAAAAGCAGTTCCTTAACTTCAGATTTAGGCAGGCGTTCCAGCAACGAATCAATATTTAAATCCGAAGGACCGATGCCTTCAATTGGAGAAATTACACCACCCAACACATGGTACAGGCCTTTGTATTGTGACGTATTCTCTATTGCAATCACATCTCGAATATCACTTACCACACACAACAAACTCTTGTCGCGCAGCGGATTGGAGCAGATGCTGCAAATTTCAGTATCAGAAATATTGTGGCAATTCTTACAATGCTTCACATCTGTACGCATTTTCACCAGGGCCTCTGCCAACGAAAAGGTACCTTCTGTTTCTTCCTTTAACAGGTGCAGTGCCAGTCGCAGCGCGGTTTTCCTGCCAACGCCGGGCAGCTTTGCCAGCTCCTCCACGGCATTTTCAATTAACTTCGACGGAAATTCCATTTAACCTCCCCTACTATTCAATATCCGCCGACAAGTCTTTGTCATGCAAGGCAGTGCACATTCCCTTCAGCTCATCAAACGAGCCAACTTTAACGGTGCATTTCCCTTTGTAATGTATAAGCAGTGTACACTGCTCTGCCTGCTCTGCAGTATGCCCACAAATCTTGATTAGTGTTTCAATCACATGATCAAACGTATTCACATCATCGTTGTACACCACCAGGTTGCGCAGGTCTGTGCTTTCTTCCAGCAGCTCTACCTCAAACTCTTCCTTATGAAAAATATCTGTATCCCAATTCATAGTACAAAAATACAAAAAAATAAGCATTAAACGAAGTAGTACCCTAAGTATAAACCAACTACAGATGCTGCATTCTATAAGTTAGGGTATAGTTTTCAACAAAGGCAGCGGGCGTATGATTCCGCCAAATTCCGCTATTCTTAAAGTAATACAGCACAGCAATTTGAAAGGAGTTACCAGGAAATAGGCGCTATTCTTGTTCTACTGGTAAATAAAGACTTTCTTGTATATCCATACTTCAAACTCAACAGGTAAATTACTGTATATTCTCATGATCATTTCTCACCATTACAGGAGGTTAACACTGTTCTTTGTGCTGATGGCGGCTACGCTGCAGCTACAGGCCCAGAACAAGATGTTGACCATGGAAGATGCCATCACGAACCCTGCGTTGCTGCCAGAAAATCTGCGACAGCTCACTTGGGTGGCAGAAACGGATGACTTCTCTTATGTTAAACAAACAAATGGAGAACAGGTTTTAATGCGCGGCAGCGCTAAATCTCCCAGGCAAACGGAGCTGCTGCCTCTTAGTAAACTTAGCAGTGCCCTTGAAGCAGCAGGAGCCGAAAAGCTGAACTCCTACCCTATTCTGCACTGGGCAGACGGTAACAGCTTTGTTATCAACACGCAAAACAAGATCTACCGGTATGATTTAAGATCAGGCAAAGCGGCTGTTGTAACAACCTACTCACCGGAAGCTGATTATTCTGAACTAGATCCGACCTTACAGCGTGTGGCCTACACCAAAGGTAACAACCTCTATGTTTCTTCTCCTGGCGCACCGGATGCAGCTGTTTCAGAGGAAGCAAATGTTGCTATTGTTTTCGGACAAGCGGCACACCGTTCTGAGTTTGGGATCACCAAGGGTACCTTCTGGTCGCCAAGTGGCAGTATGTTAGCATTTTACCGCATGGACCAAAGCATGGTTACTGATTATCCTTTGGTTGATGTTAACCCCCTCCCTGCCAGGCAGAACGCCATTAAATACCCTATGGCTGGTGGTAAAAGCCATCATGTAACAGTTGGTATCTTCAATACGGCTAAAAAGAAGGTAACCTACCTCAAAACAGGTGAGCCCGCAGAACAATACTTAACGAATGTAACCTGGAGTCCGGATGAGAAGCATATTTATGTGGCTGTACTGAACCGGGATCAGAACCACATGAAGTTAAACAGGTATGATGCTTTAACAGGTGAATTTGAGAAGACGCTCTTCGAAGAGAAAAATGAGAAGTACGTGGAACCTGAGCACAGCCTGTACTTTGTGCCTACCAAGCCAGACCGTTTTGTCTGGATAAGTGAGCGTACCGGCTTTGATCACTTGTACCTCTACGACAGAAATGGAAAGCAGATCCGGCAGTTAACAAACGGCGACTGGATGGTAACCGAAGTGCTTGGTTTTAGCCCGAAAGGCGATGAACTATACTATACATCTACAGCTGAAGGTCCACTGGAGCGTCATGTCTACTCTGTTAATCTTAACAATGGCAAAGTAAAGAAATTATCACAGGGTACAGGCACCCATCATGCACAGCTGAGTCCAGGCAGCAAATACATTATCGATAACTATAGCAGCCAGTTTATTCCGCGGAAGATATGGATCCTGAACAGCGAAGGGAAAGTAGCACAGACCTTGCTAACTGCAACAAACCCACTCACAGAGTATAAGTTAGGAGAAACAACCATTTTTCCGATAAAGGCTGATGATGGCACTGCCTTGTATGCCCGTATGATTACACCTCCCGATATGGATAAGAATAAAAAATATCCGGTGGTAGTTTACGTGTATGGTGGACCGCATGTGCAGTTAGTTACCAATAGCTGGCTGGGAGGAGCAAATCTTTGGATGCACCTGATGGCCCAGAAAGGCTATATCGTATTTACCCTGGATTCCCGTGGCTCAGGAAATCGTGGCTTGGCCTTCGAGCAGGCGACGTTTCGACAGTTAGGTACCGTAGAAATGGCTGACCAGCTAAAGGGGGTAGATTACCTGAAATCGTTGCCGTTTGTAGATCAGAACCGGTTAGGCGTACACGGCTGGAGCTTTGGAGGATTTATGACATCATCTTTAATGCTAAGAGCCCCGGAGGTATTTAAAGTAGGTGTAGCTGGTGGCCCGGTGATCGACTGGAAGTACTATGAAGTTATGTACACGGAGCGTTACATGGACACTCCGGAGCAAAACCCACAAGGATTCGAGGAGTCAAGCCTGTTAAACTATGTTTCTAACCTGAAGGGCAAGCTTCTGATGATTCATGGTACTGTGGATGATGTGGTGGTATGGCAGCACAGTCTGCAATTTGTGAAGAAGGCAGTAGATGAAGGTATACTTTTAGATTATTTTGTTTATCCTGGTCATCCTCACAATGTTAGAGGCAAAGATCGCGTTCATCTAATGCGAAAAGTTACGCAGTACTTTGACGAAAACTTATAAAATTCATAATTTTGTATCAGGCTACTGCTAAAACAGTGGCCTGATGCAAAAAGTTAGCTGCTTTTACACAGGCTATTTTTAGCCAAAAACCTTTAAGGATTTGAAACAGAAAGCAGGCTCCCCTCTGCCCCTACCGGCAAGCAGAGCGGTTAGTAAAAAAAAATTGTCGGACAGCAACAATGACCTTGTGTATTGGTTGTCCCTGGCACCAGAGGCCCGATTAGCGGCCCTGGAACAGTTACGCGACCAGTACCGATTTTTAGTAAAAATGGAGCTGACACACAATTTTCAGGATTTTTTAAAAGAAATAAGCGCCTGCGAAGTAGAGTATCTAATTGCAGGAGGCTTTGCGGTGGCCCTTTATGGCTATCCCCGCTATACCGGTGATATTGATATCTGGATTAACCCTACCGTAGAGAATGCAGGAAAAGTACTAAACGTTCTCAAAAAGCTTGGCTACTCGGAGGAGGATGTTAATTTGGAAGACTTAACCACTCCTGATGTTGTAGTACAATTAGGATACCCGCCAAACCGGATCGATCTATCAACAGGCTTAGCGGGCGTAGATTTTGACGAATGCTGGAAAAACAAATCTGTAATGCCTTTCGGGGAAGTAATGGCCAGTTTTATAAGCCTGGACGATCTCAAGAAAAACAAACAGGCATCAGCACGCCAGCAAGACCTGTTGGATCTGCAAAATCTCCCGTAGCCACTAGTTTATGCCAGCAGTTTCCCCGGCCTTTCGCAAAGCAGTAAAACAACTGAGCGATAAAGAGAAAGAAGCCATTATACTTAAGGCCGTCCGAAGGGATTCTGAACTTTATGACATGCTTTCTTATGAGTTGCAGGAGCTAACGCTGGAGGAGGTGTATGAGCAAAGCGCCGATAAGATTCATGAACTGCTGATTAATGCCAGTGGCCGCAGTCTTGCTAAAGCACTGACAAAGGCTCTGCGAAAATCACAGAAAGAGATTGCACGTTTTAAGCGGGTTACGAAGGAGCCAAAGTCTGAAATCGAATTGCACTTGTACACTTTGCGATTAATCTTCAATAACTTTACAGGCCAGTTTGACAGCTACTACAAAGGCTTTTATACTGCTTCTGCCAGATTGTTGCTACGCACTATGCAGCTCATCCGAAAAAATCTTCACGAGGACTACTACCTGGAGTACAAGTCTGAATTAGATGATTTTTTGCAGCAGGTACACAGCCGCAAAAAGCCTCTGACTGTTGCTCTCCCTCAGGAGTTCGAGGTGGATTAATTCTTTGGCAACTCCCCTACCTTTATCTCCTCCAGATTTATATCAGAGACTTTTTCCAGTTTACCAGCTTCAAAGGCTTTATCATACTGCTCAATCGGTAAGTCCTCATTTGATGTATAATTGATGTAATCCTGAAACCGTATCCCGCCAATTTCACGTGGATTTACAGCTTCCCTAAAACGGGTACCGATACCGTCTTCTTCTTTGTAGCTATAGGCAAGGTAGTCCATTGTATTCCGCTTCTGATGAATCCAATAGATATATTCATCCTCGTGGTCTTCACCACCTCCCTCCTGGGCAAACGTGATTTTAATTTTGTGATAAGGCTCTCCCTTTATGCTTGCCTCTCCTATATACTCTTTTTGTACAGCAGCATCATTCAGGAAGTATGGAAGCATTGCAAAGTAAATCACGGAGTTTACAGAAGAGGTAAAAGCATCCTTCCGCTCCTGTGGCAACTCAACTTCCACATCATTCATGGTACGCTTAAACTCACTGTTGCTCAATACATCGTATACCCGCTGCCCCGTAGAATCGTCAGTAAAAGTGCGACTGTAAATAAAAGCACCGTTATCTCTTAATGCCCGGTAATGCTTATCCCGCAACCTGAAGCTTACAACACTCTGATCAAGGTTAGCACCACCATGTGCAGCTATGGCTGCATCAACAACCTTCTGTGCATCAGGCTTCTCTTTTTGTTTGCATGCAAATATGAAAAGGGCAGACAAGACTATAAGGAATAGAGCGAGGAAGTTCTGTGTTAGTTTCATTTAAAATTGAGGTTTCCCCAAAGATAGGCATTAGAGCTAATAGAATTAAATTGAAAGAGCCGCTCCGCACTTTTTAGATAGTGTGGAGCGGCTCTTTCAACTAAAAATTTATTACTGCTTTGCAGTTACATCAAAAGAGATGGTAAATTCATCTGATATAGCCTTATCACCTAAATTATCAAAGAAGCTGTTAGAACCATATCGCACATCGAATTTAGAGCGATCTACAGTTACATCTGCTGAAGCTTTTACCATGTTCCCCTTCATCTGAACTGTAGCTGGGAAGCTCACCTTCTCAGTCTTCTCTTTAATAGTAAGGTTACCCTCCACGTTGTAGTTCGGCTGCCCGGCTCCTGCATTAGCTACCGGTGTGGCATTCGTGATCTCAAAAGTTGCAGTAGGATATTTTTCAACACCGAAAAAATCATCAGACTTCAAATGACCTTCTAATTTGGTTCTGTCCTCTTCTGCCTCAATGTCAGAATTTGTTATCGTCTTCATATCAACCACAACAGTACCGCCAGCTAATTGATTATTGTTAACAAGAAGCTGTCCATCTTGTAGCTCAATTTCACCCCTGTGCTCACCGGCCACTTTTGTACCGTGCCAGTTAACCTTACTTTCTTCCTCTACAATTTCATAAGCCTGACCTTCAGCAGCAACCGGCTCCTCTGCCACAATAGTGGTGTTCTCAGTGTTTTCATTTGTTGCATCACCACAGGCAGTCATTAAAAGGACTGCTGCAAAAGATGAATAAAATAATGTCTTTTTCATGTCTATAAATTTACTTGTAATTAGGAATGACAATTTTAAATGTACATACAATAAATGTCTATACAAAATAAGTCTGGTATTGTTTCTCCTGATTTATTCTTAACTCCCTATAATTAATTAGCGGAAGCACTACCAGCATAAAAGAAAAAGCCACCCCATCCTGATTAAAAGACAGAGTGGCTTGTGTTTCTAAACTAACTACTGCTTTGCAGTCACATTAAGTGATACTACAAAGTCATCATAGATAGCTTTATCGCCTAAGTTATCGAAGAAGCTTTTAGAGCCATAACGCACATCAAACTTAGAGCGGTCTATGGTTATATCTGCTTTAGCAGTAGCTACACCATTCTTTACAGCAACAGTTGCCGGAAAGCTGATAGACTTTGTAATACCTTTAATTGTAAGATCACCGGTTACTGTATGATTTGGCTCACCAGCGGCTGCATTAGCAATTGGTTTTACCTTAGTGATAGTGAAAGTTGCTGTTGGGTGTTTCTCAACACTGAAAAAGTCATCCGACTTCAGGTGCCCAACAAGTTTCTGATTATAGTTGGCATCCTTGATATCAGTACATATAATCGAATTCATATCAATTGTAAAAGTACCTCCGGTTACTTTATTTCCATTCACCAGTAATTGGCCATTGCTCACACCAATTGTTCCCATGTGCTCGCCAGTTACTTTTTTCGCATGCCATTTCACCTCGCTCTTAGCCAGATCCACATTATAAGCACGCGCTTTAGCCGGAGTAGCTACTTCTGTAGCAGTTGTATTGTTTTTAGTTGTGTTGCCGGCATTTGCTGTAAAAATCATAGCACCAGCAAGTGAAGCAAGAATTGCGAACTTTTTCATCGTCTTTTTATTTATTTCTGTTTTTTTGATATGATTTTAGTCTCTGATCTTATCCAGCAATATATTTAGCTGCTCAGCCTCCTCCTCCGATAGGTTTTTGATACCTGTACCAAAACCACCTTCTAAAGAGTCCATATCGCTTAATAGAGCAAGGCCTTTATCTGTGATAAGCACATCTACAGTACGCCTGTCAGCGGGGCACTGCTTCCTGGTTACAAGTCCTTTCACCTCTAGTTTGTCTACAATGCGGGAAGCATTAGAAGTTTTATCCAGCATTCGCTCAATTAATAAACTGATCGTAGCAGGTTTCGGGTGCTGCCCCCGCAGAATGCGCAATACGTTAAACTGAGGAAGCGTTACTCCAAAAGGCTTGAACAGGGCAGCCTGTTGCTGCTGTATCCACCCTGATGTATAAATCAGGTTTATATGTGCTTTTTGATGAGCACTTTTAAAGGAGCTTTGCTTGATCTCGTCTTCTAACTTCATTCACTATTCGTTTAAGATGACACTGCAAATATATGTACATACATTTAATGTACAAACATATCAACAGAAATTTTTTCAAAAGGTTTCACAAGAACGCAATTTTTTAGTTGCCACACACCTGTACCTACTACTGTATCAGGCAGTCAGACCATTAATTCCCACCTATAACCACCGGTTTTAAATTTAGTTTTGCAATTAGAGTGCAGGCTATTTGGCAATGTGAAACAAGCACCTATATTTGCTAAATTTTTATCGCTATGCCTTTTGCATTTTAAGTGAATTTTAAATGCTTTAGAAGCTTAGCTATAGAGAGAGTCTTATACCGGCAGCTACGCAAGATCCTGCTATTACATTTATTTATGAAAAAGTCATTTTTACCGCTGGCTACCCTGGTGTGCATCACATTGGCTGCCATTCTTACTGTACTGCAGCAGTATGGTTTTCTTTCTTTGCCGGCAGATGTGCTGATGGCTGTGCGCTGGGCCGGCCTTGGTGTTTTGCTGATGTATGGCGTGCAAAAACGCTCTCTTACTACCTGGATTCTTATCAGTATGCTGGTAGGAGCAGAGATCGGGTACGATTTTCCTGCCTTTGCCACAGATCTCAATGTACTCAGCAAGGTCTTCCTGAAGCTCATTAAGACCATCATTGCACCATTGATTTTTGCGACGCTGGTAGTGGGTATTGCTGGCCACTCAAACCTGAAACAGGTGGGAAGCATGGGATGGAAAGCCATTGTATACTTTGAAATTGTAACTACTCTTGCCTTGTTCATTGGCCTGGCTGCTATTAACCTGAGCGGAGCCGGAAAAGGCATCGACATGTCCGGCATTGCGCAAACAGACGAAATACAGGCACCCGCCAAACAGTCAGCATCTGATATTATCCTGCACGTTTTCCCGGAGAACATTGCTAAGTCCGTGGCAGAAGGGCAGGTGCTTCAGATTGTTATCTTTAGTGTGCTCTTTGCTATTGGCCTGGCTATGGTGTCGGAGAAGAAGCGTAAGCCTATGCTTGATTTCTGTGAGAGCCTTTCCGAAACCATGTTTAAGTTCACGAATATCATCATGTATTTTGCTCCGATAGGTGTTGGTGCAGCCATTGCCTATACTGTTGGACACATGGGTCTCGGTATCCTGGTTAACCTCTTCCAGTTACTGGCCACACTGTATGTAGCACTTATTGTTTTTGTACTGGTTGTTTTATTGCCGGTGGCACTTATTGCCCGCGTTCCGATCAAGCGGTTCCTACAGGCCATTTCGGGTCCAGTTTCAATCGCTTTTGCCACCACCAGTTCGGAGGCTGCCCTGCCTCGAGCTATGGAAGAAATGGAAAAGCTGGGTGTGCCGCGTAAAATCGTTGCTTTCGTTATGCCTACCGGCTATAGCTTCAACCTCGACGGCACCACCCTTTACCTGGCCCTGGCCTCTGTGTTTGTGGCCCAGGCCGCCGGCATCGATTTATCTTGGGAGCAGCAATTGGTGATGGTGTTTACCCTGATGCTGACAAGTAAGGGGGTGGCAGGTGTACCACGTGCATCACTAGTTATTCTTCTGGGAACAGTTGCCTCTTTCAACTTACCTGTTTGGCCTGTGTTTGCCATACTTGGTATTGATGAGTTGATGGACATGGCCCGAACTTCTGTGAACGTAACCGGCAACTGCCTTGCAACAGCGGTAGTAGCCCGATGGGAAGGTGAATTCAACCCTGAACCAGAAGTTGGACTGGTGGAAACGACGAATCCTGAACTCGAGTCACAAATCCCTGCGGAAGAAGACAGAACCCCGGAGCTTGTTTAGGTGTCCTTTTTAAGCAAAAGCAACAGGCCCGACTATAGTAGTCGGGCCTGTTGCTTTTACACTGTAAGGTTCAGCGAGCAAAAAAGGAGGTTTGCAGATGTAGTGCCCCCTTTCAGCGTGTATTTTGACTTGCTTAAAGGGTTTCTTTATCTTTATGTATATAAAGTTGCCTATTGGCAGTATACACATCAAAAAAAAGAACGTCCTATGAAAAACAGAATCTTAGCATTGCTGCTGCTCCTTCTTTTTGCCATTTCATCGGCAATAGCACAGCAGAGCAGTCAGAAAGACAAAATCTTACCCTACCCTATTCATCAGGAAAAGCTGCCAAACGGGCTGAACGTAGTAACCGTTCCATACAACAGTCCAGGCTTAGCAGCATTTTATATTGTTGTTCGTGCTGGTTCCCGTGAGGAGGTAGAAAAAGGCAAAACCGGGTTTGCACACTTCTTTGAACATATGATGTTCCGGGGTACTGAAAAGTATTCCAAAGAAGATTATGGAGACATCATGAAAGCCATGGGTGCCGCTGCCAATGCCAATACTTCCATCGACAGGACGGTATACCACATGACCGGAAATGCGGAAATGCTTGATAAAATGTTCGAGATCGAGGCTGACCGGTTCCAGAACCTGAAGTACAGCGTGCACGACTTCAAGACAGAGGCCGGCGCCGTGAAAGGCGAGTACACAAAAAATTCTGCCAGCCCTTATCAGCAGCTCTACGAGAAACTTGTAAGCACTGCTTTCCAAGAGCATACCTATTCCCATACTACCATGGGTTTCTTCGAGGATGTGGTAGACATGCCAAACCAGTACGATTACTCTCTGGTTTTCTTTGATCGCTTTTATCGTCCTGAATACACCACCATTGTTGTTGTAGGAGATGTGACTCCGGAGCGTGTAAATACGCTTGCACAACAGTACTTCGGAGACTGGAAACGCGGCACCTATAAGCCTGAAATTCCGAAGGAGCCCGTACAAAAAGAAACTCGCTATGCTCACGTAAAGCAGCAGGGGTTTCCGCCGTACCTGAGCCTGAACTTTAAAGGCCCGGCTTTCTCTGACAAGGACAAAGATCTGCCTGCTTTAAGTATTCTTTCTACCATTCTTTTTTCAGAGAACTCCGACTTGTACCGCAAACTGGTAGTAGACGAGCAGAAAGCACGCTTTATTGCGGGTGGTCCTCAGTTCTCCCGCGATCCAAACCTTATTTCTGTGTCTGCATCGCTTCTTAAAGCTGAAGACATGAAGTATGTAAAAGATGAGATGATGAAGGCACTGAATGAGGCAAAGACAAAACCTATTGATGCGAAGAAGATAGAAGACACCAAGTCCCGCATAAAGTACAGCTTTGCCATGAGCCAGGACAGCCCTGATGCCATTGCCAACTCGCTGGCTCGCTTCATCTGGCTAACCGGCGATCCGGAGTCTATTAACAACATTTACAGCGTGTTTGATACCATCACAGCGCAAGACCTGATGAATGTTGCCAAGAAGTACTTCACACCACAGACCATGACAGTTGGAACCATTGCTCCGACAGATAATACGCCTGTAAAGTAAGCTGTCAACTGATTATATGTTCAAAGACATGAAGATAACAAGCATGAAAAAAATAGCTGCCTATATTTTACCTGTTGCCCTACTGGCAGTCTCCTGCTCCAAGCAGCCACAGGTATCACAGCAAACCACAGAGACTGCAACAACCGCACCTGCTACTACAACAACTGCTGCCTATGATGCCAACGAGGCTTTTGGGCCAGGCAAAGTGGTAGAACTTAAGCAGCCGGAGTCAAATAAAGTAATTATAAAACTGATGTTTAAGAATGGCTCCATGTCTGATCCAGAGGGGAAAGAGGGCTTAAACTATGCCACTGCCCGAATGATCATGGAAAGTGGTACCAAAGACATGACCATATCACAGATCAAGGACAAGATCTACCCGTGGGCTGCAGATTACTATACTAACGTTGACAAAGAGGTAACCGTATTTACGTTTGCCGTTCACAAAGACTTCCTAGACGAATTCTACTCCATCATCCGTGGCCTTATGCTGAACCCGGCCTTTGCCGAAGAGGACTTTAAGCGGGTAAAGTCGAACCAGCAGAATTTTGTTGACCAGGTGATAAGAGCTTCTTCTGACGAAGAGTATAGTAAGAAAGCCCTGGAAGACCTCTTGTTCCGTGGCACCAATTACCAGCATGTGGTGGAAGGAACTTCAGCCAGTGTGCCGAACATTACCCTGGAGGACGTAAAGAACCACTGGCGCAACTACTTTACCCAAAACAATGTGCTGATAGGCGTAGCCGGAAACTACAGCGATGAGTTTCTGAATAAGTTAAAGGCAGATGTAGCCCAAATGTCTGATGTAAAGCCAAACATCCCAAAAGCTGGTCAACCAAACAAACCAAACGGAATTCAGGTAGAGATCATCAAAAAAGACGATGCACTTGGGTCAGCCGTTTTCACAGGAACTCCGATGCCTGTTACCCGGTCTGCTGATGAATTTGCAGCACTCATGGTTGCTAACTCCTTCTTAGGGGAGCACCGTAAGAGCTACGGCAAGCTATATGACAAAATCCGCACGACCCGTTCCATGAACTATGGGGATTACTCTTATATCGAATGGTACGACCAGGGTGGCAGCTTTCAGTTACCAAATCCGGGGGTACCTCGTTCATCCAACTACTTTGCCCTATGGATCCGCCCGGTACAGATTGCGGAAGGCCTGAAGAAGCAGTATTCTGAGTTAAAAGATATAGACGTAGGCCACGCACACTTTGCACTGCGTCTTGCTATCCGTGAAGTAGACAACCTGATTCAGAATGGAATGACACAGGAAGAGTTTGAACTGACGCGCAAATTCCTTCGCTCCTATATCAAACTTTATATCCAGACACAGGAAAAGCAACTTGGCTACCTGATGGACTCCCGCTTCTATGGCAGGAAAGACTATATTCAGGAGCTGGACCGTTTACTGGCAAACCTGACCGTGGAAGATGTAAATAATGCAGTGAAGAAGTACTGGCAGACGGACAACATGTTCATTACTATTGTAACAGATGACAGTGAGGCTGAGCCTTTAAAACAGGCTCTCCTGAACAATACGCCTTCTCCAATGAGCTATTCTAACCTTGTAAGAGAAGGATTGCCACAGGAGGTAATAGCGGAGGATAATCAAATTGCCAACTATGAGTTGAATGTGAAAGACGTGAAGATCATAGACAGCAAGGAAACTTTTAAATAAGAATCGACAGTCTTAAAAAAGCCGCAGATGATCCGTCTGCGGCTTTTTTTTGTGACCACACCCGGATAAAAGTATCATCTGCTAAAAACCTTACTTTTCTGTTGATATAATTTTGTTTATTTAATATTTTTTATAAATATTTAAATTAAAATTTTATTTCTGTACAGGATAAACCTATGAAAAAAGCACTCAAAATAGTTGGCTATATAGCTGTAGCGATTGTCGCTATCGCTGCAGCAGGTATACTTTACATGCAGTATGCTTTTCCTAATGTAGATGCTGCCCCTGCTATCACCATAACGAAAGCACCTGCCTTGGTTGAACGGGGTGAATATCTGGCCAATCATGTGGCTATTTGTATAGATTGTCACTCTGAAAGAGACTGGAGCAAATATGCCGGGCCTCCCATACCTGGCACTGAAGGCAAGGGTGGTGACAGGTTTGACCATTCCATGGGATTTCCGGGCGTATTCTATGCACGAAACATTTCATCTGATAAAGAAACCGGTTTAGGTAACTGGACTGACGGAGAAATATACCGCGCAATAACCAGAGGTGTAAGCAAAGACGGCGAACCTCTCTTCCCGGTTATGCCTTACAAAGCCTACAACCAGATGTCTAAACAAGATGCATACGCCATTATTGCCTACATACGCACTCTGGCACCTATAAGTAACAAAGTTCCTGCTCCAGATCCTGACTTCCCAATGAATCTGATCATGCGTACCATGCCATTAAAAGAAGATGCAAGTGGCGTTGAGGAAACGGCTTTAGGTGATGAGGTGGCACGCGGAAAGTATCTGTTTACCATTGCAGCTTGCGCAGATTGCCATACCCCACAGGAAAAAGGTGCACCGATTGAGGGTAAGCATTTGGCCGGTGGCTTTGAGTTTCCTTTTCCGAACGGAAACATCGTTCGCTCAGCTAACATCACTCCTGATAAAGAAACAGGTATAGGCACTTGGTCAGAAGATATGTTTGTACAACGCTTTAAAATGTACGCTGATCCGGCCATGGCCTCACAAAAAGTTGATCCAAACGGGATGAATACCATCATGCCCTGGATCATGTATGCGGGCATGAAAGAAGAAGATTTGCGTGCGATCTATAAATACCTGAGAACAGTGGAGCCAAACCAGAACAAGGTGGTGCGTTTTACAGCTGCTCCATAAATTAAGTAGCAAGACAACTCCTGATTTATGGCCAGCCAAGATGATTTGGCTGGCCATAAATAATATAACCTACGTTTAATCAAATACTTATGTATACCTGAAACTAACTTGCCTTCTCTAAGTATAAGAAGGTGCAAGAGTATCTTAAACTAATATATGCAAGCACTTTATACGCAGACAGATAAGAAGGTTGAGCTTGCTGATTTAAGTAAACGTGTAGTAGCGTTTACGGTAGATGTATTACTGTTACTTACTTTGGTAGGTATAACAGACTACCTCACATTTAGCAGCGATGATCAGGCTTACTTTTTTAAAGCAGAACGTTTTCTCCATTTCCTCCTGGGCTGGCTGTATTTCGCTGGCACAGAAACGTGCGCCTGTCAGGCAACGCTTGGCAAATATCTGGTAGGTTTACGGGTTGTAAACACCACCGGAAAAAGAATTTCTTTCAAGTCCGCTACTATCCGATATTTTGCAAAACCTGTATCTGTTATTCTGGTAATTGTGCGTTTCATATTTGGTATTCCTGGCACAACTAAAATCACTTTCCACGACAGACTGTCAAACTCACAGGTCATAGCCTACTAACTTTTTCTCTTTACAAGACCCTGAGGTGCTGTAGTAGTACTAAAGCCACTCTCCTGCCAGGAGTGGGTAACCATACCCTCCTAGAAATGGTACAAGCAGAATAAAAGTAAATTTCCTCTACTGCCCCTTTCATATAAAAACAGGAACACCGGTTAGAGGTTAGTTGCTTGCAAGTGGCTATAAAAAAGAAGCCACCTGCCTTACAGCAATAACTGCAGAATATGAATTACTTGTACTTAATTGGTGGTATTATTATTACAGGCTGGGCCTTCATTGAAGGACTTTGGACTACTATATGGATAGACGGACACTCTGCTCCATTAACCGGTCGCCTCACTACTCTCATTTGGAAGCTGATGCGTACTATCACGGGCTTGAAAAGGCACAAACTCCTGAGCCTATCTGGTCCAATCATTTTAGTAACCACCATATCAGTTTGGATCATCCTGATACTTCTGGGCTGGAGCCTGATTTTCTATGCTGATCCAGACTCTATACAAAACCCAACAACCAAGGCATACCCGAATTTTATTGGCCACATTTGGTACATTGCCTACACCATGTTTACAGTGGGTAACGGTGATTATGTACCAACATCGAGCGCATGGGAGTTAAGTAGCTCCTTAGTCGCTTTCGGAGGCATGGGGATGGTTACACTTTCTGTCACTTACATACTACAGATAATTTCTGCCGTGGTGGCCAAACGTGCATTTGCCAGCCAGGTTACAAGCATAGGAACAAGCCCCGAGGACTTTGTTACCTCCCAGTGGACAGGAGACAGCTTTGGAGACATAGAACTACAGCTTTCTTCTATATCCGGGTCACTTGCCACGCTAACTGAACAACACATGGCCTACCCTATACTGCATTACTACCATGCTGCTAACGCACAAAAGGCCAATCCCATTGCGTTAGTCACACTTGATGAGGCATTGACAATAATTACATATGGTGTGCCTGAAAAACACCATCCGGCTGGCACTATATTAAAGAGCTCACGCAATTCAATAAAATCGTTTCTAGATACCCTGCGTGGAGCTTACATAAAACCTTCTGACGATGTGCCTCCGCTTCCGGACCTATCGAAGTTAAGAGAAAAAGGCGTTCCTACTGTTGATGATGAAACATTCAAAGCTAAACTTGATGAAATGAAGGAACGCAGGAAAGTCCTGTATGGAGTAATTCAGAACGGTGCCTGGTATTGGCCTCCTATTAAAGAAAGTCAAAATGGATAAAACGATATTTTTCTGGAATGGGTTTGAACCCTTGCTACGCATTCTGGTAGTAGGCACCCTGACTTATATAGGTATTATTTTCCTGCTACGGATCTCAGGTAAGCGTACACTACTGAGCATGAATGCCTTTGACTTTATTATCACTGTGGCAATGGGATCGGTGTTTGCACGAGTCCTTACTGCAAAACAAGTGCCCTTGTCAGAGGCACTGGTAACATTTGCTCTGCTCGTGTGCCTGCAGTACATCGTCAGTTGGCTCGAGGTAAGGTCAGAGAAGTTTGCCAGCTTTGTAACAGGTAATCCTACACTTCTTTACTACCAGGGGCAATACCTGGAGCGGGAGATGAAAAAACAACGGGTACGGAAGGCTGAAATGCTGGCAGCGGCGAGAGAAAAAAAGCTGGAGAATATGGATCAGGTAGAGGCAATTATTCTGGAAACGAGTGGTAGCCTGTCTGTAATAAAGAAGTCTAAGAAAGAAGGAGAAAGTACGCTTCAGCATCAGTACCTGGAGCAGGCTAACCAGAAATAAATTTTAATTCTCTGGTTGTTGTTCTAAGAGCGGATATTTTAAAAGTAAAAGCCTCTGCAGTACTTCTGCAGAGGCTTTTTGTATCTTCCTGATCCTTTAAAATTTATCGGCAGCTACAGTGGCCGTACCATCCGCAGCTACAACCACTTTAAAAATATAGTCATACTGGCTATCTGGTATATCAGGCACAGGACGTTTTGCACCCAAGGCCTCTACTATTGGGAGTATGGTATTAGAATGGCCAGCCACTACCACCGTTCCTCCAGGGTACTGCTGAAGTATTTTATTTTCCAGCCCGTTAAAATCATGGGCCTCATATTCTATCACATCTAGGTTGCGGGCCTGCGCCAAAGGTACTAATGTATTTTTAGTTCTCTTGTATTTGGTGGCATACAAGGCATCTATTTTCTGCCCTTCCAGAAGCGTTCGCAACGCCTGTGCTCTTGCTTCCCCTTCAGCCGTTAAGCCAGGATCCTGATCCGATGGATTTGAGATATCTTTCTCAGCATGACGCACCAGGTATACTGTAGTAGGCTGATTCTTGATCTCATCAGGGTCAGCGTTGGCAATTTCAATAGCTCCTTCGTTTCCGGAAGGCACGTTTCGGCAGGCTACAGTTGCAAAAAGCAACAACAGCACCCACATGTAAGATAGTAGTCGTAGACTCATGCTTTAGTTGTTAGGTTAGTTAATTATTGTTAGTGTGTGTATGCAATGTTACAGGTTTTTCTTAAAGTTTTTTACCTCTAATGCCTCTTTCTTTTTACCCTTTACCTCCAGCAGGCTGCCTAAACGTTTTCTCATCTCCAGTTGATATGGGTTTAGGCGCAGTCCTTCTTTATAAGCTTTAATCGCTTTCTTAGCTTTCCCTTCCGCTTCCAATAAACGAGCCCTAACAAACTGCCTTTTCGCCGCTTCATTTCTTGTCTGAGGAACTGGTAACTCCTTTAGAAGTTTTTCTGCCTCTTCTTCTTTGCCCAGGTCTGCCAACAAACCTATCAGATCATAATGCTCTCCACGCATTTTAACTTTATCATCCAATATAGGCTGTAGAACTGCCAAAGCCCCTTCCTTATCTCCCATATTGGCTTTATAAGCGGCCATCTGCACCATAAAATCTGACCTTGGTGTGCCGGCGGCGAAAAGAATTCGCTGTGCCTCCTCCAGTGTATTGTATGCTTCCTGGTATTTCCCCTGGGCTGCCAGCACATCAGCATATTGTTTGCGCAGCTGGTAATTCTGCGGCTTTAACGCTACTAGTTTTTCCAGGGTCTGTACTGCTTTATCAGACTTCACAGCTGTACCGCGGAGCCAGGCGGCAAAAGAAAAGGCCTCATCCCTGCGGTCACGCAGATAAGTTGACACAGTTGGGGCATCCGCTACATAAGCCTCCGCTACAGCAATTGCTTCAGGCACCATACCATAATCCAGGTAAAACTGCCTGAACTGCTCATTTGTGTAAGCACGCATTAACAGGTCGTTTTCCAGCTCCAGCGCTTTTTTGTATAACTCTATTTGTGCCTGTAAAGCCGCTTGCTCGTCCAGTTTACCCGCTCTTTTTTGCGCTTCCAGTAAAGTTGCTTCTGCCACATAAATAGGGGCATAACTTGCATCTACTTTTTTTGCTTTCTCCAGCCAATCCTTTGCCTCTTTAAACGTTCCCTGCTCCTGCTTTACACCTGCGTAGGCTATCAAAGCAGGCTGGTACTTGCTGTCCCAAACCAAAGCAGTGTCCAGAAAAGCAGTGGCTTTACTATGATTTTTCTTGCTTTGTGCTTCCTGCGCCAGGTTCAGGTATACTTGTGCCCAATTGCTGGCCATCGCCTGTTTGTTACCTGCCAGGTAAGCCCGCTGCCTTGCCACCAGCTTATCCAGAAAATCATACAGCTCCGGATCTTTCGCCTTAAGATCAGCGGTGGTATTGATGGACTTGTGGTTTAAGGGATGCACCTTCACCGGCTCGAAGTAAGCAGGGTAGGTCTGGGCAAGGTACTCGTGCTCATTATTAGCTGAATAGTAGTCCAGGGTGCGGCCTTCTTTCATAGCATTGTAGTACAAACGACGCACAGCACGATTTTCAGCATCCGTGAATACGCTTCCATGAAACAGATGCACATATTCATGCAGTACAACATTACGCTCCAGGTAAGAACCACGCACCACATACTCTATGGCGGCAGCTCCGCTTCCTACACCTCTGATATCCATCCATTGGCGGTTATCAAAGGTTGTGGCCTGCCGGAAAAATGGTGAGCCCATGGCAACTGCCAAATCGGTGTGCAAGGGCGGAATAACAAATTTTTCGCCCTGCTTGGAGAGGAAAGGAAAGTATACGATGCTCTCATACAACTGCGACCACACCATTTTCTGTACTTCGTTACCAGGGTAATAGCTTACATCCGGAAACACCTTTTCAAAATTTGCAGGATCTTTAATTATCGTTTGCTGCACTACCTGTTGCAGTGAGTCGTAATTGTGCAGATAGGTTAACTGCTTTTGTTTAATAACCGCCGCGATGGCATTGTGCGCAGGTCCATAATGCTTTTTCTTCTCTAGAACACGCCTGAAAATCGCCTGTGCCGAATCCAGCCGCGTGTCCCGGTTCATGTCAAATGCCATATAGTAGGCAGATCCACGAAGCATTGCTGGCAAAACAGAAGAGGGAAACTTTTTCTGTACTTTCCTGATCTCCTCTAAGGCCTGTTCTATCTTATTTTCTGAGAGAAGATTATCAGCAGGTTTAAGGGCCTCCCGCACTTGTTCATCTTCAGGCTGTGCATAGTCGGCATAGGTAAGGTTTGTATGCCCGTTACCCCAGTGCCAGTGCGTTACATAATGCAGCAGGTTCAGTTCCAGCGCCAACTCCCACTGTGCGGCCATGTCATTTAATTGTGTAGCATCCACCCTTCGCCAGATGGCATAACCATAATTAAATCGTGCATCAGCGTTGAAGGGATTTAGAGTTAAGCTGGTAATAAGCGGCTTCTCTGCAAGCTCAGGTTTCTGATTCCAGAAGTACACATCCGACTCCAGCAGGTAAGCGTTAGCGTTTTGGGGATTCCATCCCTGCACCTTCTTTGCCCACTCCAGCGCTTCTTCATACTTTTTCTGCAGCATTAGCACACGCCCGATAGCCAGCGCCGCCTCTTCATCTTTAGGGTTAACTTTTAGCAGCTGCTCAGCTAACCTTTTAGCCTGTGCCAACTCCCAGCCCTGTATGTGTAGCTTGCTCTTCAGCAGTAGCGCCTCGCGCTGGTTTGGCTGCTGCTTCAGCACTTCCGCTACAAGCTGTTCGGCCTCTTTAAACTCATTCTGCAACAAAGTCAGTTTAGCTTTTGCTAATTTCACCTGATTCGTTGGCTTCGCAGACAATATTACCTTTTCAGCCTCCTGCCACTGCCCTAGTTCAAGCAGCCTTTCTGCCTTCGCTGCAGGACTTACATTTTGTGACTGCCTTGCCTGTTGTCTTTCCTGTGCTAATTTCTCCCGGACATCAGCCACATTATCAGGATGCTGCGCAAAGGCGGTAACGCAGCTAAATATTAGAGAGAAGTGAAGTAGCGGCTTCATTAGCAAAGAATACATAGGCAGGATGTTCATTTTTAAGGGCTTCAAACAACTGGCTTACATGCTGAAGTACTAGCAACAGTTCTCCCTCCCATCAGAGGTTGGATGTTCTACTGCTTTCTTAAAATTAAGCACTAAATGCTAAGGATAAAAACAGCTCGTATAAAATTATTACCACACATGAAGGGGGAGACTGATTAGGTAAAGGCCCTTGATATTCTGAATTAGGAATCAGGCAAGAAGGGCGGGCAGAAATGTAAGGGGTATAACAAAAGAGGCTGCCTCTGGTAAGAAGCAGCCTCTTTTTAATTCAAAATAGTGTGCGCACGGGGAGAGTCGAACTCCCACGCCCGAAGGCACAGGCTTCTGAGACCTGCACGTCTACCAGTTCCGCCACGTGCGCGCTGGTCACTAAGTTAAATAAAGTCCCAAAACCCTTTAACCCTTTGTTCATTGGGATTGCAAAGGTAACACCGAATTTCTAATCTACAATATTACTCTATAAAAATATTTAATTAGGCGGGAGTCTCCTCCTCTACCACAGGAGCAACTTCTTTTTTAGTCACCCTTTCTATTCGGCGAAGCGTACCAATGCCGATCACTACCCACAGAAAGCCGGCAGCAAACCCTGCTACTACATCTGTAGCGTAATGCACCCGCAGGTATATGCGGCTAAAACCGATCAGAAATACAAAGATTACTAACAGGGCAATAAGCATGTTCCGAAGCGTTTTGTCCTTTACATTGTGCCACACCAGGTAAATCAGCAACCCATAAAAGGAAGCAGCTACCATGGAATGCCCACTTGGGAAACTCAGCCCTGACGACTCTACCAATTGGTTTCCTGGTCGTTCCCTATCAAAAAAGAACTTGAGCACAAGGTTTAGACTTATACTTCCCAGTGCCACCACCGGCACCTTCAAAGAGTACCAACGGTGCTTCCTGATAAACAGAAAGTATGCTACAAGAAGTAACGCGGCTGGTGTCAGAAACTGTCGTGAGGCAAAAAAGGTGACTATTTTAATAAATTGACTCAGGGCCGGGTTTGAAATATCCTTTGCAAACCCGAAAGCAGCCTCATCAAACTTAATGTTACCACCCTCCATTACTTCACTACTGATATAAAGGAAGGCTACAATACATACAAGGAAAAGCCCCCACACAATGAGCAACTCCACTGTAAACAGAGCAGAGGCTGCAACTAATCTCCTATAAAAACGTCTGACCATACTTTTTTCACACTCTGGTTAAGCTCTTTTAATTCTGAGCAAATACTTCGTCCTATTCGTATGAGTTTATATAAAAGAAACGAAGATTACATACCTTAAAACTATGAAAAGCAGTATCAGGTTGTTTGTGGCAGCAACTTTACCAGAGAACTTAAAGGAAAAACTACAGGAACAACTGCAGCGTTTCCACCATCCAAACCTCCGGATGATTCCTGCACAGAACCTACACCTCACACTCTACTTCATCGGGAACGTGCCGCACGAAAAGTTAGCTGAAATAAAGCAGGTGCTGCAGGAAACAGCCAAGCGCCACCAGTCTTTCACACTCTACCACGAGCAGACTGAAGCTGGACCGAACAAGAAGAAGCCACGCCTCATCTGGGCACGATTCTCCGCCCATACTGCCTTTGAAGAACTTACCCAGGACCTAACACAACAGCTTTCCACTGACTCTTCATCTCCCAAAAAACCTATACCTCACATTACACTGGCCCGCTTCCGGAAAGATAAACCAGCGCCCAAAGATCTTCCGGCAGTTCAGTTTGACCATCCTGTTATACTTACTGTGGACACTATTTCGCTCTGGCACTCTGAACTTGCCTCACCGCATCCGGTTTACTCCGTACTGGAAACTTATCCTTTAGGTTAAAAACCCACCTTATCCAAAACAAGTAAGATAAACACTCTATTTATGTACTTGAAAGTTGTATAATGAATCAAACGGAACTAACAAAGCTGGTAATGGCCATGAAAGATAAGGAGCTTACCCTTGCTTTTGCTGAAAGCATTACGGGTGGCATGCTTGCATCAGAACTTGTTAAAGCAAAAGGAACCAGCGATGTATTGAAAGGAAGTGTTGTTGTGTACCAGCCAGAAGTAAAGCAAAAGCTACTGAATGTGAAGCCAGAAACTCTTGAACTATATACTGCTGAATCGCAGCAGGTGACAAACGAGATGGTGATGGGCCTAAAGAAGTTGATTGGTGCTGATATAAGTATTGCTACTACAGGACTGGCCGGGGAAGGCGGCTCTGAGACACCTGAGAAGCCGGTAGGCTCCGTTTTTGTTTCTTTTTTATATGATGGCAAAGCTGAAGAATTTCGGGAAGTATTTAAAGGCAACTCTGAGAGCATTCGAAAACAGTTGGTAGAGTATGTCTTTCAAAAGCTTCAAGGAGTTTTAGAAGAACATTATGACCGCTAATTTTATACCTTAGCCCTTCACAAACACATGCTACGTGTCAAAAAGATTACAAGACAGCGGCTTTGACCAGGCAGCACCTTTTTATGACCAGCTGTCCAGGCTTGTTTATGGCAGCTCCTTACAACGGGCGCAAAAAGCGCTTCTTCCTTTTTTGCCTCAACAAGGGCGTGTACTGGTAATCGGTGGCGGCAGTGGATGGTTGTTAGAGCAAATTCTCAGAACAGGGAAACAGTTAGACATCCTATATTTAGATGCCTCCCAGGCTATGCTTAAGCGGGCCAAGAAGAAATTCAGAAAGTATAGTTACGGTCATTACTGGCATGTTGAATTCCGGCTCGGCACTGAGCAGCAGCTAGAACCACAGGAGCAGTTTGATATAATATTCACACCCTTTTTGCTGGATCTCTTCCCTCCAAAGCGCCTGCAAAACCTTATGGACAAACTAGATGCAGCCCTGGCACCGGAAGGGCTCTGGCTCTTTGCTGACTTCTGGCCTGTGCAATCCCCTCCGCCAATCTGGCAACGAATCCTGATCCGGGGAATGTATGTTTTCTTTGGTATTATCAGTGGCGTAGAAGCAAAGGATTTACCTGCTTATGCGACTCATTTTGAAAGCCTCGGATTAAGAGAAATATACAGCAGCAGCTTTTTCAGCGATATGGTACAGGCAAAGGTATTTGCTCACCAACTCCAGAATCGATATATTTAAATTCATCAGTATAGAATCACCTAATGAAAAATAACTTTTTAAAGTTGTTGTGCCTGACTATAATGTTATGTGCTTTCCCTGCCCTGGCACAGCAGCAAGTCCGGTACGATCTCTCATTTCCAAATGCAGCACATCATGAGGCTGAGGTTAAAGTAACTTTCCATGATATCAAGTCCGACACCTTAAAGGTACTCATGCCCCGTACTTCTCCGGGACGTTATGCCATACATGAGTTTGCAAAGAACGTGTATAATGTCAGAGCCACTGATGCAAAAGGTAAACCCCTTCAGATTTTTCGCCCGAATACAAGCGAGTGGGATATATTGGGGCACCAAGGTACTGTAAACCTTAGTTATACCTTATTTGCCGACCATCCGGATGGCACTTATGCAGGTGTTGACGAAACACACGCGCACCTGAACATGCCTGCAACGTTGATGTATGCCAAAGGCTTTGAGCAGTCGCCGGCTTACGTTACGTTCAATGTTCCGGAAGGCAAGAACTGGAAAATAGCAACACAGCTTAAGCAGGAACAGGGAAACACCTATTATGCCCCAAATTTCCAGTACCTGATGGATAGCCCTACTGAGCTGAGTGACTTTGATATGGCCGAGTGGACAGTAAATGAAAACGGAAAGAAGAAAACAATACAGGTGACACTCCACCACGTAGGTACTGATGCTCAATTTCAGGAGTACGTAGACAAAACAAAGAAAATTGTAGCGGAGCAAAAGGCTGTTTTTAGTGAGTTGCCTGACTATGACTTTGGACGTTACACGTTTATCGGGTGCTATATGCCACAGGCCGTGGGCGATGGAATGGAGCACCGAAACTCTACCATCCTTACAAGCTCCCGCCCTTTAGCCTCCGCCATGAATGCGCTGCTAAATACAGTATCCCATGAATTTTTCCATGCCTGGAATGTCGAGCGTATACGTCCTGAAAGCTTAGAACCCTTCAACTTTCAGGAAGCTAACATGTCCGACGCGCTTTGGTTGGCAGAAGGCTTCACAAGTTATTACGGCGACTTGACTATGGCCAGAACAGGTATCTTTGACTTGAAGAAATATGCCTCAGATCTGGCAGGAGACCTCAACTATGTCCTGCTTTCTCCGGGCAGAGAATATCATAGCCTTCGGGAGATGAGCATGCAGGCACCTTTTGTTGATGCTGCCCGCTCTGTAGACCCTGTTAACCGCCATAATACCTTCATTTCTTACTATACCTATGGCAGCATGACGGGTCTTGCACTAGACATGATCCTGCGCCAGCAGTACAATAAAACGCTGGACGACTATATGCAGGCCCTGTGGCGCAAGTACGGGAAGCCTGAAAGGCCGTATGCTTTACCTGATCTGGAAGAAACACTGGCGGAAGTATCCGGCGATAAAGCATTCGCCAGGCAGTTTTTTCAGAACAGCATTTACGGAAGCCAGTTACCAGACTTCACTCCGCTCTTAGCTAAGGCGGGGTTGGCGTTGCGGAAGACCAAACCCGGCGAGGCAACAATGGGTATGGTGGCCTTGAACTATGGCAAGGACGGCGCAACTATCACGAATGGCACTTATATCAATTCCCCAGCCTACAAAGCAGGCTTAGACCGCACTGACATAATCCTGACAATGGATGGCCGCAAAATCAAAAAAGAGAAAGACCTGCAGAAAGTACTGAGTAAACATAAACCCGGAGACAGCATTCCGGTTACCTTTAACCGGCTCGGCCAGACGCGTAGCACCACGCTGGTTCTGGAAGAGGTGCCTACGCTGGAGGTAGTACCTTATGAAACCATAGATAAAGAAGTAACACCAGAGATACAGGCATATCGCCAGGCATGGCTGGGCTCTAAGGCTAAATAAAGGGAGTATAACAAAGTATAGCCACAAGCGTTGTGTTGTTAATGAAATTATCCTTTTTGCTTTTGAACCACAGGTGCCTTATCTTAGTATAAAGATTTATACTTCAGCATTTTCACGTGAAAAATATACTCAGAACCGTACTAGTTGTCAGCCTGCTTTGGGCGGGGCAAGCCGTAGCGCAGGAAAGTAAAGCCAGTTTAGACGCAAAACCTGTTCCTGCCAATACTGTTGCGCCAACAGCTGAATCAACAGAAGCAGATGTAAAGCCTGCCTGGTCTGGCCCACGACTCAGCTATGGCTTATCTATGGGTGCCAGCTTTAGCAACGGTTTTGGTAACGCCACCTATGTTGAACCTTCAGTGCGGTACCAGGTAAGCAGTCGTTTTAGAGTAAATGCCAGCATGACTTATATTAATGCAATGCCATACAACACAAGCATGCTTAACCCGGAAGGCGTTACCATGATGTATCGCAACAATGGCGGCAGTCAATATATCGGAAGTGTAGGTGTGGATTACCTTGCAAGTGACAGACTGATATTAAGCGGCAACATCTGGAGAGATTTTTCGAACCTGCCAGCTAACAGTATGAACTATGGTCTTTACAGTCCGGGCCGAATGGGTGCCGATTTCAGAGCGACATATAAGATCACTGAAAACTTATCTGTTACAGGTGGCATCCGCTATACGGACGGAGCCTCTCCATTTTACAGCCCCTTTTATTCCCCGGGCTTTGGAAACACCAACCGGATAGGCATTGGTTATTAAGGCTTTATAAAATTTCAGCAGGGAGCGCTTTTCCATAATAGGGGAAGCGCTCTTTTTGCTTTTTAACCTTAACCAGTAAAAAACTGTTAAACTATCAGAACCAGCTTACAAAAAACATTGCAGAAGAATAACAAACATATCCGTCATATAAAAAACGAGCGCCTCAAAACTATAAAAAGGGACTACCGGGGCAACAAAGTCGTGAACGGACGTTTCGCCAATGGGGATGAAGTATATGCTCCGGGCTTTGGCAAAGTGCTTAAGTGGCAGTTATCTGCAAACCCACAGCGAGAAGAGAAGAAAAAAGACACCTATGCTCCGAAAGTGATGCATGGCTGTGATTTTATTAAATCCGATAAGGATATGGTCGTGTGGCTCGGGCATGCCAGCTTTTTTATCAGGCTGAAAGGCATCGCTTTTCTGTTAGACCCTGTGCTGTACAACCTGCCAATGCTGAAGCGCAGGACAGAATTGCCTTGTAAGCCGGACCAGTTGCGCCAAATAGACTTCATGCTGCTGTCTCATGCCCACCGTGATCACATGGATAAACAGTCGATTAAAACTGTGTGTAGAAATAACCCGCAGCTTAAGGCGCTTATTCCTTTACGCGCTGGGGAGATATTGCGCAGTATTAATCCCAGCCTCCCCTACCAGGAAGCAGGCTGGTACCAAAAATTTGACTTAGTACCAGATGCAGTGGAGGTGTATTACCTGCCGGCATCACACTGGCACAGGCGTGGCGTGATGGACATGAACAAAGTGCTCTGGGGTAGCTTTCTACTTAAAACTCCTGAGATCAGCATCTACTTTGCAGGAGACTCAGCGATTGATTCTCATTTTGAGGAAATAGAAAATCTATTTGGTCCGGTTGATTTGTGTATTATGCCTGTGGGAGCTTACAAACCTTCTTTCCTGATGAGCAAGAGCCACATGAATCCGCATGAGGCAGTAAAAGCTTTTAACCAGCTGCGCGGCGGCACTTTTATACCCATGCACTATGGCACTTTCGACCTCTCTGATGAGCCACCCGGAGAACCTGTGCGCCTGCTACAACAGATCGCAGCTGCCGGTTTGCTACAAGGTCTAAAAATGCCAGCTATCGGAGAACCAATACTCCTCCAGGACCTGATATAGCTTTGAGAGGTATAGAAGGGGATTTTGTTGCTATCTTTGCATATCAATTTACAACCTAGCGTTCAAGATCACCACCGATAATGTCCCCAGCCCTTGTTTTAGGCTTGATTGCAGCCTATTTTCTTATT
The DNA here is from genome assembly GCF_042684605.1 of Pontibacter locisalis. Lineage (NCBI taxonomy): Bacteria > Pseudomonadati > Bacteroidota > Cytophagia > Cytophagales > Hymenobacteraceae > Pontibacter > Pontibacter locisalis. The sequence continues at coordinate 172,866 of NZ_JBHULU010000015.1, forward strand.
CTTATTTTCATATCATACCTAACCAGTAAGAACACCGATTCTGATACCTTTTTTCTGGCTAACCGCCAGTCGCCGTGGTATGTGGTGGCATTTGGAATGATCGGCACAACCTTATCGGGAGTCACCTTTGTTTCGATACCGGGCATGGTGCAGAAAGCGCAGTTTTCTTACCTCCAGATGGTGCTAGGATATGTATTGGGTTACTTTGTAGTCGCTACAGTACTGATGCCGCTCTATTACCGCCTCAACCTTGTATCAATTTATACTTACCTGGAGCAGCGCTTTGGTTACTGGTCCTATAAAACCGGTGCCGCCTTTTTCCTGCTTTCCCGCACACTTGGAGCTGCTATACGGCTTTTCCTGGTGGCTGGGGTACTACAGCTGGCTGTTTTTGATGAACTGGGCATTCCCTTCTCTGTGTCTGTCTTCATTACCATTGCTCTGATCTGGGTCTATACCTTCAGGGGTGGCATGAAAACCATCATCTGGACAGATACTTTTCAGACCACAGCAATGTTGTTGGCAGTGGGCACCAGTATATGGCTGATTTCAGAAGAGCTGAATTTCAGTTTTCAGGAGATGGTACAAACTATTCAGGTAAGTGAGTATTCACAGGTTTTTGAATGGGATGTAAAGGAAAACGACTATTTTTTAAAGCAGTTTTTATCCGGCGCGTTCATTACCATAGTGATGACAGGCTTGGACCAGGACATGATGCAAAAGAACCTGAGTTGCCGGAACATTGGAGAAGCGCAGAAGAATATGTTCTGGTTTAGCGTAATTCTGGTAATCGTAAACATCCTTTTCCTGTCTCTTGGGGCTCTTCTTTATATTTATGCAAGTTCAAAAGGTATTTCTTTACCTACAGAAGGTGGAAAAATTGTGGGTGATGATGTATTTCCCTTCCTGGCGCTAAACCATTTCTCCTATTTCTCGGGAATTGTGTTCCTGCTGGGCATCATTGCCATTACCTACGCCTCTGCTGATTCCGCACTTACAGCACTAACTACTTCCTTTTGTGTGGACTTTCTAAACTTCAGGGATAAAACTGAGCATGCCCGGGTACGCACCCGTTATGTAGTGCATCTCGGCTTTTCGTTGTTAATGGTACTGGTTATACTTATTTTTAATATACTGAACAGCGATAATGTAATTACTGCTGTTTTTATAGTGGCAGGTTATACCTATGGGCCACTCCTGGGGCTCTACAGCTTTGGCCTTTATACCAAACGAGCCGTACGTGACCGATTCGTGCCTGCAGTGTGCATAATTGCGCCTCTGCTCACTTATGTGATAAGTTATAACTCCAAAGAGTGGTTCTGGGGCTATGAGTTTGGCTTCGAAGTTCTCCTGTTGAATGGATTCCTTACTTTCACCGGTTTAATGGGACTCTCCACAGGAAAAATGGATGATCTGGAGCTGGCACAGGAGAAGGCATAAGTATAGCGTAAACACTGCTTATATTGTTAGGCATTATCCTTACCTTTGTAAGATTTTAAAGGGCTGTGGCATCTTTACAGTACTTCTGCTGTTATACACGCAACACCCTCTGACTGTAAAAAGCACAACAAGCAGTCGTTCAAGTATAAAAGCATAGTTTTTCATTAATGGCAAAACGCGGATTCGGGCTAAACGGAGAGCAGGATAAAGAAGGGAGAAAGAAGATAACGAAAGAAAGCTTTCGCCGGGGCCTCCGGATATTTGGCTACGTTCTACCCTACAAATTAAAATTTATTGTTGGTTTAGTCTTCCTGGTACTGTCAAGTCTTACATTTATGGCTTTCCCGTACTTAGTGGGTAAGCTCTTCGACTCCTCTACCGGCAATGCCAGCGGCCTTATGGAAGATATAAACATGATCGCCATCGGGTTGTTTGTTGTCATTCTCTTACAAGGAATTTTCTCTTTTTTCAGGGTGTTTTTCTTTGCCCAAGTCAGTGAGAACGCCGTAGCCGACATTCGCCGGGATCTTTACAGTAAGTTCGTACAGTTGCCAATTTCTTTTTATGAGAAAAGGCGGGTGGGTGAGATTACAAGCCGAATTACTACTGATGTAGCACAGGTACAGGATGCCATGTCCATTACCCTGGCAGAGCTTTTCCGCCAGACCACTACGCTGATTGTGGGTGTTGCCATCATCATGTGGACCTCCATTAAGCTTTCCCTTTTTATGCTGGCTACCTTTCCGGTACTGGTGGCACTAGCGCTGGTTTTCGGACGCAGAATAAAAGCCTTATCTAAAAAGACCCAGGACGAACTGGCAAATACCAACATCATAGTAGAGGAAACGCTTCAGGCAATAAACACAGTAAAGGCATTTACTAACGAAATGTTCGAGGTGGCTCGCTATAGAACTACTTTGGGTAAGGCCGTTAAAACCGCTCTTTCAGCCGCTTACTACAGGGGCGCTTTCATCACCTTTATTATCATCGGCTTGTTTGGAGGTATTATACTGGTGATCTGGTATGGCGCTACATTAGTAGCGAACGGAGACATTGAACCAGGAAGTCTTATCTCTTTTGTACTTTATACTGTATTCATTGGTGCCTCTGTTGGTGGCCTGGGTGAACTGTATGGTAAGGTACAGTCAGCGTTGGGAGCTACAGAGCGAATTTTAGAAATCCTACAGGAGCAGGAAGAGCCTACAGACAAGGGAATAAGACCCCTTGATCAAACACCAAAAGTAAACGGAGACATTGTTTACAACCAGGTTGCCTTCTCCTACCCTACCCGACCTGATATACAGGTGCTCCGCGATATTAACTTCAGCGTAAAAGCAGGTGAGAAAATAGCTTTGGTAGGCCCGAGCGGTGCCGGTAAATCTACTATTATCCAACTGCTGATGCGCTTTTACGATGTATCTGGAGGAAGTATTGCCGTGGATGGTAAAGATATCCGAGAAATGGACATGACTACCCTGCGCGCCAATGTTGGTGTAGTACCGCAGGAAGTACTGTTGTTTGGAGGCACCATACGGGAGAACATTGCTTATGGACGTCCGGGCGCTACAGACTCTGAAATTATAGAGGCTGCCCGTAAAGCTAATGCCTATGACTTCATCATGACTTTTCCGGAAGGACTGGATACATTGGTGGGTGAGCGCGGCATAAAGCTGTCTGGAGGCCAGCGGCAACGCGTTGCTATTGCCCGCGCTATACTTAAAAATCCTGTAATCCTGATCTTAGATGAAGCTACCAGCGCCCTCGACTCTGAATCGGAACAACTGGTGCAGCAGGCAATGGATGAGCTGATGAAAGGCCGTACGACTGTCGTTATTGCACACAGACTTGCCACCATCCGTAAGGTAGATAAGATTTTAGTGATAGACGGAGGCGAGATTGTTGAAGAAGGGTCTCATGATATGCTGTCTCTGAACCCAGAGGGTATCTATGCAAACCTTTTAAAGCTACAGTTTGAACTAAGTTAACTCAAAGGAGCTACTTAAATTAATAAAATGAGAGGCCTGCTGAAACTGGATCAGCAGGCCTCTCATTTTATATTGGGTTTACTACCCAGTCCTTTTCTCAAAGCCTTTGTGGATACTTTCCTATCTCAGGCTTTTGGGTGAACGTCTGTACTTATTGTCCTGCTGCTATCTTACCTATAAAATAATAGGACCTGCCATGATACAAACACAGCTTAGACATGAGACAACCTCAGAAGCAAAACTCCGTTTCATCTGGAGTTAAGCGAAAGCAGAAACACCTGTTTGGTGCACTTTAAGCAAACTAAATATCTCTGGGGTGGCATTCATGCCTTAATTCGTGTTACATGTAAGGCAAGATCTCAAGTCTGTCGAAATTAAACCTTTTGATCAACTTTGTGTTAGCTAGTTCTCATGATAATTAGTAATATTACCTTCTATAAAACCAACCAAACATTAAAATTATGAAGAAATCAATACTTGGCTTCGCTCTATCTGCGGCCTTATTATTTGGAGCAGGAGCAGTACAGGCTCAAGGAATTAAAATGCCAGCTCCAAGTCCGCAACAAAAAGTTGAGCAGGCAGTAGGTCTTTCTACCGTTACAGTAGATTACTATCGTCCATCTATGAAGGGGCGTACAGTTTTTGGTGATCTTGTGCCTTATGGCAAGATCTGGAGAACTGGTGCGAATGCATCAACAAAGATTAAATTTTCTGAGGATGTAACTATTGAAGGAAATAAAATTCCTGCAGGAGAATATGCAATGTATACTATTCCTGGAAAAGACGAGTGGACAGTAATTATCCACAAGAACACAAAGCACTGGGGTGATGGTGGCAAAGAGTACAAACAAGAGGAAGACCAGGCCAGGTTTACTGTTAAGTCACAGAAGAACCCTCGTAAGGTAGAGTCATTCACCATCAATTTTACAAACCTCAAGGCTGATGCTACTGACGTGGAAATCCTTTGGGATGACGTGATCGTGCCGTTTACAGTTAAAACAGACGTAGACAGCAAGGTAATGAGCCAGATTGATCAGCAGGTTATAAAGAATCAAAACGCTACTCCAGGTCTTTATGCTGCAGCGGCTAACTACTATTATGAAACAAACCGCGACCTGAAGCAGGCGCACGAGTGGATGAAAAAGGCCAATGAAATTGACCCTAAATTCTGGAATGTGCACGCACAAGCTAAGATTGAGGCAAAAATGAAAGATTATAAGCAGGCCATCAAGACAGCAGAAAAATCAATGGAATTGGCAAAAGCTGCCAATAACGATGATTATGTAGCCTTGAACGAGAAGGTAATTGCAGAATGGAAAAAGATGAAATAAAGCTACCTTTGCTTTTACCGTATAAAGGAGCCTCCGGAGTTATACTTCGGAGGCTTTTTTGCAATCATTAAATTCAAAAACCTATTGGAAGAGAAAATGCATTCGGAAGAGCACCTGGGCCCTGCCCGGGAATACTGGTGGAATGAAGATTACCTGGAGTTACTTGCCAAGCGCCTCTATATCGATTATTGCCAGACCCTGGTTGATATTGGCTGCGGGAAAGGAATGATGGGATTCAAGTTCTCGAGGTATATGCCGGATGGCGCAAAAGTATATGGAGTAGATTACGAGCCAGGTTATATAGCCGAAGCCCGCCAGCGTGCTCAGAGTGAGTTCGGGCGCAATAACATCAATTATGAGTTTAAAGTGGGAAATGCCGACAACATTCCCTTGCCCGATAACATTTCCGACATCACACTTTGCCAGACCCTACTTATCCATGTGAAAAATCCGCAGCAGGTAATTGAAGAGATGATCAGGGTAACAAAGCCCGGTGGTTGGGTTCTGGCCTTGGAACCCAATAACCTGGTACCAAACCTAATGTTTGACCGTTACGGCGAAACCGACTTTAATGTAGAGGGCATGCTGGACGTTCTGGAAATAAAACTACGGATTGAAAAAGGAAAGAAGGTGCTGGGGGAGGGCTTCAATTCATTGGGCGATGTTATCCCTGACCTGTTCCTAAAAGCTGGCTTAAAAGACATCAAAGTGTGGATTTCTGATAAAGCCTTATCCATTATCCCACCTTACGATACTCAGGAAAAAATGCTAAGAGTTGAACAGATGATGCAGTGGATTGAGACTGAGGCCATGGGTTACGATTACCAGGATAACCTGAATTACTACATGGCCGGTGGTGGCACCAAAGATAAATTTGATGCCTACTGGCAGAAGCTGCTTTATAATAAAATCACCATGAAACAAAAGCTGCAGAACGAAGAATATGTATCGGCTGGTGGCAGCCTAGTATATATCGTAGCAGCACAAAAGCCGAGGTAGGAATTCCTACCTCGTTACCAGCTCTTTCTTCTTTTTCCCTATCAGCCCTTCTAGGATAAATCCGAAGAGAATTACACAAACACAGCCAATCACATTAAACCAAAGGAAGGCTATTTCAGTGTAAAAATGGCAATATAGCACCACCAGTTCTGCCAGTATAGCCGCAAAGAACACGGCATTCCCTTTGATGCGCTTAAAGTAAAAAGCTACCAGGAAGATACCTAATATGGTTCCGTAAAAAATGGACCCGATGATGTTAACTGCCTGTATAAGGTTATCAAGCAGGGAGGCATAGGTCGCAAAAATGATGGCAATCACGCCCCAGGCTACAGTAAAAAGCTTTGATGCGTTGAGGTAGTGCGTAGGGTCTCCCTTCTGGTTTACGGACCGTTTGTAAATATCCACCACCGTAGTGGAGGCAAGTGCATTTAATTCTGATGCCGTAGATGACATAGCCGCTGAAAAAATTACAGCCAAAAGTAAGCCTACCAAACCTACAGGCAAGTACTTCATCACGAATGAAATGAAGACATAGTCCGTATCCCTTGTCTCCGCCTCTGGTACAGCTTGCTTGATTAGCCCCTTTACCTCTTCTCTTACTCCTTTTTCGGCGGCAGTTAATGCTGTTACACTACCTTCTGCTATTGAGATAGCTGCTTCATTTTCAGTCTTCAGTGCTGCAACCAAGCCCTGCACTGCTTCCTGTTTCTGCTCAAATAATGAGCTGTACTCCGTTTCCAGCTCACGAAGTTCAGGTTCATAGGCAGTACCGTATACCTTATTTTTGGCAGCTTCATTAAAGAACACCGGCGGTTGGTTAAACTGGTAAAAAACAAATACCATCACTCCTATAAACAGAATGAGAAACTGCATCGGAATCTTTAACAGACCATTGAAAATCAGACCTAATCTACTCTCCCCTATTGACTTTCCTCCAAGGTAACGAGCCACCTGACTCTGATCGGTTCCAAAATAGGAAAGAGCCAGGAACAGACCTCCTGTTAAGCCAGACCAGAAATTATAGCGATCGTCCCAGTCAAAAGAAAAGTCCACCACATTCATCTTGCCCATCTTTCCGGCTACAGCCACGGCATCGCCCAGGCCTACGTTAGCCGGCAGGTAACTTACCACCATTATTCCGGCGATGATCATACCTCCCATCATTACAGCCATCTGCTGTTTCTGCGTCACGCTTACAGCTCTGGTACCACCTGACATAGTATAAACAATCACCAGTATTCCGATGATCAGGTTAGTAACAGTAAGACTCCAGCCTAACATAGTGGACAGGATGATGGCAGGCGCATAAATAGTTATTCCGGCCGCCAGACCACGCTGCACCAGGAAAAGTAGTGCTGCCAGAGACCGGGTTTTCAGATCGAAACGGTTCTCCAGAAATTCATAGGCAGTGAACACATTAAGCCTGTAAAAGATGGGTATAACCGTAATGGAGATAATTACCATTGCGATTGGGAGACCGAAGTAGAACTGCACAAAGCGCATACCATCTTCGTAGGCCTGACCAGGGGTAGAAAGAAAAGTAATGGCACTGGCCTGGGTCGCCATGATAGACAGACCAATGGTCCACCACTTCATACTGTTGTCTCCCTTCAGGTAGCCTTCAATGTCTTTGCTACCGCGTGTTTTCCAGACTCCGTAAATCACGATAAAGCCCAGCGTGCCCAGTAGCACGATCCAATCTAATGGCCTCATTCGTAAATCTTTGTTAGGATATAAAACAGGGTGATAAGAAAAGCTAAGTTGCCCAGCACAAGCCAGTACATACCTGACCAGCTCTTAAAGAAAGGAGGCTTGGTGATTGGTGGCTCTGTATCTACAGGGTGAGTATCTTTCATAGTAGTTTATCGGAAAAAGGGATTACCTGCCCTTTGCGGGAGAAGGGTTCTTGTTTATCTTATTTAATTGAATTTTGTGCTTCACTGGCCGAGCCCGTATCATTCTTTCCCAGGGATATCATGTTCGCGAATAAGCGGTAAGCTCCGGGAACACCCGCTGGCAACTCTCTGAACCAAGAATAACCAGTGTAGATGTAATTTCCTTTACCATACTTTGCAACCAGCAAACCACCGTCACGGGCGGGCTCTCCAGGATCGTTTGAAGAGAGTATAGCCTCATACTCCCTACTCCACTCATTCGGGAAATATAAACCTCGCTCCTGCACCCATCCCTCAAAATCCTTCTTTGTAATCTTGTTTGGTGTGTTCAGTATAGGATGGTCTGGTTTAAGCAGGCGTACTTCAGCACCCTCTACAGTTACCCTGTCGCGGGAAAGCTTGAGCGGGTAAGGCCCAACGTTTTGCAAAACCAAGCTGTGATTGGTGTTGTACTGCACAATCAGATTGCCGCCGCTCTTCACATATTCCATAAGCGTTGGCTGGTAGTGCTTCAGCCTGTCTACAGTATTGTACGCACGAACCCCAAGGATTATGGCATCAAACTGTTGCAGGTACTTAAGACGCATGTCCTCATCTTTCAGCATCGTAACGTCATACCCTATCTGCTGTAAGCTTGTTGGCACATCATCACCCGCTCCCATTACATACCCAATCTTCTGACCACTCTTTTTCAGATCCAGCTTTACAACTTTCGCTTTGGCATCAGGAAAAGTAACCTGGGAAGGTATGTGACTATAGTTGATCTCATTCAGCCCATGCGTATAAGTCTTCCCTTCTACTGTAGCTATGGCCTGTACTTCAGTCTCCTGCTGGCCTTTTGGGGGATAAACGGTAAAAATTATATTCTGCTCCGCACCTTTGTTTTTAAGGTTGAAAGGTACCGAAGCCGGCTCGGCACGCCAACCTTTCGGAAGCTGTAGCTGCACCTTGCCGGTTATATCTGCTTTTCCGGCCTTTACCAAAACCTGTACCTGCTTTGGCTCCTGATCCGCGAACATGTACACATTTTCTTTGATGTTAACAAACACAGGCGGTGTTACCACAAAAGGACGGTAGACCTCCCCTTCCACAGGGTCTGTTCGCTTGTATACTACCGGTACTGTTACCTGTAGTGGCTCTCCTGCCACATCTAAATTGAAAGTAACCCGGGCGGCAGGTGCATTCTCCGGCATGCCTACCTCCTGTTGATCTTCAACTGCAAACATTCCCAGTGTTCCTGCCTTCTTTAGCCAGTAAGGTTGAGAGGCAGTTAGGCCCGCAGGGAGTGTTATCATCTGACCATACTTAAATGGCTCATTATTTTGCAGCTGCTTGTTAATAGTTGTATCCTTTGATGCGAAACCATAGCTTATACTTATCACTGAAACAGGCACTGAAGAACGATTGATTGCCTCCACCTGCAGGTTCACCGGCTCTCCTGGAGCCGCAGCATAGTCAGAAGCTACCACCTCCAGGTACAGTCCCATAACGTTTTGCATCACGTCCTGCAGCTCTTCCATCTTCACGCGCTTCCAATAGCTGTCAGGCAGCTTATGCAGTTCTTTTTTTGCTGCAATCAAAGTTGGTACAACAGCAGCGGGCTTAGTTGGATCATAAGAATCGATGGCCTGTTGAAACAGCTTCTCTACTTTCTCTCCACCTTTTACACGACTCCAGGAAGTATTTATACCCTCAAACAAATCCTTAGCCGCCTTATCACCTTTTGTATGCTGCAGATACTCCAGCGATGTGCCCCTGGAGCCAGAGGCACCAAAACCCTGGCTCTTATGCATGCTGCGGCTCTCTGCGGCAATTTCGCCATAGGACTTTCCTAACAGGGGGTTATACACCCCTACATCCACCTTCAAGAGCTGGTCTACATATTTATCAAACTCTGTCTGGCTCCCAAACGACCATACACCCGTATTCCACAACAGTCGCTTTGGCTGCCATACCTCCACATACTTAAGTTGCTCCGGAAAGCGTTTTGGATCTGCTGCTGCACTGAATGCTTCTTCAGCCAGAATAGCCGAGGCAGCATGCTGTCCGTGTCCGGCACGCTCATCGGGTGGAAAGCGGGTGATCATTACATCTGGCCTGAACTTACGGATGGTCCAGACCATATCTGCTAAAACCTGCTCTTTATCCCAAATATTAAAGGTTTCTTCTGAGTCTTTTGAGTAGCCGAAATCGTTGGCTCTTGTAAAAAACTGCCTGCCTCCATCTGTCCTTCGTGCTTGGAGCAGCTCCTGCGTACGAATTATACCAAGCCCTTCACGAATTTCCGGACCAACCAGGTTTTGTCCTCCATCTCCGCGGGTAACTGAAAGATAGCCGGTATTATACAGCTTTTCATTTGCCATATATGCAATCAGCCTTGTGTTTTCATCATCAGGGTGCGCAGCAACATACAACACCGACCCCAGCACATTTAGCCTCTTCAGATCCTGTAATTTTTTTGCTGCGGATGGTTTAGCAGGTGCCTGAGCCTTTATGGTAGGTAAAGACGCGAACAGCAAGCATGCTATCAGGGAAAGCGTAAAGGTTAATCTTTTTTTCATAGTGTAAGTCTCTCTAAAGCTTTTATTGGCAGTTTCTCTGGCAGCCTTATGTAAAGCTAGAAAATTTAAAGAATCATTTAAACACCTACTCCTAATACCTATGACAGAAAGCTATATTTCGGTGACGAACGACAATTTATACTTCTGAGATAACAGAATAAGCACTAACTATTGTTCAGCAAAAAGGTGTAGCACAACTGGCTGCTGGCAAAACAAAGGTAATAGCAGCTGTTACTTTCACTTAATAATTATTATAATAATAGGATATATATTTAAGCATTCATATACTTGTGGCTACCAAAACTTATTGCACCATTATTTTCACTATTTGTTGGCTTTCGCTGTACAAAACAGTTTAAAACAGGAGCTCTTATATAGTTTACATTGATGCAATAGCTCATTACAACCAGACGTAATTTTTTCTTCTTCAGAAATGTCATCAATAGCTGTGTATGCCTACCTCAAGAGAAAGTAAAATAGAAGACTTTGCATATGACTACCTGCAGCAATATTATACCCTGCAGCAAGGCGCTAAAAATGTTTTAGTGAGCAAATCAGAAAAATCAAAAAACGAAGCAGAGGTAGATGGATTATTTGCTTTTAAAGACAGAGACAACTCTTTGTTTTTAGCTACTCTCTATTTTAGAAATACACAAAGTATAGCCAAACTGCTCACCAACTACAAGAAGAAAGGTTTGAGCAGAACACGTTATATCACTCCCTTCATACTTTTAGCAGTAAGTATGCTTTTTACCCGTCAGAGTGAAAATTTGGTGTACGCTTGGGTATTGCCTTTTGTAGTGGCCATAGCGGGTTACTTTTTGCACTCCATTCTGGAAAAGAACTTTTTAAAAAGAAAGTTAAAGACACTTGTTAACAGCCTTGATAAACAACACGCCAATGAAAAATGGCTGGGAATTTCTATTAGCAGCCTTTATTTCAGGAATAACAGCTTAGCTAGCTACTTTTTAAAATATTGCCAGCGCAAAGGTATCGGGCTTGTTACTGTTGGTAAGCGTTCTAAAGTAGTACGCATGTTAGAACCTCGTACGTCTGTTTGCCGACGTGGCGATTACCTGTCTTACTACATTAATGAGGAAAGCATCCGTAAGGCTCTGGCGAATGAAACAATTTTGCGTGTAGCATAGGCCTTTCATTTTTAACTATTAAAGAGCCCTTGTTGCCATGTTTGTGCAACAAGGGCTCTTTGACTTTAGTACACTACTATAGCACCCACAACAAAACACGAAACAAAATGACTCTCATTCTTATCATCATCTTAGTAATAGTTATAATAATTGGTGTGATCTGGTTTAATTCGAAAACCCCAAAACATTAAGGATGAACAACTATTTTGAAAAGCATTCTTTGATAAGGCTGCTTTATACAAACTGCTTTGCGTTTGTGGCGCTGATTCTGATTTCAGGCTGTAGGGGTGATGAACCAAAGCGGATACCTGATACCATGCCCGACGTGTACGGAGCTATCACAGAAGTAGTAGCCGATACGGACGATAGAGCAAAGGCAGTGGTAATGGTACGTGCTATAGAGGGAGTTGAGGCAAAGTTTCCTGAGGCCAGCATAACTATAGACGATGAGACTTTAATTGAAGATTCCCGCGGTGAAGAACTTACGCTAGCGCAATTGCGTGAAGGGCAGGAAATTCAAGCCTGGTTTGAAGGAGACATAATGGAATCCATGCCTGTACAAGGCTATGTAAAGGCTGTACGCATAAAAGCCCCATAAAATGGCTGAGCAGGAACAGGAGTACATTTGGCATAAGATATTCGATTCCGAAGAAGAGGCCATAGCGCAGGTACCAGTCAGGAAGTTACACAGGTTTGAACTTGGTGGTCGTGCCGTTTGCTTTGCACATACATCACTTGGCTTCTTTGCTATCGATGATGCCTGTCCGCATCTCGGCTATTCACTCAGCCGTGGCACTACCAATTACCTGAACGAGGTAGTCTGCCCCTGGCACAGCTACAGATATAATTTATCAAATGCCCGCGAGTGCGATTACCGCACTCATAACGCTAACCTTCATCCTGTTGAAATACGTAATGACGGGATATTTATTGGCTTAAAAAGCCTCACTCCCTCCTCTTAAATTTCAGCACCTTTCAGTTCCCATAATTATCTCAGTGACGTATAAGACCTGAAGCTGCTTATACAATAGTTTTTCCAATGGAGGTATACTACAATGAATATGAAGATCTGGTAGCAGTATGGCCAAATCCCGTACTACTGTCACACCCAGACGGTGTTGTTTATCTGATGTTTACAAACAGAACCGAATTCACCGAAGCAAAGTGGTTTGGCCACATTACGGCTGATAATGTGATAACTGGAGCAAAGGTATTCCTGGAGCTGTTAAAGAAGCGCCACAATTCAAAATTTCTGAACGACAAAACAGAAGCAAGTGGAGACTGGGAGGAAGCAAATGACTGGCTGGAGTATGAATGGCTACCTCAAATAAAAGAAGCAGGACTTCGCTGCTTTGCCCATGTTTACTCGAACAACATGTTCAGCAGACTTTCATCCAGAGACCTCTATCTCCGGATGGTACCCAACGTTGAAATGGAGAACTTTTTAAATCGTAAGGAAGCAGAAAAATGGCTCCATTCCTGTTCCATTAATCAGACAGAAAAAAACAAATAAATCTACTTCTTTGGTACTGGCCTAAGTTAAAGCATATTTTCATTCTTAATCACCTCATTTTTGGTCAATACTTTTGTACAGGATTTGTATAGAATACACCATAAAAAGGTCATACACCCACTCCTGCAAACAAAAAAAAATTGGCTGCGTTATCCTCACTTATTAAAGCCTTCGGTTATCTGCGCCCATTCGTAAGTAATTTCTTAAGGTATAATTAACCTTCAGGGCTTAAGCAGAATTCCTCTGGAAGATGGTTGCTTCCAGAGAATTACCATTACTTTAACCCAAACTTCAATGACTATGAGCCTTTCCTTTCGAAACCTTTTTTTTGTTAAAAAAAACATGTTTCCTGAAGAGAAGCAAACTGCTCATGAAGAACATCATAAAAAAATAAGCTGGGTATTTTACTGCACGTTGGTATTCGGATTCTGGCTTATTGCTAATCCACCTACCTTTGGCTACAAGGTACCGGCAATGATCTGGAGTGATATCCTGACAGGTGTTGCCCTGATCGTACTTAGTTATTTTGCACTAAAGCCTTACCGTTTGTGGGCTCAATGGGGTATAGTTTTACTTGGTGTGTGGCTTTTTATAGCACCCATGATTTTCTGGGCCAAGGAAGGCGCAGGATTTCTGAATGACTACTTAATTGGCACCTTAGTAATCTCCTTTGGTATCATCATCCCAAAACAGCCTGGGATTAAGCTCTTTGCGCAACCAGGACCTAACGTACCGCCTGGGTGGAGCTATAATCCTTCAGCCTGGAGCCAACGTATACCTGTAATTTTTTTAGCTTGGCTGGGTTTCTTTGTAGCGCGTTATATGGGCGCATTTCAGATGGACTACATTCATACTATCTGGGATCCCTTCTTCGGAGAGGGCACCAGGAAAGTGTTAGAATCAAAAGTGTCAAAATCTTTTCCTGTATCAGATGCCACCCTAGGTGCTTTCTCCTACATACTTGATGTGTTGTTCGGATATGCAGGAGGTACACACCGCTGGCGTACCATGCCCTGGGTAGTTATAATCTTTGGTATCTTGATTATTCCACTAGGAGTTGTAAGCATCACTCTTGTAATTTTACAACCTGTATCAGTAGGAGCCTGGTGTACATTGTGCCTTACCAGCGCCATGATTTCCCTGATAATGATTCCTTTCACTATTGACGAAGTGGTCGCAACCTTACAAATGATGAAGTATGAAAAGAAAGTGAGAAAAAGGTCTTACTGGAACTCTTTCCTATTCGGAGGCACAATGGAAGGTGGTAGAACTGAAGAGGCTAAAAACCCTGAAACATTACTTGGCTACACTTTCAAAGAAGTTTCCAAAGATATTTTACTCAGGCCTTGGAACCTTGCTTTAATAATGGCTGTGGGTATCTGGGTAATGTTAGCCCCTGCTATCCTAGGATATACAGGATCAATTGCTGACAGTAATCATGTAGCAGGTGCACTCATAATAACATTTGCTGTTATTGCTATGTCTGAGGTAGCGCGCCCTGTACGCTTCATACACATTCTGTTTGGCTTATGGTTGATTGCCGCACCCTGGGTAATGGGCAATAACAACAATGATGCTGCCATGTGGAACGGGATAGCCTCTGGAATCGCCTTAATAGCCTTGTCTTTCCCTAAAGGGAAAATAGAAGATGAACGAGGGAGCTTTGACAAACTGATCTTCTAGTATAGAAGATCTGGATTACATAGTTCAGAAGGCATAAACGTGCTTCTGACGGTAATACGTAGGAGTTCGCAAAGTGCGGTTGCTGTTATTTCACAGCAACCGCTACAGGTGCGTACACTGTAATCTCTACTGTATCAAGCATCACGTCCATTACTGGCTCTTCTACATATACAGTCTTTGAAATACCCTTTTCTGGTGCATTTACACTTAGGGCTTGCTGGCTTACAACTCCGAAACCAAACAGGGAGGCGAATAATAACACAACTATTTTCATGGTTTTATTTTTTATGAGATTTAACAGCTAGTAAGCTTAGTTTTTTTCAGCTACAATTTCTACTTCAGGCAGCAGGTTAGGGTAAGTCTTGTATTCGTTAAGCTCTGCTCTAGCTTTGATCTCTTTCAGGTCGTCACTTGATTTTTTTACAGTGGCTCCGAATCCGAATACTAAGGCGAATAATAAGATGATGATTTTCATAGTAGTAAATTTTAAGTGTTTTATGTATTATTTATATCACAAAGATATTATACAGTACTTTGTTATGCAAGGTACTGTTACATGGATTACTACTGTTTTATACCAACAGCCATAATTATTATGTAAACGTTGGCTAAAACCAGATAAACAGCCAAAGATTTTTTTAGCAAAAATGAGCTCCAAAAACAGGTCAACAAGTCACTAAAGAAGCTGTTAAACAGCATTTTACATCTACGCAAGGATATCATAAGGCTCTCCTGTTTCACCAAATAGCCACAAACCGGAGAGAATTTACCAACCAGAGTGGTAAGAGATAAAATTTCTGAACACTGCTGATACAACTTGAAGCACTAATTCATATTTTAGTATGGTATTTTACAACCACCATACATTATAGAACTATGAAATCACATAAGAAACGAATGGCTGTCGCAACTTTACTAGTAGTTTTGGCTGCTACCGCTCTGCAAATAAGGCCAGACATTCCTGCAGAAGAGTTACAGGCAAAGTACACCACCCCTTCCTCACGCTTTGTTAGCATTGATGGAGCAAACCTCCATTACCGCGACGAAGGCAAGGGAACACCGATCATTTTGCTCCATGGTACAGCTGCCTCACTTAATACTTGGGATGGATGGACTTCTGAACTTAGTAAAGACCACCGCGTCTTACGGCTCGACCTGCCAGGATTCGGTTTAACTGGCCGGAATGAGACCGACACCTATACTATAGCCTACTATTCCGATTTGGTGTTGCACTTTATGGATAAGATGGGTATTGAGCAGGCACACCTTGCCGGAAGCTCTCTTGGAGGCCAGATTGCCTACGACTTTGCGGCATCGCACCCTGAGCGGGTACAGAAACTAATTTTAGTTTCGCCGACTGGTGTTACGAATGCTAATGACAAAACTATTTCTATGCCTTTCCTGATGGCACAGACTCCTGTTCTAAAGGAATCCCTAAAGTACATAACACCACGTTTTATAGTAGAAAAAAGCCTGAAGGAAGTATATGGCGATGACTCCAGACTTACTGATGAGGCCATTACACTGAGTCATGATTTGTTGCTTCGTGAAGGTAACCGGGAAGCATTTATCCTGCGCATGAATACCGTAGACGCAGACAACCTGTCAAAGCTTACGCAAGTAAAGGCCCCTACCCTTATACTTTGGGGTGAAGCCGACGCTTGGGTTCCTGCAACCAACGCAGCCCGCTTTAAGCAGGATATAAAAGGTGCTCAATTGATAACGTATGCAGGTGCCGGCCACATACCCATGGAAGAACTTCCGGAAGAGACAGTGAGAGATGCTGTTCGGTTTTTGCAAAACAAAATAGCACTAGAAGAATAAAACCGAATTAACTAAACCCCATCCCTAAACTATGAAATTAATCTTGGCTGCTATTGCCTTTGCTGCCTTTACAGGTACTGCACTGGCCCAATCTGTAAATAAGCCTGCTCCTACACCGGACCTGCCTACCCTGAACGATGAGTTTAACAGCAACGCTTTAACAGATGGTTGGAAGAGCTTCCATGAGCTAGAGGGGTGGCCGAACAAAATGATAAAGCAAGATGTAAGTAGCACCAGCAAAGGCAATTTATACTTTGAGCCCGGCACATCTGGTTGGTTTGCGGATCAGCAGGCGCCTTTTTTATTTAAAGAGATTGCCGGTGATTTCGATGTAAGAGTACGCATGAAGGTATCCGGTAAAAAAGGCGAATTACCTCAAACACAGTGGTCATTAGCTGGTCTGATGGCACGCGCTCCAAAAAAGGGGGGCAAAAACACTTGGAAACGCGGTGAAGAAAACTGGCTGTTCATGACTACAGGTATAGCCGAGGAATTAGGAAAGCCCGTTATTGAAACGAAGAAAACCATAAACAGCCGCTCATCCCTGAAGCTTCGTCCGGCAAAACCAGAGTGGGTTCAGATGCGGCTGGTGCGAGTTGGTCCCTCCTTCATTTTCCTGTACAAATATGATCAGGATAGTGCCTGGACAGTACGCGAGCGCTTTTACAATGTAGATATGCCCCAGACACTACAGGTTGGTTTAATTGGCTATACAAATAGCTATGCTGTAGACAACAGCATCAAGTTGGGAGATACCTTTACCTATAACAACACCATTTATGACCATTTAGGTAACCCTGACCTGGCTGTTCTTGTGGATTACATCCGGTTTCAAAAGCCAAAGATAAGTTTTGGTGGAAGCTGGCTGGCCGCTGTAGGTGAGAATAACTTAACTGATTACAGTGTGACCAATGAGGAACTGCTCAAAATACTGGGAGAATAAGCTTGGTGACTTTAAAATTACCTAACTACCGCCTGGTTCTGCGTATAGTCAGACCATGAATACAATATACTTTATCAGTGGCCTCGGGGCAGATTGGCGCATGTTTCAGTTTTTGAAATTGCCGGACCACCTGCCCCAGCAACAGATAAAATGGGTACCTCCTTTACACCTCGATGAGCCGCTGGAAACATACGTACAGCGGCTCATCCCACAGATAGAAGACACAGTAGATCCCATTTTAGTAGGATTCTCCTTTGGAGGCCTGGTAGCTATTGAACTGGCCAGACTCCTGCAACCACGTAAAATAATTCTCATCTCTAGCCTTGCCACCCGACACGCAATACCATGGTACTACCGGCTTGCCGGCAAAACTCTCCTGCATAAGCACGTACCTTTTAAAGTAATGCAAAACACATACCCCTTGGCACCTTTCTTTTTTGGGGCACACACCCCTTATGAAAGAAGAATGTTAAAGTCTGTGTTTTTCAGAATTGATGAGACGTTTTTGCGCTGGGCCTTGGGCAGGTTACTGGACTGGAAACAGGAAATAATTCCACCTAACCTGGTACAAATTCATGGAACATCAGACCTGATCCTGCCCCTCCATGACAGGCCGGATATGATAAAGATCCATAAAGGAGAACACCTGATGATACTACACCGGCCAGAAGAGGTAAGCAATATTTTAAGCCGAATTTTACTAGATTGCATTCATGACGAGCAAAAATAAGTTTATAGTTACCACCACCAATGGGCAGCAGGCAGACCTGACGAATGCTGTTACGCTTAAAAGTAATAACCTCTACCCTTTCGGGAAGCACAACTACTCTGTGTATGAAACACCTGATGGTAAATTTGTACGGGGTCTGAACAGAGGTGAACGTGAAATCATGCTTACCCATTTTGAAATGATTGACGAACAATCAGCCCGTAATTATAAACACGAGTGCACCCGCGAAGACTAACCTATACCATACAATGCAGCTGAGCTTTTGGGAAAAACAGACTTATTTTAGCAACATAGACGTGCTGATTGTTGGCAGTGGAATTGTGGGGTTAAATGCTGCGTTGCACCTGAAGACTCTACAGCCTAAGCTTAAGATACTTGTTGCGGAACGTGGTCTGTTGCCAACAGGCGCAAGCTCTAAGAATGCTGGCTTCGCATGCTTTGGGAGTCCGTCAGAGCTTCTTGATGACCTGACGCATCATACCGAAGAACAGGTATTCAGCCTGGTAGAGCGCCGCTGGAAGGGCTTACATCGCCTGCGCCAGAACCTCGGCGATGATACTATCGACTACCACCGCTGGGGAGGCTACGAATTGTTTGTTGATGCCCAGGAGGAGCTTTATACTTCCTGCCTAGATAAACTGCCGTACTTTAACAAGCACCTCCAAAGTATAACCGGCGAGCCAGATATATTTCAGCAGGCAGATGATAATATAAGCAACTTTGGTTTTAAAAACGTATCGCACCTGCTTCTGAGCACAGCCGAAGGCCAAATAGACACTGGCAAAATGATTCTGGCGCTTACGCAAAAAGTACAGGCTTTAGGTGTATTGGTGTTAAATGGACTAGAGGTACAGGACCTACACGACGATGGCACAAGTATAACTGCTATTACCACCCAAAGTATAAATATAAAAGCAAAGGCAGCTTTGGTAGCCACCAATGGCTTTGCTAAAAAGCTTTTACCACACGTGCAGGTAGTACCAGCAAGGGCACAGGTACTTATCACCAAACCAATTGATAAGCTAAGGATTAAAGGCACCTTCCACTACGACTGCGGCTACTATTATTTCCGGAATATTGGGAAGCGAGTGCTGTTTGGCGGTGGCCGCAATTTAGATTTTAAGGCAGAAGAAACTACCGAACCTGGCCTCACCGAGCTTGTGCAGCATAAGCTCGAAGAACTACTGTCAACAGTTATACTTCCTGATACTCCCTTTGAAATAGAGCATCGCTGGAGTGGTATCATGGGCCTGGGCAATCAAAAAACAATTATTGTAGAACAAGTGTCGGAGCGGGTGAGTTGCGCTGTGCGTATGGGTGGAATGGGTGTGGCCGTTGGCTCTTTGGTGGGAGAAGAGGGTGCCGAACTTATCCTCCAGCAGCTATAACTACTTATATTTTCCTAAATAATCTACTTTATACCTATACACAATAACTTTTTATTGATAATCAATAAATAATTATTGATTATAATTTAACCTTCCCTATATTTGAAAAAAAGAAAATATATGGAAAGAAACAGACTTCTCACAATTGCGCTTGCAGTTAGTAACATCTTTCAGGCTTTAATAGTCGTTTCCATCGCATTATTCACCTTTGGAATCATTCATTACCAGTTTGCCCCGGATGTATATAATAAAGTTGAGCTGTCTGGCTTTAATTTTAAGAGCGCTAACAACCTGTCTACATCCATTTATACTTCCTCCTTCGAAATTACTTCAGTTATTGGCACTAAGCCAGCAGCCCCTGGCCCTATATACGTTAAGGATGCCAACACCTTATCTCTTCTTATATTTTACCTGCAAATTGTAGTTACACTTGCATTCTGGGTACTGATTCTGCAGCAGATTGCCAAGCTAATCAAATCAGTAAAAGCGCTTCAGACCTTCCGGCAGAACAACAGTAATGTATTCCAAAAAATAGGCCGCTACTGCCTGCTTATTTTTATAGTTACAGGCTTTAGGTGGATGGAAACAGAAAATGCTTCGTATTTAGGAATATACATTAATTACCTTCCACTGCTGTTTATGCTGGGCGCTTTCATACTTGCCGAAATTTTTGAAGAAGGAAATAAACTTTACGAGGCAGAGCAACTAACTATATAATGGCAATAATCGTGAACTTGGATGTGATGTTGGCGCGTAGAAAGATGTCACTATCCGAACTGGCTGAAAAAGTCGGTCTTACATTATCTAACCTCTCTATTTTAAAAACAGGTAAAGCAAAAGCAATAAGGTTTTCCACTTTAGAGGCCATATGCAAAGCCTTGGATTGCCAGCCAGGGGATATACTAGAGTTTCAGATAAGCAGATAAGTAAACTACCCATTCTCTAAATTAAAAGGGCAAACAATCTTAGTTGTTTGCCCTTTTAATTTAGGTGCTTGCTGTTTTTTAGTAAGCTGGTATCCATTTGCGGTTGTTTTGGTACACGATAGGTCTGCTCTGTTTTAAAGATTCCTTTTCGGAATTATAGTAGGCTTGGTACTCCTCTTCGTCCATCTCCTCGCGCAAAGCGATATGAAACTTTGCTAATTCGGGATAAAGTTCATTCCTCACTCTACGTTCTTCGGGGCTGTTTCTGTTAAAGTCAAAAAAGCTTTTCATAATAATTTTTAAGGTTTAAAAAACTGATTTTTAGCTGGTTCAGCAAGAGTATCTTACTCCCGACACTAACATTTTGTTCTGCTATTCTGTCTCTGCAGCTGATGAAGATCCCCTTCTTTATACCTTTTACTAAAAATAAACAGACCGCACCAAAATGATGCGGTCTGTTTACTAACTAACAAGGCTATTTTAATTAAATCTGTCCTTTTTCGGCAGCTTTCTTGAGCTTCTCATTCGCAAAAATGGCTACCTCCACTCTACGGTTTTGCTGCATACCTGCAGCAGTGGCGTTACTGGCAACCGGTGTTGACTCTCCATAACCCTGTGCTGTAACACGACTGGCAGTTATACCATTAGCTGTTATCTGACGGTAAACAGAAGATGCTCTACGCTCAGATAAGCTCTGGTTGTATGCCTCTGTACCTCTGGCATCTGTGTGGCCTTCTACCATCACATTGGTATCCTTGTACTTGTTCAGCGTCTTACTCAATTCAGCAATATTATCCTGAGCGGTATAGCTCAGATGATCTGAGTTGGTCTCGAACAAAATACCAGAGTCAAAGGTGATTTTGATGCCTTCTCCTACGCGCTCTACTTTGGCGTTTGCCAATTCTCGCTGAAGTTCCTCTGCCTGCTTATCCATGTAGCGGCCAATAGTAGCTCCTGCAGCACCTCCAACAGCAGCACCAATGATTGCCCCGGCAGCAGTATTTTTCTTTTTCTTACCTATAAAGCCACCGGCCACGCCGCCTACCACGGCCCCGATCACACCGCCTTTAACAGTTTTACTTATAGGCTTTCTTGTTGATGTTTGTGCGCTAGCAGCTATTGAACCGAAAAGAAAAATGGCAGCTAACAAAATCGCAGTAAAAGTTCTTACATTCTTCATAACTTTAAAATTTAATTTATAAAGCCAGTTCCTCTCTCCCCTCCTTCTTTTTTGAGTTCTTCAGAATCACTGACGATATGCCATTTTCAACTGCCGTGCCAATTCTTTCAGATTAAATATTGCCTATAAATGATGTTATTGATAATCAGCCTCAAAATTTAACTTTATGGGTAAAATTTTTTGGCCGTAGTAAATTTTCCTAAACGAAAGAAGCCCGGCTATGTGCCGGGCTTCTTTCGTTTAGGTATCTATGATGTTACCTCATTATCTGCATAAAAACTGGAATGAATATGGCAACCATAAGGGCTACCTGGCTATCTGTTACAGCTTTAAAGTATAGCCCGGTACTTAAGAGCAACAGCCTGGTTAACTCAGGCACATTATCAGCTACCAGAACCTTTCCTTTGCCAAAACCAAAAGCAGATTGCTCAAAGCTCATGATGCTTTTACCGGCTTCGTCTGACAATACCTGCTTTTGCGAAAATGATTTGCTCTCCAGAAGGTACCTCTCTCCTGATACCATTTCAATTCGCGTTTTGCCAAAGACAGATGTTACCGCACTTCCTATCACTTCTCCATTATAGCGGATGGTTACCTCTTGTTCAAGCCAACCTTTACTGCTAAAGGAGATGCTGGTGTCACCTGAGCCAAATATCGCACTATAACTCGACCAGCCTTTAAACACAAGCTTCCCGAGTTGCCCTTCAGGAGAAACAACGCTATACTTCCTCCCTGAGAAATCCTGCTGTTTCCATTGCAATACCTTCATCCAGAAAACTTATTTTAAGCCCAGCACGTCCACGCCCTGCTCAAAAACGATGTCAACAGGTATATTAGCCTTAGAAAGCCTATCCAAATCAGCCTGCAACTGAGGACTTACCTGTCCCTGGTTGTCCAGCAGGTTTCCTACTCCGGCATAATCGCCTTCGCCTTGTAACGTCAGTATCTTTTCTGAAAGCTTATTCATGGCCTCCCGCATCTTTTCGTAATTCACGCGGTACCTGCCTGTTTGCTCGTCACGTTCAAAAGCACCATTCTCCTTGAAGAAGTTAAAGCGCACCATGTTAGCCTTGCCATGTGCACTGGCTGCACCAAAACGCACCGAACGGAAAATACCAGCCAGGAAAGTAGTATAAAAATCCTTTAGGTCGCCTTCCAGCTCACCCTTCTCCTGCAGCTGTGTAATCATGTATAAGCCCAGAATATCAGCTTTGCCCTCTTCCAAAGCGGAAGCATGTTCTTTTAGAGCCTCACGCACGGTGCCTTTGTTGTTGATGGTGTTCTTGATACCCAAGCCATGCGCCACCTCATGGAACATGGTATTGGCAAAAAACGCATCGAAGGTTACATGCTTCTGCTGGTCCTCTACGATCAGTTCGTCAGCAATAGGCTCCATAATTTTGTCAAACTTAGCACGCATGGCATTCTTCAGCTGTAATCGGCGCGTACCTTTCTTTAGCTGCACCTCCTCATCGTTCGGCAGGTTTATGGCTATGGTTTTGCTACCTGCGTTGCTATCACCGGCATAGAAAACTACATCATAGGCATTCAGGTCAGAATCAGTACCAGGTGTTTCCTTTTTAAATTTCGCTGGCACCGGTAGCCCGCGTTGTAACTCTGGCAGGAAAGCCGCATACTTTGCCAAACGCTCACTCCACTCCATGTCCTTCACCAACACATAAGCTTCATGCGCTGCCTTGTAACCAAAGAGTTTGTCCTCATAGGTTTCGATAGGGCCGATTACCACATCAATCTTATTGTTCTTCATGTCCATCCAGGCCAGATCACTTGGCTGGTAGTTATCTGTCAGCATTGCTTCGGCCCGCAGGTTTAAATACTTTTTCAACCCCGGATCCTCTGCCAGCTGTGCAGCCTGCTTCAGGAGATCAGCTACCTTTGTTACCTCTTCCTTAAATTGCACATGGTAAGGTACCGTAATCAGTTTACCATTGGCATCACGACGAAGAAAAGTATACTGGCTGGCTTTATCCTTCAGGTTTGCCTGCTCAAACTCCTCCTTTGTCATGTTTTCAGGGTAAAAGTTAGCTCCATCTGGTTTTGGACCAACACCTGCAATAAATGGCTCGTTATTATTCAGGCGGTCCCAGGGGCCATAGTTGATCTGCACAAATCTTTTGGCCGACTCATTGTCTAGAGCAGACATCAGAGAATCGCGCTTTCCATAGGCTTCGTACCAGAATAATTTATTCATGATGTCTCCTGCCTCGATCAGAAGCGGGATCATTTTCTTCTCATTCTCACTCAGGTGGCTAAGATCAGCTGTCAGGCGCACGTTTGTATACATATCCAGCTTCTGCTGCATGTTATCATCTGCCTGAACAGCCGTAGAAGTTGTCTCTCCTTCGGTTGTGCTACTGGTACAGCCAAAGGAGGCTGCCGCTATTGCCGAAGCAAAAAGGATGTGGCGTGGTTTCATTATGTTATTTAGGTTAGTTCCAGAGATGAAGATAGTAAAATTAAGGGTGCTGTGAAAGGGAGGAAATTAATTCTCGATGGCTACAAAAGAGAAGAGATGGCATTGAACGCCATCTCTTCCACTTCCAAACAATTACTTATTGGTACTTACTCTCCGTCTTACTCACAGTCGATGTTGTCTCCTATGTATCCCGCAGCAGTTTTTGCAGCAGTTGCTTCTGGACTTCCATCATACTTTTCAGCGGCAGTTGAGGCAGTTAATTTATCAAAGCCTCCTAAGTAGGCATTGATAGCAGTCATTTCAGAATCATAAGCTCTGGCAGATATCATTTTAAGCTTCTTATTTAGCTCAACAGTTGCACCCTGAGAGAAAGCAAATCCAATGTACTTGTTACCACCACCTGCATTAGGGTTCATCAAAGCTAGACCTTCAGCTTCCGTATAAGTGTGTCCACCTAAGGTAACTTCATGTCCTTCCCAACTCCCTACTTCATGAAAGTAGCCATGCCCTTCGCCACAAAAATCTTGCTCTTCGCAGCCTGGTCCTACAATATCTGTTGTGGAGCAAGAGTTGCTAATCCTAGCCCATACTTTACCAGACTTAACTCTGACTGCATCATACAGCGTGATATTTACAGTATAAGCACTACCATCGGTTAGCTTCTCTACAAAATCAGTTAATCTGATATAGCCTGTTACTGTACCCATGTCACATACCGAGCCATTACCCTCTTTGTAAGAAGGAGCTAATGGTTGATTATAAGTACCATTTTTCCCTGTAATTGAAGCAGATGCTACGTTTGCTGCAGACAGCATTATTGGCATGTCCTCACAATCCATCATTGTAAGCATCAGTGAACCAACATTAGCTAATTTTTCTGTTACAGCTGCATTCTTCTGAACAGTGAAAGACCAGGTCTTTCCGTCAGTAGTGCTGAGCGAGGAAATAGATAAAGGGGCAACAGTGTTAGCTGTGCTTGCAGCTTTAGCCGCATCAGTAGAAACACCACTTAAGGTGGACGAAGGGTTCACGTCCTCCATGTCTTTGGAGCAGGAGAACATAAGCATCGTGGCACACAGGCCAATGCTTAGCGATTTGGTTAGTTTTAACATCTTAAATGTTTTTAGAATTTGAGTGTATTACGGCAAATCTTAAAACAAGTGTATTAAAATTATATATTTTTATATAAAAATTATTAAATAAATTCAAGAAATTGTGCCACTCCTTAAATAGTGGCTCAGAAACATTAAAAAGGGCGATTTATGTTTAACGAGAGGGTAATAGATGTTAACAGAGTTTCTCTTAAGACAGGTTTGAGGCTTAATATGAATGGCTAAAAAAAAGCTGCTGCCTTCCCACATCTGGTAAAGCAGCAGCCATAGTGGATTTTAAGTCTTATAGATTAAAACAGGCCGAACAATTCTACCTGAACTTTTTCAATTATAGAACCTAAATCTTCCGGATTAGCCACAAAATCAAGTTTGTTAACATCTATCACCAGCAGCTTTCCCTGATCATAGTTACTCATCCAGGAGTTGTAGTGTTCATTCAGGTTACGCAGGTAATCAATACGTATATTATTTTCGTAATCGCGGTTACGCTTCTCAATCTGACCAATAAGCTTTGGAAGATCGGCTTTAAGGTAGATCATCAAGTCAGGTGCTTTTACCATACTTATCATCGACTCAAACAGCGAAAGGTAATTCTCATAATCGCGTGTAGTCATTAAACCTGATTGGTGCAGGTTCTTCGCAAATATATGGGCATCCTCGTATATAGTCCGGTCCTGAATAACGCTGCGCCCATTGGATTTGATCTGTTTCACCTGGTTAAATCGGCTGTTCAGAAAGAACACCTGCAAGTGGAAAGACCAGCGCTCCATGTCTTCGTAAAAGTCCTTCAGGTATGGGTTGTTCTCAACCGCTTCAAGGTATAGATCCCATTTAAAATGTTGCGACAATTTGGTGGCCAGGGTGGTTTTGCCAGCGCCAATATTGCCTACAATTGCAATATGCATGGTAATAAGGTTTTTAAGTAAAAGCCGGTTACAAAAATAACTTTTTTTAACTGAAGCCGATACTGGTTCCTAAAGAACTTCCCCACCAGTTATCCACATTACTTCTCACGTCAACGGTACTCCAACTTCCTTTTATATTAACTTCCAGGTTAGCTCCCCGTACAACTAAAGACAACTAATAAGAAAACAAGCTATGACAAAAGGACATAATCAAGACCGAAGCAAGCAAAGTAAGCCAGAGGCGAGAGACAAAAATGATGTAAAGGAGAACCGTCACCTCACGGATCAGAAACAAAACAAAGACCCTGACCAGGGACGCAACGCCAATGAAAAGCAGTCTGGCGGCACAAAAGGCCAGAACGCTATATAAACAAAAAGCCCCGGCAGTTTAAACTGCCGGGGCTTTTTGTTTATATAGATTAACGTTTCTCTTCCCGCATCTCCTG
>NZ_JBHULU010000015.1:199392-276911 GCF_042684605.1 Pontibacter locisalis
TGGCAAATTCAACTTGTAGAGCTGCAATCTTTATCTTATCACCATTACTCAGCTTATCCAGTACCTCGGTTTTGCGTGTGTACAATTCTCCTAACACAAATTCTGCATAATCCCAGTCACGCAAACTCCAGTTGCGCCTCTCTGCCCGGGTGTAGTCAACTGCCCGTATAAAAGCATCACGTAAATTGGCAGGTTTTATTCTGCCTATATGTATGGTTCCTGTCATGGTACGCTCCCAGCGCTCCAACTCTTTTCCCTCCAGATCTACAGCTTTGCGAATTTCATTACGCTCCTCCCATTCTTTATACCGTTGCTTCATCTCAGCATACTCACTGCGGGAGCTTTCTGTCATGCTTCTTGTATTTTGATCAAGCGAATGAGTAAGCTCTTTATACTCCTGCTTTACAGTCGGCCATTCCTTTCGAAGGGTGCTATCTGCCTGGCTAGATTTTTTCTTCATCCACACCCGGAATTCTGCCAGGCTCTGGTCTACCTGCGACTTTGTTTGCGACTGTGCATGTGCCCCAAGCGCTACACCCGACAGCACCATCAACAGTATCCACTTACTAAGTCTTTTTACATTCATAGAACTTTAAATTAGGTTGCTTTACAACGGTAAAACCAATAAATATTGTGCCACAAAGATATTGAGGAACTAATAGAAAAAGAAAGTGCAAATCAGCCAAAATATAAACAGCATGTAATCAAATTGTTAAAACTATCTTAATCTAATCCTTGTTATCTTTTAGAGGAAACTCACGTTTATAGGCATAAGAGAAAAAAGCCGCTTAGCACCTTAGCTTATAAAGCTCCAAAAATCATGAGTAAAAACCACAAAGGCAGCTTTCATGAGACTGTCGTTTCTTTAACCAACAATGATGAAATAATCCTTAGCGTAGATGAATTCCCGTTCAAAACCGCGCTAAGTCTGTCGCCACTTATTGCCTACTGGGAAGATAAGTTAAAGACGGACCCAAGCTGTAATGTGGAGCGGGTCCGGCAACTTGCGGAGCTGCTACGCGAGAGCCCTGAGTTAATTGGCGCCATACATGACGTTTCAATAATAGATGAGCATGTCGAAACCATAGATATTTTAATGGAGGATATTTTCCCCGGAGCGTTGTGGGAGAATGACTTGAAGGCTGTTGTAGTACCCTTCCATTTTGAAAGCTTCTATGCCACTCCCCGGTTAGAAGAACTCAAGCTTTTAGGTGGTGACAACTATTCTGAGAAACTGAACCTGGACAAAAAAACGCTCCTTTTCAGGCTGATATTATCCGCTTATACCATCATACTGGATAAGTTTTATAATGCTAATTTTTATGTGGATGAACCCTTCATATTTACTATAAAGGATAAGTTCACCAACCTGGAGCGGCATTACAAGCTCATCATCGACCTGAAATTCATGCAGGTGAAGGCCAAAGGGGAAATTAAGCAGCTGAAAGCGCAGGAAATAAACTACCTGATAAACCGGTACAACAACCTGGACCTCTGGATGAGAAAACTGCCCCCGGAAAACTTTGAATTCACAGGTTTTGCCATCTACGAGTTTACAGATGTAACCAACGAAGAAACAATATCATCTCTCAGATTTGAACTACTGAACCGGGATTCAGTATCGACTGATGAAGGATTTGAAAGCCTGCAGCAAAAGCTTCGTATTTTGTTTGGACTGCCTGGTATCAAGCTGGGCTTTTCCTCTTGCCCCTCTATGCGAGAGTTCGACACGACCTACGCCCGCAAAATCTGGAATGGCCTAATCCTGACTCACAATACAAATCTGAGCCTGTCAGATTTGAAGGGCTCTATTTATGAACCAGTAATTAAAAAGGGACATACCATCATCGTAGAGGATCTGCATGTGTTTCCGAATCCTACTAAGATAGAAGAACAACTTTTAGAAGCTGGTATCAGGAACCTGATAATTGCTCCACTGGAATATGAAAACAAGATTATAGGACTTATGGAGCTTGCTTCGCCTATTCCGGGTGAGCTTAATGCGCTTTCAACTATCAAACTGAAGGAGATTCTCCCACTCTTTGCCCTGGCCATGAACCGAAGCCTGGACGAATTGCGGAGCAGTATACAGAACGTAATTAAGGAGAAATATACCGCCATCCACCCTATTGTAGAGTGGCGCTTCACGCAGGCAGCCATCAACCTGCTGGAGAGAATGGAGCGAAATAACACTCCGGAAATAGAGCCAATTGTATTCCGTGACATTTATCCGCTGTATGGTGTTTCTGACATTCGCGGTTCTGCCACAGAACGCAACAAAGCCATACAGGGAGATCTGCTGGAGCAGTTGGTGCTAGCCAAAGAAGTTATACTTGCTGTTAAAGACAACCTGCCACTGCCTATACTGGATGAACTTATATTTAAGATGGATAAGTTCTCGCAGAGTATTGTCCATGAGCTTGCATCAGATGATGAAGGACTGATCCTGAACTTTCTACGCACAGAAGTAGAACCTCTGTTCCATCATTTCTCTAAAAACAACCCTGCTGCTTCTCAGGCTATACAAGCTTACGAGACTGCGATTAACAACCCTTATAAAGTTGTTTACAATAAACGTAAGGCTTATGAAGAGAGCCTGTTTATAATCAACGAGACTATCTCTTCGTTTCTTGACCGTGAAGAGGAGAAGGCGCAGGAGATATTCCCGCACTATTTTGAAAAATATAAAACGGATGGGCTTGAGTACAATATCTATATCGGTTCTTCACTACTCAACAACGGTGATTTTCAACCAATTTACCTGAAAAACATGCGTCTGTGGCAGCTAATGCTCACCTGCGAGATTGCACGCCGTATTCAGAAACTCCGGGCAAACCTGAAACTACCCCTGGAGATTACCCAGCTCATACTTGTGCACAGTGATTCGATCTCCATCCGTTTCAGGCTGGATGAAAAGAAATTTGATGTAGAGGGTGCTAATAACATCCGGTATGAGATAATAAAGAAGCGAATAGAGAAAGCTACTGTAAGGGGCACCGAGGAACGCCTTACTCAACCTGGCAAAATTGCCATTGTATACACGCAGCAAAAAGAAGCAGATGAATACCTTCGTTATATTGAATTTCTACAATCAGAGGGATATGTTAATAAGCAGATTGAGAGGCTGGAACTGGAAGAGATGCAGGGCGTGCAGGGCCTGAAAGCTTTCCGAGTTGAAATTAACTTTAAAGAGCACCTTCGCCACGATATTGATGCAGGCGATGAGCTACTTAATATTGCTAAAAGTGCGAGTCTTAATTAACAGGAGCAATAATGTAAAATATATTTTATCCTATATTATAAATATTTCGCACTTTTTTCACTTCTAAAACAGCTCTCATTTACACACACAAGTAATTAATATTCAAACTATTACATACCACTTATTCCTATCAAAGTTCACACCTAGAAAAAATATTATTTAATTTTATTTAGCAAAGTGCAATTATTCTTGCCTCATCTCCGTTTTCACATCAACTCGGCAGCAGCAGGTGGCTGAAGGGTTATTTTTTCAACTTTTTCAACTTTTAGCCAAATGAAATTGAAAAACAAATTTTTACCTGCCATGCTTATGTTTGGTGTGGTAGCCTTTAGCTCTTGTGATAAAAGCGAGCAGGAAACTCTGGAGCCAGAGTTTGAGCAAGGTACCCTCTCTCGAATCATGGCCGACTCTTCGGAGGTAACCTCTTACGATTTTGCTGGGAAGCAGGTAAGCCAGGTAAACCACTACAACACAACCACAAGCAAAGTAGAGAGCTTTGAAAAGTTTATCTACGATGCAAAAGGCAAATTGATCAAAGCCACCACTCATGCAGGTGCAAACCATGCAGTTCTATCTGAGCAAGCCTATATCTACAATGATAAAGGAATGCTAACCACTACCACCACTTCTTACTTTAATGGCGGAAAAACAGAGTATAGTTCTTACAGCAAGTATGAGTATACCACCGACAAAAAGCTAAAGAAGAAGACTGTGTATGAAGGCACAGAGTCTGCTGACGCAGCAGGCATCGCCAAGTCCTTCACTACGTATGAGGCTTTACCAAATGGTAATTATACACAGGAGAAGCAGCACGTTGTAGATGATAAAGGAAAGGCAAAACTTTTCTCTACCACAACCTACTCGTATGACGCCAGCCACAATCCTTTCTTCGAGTTTGCTGAACCAGGCACAACCAGCAGCCCAAATAACTTATTGGCATCTTCTACTCTGGTACATGGCAGCAATAAGACGTATAAGTATACTTACAGCTATAAATATGATGACAATGGATATCCGGTGAGCCAGACAGTTACAAAACCAGATGGCACCCGCGAAACCTTTACTTATGTGTATAGCAACTAAACACAGATGTACCAAACAAAACAGGCACCGGATTTCCGGTGCCTGTTTTGTTTGGTACATCTGTGTTTTAATTTCAGTATATTTGTTTAAACCTAACAATTCTGAAAATGGCAAAAACAAGGCTTACTGTAAATAACAACGGATCCTTACGTGTAGAAGGAGAGTTTGAAATCGTTGATAAAAACGGGAATGTATATGGCTTGGGTGGCAGAGAACTTGTTTCGATCTGCCGTTGTGGTCTTTCTAAAAACAAGCCTTTTTGTGATGGTTCCCATAAAGGGCACTTTGAGCACGAAGCGGAGGCTTTTGATCTTCCTCCTAAAAAATAATTGTACAATATGGCGGAACGCCTGGTAACGATAGCTGCATTCAACGACGCCACAGAAGCCCACATTATTAAAGGGCGATTAGAGGCTGAGGGAATTCTCTGCTTTTTAGGAGATGAGAATATTGTAGGAGTGCAGCCTTTCTATTCTGTTGCGGTGGGAGGTGTAAAGCTAAAAGTCACAGAAGGCGATGTGATGGAAGCAAAAGCCATACTTACCCGCATTCAGGAAGGCAACACAATATTTGATTACGATAGCATCGAATTGGCTCCTCCTATGCAGGAGCATCAGGAGGCAGTCAGATGCCCTAACTGCGGCTCTGATAACATAGCAGAAGAAAAGTATAACAAAACAATATTTTCTCTAAGCTATCTGCTACTTGGTTTCCCTTTACCATTTCTGAGCAGGAAATATAGCTGCTACGACTGTGGGTATCGCTGGAAGTCAAAATAAAAGAGGGGCCTCGAGGCCCCTCTTTTATTTTATAGTTCTTTAAACGTTTTCGTTGAAAGGTATCGGGAAACTCACCCACACATCATCCCCCGGACGGTCTATAGGAAGCTGATCCAACCTGTTGTATCGGCGCATGTCTATCCAACGGTGGCCCTCAAAGTACAACGAGTAACGGCGCTGCCGAAGCATCTCATCAATCAGAGCATCTTTAGTTACCGGGCCTGAATAAGGTTGTAAGCCATGCCCGGTGCGCTTAAGGTTCAAGGCATCCACAGCGTCCTGTAAAGCGCCTGTCTGTATTTTGGCTTCCGCATAAATCAGGATCAACTCCTCATTTCTGATGATTGGAACAGGATTTGTGTTAGATTCATAAAGTGCCACGTCGTACTGACTGGTTAAGCCGCTTTGTGTTGCTGGCGACTCGCGTAATGCCACCTTAGATAAACGATCATCGCCAGGGGTCGCATCGCTTACAAAGCCTGGATGAGCTAAACGTACCTCCCCTGTTGCATTGCGGGCAATGAAAAGCGGGTTAAGAATATCTCCGGAGGCATTGCTGAAAGTATAGTACACCCCTTTATCAAAATTCTTATTCAGCTCCAGAAAAGAGCCCTCCAATGCCTCCAGAGCAGCCCCAAAGTTTTCCCGGTAAACAGCTACCCGGGCAGCAAGAGCACGGTTAAACTTCAGGAAATCATCCGGACCAAACGTGCCACCGGGGTCTGTGCTGACTAAATCGTTAAAATCTTCGGATAATGAAAAAGGGAAAGTTTCTCCGGCGTTCTGCAAGTGCAAACGTGCCTCGTCTAACGGCGCTGCAATAGCGGTTTATTTGCCAATTTACACATAAAAAAAGCTTCCCTACAGTCTAGAGAAGCTTTGTAAATAGCTGAAAAGTAAGTGCTAAGAGGTTAAACTATCTACAAACTGCACATACTCTTCCCTTGCCTGCTCCTGGCTTTTTCCCTCCTGTTTCTTCCAGGCATCCCATTTGGCAATATTTTTAAAATCGAAGCCGCCCGGGCGATCAGTATTCACATCTCCTTCTGTGGCCTGCTTATACAAAGCGTAAAGCTTTAATAATACGTCGTTCGACGGTCGATCTGATAAAGTTTTTGATCTTTCTACAGCACTTTCAAACTGTTCTTGCGTAGCCATAATTTGTGATTAGATAAGGTTAATGCATTAAGGTAAAAAATAATGCGCTGCATGCATAACTTTTTCTTATAAAATTTCTCTCAATATTATTTTACCTTAGCTATAACAGATTCCTGTGTTATGCTTGCAGGGCCTCATGTTTAACAACAAACAAAACAAAATGGAAAAAAGACCTAAACTGGTTAGCTACGCCATCTTAATGATGGGGATGCCACTTTTGCTCTCTACAGGCTGCTCTTCCAGCAAAACGACTGATAATGGCGCTGCCACTGCCGAACAGGCAACAGCTACTGCCACGACAGGAGTGCCAGCCCCGGAGATACCACAGCCCCCGGTTGCCAAAAAGGCTCCGAAAGAGCTAACCACTCACGGCGAAACCCGCGTTGACAACTACTATTGGCTGAACCAACGGGAAGACCCGGAAGTAATTGCTTACCTCAATGCTGAAAACGACTATACCAAAAAGGTAATGTCCAACACTGAGGATCTACAGAAAGAGCTGTACCAGGAGATAGTGGGTCGTATAAAGCAGAAAGATGAGTCGGTGCCTTTCAAAGATGATGGATATTGGTATCATACCCGTTACGAAGAAGGTAAAGAGTATCCGATTTATGCCCGTAAAAAAGGTACTTTATCAGCACCTGAAGAGGTAATGGTAAATGCTAATGAGCGTGCAGAAGGCCTTAACTATTATTCTGCGGCAGGCATGAATGTTAGCCCCAACAACAAACTCCTGGCTTTTGGCGAAGATACTGTGAGCCGCAGAAAATATACCATCCGGTTCAAAGACCTCAGCACAGGTGAGATGCTGAAAGACAGAATACCTAACACGACAGGTGCTGCCGTTTGGGCGAATGACAATAAAACAGTTTATTATACTGTAAAAGATCCTGCCCTGCGCTCGTACAAAATTTTTAAGCATACGCTAGGTACTCCGTCTTCCCAAGACAAGGAGATATACCATGAGGCAGATGAGACCTTCAGCACGTTTGTGTATAAAACAAAGTCTGACAAGTACATCATCATCGGATCAAGCTCCACCCTTTCCAACGAGTACCGCTTCCTGGATGCAAACAACCCTAATGGTAATTTTAAGGTTATTCAGCCGCGAGAGCGTGGCCTGGAATATAGCGTAGACCATTTTGGCGACAAGTTCTATATTGTTACGAATAAAGATGGCGCTACTAATTTCAAGCTGATGCAGACACCGGTAAGCAAGCCGGGCAAAGCTAACTGGAAAGAGGTTATACCGCACCGTGAGGATGTGCTTCTGGAGGGTATCGAGATCTTTAAAGATTATCTCGCACTGCAGGAGCGCAAAAACGGACTGACCCAGATCAGGATCAAAAAGTGGAATGATCCGAAAACAGATTACTACATTGACTTCGGAGAGGAAGCTTACACCGCCTATATCAGCACAAACCCTGATTTTGACAGTAAAACATTGCGCTATCAGTACAGCTCCCTCACTACGCCAAATTCTGTGTATGATTACAACATGGAAACAAAGCAGCAGGAGTTGAAGAAACGTGAAGAAGTTGTAGGAGATTTCAATCCAGAGAATTATGAAGCCAAACGTATCTATGCTACTGCAGATGATGGCACTAAGATTCCGATCTCATTGGTATATAAGAAAGGAATTAAGTTAGACGGAAGCAATCCAACCCTGCAGTATGCCTATGGTTCCTATGGCTACAGCACGAACCCAGGCTTCAGCTCCGTGCGCTTAAGCTTGCTTGACCGTGGTTTTGTTTACGCCATTGCTCACATCCGTGGCGGGCAGGAAATGGGCAGAAAATGGTACGAAGAAGGTAAGATGATGAAAAAGAAAAATACCTTCACAGACTTCATTGATGCTTCAGAGTACCTGATAGAACAGGGCTATACGAACCCTGATAAACTTTTCGCTATGGGCGGCAGTGCAGGTGGTTTGCTGATGGGTGCTGTTGTGAACATGCGTCCGGAGCTTTACCAGGGGGTAATAGCTGCTGTTCCTTTTGTAGACGTGGTAACTACTATGCTTGACACTAGCATACCACTTACCACCGGCGAGTTTGATGAGTGGGGAAATCCTGCTGAAAAAGATGCCTACGACTACATGCTATCTTACTCACCTTACGACAACGTAAAAGAACAAGAGTATCCTAACATGCTTGTTACCACGGGTTTGCATGATTCACAGGTACAGTACTGGGAGCCTGCCAAGTGGGTAGCCAAACTGCGCGAAATGAAAACAGATGACAACCTGTTGCTGCTTCACACAAACATGGAAGCAGGACATGGTGGCGCCTCCGGTAGATTTGAACGATACAAAGAAACAGCCTTGCAATATGCTTTCCTGCTTAACCTGCTGAATCAGGGCCAACAGTAAAGCGCAGCTACAAAAGAACAGGCCACTGCTAAGCTTAGCAGTGGCCTGTTCTTTTAATATAATCTCTAACGCTACTCCCCTACCTTCACTACAATCTTCCCAAACTGCTTCCCGGCCTCCATGTAACGCATGGCTTCTTCTGTTTTCTCCAGCGGATATACAATATCCACTACCGGTTTTATTTCTTTCTCATCCACAAGCTTTACCATCTGCGTAAAATCCTCTGCAGTTCCCATGGTGCTACCATGTATGGAAAGTTGCTTCCAGAACAGCTCAGCCGGATTCAGCTGACCTATCATACCAGTCGTGCCACCATATATTCCTATGCGACCTCCAGGCTTTGCCAGCTTAACTAACTGCACAAACCCCTCTCCCGCGGCACTATCTATAATCACATCAAAGCCTTTTGTCTGCGCCTTAAGTTCTTTGCCCCAGTTAGCATTTTTGTAATTTACCCCTCCTTTTGCACCTAAATCCTGGGCCAAACCAATCTTCTCGTCAGAACCCGAAGTAACCCACACTTCAGCTCCCACAGCAGCGGCAAACTGCAGGGCAAATAGCGCCACACCTCCTCCTATACCTGTAATGAGCACCCGGTCCCCTTCTTCCAGGTTGCATTTTGTAAACATCGCACGATAAGCTGTAACACCTCCCAATGGTAAGGCAGCAGCCTCTTCAAAGCTCAAGTGCCCAGGTTTCAGGTGCAGGTTTTCTGCCCTAACTTTCACGTATTCTGCAAAAGCCCCATCCTCCGGCATTCCTAATACTTTAAACTGTAATGACTGCGCTCCTGGGTTATCTCCCCAATCAGAGGAGGGGTCAACGATTACCTCTTGTCCCAACCAGGTTTCATCCACTCCATCACCTAGTTCTGCTACAACCCCGGCACAATCTGAACCAAGTATGGTGGGGTAATCTTTTGTAAAGTAACGGCCATGCTGTATCCATACATCACGGTGATTAAGAGCTGCAGCTTTTACCCGCACAATGGCCTCTCCCGGACCAGCTTTTGGTTTTTCTTTATCTATTAACTTAAAAGGCTCTCCAATTGCCTCCAGATAAATTGCTCTCATAGTTTTTGCTTTTTATTGCTTAGTACAAAGTTAATATTCTGATACTCTATGCATGCTTTCTCTTACATCAATTCCTATTCATACTACCTTCACGCCTACTAAGGTTTGCTCAGGTCATATTAGCCCCCATCATTTTTAGTACATCTTCTGCACAACCCCATGCTAATGTAAAACCGCTGCCTCCATGTCCATAATTATGGATGATATTTTTCCCCGGCTCCCTTTCTACTCTAATTTCCGGGCGAAAAGGTCTTAGCCCAGCCCAACAATTATTTACAGGAAACTCAGCAAGCTCAGGGTAAAGGCTTACAGCCTGTTTATAGAGTTTAGCTACTGTTTCTGCCTCTGGTGTAGTGTCCCAAACACCTTCTTCATAAGTACCCCCAATAAGAGTTGCGTCTTTCCTGGGAACAATATAAAATGGCTGCTCTTCATACAGGAAAATTGGCAGCCCCTGATGCGGCACCGTTGTAGCTATCTGCCCCCTCACCGGGTAAAGAGTTTCATCCTTACATAGTTCTCGTGATCCAAGGCCACTGCAATTTACAACCCATCTGTACTGGTTAGACAGCTCCTTTAAGTCTCTTATTTCACGCTTAACAAAGTTTACTCCGTTTTGCTTTAGATTGTCCATGAGCCACGGCAGAAACAACTGTGCTTCAACTAAAGGTACGTTTACAACAAAACCTGTCTTGAACCCCTGCTTTAGCTCCTTCTTTTCAATTAACTTATAAGAACCTTCCGGCAAAAAATTTTGCCAGATCATACCTGCTGCTTTACTTTCTTTCTTTGTAACCTTCAGCAACTGGTGCATACTAACGCCACTTGTTGGATCAGCCATAAAAGCAAGATATTTCTCATAGCTTGTCCTGCTCCAGGAGATACATCTTTCATCACTTTTTATATGATAAGGAAACCAAAAGGCTGCAGCTTTATTCGACGTTGTTTCAGGCGGAAAGGACGTAGCAAACACTTTGACCTTATATCCCTGCCCTATTAAAATGTAAGCAGTTGACAGTCCACAGATGCCTCCTCCGATTATGGCTATATCACTTTCCATACTTCTATTGCTCAACTTACTTTCAGTCGAAGTTTTAAATTATCAGAAACAATGCAAGGTAACAAACAGAGCCATATACGTACAGCATAATTGTGAAATACCGGTTCTCCATTTAATTCTGATTGGGAATTACACCCTGCAATTTTATCTTGCACATATTGCAGCAAGAACGGAAAATGACTAAGAACATTAACATACGCAAAGCCACTACCCCAGACATACCGGTAATAAAAATACTTGCCGAGGAAACATGGGAGCCGACTTACAGCAGTATACTTTCTAAAGAGCAAATAGACTACATGTTTGATGTAATCTATAAGGAGGAGGCCCTGCAAAAGCAAATGCAGGCAGGACAAACTTTCCTGCTGCTTTACGAGCAGGACAAGCCTGTGGGCTTTGCTTCCTTTTCTGTTAAGGATCAGGATGAGCACATCTTTAAACTGAATAAAATATACCTGCTACCAGCATGCCAGGGGAAAGGCTACGGAAAGCTATTGTTAGGCGCTGTTGAGGAAGAGGTAAAAGCACAGGGTGCTCATATGCTGGACCTCAACGTGAACCGCTACAACAAAGCAAAAGATTTTTATAAGCGATGCGGCTATTATGTGTATCAACAGGAGGATATCCCTATCGGACCTTATTGGATGAATGACTATATAATGAGGAAAATTTTTTGAAAACGAAAAAGGGAGCAACCGTTGGCTGCCCCCTATATTCACCTTTCTTTAAACTTTAAGCTGAGTTAGTTATGTGCGATTGGATCTGGATTTCCATCAGGATCACCTACTGCATAGCCATTAGTAGTTATGTTACCTAACAGCAACAGGCCTGCAACGTGCGGTGTTGCCATGGAAGTACCACTTATTGTGTTATATCCACCATCTTTCCAAGTTGACTTGATACTAACACCTGGCGCAGCATAATCAACAGGAGGGTTACCCCAGTTAGACCAGCTGGCCATTCTGTCATTCACATCAGTAGCTGAAATTGTATAAATATTCGGTCCGTTAACACGCGCCGGAGAATGGTTATTAGAATCATCACCGTCGTTACCAGCGGCAAGAGCAAATTTAACATTTGCAGAAGCTGCCTTCACAGCATCATCAAGCGCCTGAGAAGTTGGTCCGCCTAAGCTCATGTTAGCTACGTCGCCGGACTTACCGTTAGCAGCCACATAATCTACACCCTGAATTACACCAGAATAAGAACCGCTACCACGCGCATCCAGCACTTTAACAGCTACCACTGTAGCGCCATGTGCCACACCTACTACACCTATAGTG
Source organism: Pontibacter locisalis (assembly GCF_042684605.1). Classification (NCBI taxonomy): domain Bacteria; kingdom Pseudomonadati; phylum Bacteroidota; class Cytophagia; order Cytophagales; family Hymenobacteraceae; genus Pontibacter; species Pontibacter locisalis. The sequence goes on from NZ_JBHULU010000015.1 coordinate 211,462, forward strand.
TTGTTTAAAGCAGCAATAGTACCTGCTACGTGGCTACCGTGGCCATTCATGTCGTCAGCTGTACCAGCATCACGACCAGAAGTGAACACAGATATACTTCTTGCAACATCAACGTTCAGATCTGCGTGATCCAGGTCTATACCAGTATCGATTACCCAAGCAGTTTTACCTGCTCCGCTTAGTGCTCCGCCAACACGAGTGATACCCCAAGGAGTCTCCTGTCCGACAGTACCGCCGCCACCTGAACCAGGCTTGGCAAGCATCATGATTCTATCCTGCTCAATATAAGCAACTCTTGGATCGTTGCGCAGAACTTCTACTTCGCTTGCTGTTAATCTAGCAGCCACGCCACTTATCGCTTTGCCATAAGCCTGCTCGATAACTGCATTTTTGATACCATTGGACTCAAAAATATCGCGACCAGCTTTACGCATAGCGTCTACACGTTGCTCATATGTAGCGTTGGCATCCATACGAAGTGTCTCATTCGGGTTAAATACAACGATGTACTTACCATCAATAAATGCTCCGTTCTGACTTGCTTCAATCTCCTGTTGTGGGCTCAACGCATCTGCACTGTCCTGGTCACAGGCGGTGAAGGTACATGCTGCTGTAGCCATAGCTGTTCCGAATAGAACAGAGCGCAGTGCGCCGCGGAAATGTAATGGGTTTTTCATACTTGTTTAAGGTGTTAGAATTTAAAAATGTACTATGTATTTGAGTGACGTCAATCCTAAAGTATTGATAATATATTATATACACAAAATAAATATTTGTTTTTTCCATAAAACATTGATTCCTGCCTCTCAGCCAAATCCTATTTTATCTTGTGTTATAACATCTAACTCACATAGCTTGTGTCTCCGACCTTTTCTCCTTAACTCCCAAACAAGCCTTAACCAAAGAGGAATATGCAGCTAATGTTACGCGTTAAAAACCTCTACGTATGTATTCTAATATTTAGATACAACATAATTAACATTCTTATTTTATTACATTTTATTATACTTATAAACCAAACTAATCAAACTGCAGTAGATAGTTGAGAATTTTTAGTAGATTAGTGTGTAAGCAAAACAGATAAATATGAAAAAGAAAACCTTTCTTACTTCTATCACCCGCGCTTTACTAGTTGCCACCTTTATACTTCCATTCTCATCCTGCAACCAGCCGGACTCAGAAACTGGAGATACAAGCAAAGAGGTAACTGAGGCAGAGACGGAACTGGAGCCTCTTACAACAGAAACAGCAGTAGAGGTATTAACTGCTTATGAAAAGGAACATCCGGACAGCATAGCTGTGATAAGCACCCGCCATGGCGATATAAAGGTTCGTCTGTACAAAGACACTCCTTTACACCGGGCGAATTTTGTGAGACTGACAAAAGCAGGCTTCTACGACCAGGGAGAGTTTTACAGAGTAGTGAAGGGCTTTGCTATACAGGGAGGTGATTCAGATAATCGGGAAATGAGCCAGGGTGCTTACAAAATACCACAGGAAACTAACCCGAAGTATGTACATAAGAAAGGTGCTCTGGCCATGGCACGCTACGGCGATGAAAGAAATCCGGATAAAGAGTCTTCCTCTCATAACTTTTACATCGTTTTAGGTGAACCCTTAACTGATGCAGAATTAAGAGCATATGAAGCGGAGCATAACATACAATATACTCCAGAGCAGATGGAGGCCTACAAGACCATAGGCGGAGAGCCTGGGCTTGACACAGAATACACTGTGTTTGGCGAGGTGATAGAAGGAATGGATGTGGTAGAAAAGATTGGCCAGGAATCGGTGGGATCAGGGAATTGGCCAACAGAGATCGTTCCGCATAAGATAAAGATGGTGAAAGAGTAAAGATGCACTAACTTAAAGGAAAAGGGGCGGCAGAAAACTGCAGCCCCTTTTGCTTTAAATCTGATTTCAGTTACCAGATTTTAATCCGGTTATCCTCTGCTTTGAACATCGGATCTTCTTTTTCGCAGCCAAACGCCTTATAAAACTCCGGCATGTTAGAAACCGGGCCATTTGTACGGAAGCGGCCTGGGGAGTGCGGGTCAGTAAGAATCTGACGGTTCAGGTACTCATCACGGGCATTCACGCGCCAGATCTGGGCCCATGCCAGGAAGAAACGCTGCTCTGGTGTTAAACCAGCGATCTTACCAGGGTCATTCTTCTCCAAAGCCTTCTGTAATGCTGTGTAGGCTATATTTAAACCGCCGATATCAGCAATGTTCTCACCCAAAGTAAGACGGCCATTAACATGCAGGTTATCCAATACTGTATACTGGTCATACTGATCTGCCACAGCATTGGCGCGTGCATTAAACTGCTCCAGGTCAGCTTTCGTCCACCAGTCCTTCAGGTTACCCTCAAAGTCATACTTCGCTCCCTGGTCATCAAAGCCATGTGTTAATTCATGTCCTATTACAGCTCCCATACCGCCATAATTCACCGCATCGTCTGCCTCAGGATCGAAGAACGGAGGTTGAAGAATACCGGCCGGAAACACGATTTCATTCATGGATGGGTTATAGTAAGCGTTAACAGTTGGAGGCGACATAAACCACTCCTCACGGTCAACAGGCTTACCTATTTTACCTATGTTGTCTTTAAAAGCAAACTGGCTTGCACGCATCACATTGGCGGCATAAGAGTCCCTGCTGATGTCAAGCCCCTGATAGTCCTCCCACTTATCCGGATACCCAATCTTTACAGCAAAAGATTCTAATTTCTGCAGTGCCCGCTGCTTTGTATCTTCACTCATCCAATCAAGATCGCGCACGTGCTCTTTAAATGCCTCTTGTAGGTTATTAACCATAGTAATGGCTTTTTCCTTTGCCTCAGGCGAGAACGTTTTCTGAACATAAAGCTGACCAAGCGCCTCTCCCAAAGCAGCATCTGTGGATCGTAGCACACGCTTCCAGCGAGGCTGCATCTCTTTAGCGCCAGTCAGTACTTTGCCGTAGAAATTGAAGTTCTCCTGCACAAAATCCTGACTCAGATAAGGAGCCATTGTTCGTGCCAGGTGCCACTTCGTGTATGTTTTCCAATCTTCCAGCGGGACATTCTTCAACATACTGTTCAGCTCCTTGAAAAACGCCGGCTGCCCTACAATGATCTCCTTGGCCGCCTGCGCTCCCATACCTGACAGCAATTGGCTTACCTTCAGATTTGGGTTCTGCTTTGTAAATTCCTGAATCGTCATCTTGTTGTAATTCGCATAGGGGTCACGAAGGTCAACACGGGCTTTGGAGGCTTTGGCAAGCTTTGTTTCGATGTCCATTACCATCTTTGCTTTCTTTTGAGCTGCTGCAGGGTCCTCTCCCAGCAACCTGAACATGTTCTGCAAGTGCGTCATGTACTCCTGTCGAATCTTGGTAGAACGCTCATCATCCTTCAAGTAATAATCTCTATCCGGAAGACCTAAGCCTCCCTGCCCTGCTTGTAGTGCATACTGTGTACTTATCTTATCATCCTGCGAAACATACATACTGAAGAAGCCGCTTACTCCCTTTGATTTCAGGTCTGCCACTGTACGAAACAGGTCTTCTGTGTTTTTGGCAGAAGAGATTTTGTCCAGTTCAGGTTTGATAGGTGTTATACCTGCTTTATTTGCTGCAACAGAGTCCATCCCTGCCGCATAGAAATCACCTATTAACTGCGTGGCATTTCCTTTTGCTGCAGTAGTGTTAGAGGATGCCTCATTAAGCAAGTTTCGCAGCACAGCATTATTCTTCTCGGCTAACTCATTGAATGCTCCCCAGCGGCTTTCAGATGCCGGAATAGGATTATTTTTTACCCAGCCTCCGTTTGCATACTCATAGAAGTCCTGGCAGGGGTTTACAGTGGTGTCCAGGTTTGCCAGGTCAAGGCCACGCCCCATGTTCATATTTGTGTTAGCTTCAACAGTCTCGGCTGTGGCAGTGTTGCTGTCATTTGTAGTAGAAGAACTGCAACCAGTAATTACCAAACCTGCCAACACGGCTGTATAAGGTATCAGGTATGTTCTTTTCATAAAGTTTTGCTTTTAGTTTATGATCCGGATTTTAAAATATTATTTCAAACGTTCAGCAACAGGTACTATGCCTACTGTTAACTGTTGCTATACCATTGGATAATTTTCCGTAGTTTTACAGGTGGTATAACCTAATCTTATACTAAGAAAGAAGAATGCTGGTTGCTCGGGAAACGCTTACTTTACTTTTCGAAACGGATTATTATAGCATACAATTCGATGCTGCTTTGCAAGCTGTGTTACTTACCTACAAGCGTAAAGGCAGTTCTGATGAGTTCCGGGAATTACATTATAAACTATTGGAGGCCTTCGATAAGGTAGCCGCCTCTAAAATTCTGGTGGAAACTCAAGAGATGGCCATTGTTGCACCGGAAGATCAGCGGTGGGTTGGGCAGTTTATCATTCCGCAGATTGCTAAGAAAACAGAGAACCAGTTCTTATACGCAGCCGTGGTCGCCCCTAAAGGTATTTTTACGAAGCTGGCAGTAGATACAGTAGAGGAAATTTCCATGGGAACAGGCACTTGCATAAATAAGAGTTTTGATAACACAGCAGAAGCTCGTATGTGGCTAAGTGAGCAGAAGCCTGTAGATTTTAGCTAATCGCTTCTGAGATACTCCTAACCTGTACAAGCCATAGATCAAAAAATATCCTGCCTGCAGCTTATACACCCCTACCTCTTTATATTTACGGGCGGATGTCGTCACTGATAAAGGTAACACGGTAAAGGAAGTTTTACTTCTGAGACGGTGAATGATCTCCTGGTCTTCGAGCAAAAGCAGATTTTTATCAAATCCTCCTGCCTGCTCAAACAAGTCTCTTTTTACAAATAAGCTCTGATCACCAAACCGGATAGCATCCACATTAAACCTGGTAAACCAGGCATTTACCTTCAGAAACCAGTGCGGTTCATCAAACTTTAACCTGAAGCAGCCACTCCCCTGCCCTCTTTCTATTGCCTGCTGAATGTGAGTCTCAAACTGATCGGGAGGAAAAGTGTCTGCATGTAAGAAATACAGAATGTCTCCGCTTGCAGCAGCAGCACCCTCGTTCATCTGTGGTCCTCTCCCCTTTTGTTTGCACAGCATGGTGCTGGCTCCTGCCTCCCTTGCTATAGCAGGAGTTCCATCCTCGCTTCCTCCATCAGCTACAATAATTTCAGTACCGTCACTGGTACGCAATAACAGGTATCTCACAAGCTTGCCTATCACGGCCGCTTCATTATAAGTAGGAATGATGATGCTTATAGTCAAACTGGAAGAGCTGTTCTTGTTGCGTTGAGACTATCTCTGGTAAACTTTGCATACGTTAAACTTATGAAAAGTGGCAGCAGTATAAAAAAGAATCCCCGGCTATTTGCTTAGCCGGGGATTCTGTAAAATCACTTATTTGCTTTTACTGCACAGGGCGGTTCTTTACATAAGTATCCAGCCACTGGTTCATTTCCCACAACATATGCAGGATAGATTCTTTCGCACTGTAGCCATGCGACTCAGCCGGAAGGAACACTAAACGGGTAGTAGCTCCATGTCCTTTCAGGGCATTGTAGAAACGCTCTGACTGTATTGGGAATGTACCGGAGTTATTATCTGCTTCTCCGTGTATAAGTAGAATTGGCGTCTTCACTTTATGCGCGTAAGAAAAGGGCGACATCTCGAAATATACTTCGGGAGCCTCCCAGTATGTACGCTCTTCCTGCTGAAAACCGAACGGTGTTAAGGTACGGTTGTAGGCACCGCTTCGGGCAATACCGGCAGCAAACAGATCAGAATGTGCCAGCAGGTTAGCCGTCATGAACGCGCCGTAAGAATGGCCACCTACTGCTATACGCTTTGGATCAGCAACACCCATGTCTACTACCTTATCTATAGCTGCTTTGGCACTTGCTACCAACTGCTCCACGTAGGTGTCATTTGGCTGTGCATCTCCTTCACCCACGATTGGCATATCTGTTCTGTCTAGCACAGCATAGCCTTGCGTTACCCAGAACAATGGAGAGCCAGAGCTGATACGTGTAAACTCATAAGGAGAACTTTTTACCTGACCGGCAGCAGCAGCATCCTTAAACTCACGTGGGTAAGCCCACATCAGCATTGGCAGTGGCTTATCGCCTTTCTTGTAGTCTTTTGGCAGGTATAAAATGGCTGTCAGCTTAACACCATCTGCACGCTCGTACTGAAGCATTTCTTTTTGAACGCCCTCCAGTTGTGGCGTTGGGTGCGGAAAAGTGGTTACCTGCGTCAGCTTTTTCTTGCTCAGGTCGCGCACAAAATAGTTTGGCGGATCGTTCTCTGATTCTCTCCTGGTTATGATCTTCTTGCTGTTCAGATCAATAATATCCACCGGGCGCTCATAGTATGGCGCCTCTGATCTCCAAAGTATGGTAGCCTTTTTGTTCTTCAGGTTAAGCTCACTTAAAAATGGTCTGTTACCCTCCGGTGAGCCGCCTTCAGAAATCATGTAGATGTTCTGCCCTTTTTTATCAGTAAGCAATACACTTCTGCCATACTGGTTCTTAGTGTATACAGGTGATCCCGGATCAGTATAACCATCTTCATAAGAGCGCTCAACTAGCACAACATTGGCTTTAGATGGCGCTGCAGGGTTGATTAGCGTGCTGCGTTCCATCCTGGTTTTCCACCAGCGTTCATTTACAATAGCCATGTTATTTTGCCCCCACTGTACACCTCTGTAGCGGTATTTTGTAGAAGCTATATGAGTAGGCTTTCCTGAAAATGGAGCATCTAAAGTAAACACATGATCACGCACGGCAACTTCCTTGTTTGCATCACCGCCATCCTGTGCTTCGGCCCAGTATAAGCTAGCTGGTTTATCAGGACGCCAGTTGTAGCCCCTTGGTCCCTTTGCCACTGCGTCAAAGGCAATCGGGATGTCTTCGGCAAGCGGAAGCTTTGCCAGTTCTTTTACTACTTTGCCTTCGCGGTTCCATACCTCCACATTGTACGGGAAGTAGTAAGAAGGTACCAGGTAAGAGTAAGGTCTTTGAATGGTTTCCACTAGCAAGTACTGCCCATCCGGCGAAACATCAACACTTTTGATCACCCCAGCCTGTCCGATAGCCTGCTGCTTCCCATCCAACGTTACCAGCTTTAGCTGAGTAGCCATGTAATAATCAAACAGGTCTGCATCGTAACGATTCTTCAGCAAGTCCTGGTAAGTACGTGATGGCCTTGCTTTGCCGATATTCTGCTGCACATTTGGTCCGGCAGGTACATGGGTCGGCTTTGGCATTTCGCCGCGCTTCTCGTCAACAAACTTTACCAATAAAGTCTTGCTGTCTGACATCCAGTTAAATGGACGGCCGCTGTAAGCATCGTTCACTACTGCTTCCGTTAACTTTTTCGCCTGCCTGGTAGCAAGGTCGGCTGTCCAGAGCTCAATACCATTAGCTTTGGTATTCGTAAACGCAATACTTTTCTCATCAGGAGACCAGGTAACATAAGAGATCTGTGCATTCTGCGGCAATCCTTTTATTTCAAACTCCTGCCCCCCGTTTACCTGCTTCAACTTTAAGCCATTGAAGAAACTGCTACGGCTCTGGCCATTTGTAGCCGGGTTGATACGCAAACCTGCAATACGGCTTTCTGGTGCCGAAACCTCCTCTATGCCTGGATAGCCTGACCTTTCCAGAAAAATCATCCAGTCGCCCTTTGAACTGATACTGACAGAAGGCGTGGAAGGTGCCTCAATGATAGAGGCCATTGCCTGTGGAGGCCGCTGATAACCGATGTTCGTATCCTGGCTATTTTGAGCCAGCACAGCAGGCGTGGTACCGCCTAACAGCAGCAGGCACAGCAAGGAGGAAGCCACCCGCTTAGCCGCTCTGGTTTTCGTTTTGTTCATGTCCGGAGAATAAAGTTAGATTAGTTGAAAGTGTAGACTAAATATAGGAAGTAAGGTTTAATATAAAATGACGGAAGGGCTCGGATAGAAAACAATTTTTCAGGTGGTTTTTAGAGCAAGCTTTAAAGCACTCTGAAGACCATAAACATGCTCTGCAAAGAATAAACAGATTGTTACCTTTGCTAAGCAATATTAACTAAGACTACTGCCTAAATTTTATTATACTTCATTCTCTTTTTGCAGGCACTATAATTTAAAACCAACAGGTACGTATTGAATCTGTTCTGAACTAGTATTAGTTATTTAAGTGTTTCATGTTGAAAATACGCTCCTTAGTCAGTCGCTATAGTTTCTACAGGTTGGCTAAAGAAGCAGAAAGCGGTAAATGAGGATATTTAAAGAACTTAGATCGTCTACTAATAAAACCTTTCTCACCATCTACTTTGATGAGCAGGAGAATTGGGTTTACAATAACTGGACAGGGTATGTTTCGCCAGACAACGTGAAGCAAGGTGCCCTTGCAGTGCTGGAGGCTTTCAAGAATTTCAAGACCCAGTTCGGCCTGAACGATAATCAGGAGTTAGTAGGAACATGGGATCAGGCAGTAGATTGGATAGAAGAAGAGTGGATCCCCGAAGCATCGGAAGCAGGACTACGTTTCTATGCTCATATCGTAAATCAGGAAGCTTTCGCAGCCGCCTCTGCTGCAGATATGCTTAGCAGAATAAAAGGTGAGTTTACCATGAAGATTTTCAGCAACAGCCTGGATGCGAAGCAATGGCTTTACTCTTGTAAAGAAGCTACCCCTAAGGTTTAGTTTTTTAAAGTCCCAAATGCAACACCTCTCCTCTCAGGCAATGGCCCTAATCTTAATTATCTCCCGTACACATTAACATGAGCAAAGAATTTAAGACACCCGAAAAAGTAATTTATGTGTGCACTGGCAGTAAGTGCAAAAAGAAAGGCGGCAAAGACAATGGTAAAGCGCTTCGTACCCTGATAAAGGAGCAAGGCCTGAAGGGGCAGGTAGAAGTTGTAAAGACCGAATGTACCGACCGCTGCGACTTTGCTCCCGTCATGTGTTTCCAGCCTGATAATTACTGGATGCACCACGTTACAGAAGCACAGGCCAAAGAAGCTTTCGAAGATCATATTCAAAAAGCCCGTACCGAAAATAACAGGTAATAAAAAAAGCCTTTGAATGTTCTTCAAAGGCTTTATAGCTCTATTTTGTACTAGCGCTTTTACTCATACTTCTTTTCATACGTGATTTTAGGTACGCGTTTGTCAATTTCATAATGCCCGGTACCTTCCTCACCTATCACTTCAAATAATTCCAGCGCTCGTCTGGCCACGTACTCTTCCTCAATCTGCTCTTTCAGGAACCACTGGATAAAAGAGAACGTCACATAGTCCTTTGCCTTTTGGCATCTGTCGGCAATACGGTTAAAAGACTGAGTTACTGCAATTTCCTGCTGTAGTGCCTGCTCAAAAACGCTTCTAAACGATTCGAACTCAACCTGAATATTTGTTATATCCGGAGAAACAGCACGTCCGCCCATGTCTGATACAAATTTGAACAGGCGCAGCATATGCTCCCGCTCTTCATCCGACTGGTTTTTAAAATAACCTGCACTAAAATCAAATCCGTTACGGTCGCACCAGCTCGACATAGACAGGTACATGGCTGATGCCTCAGCCTCCATTTTAATCTGGTCGTTTAGTGTCTTCTCTATTTCCTCAGTAAGGGATGTTCTTAATCTCAATAAATCTTTCATAGATAGGGTGTTTGGTTAGTGATTTTGTCTGACGCACTTATAAAAAGTGCCTCCTTATAGATACCCTATTTTAAGTCTTTTTGTTATAAATACAGCAACAGCGTCAGAAATATGGAAGTAGTCTAAATAAAAAAACACGGTGTTTTACCGTGCTTGTGCTTTCTGCTTATCTAATCCCGATTTTAAGCAAGTTGAGAACTAAAACACTCATGCAACATGCTGTTCAGTTCCATCATAAATCTTGCCTCACTGAGCAGTTCTTTAAAATCATGAAGCTCCGGCAGTGTTAGTACGAAACAACGGTCGCAGCCACAGACAGAAATAATCTCGAAGTCGGATGAGCGATGTGGGTTAACAGCCATCTGCTCCAGGTTAATGCTATCCACCGCTTTCTTTAAGCGAAGAAAAGTATCAAGTTTTAACTCAACCAACTCACCAGAAAATTGAACAAGAAGCCTGTTGCGACGGTCGCATTGGTAAACGGCCCCTGCTTCTGAAGTATAAATCTCGCTTAATTGGGTGGATGTTTGCATCTTCTCTGCTAAATTAGCTGTAGCTGCTGATTGTTACGTAACAAAGGTACATACTATTTAGAATCAGTCCAAATAAATTCAAGTGATCTTTATCAGTTCAAAACAAACACAATGGAAAAAGTAAACCTGGCACAGAAGTTTAATCAGATACCTGACTATTGGAATCCACGCATAGCCGGGGAGCTGAACGGGCAGCAGGTAAAGCTGGCGAAGTTTAAGGGCCCTTTTGAGTGGCACCACCATGAGCATGAAGATGAGTTTTTCCTTGTGGTGAAAGGTAGCTTTGAAATGCACCTGCGGGACAAGGTAATTGTATTGAACCCGGGAGAGTTTCTGGTAGTACCCCGAGGTGTGGAGCATAAACCTGTTGCCACCGAAGAAGCTGAAGTATTAATGTTTGAGCCTGCAGGTACTGTAAACACAGGAAATCTTGAAAACAGCGAGCGTACCAGAACAAACCTGGAAAGGCTTTAGATTTTCCCCGCAGCTACCTTAGGTGCTTTTATGAGTGTAGTTTTAAGGTTGAGGCGCACAAGGTCGCCCATAGACTTGCACTTCAGGAACTCCTTTGAATTATGGTGCTCGGATAGTTCACTTTTAAGCTGCTCCAGTTTTTCAGGTGTGGAAATAGTATCCTGCCGCATCGAGTCTATCAGATCTTTGAGGCGGTAACGAGCTGACTTGAGGCGGCGGAACATGAGTGTCCGCTCCTCATTTTGATACTGCTTCACTACATCCGGTTTCAGCAGTTGTAGTACCAGTCCCACAATTACATTGTTATCTTTAAAAAACTGCGGAAGGTACATTGTCTTTTTACCCTCGTAAGACTGCTGGTCAAAGTCTATCGGTCGCACGCGGTATTGCTCATCCTCAAAATCCGGTGTTACATCCACCACATAGTTATAAGAGCGCATATCGCCTAAAAGCCGCACGAAGCAGCGTTCATTAAACTTCACGAACTCCTTTGCTATCCGCACTTTGTTAGCAATCTTCCTGTTTACATAATCTTTTATGAAAACATCCCCCGGTATACCAGCAATATGCTCCTCAATAAGTGTGTCTCCATCTACCAGGTAGTTGATTCGGCTCGGGGATAGTATATGCTCCAGCTCCAGGCCGTAAACTCTTGAAGCATCGGCTTTCTTCACATAGAAGTAATCGTAGTTGTCGTTAAGCTGGTTCATGATCTGCACCCGGAAAGGGTTAGAATTACCAAAGGTGCAGTAGTCAATACGAGAGACGTAAAGATGCTCCATCACCGACATATCGCCATCAGTTTTCAGCAGGGCATAGATCATGGTTAGCCCACGGTTCAATTCCTGCTGTGTCTGCTGCTCGTACATAACCGACTCCCAGAGCGTATCATGTCCTTGCTTATCATAGTAAGGGAATGAATCGGCGTAATGCAGCAGATCCTCATAATGCACCGGTAACTCCGTTTCACGATCGTAGTACCGCAGGTACTTGCGCAACCTTTTGGAAATGGAGTAAAACTGCTTCTTTTTGGAGATGTACACGGGCTTAATTAGAAATTATGTATTAAAATTAGAGATGGCTGATAGATCTTACCTATACTTCTGAACCTTTCAAACCGTTTCTGCCATTTTCCTAATTTCCAGTTTAAAATTTCTAATTCATAATTATGGAAATTAAGTTTCCAGAAGATTATTCTGGTTCAGGACCTGTAGCACCTCATTCTTGTAAAAACGACCAATAGGTATCTCTGTTTTACCTATATCTACTGCTGTGGCAGAAAAAGCCTGAATTTTGTCAAGGGCTACGATAAAAGATCGGTGTATGCGCAGGAACTTATTAGCCGGGAGCTTTTCTTCCAGAAAGGATATCTTCTGGTAAGAGATGATTTCTTTTGTGTCTGTTTTAACCCGAATGTAATCTTTAAGGCTTTCAATGTAGAGAATATCCGAAAGCATCACCTTCACCATTTTCTTATCAGCCTTCAGATAAATAAATGCCTCCTTATAATTAAGAGCAGGTTCAGATATTTGAACCGGAGAAGTTGCTATGGCAGCTGCCACAGGTTTGGATTCTCCTGTACTTACTTTAGACACTGCCTTAAGAAAACGCTCAAAAGCAATAGGCTTCAGCAGGTAATCAACCGCATTTAGCTCAAAGCCCTCCAGGGCATAATCCCGATACGCAGTAGTGAAAATAACTTTCGGAGGGTGCGCCAGTGACTTAAGAAAATCAATACCGGTTAATTTCGGCATCTGAATATCAAGAAAGAGAAGGTCAATGTGCTCTTCCTGCAGACAGTTGTATGCCTCCACTGCATTGTTGCAGCGGCAAACCAGTTCCAGATTATCCAGGCGTTGTATGAAAGTTTCCAGCACATCCAGTGCCAGTGGCTCATCATCCACAATCATGCAGCGTAATTTCATAGTTTATATGTTTCTCAGGTCTTAGGGTATCAGGTTTATTATTCTTCCAGAAGGTTCAGTTCCAGGCGTGCAGCGTAGCTATCCGGCTCATCTTCTACCTCCAGTTCATACCTGTCTTCATAAAGCAACTCCAGACGACGCTGCAGGTTTTTTAGCCCGATACCTGAAGCCATATCACGCGTGTTGGCACTGGCTTTATCTGCGCATTTGCAGTTCTCTACCAGTAGCACCAGTTTCTCCCCTGTAACTTTAACATCTATGCGGATCCATGCGTTTTCTGTTTCGGTGCTAACACCATGTTTGAAAGCATTTTCTACAAAAGGCAAAAGTATGAGGGGCGCAATCTTTTTACCGGCAATACTTCCTGACTCCGTAAACTGTACTTCTACCCGCTTTCCATACCGGATGCGCTCCAGGGCGATATAGTTCTTAATATAATCAAGCTCCTTCTCCAACGGCACCTGGGCAGCGTTGGCGTCGTACAGCATGTAGTCCATTAAACTCGATAGCTTCAGCACAACCTCCGGCGCATTGTCAGACTTTTTGAGTGTGAGAGAATATAAGCTATTCAGTGTGTTAAAAAGAAAATGAGGGTGTATCTGCGCCTTTAACAACTTTAACTCTGCTTCTAACTTATCCTGCGTAAGCGTCTGGGCAGCTTTCTGATGACTGTACCAGTTCTTTAACAAAGCAATAACCGCTGTGATGGCTACTACATAATTGATGTTAACGATGTTCTTGATAAAGCGGAACACTGTCAGGTTATCTTCGGTGCAGGTAGCAGGACAAAACAGCGGATGAATTAAGAAGGGCAGAAGGACAAACTGCATCAAGGCACCGATAGCCCCCATCAGCAAAAGAAGGTAAACAAAAAACTCCAGGTAGCGCTTCTGCAGCAGGTAGCGCGGCATCAGGTAGTACATATTAAAGTACACTAACGCCATTTTGAACGGCAGCTCCACAAGCTCCACCATAAAAGCAGTATAGTAATCGTCAATATAACTGCCATACAGCAAACCGAAAAAGCTTACATAAACCGCCCAGAAGAGCAGGTGCAGCATTAAGCGGTTTTGCGTAAGGTTACGCACATCCGGTAAACTCCATACCCTTGGCCCTAAAGCACTTGCTGTTCCCAACTTTAACTCCATGTTACAAAGATATACTTTCTTCTGCACGTCACCAGTTGGCTCTCAGCACTTTTAGACAGTACGCAACAAGCCTGCCCTAAGCTGCAAACTACACCTGACTAACAGCTTTCTTGAGTAGCTTGGTTCCAGCCAAAACCGTCACCTTATTCGTCGAGATTACCCTCGAGCTACTTCCTGTTCACACAAAGAATTCAGGCATACATCCGAAACTTCCATCTATTCATCTAACACATGCAACCATAAGGATACAAACTCATCATTAAGTTGTTATCATATTAGTAATCTGCTAGTTGCAACAAACCAATACTACCTAAAAACAAAATAAAAAGATGAAAAAGAAAATAACTTTCCATTTAACAGCAGTGCTGCTAATATGGATGTTGCCAATCTTCACACAGGCACAGAAAGGAAAGAGCTTTACAGTTGCAGATGCTGATAGGTTATTTGCCAAAATGTATGGCACACATGAAGCAAATACCCTCATATGGCTACCCCAGCAACAGCATTTCTTCGAAGCTATAGGCAAAGCCAGCTATAGCCTTAATAAAAATAACACCTTACGAGAGATATTCGAGATAAAACAGCCTGATGGTCAGGTACAGCAATATGAAGGTATGCTGCGTTTCTGCGAAGACAAAGCACATTTTGAGTTTGTCCAGTATGATGCCTCAGGAAATGCCCTTATTTTGATGGCTGGAAAATGGGACCCCGCTTTTAAAATGATACAAATGGAGCCAATCAAGCGGCTGTGGCATTTGAATGGCAAGAAAAGAGACAAGTATCAAGAGCTTCAACTACAGTATTTTTTCTTCGACGATGGTTCATTTAAGAAGGTACTGAGATCCTCTGAAGGCACAGGAATATCGTCCATAGTCTTTGAGTACCACTGCCTACGGCGGGAGAATAGAAACCTGTAAAGCAGTGATTTATACTATCGAGTCTCCTACTTCTACCAGGTCAGAAAAATACCACAGTAGATACACCTCCTAATTCAATATCTCTACTAAATTTCTTGATACAAGAAAAGATTACCTTCAGTAGGTTCGTATAAACTTACAGAAACATACAGGTGAGGTACACATTAAGAAAAATGATCTGTACCTAGTTTAACTGTACACTATATGCATCTATTCAGATTTAATTACAAGGTTCATGAAAAAGAGATTTCATTCCTTGACAATGACAGTGTTCATTTTCTTGTTGATACTTGCAGCGTGCTCAAAAGAAGATGCTGTCAGTCCTCTCCAACCTAGTCAGCCAACTGTTCCACCGCCCACTACACCTAATCCACCTCCTCCCAGTCCACCCTCACCCCCTCCTTCACCACCTGTTGGTCACACAGCACCAGTTGCACAAGCTGGCAACGACACAACCATTTATGTTCCTTTTAGCAGTTATACCCTAAATGGGAAAGCCAGTACAGGTAGCATTGTTTCTTATAGATGGAAATTGATCAAAGGCCCTTCTCAACAGGAAGTAATAAATTATGATACTTCT
This sequence comes from Pontibacter locisalis, assembly GCF_042684605.1. Lineage (NCBI taxonomy): Bacteria > Pseudomonadati > Bacteroidota > Cytophagia > Cytophagales > Hymenobacteraceae > Pontibacter > Pontibacter locisalis. Next base: position 226,696 of record NZ_JBHULU010000015.1, read on the forward strand.
GACAAGCCTAAAACATTTGTAGACAGGCTTGTAAAAGTTGGTGTTTATGAATTCGAATTGACTGTGACCGACTATTATAATCTATCATCAGTAGATACGGTAAAAGTCACTGTTGCTGAGCCGAAGTGTGCCACTGAAAATAAAGAAGTAATTATTAAAGACTTAAAGTGGACACATCCCTGGTACACGCAAATCAGCATATCTAATGTTTTTTCATACCTGCCAGCAAACAGCTACATCAAAAACTTTTACATAAAAAGAGACGGATCTAACGACTGGGAGTTAGTAGTTCCCTGGGATTATAATTTGACTACCAACAACGGACAACATACATGGGATCATGTCGAATACTTTGAATATGGTATTTGGGTGCTGGCAATTTACCCTGGTGCTAACACTACAGATGATACTCCTGATGTTAAAATAGAATACTGTAATTAACCTTTTGTCCGTTAATACAATCTCCGAGACTATAATAAAGCGACCAACTGAGAGAGTGACAGCCTATGCAACTAACCCGGATAGGGCACCTAAATGTTATGTAACCATCATGTCTGCGCAATAGGAACATCAAAACCCTTGCAGGTTGGCGCACAAATAGCATTTGTAGCCAAGTTTGTGGGTCGGAAGCTCGCTTATTCATATGTGATCAGGAAGTATAATAGATCCCGATACACAAAATTGTTATTAGCACTGCAGACGGCCTTTCCCGTTGGAGACAACCCATACTTGGGAGGATCTAGGAAATAGGAAAACTAAGATGACTTTATGAAATGCAGGAGAGCCTTCCGGATTTCCGAAAGTTTTCTCTTCCTTTATGGGTCCAGCTATGCGCCAGGATAATAAAAGGATCTAAGGCTGCTGAAAAATTGCTGGAGAGCTGATTCATTTGTAAGTGGCTTCAGTACCAAATTTATTCTTGTTGCTTCATATTCTCCTGATCTTCACCTACACACTGCTCAAAATCCAGGTATAAGTTCCTATATTTATAGCTTCATTTCTGAATACTATGTCCGACGAGCAGGACCAACTTATACACTACGAAAGCCTCTTCAGGCAAAACTACCAACGCCTGTGCCAGCGTATTCACCGGATAGTTGGTGACATGGATGTGGCTGAGGATATCGTACAGGCAATATTTGTACAGTATTGGAATCACCAGGACCGTCATACAGTAGAGAATTCAGAAGCTTATCTTTATAGAGCGTGTCTTAACAAAGCTCTCAATCACATTAGCACCCAAAAGCGCCGTGCTATACTTGCTGAGCAGTACCAGCAAGAGCAGACTCAAACAGTTGAGGCAGGCCAAGAACTGGAGCTGCACGAGCTACAGCAGCGAGTACAGCAGGTAATAAATAACCTGCCTCCTATGTGCCAAAAGGTATTCCTTCTTAGTCGCTACGAAGAGATGACGCACAAGGAGATCGCTGACTTCCTGAACATCTCCCCCAATACGGTAGACAACCACATTAAGAAAGCCCTAAGTTTGTTTCGTAAAGCGCTGCTGGGGCTACTGTTGGTATGTCTAAAAATTATTTTTCATTTTTTTTCATGACGGAGTAGCGGTACTGCTTTTTTCAACTGTCATACTTATGAGAAACGATAGAAAAGACTGGTGCCTTGGCAAAAGCCACCAAGCTATAATCAAACTTAATGTGCGAAACTGCACCACCTGCCATGGATAGCAAATACTGGGATATAGCAGCCAAAACCTTTGAGGGAAAGGCCACGCCTACTGAGCAGGAGGTGCTACTACAATGGCTGGAACAGCATCCGGAGCATATGGATGAGTACAAAGCTCAGAAACAGCTCTGGAAAATGACAGCGCCTGCTCAAACCTTAACAGTAGACACTGATGCTGCCTGGCAAAAAGTGCATGCTAAACTGGAGCACACGCACCATCAGGACAAGAAGGTGATTCCGCTCTACCGGCAACTGTGGCAGGTAGCTGCCGCTGCAGTACTAGTAATTGGCATAGCCTGGCTGGCTAAGCTCTACTTCCTGCCTTATTATGGAATGCAGGTAGTAGAATCTGGTAACAAGGATATAGCCGTATGGCTGCCCGACAGTAGTCGCGTTTGGCTCAATAAAAGCAGTTTATTGGCCTATGATCCTGATTTTGACGGACCACAGCGAGATGTACGCTTAGAAGGAGAAGCATTCTTTGAAGTGACGCACAATCCGCAGAAACCTTTTGTAATAGAAGCAGAAGCAGCAAAGACACTGGTGTTAGGCACTTCTTTTAACCTGCGCGCTTACCCACTGGAAGAAACTGTGGAGCTAACAGTGGCCACAGGCAAAGTAGCTTTTAGTGCTGCAGGGGCTGAGCAAGCCATTGTGACTCCTGGCTTTGGTGTTACATTTTTGAAGCAGGATAAGCGGATTGTGAAGTACGACGCACCTGATGAAAATGCCTGGGCCTGGAAAACCCAAAAGTTACAGTTCAAGGGAAAGTCTCTTCGCGATGTGCTGACTGAACTAGAGCGGTATTATGGCGCAAGGATGCTATTGCAACAACCAGACCTGGCCAGCTGTCGCTTTACAGGTACCTTTCAAGGCAGTAGCCTGGAAGAGGTCCTTCAGGTTCTGGAAGCATCCCTGCAAATAGAGATTTCAAAGCAAAATGAACATACCTATATCATCGTAACCGGCGAAGGCTGTAAATAAAAAGATCAACTTCATCATCTATGAACAAACGAATACTGTGCTTCGGCATTTGCTGGCTTGCTATTGCCTTTACCGTTCTAGGGCAGGCGAACTTACTCGATCAGAAAATATCAGTAAAAAGAACCGATACCACCATCCAGCTGGTGTTAACGGAGCTATCTGAAAGGTATAATATTCCCTTCTCTTACGGCAACGATCTAGTGCCGCTGCAGCGGAAGATAAATATCACGGCTGAAAACCAGCCACTGCGCCAGGTACTTGACAAGATACTTCAAGGCACCCGTACGCATTACAGCATAATTGGGAGCCAAGTTATTTTGCACCCAGCCAGGAACACAACAAACAAGAATGAACGCCTTACAATCAGTGGACATGTTATAGATGCGACATCAGGAGAGAGTTTGGCAGGAGCCACTATAACAAACGGGACTCTCGGTTCCGTCTCTAACACTTTTGGATTTTATAGCTTAGCTGTACCTCCTGGCCCAATGCAGTTACAGGTGCGTTATCTTGGATATGAAGTGCTGCGTGTTTCCATCCCATTTGTTTCCAAAGATACTGTGCTTCAGTTGCAGTTACAGCCTCTGTCGAATGTAATCCATGAAGTAAATGTAGTGGCTGAAAAAGCCACAGACTTGTATCAGGCTAACCGTCTATCGATCAGAAGCACAGAAATTAAGCAACTCCCTCAACTCATGGGTGAAGCCGATGTGATCAAAGCAATACAGCTACTGCCAGGTGTATTAGCCGGAAGAGAAGGATCTTCTGATCTCATTGTGCGAGGTGGTAGCCCTGACCAAAACCTCATCTTACTGGATGGAGTGCCGGTTTATAATGTATCTCATTTGCTTGGTACCTTTTCCGTTTTTAACCCTGATGCTATTAAAAATGTTGATGTGATCAAAGGCGGCTTTCCGGCACCATATGGAGGCAGGCTTTCTTCTATCGTGGATGTACAACTGAAAGAAGGTAACAATCAGCGGATTTCAGGAGAGGGTAGCGTAGGGTTCATTTCATCAAAGTTTCTTCTGGAAGGTCCTATTAGTAGTGAAAAAACTTCTTTCCTGGTTACAGCACGACGCACTTATCTGGATCTACTTACAGCTGCAGCTGAAGCTATGAGTGGCGAGACTATGAGCAGCAGCTATAGTTTCTACGATCTTAACGCTAAGATCAACCACACCTTCTCTCCTTCAAATAGAATTTATTTGAGTGTATATGGTGGGAATGACGGTTTCTCTGACAAGCAAGAGTTTATTAATGAAAATCAACGATTTAAAATGCATTGGGGTAACATCACAAGTGCACTGCGCTGGAACCATATTTATAATGCAAGGCTGTTTAGTAACTTGACCCTCACCCATAGCCGCTATAGCTTTGGGCAAAGCACACAGCTTACTCAGAATCAAGGGGGTATTGACATTAACCGTACGGTGGACTATACTTCAGGAATAAAGGACTGGGGGGCCAAAGTAGATTTTGATTTTGCTGCTGATACCAAACATAGTGTCAAATTTGGGGGCAGCTATACCTACCATAGCTTTAACCCTGAACATACCACACTGGCAACTGACACCCTAATACTTACAGCAGGCACTTCATATGACATTTTAGCACACGAATTCTATACTTATGCAGAAGATAGGATCCAGCTGAGTAACCGACTGCAAGCTTCTGCCGGTTTACACTTCTCTGGCTTTGTCGTAAACGGTAAAACCTTTAATTCCCTGCAACCACGACTTTCTCTTGGTTATACATCTGAAAGCGGCATTAGTATACGTGCATCCTATGCCACAATGGCACAATACCTACACTTGTTAAGTAATACATCCACGGGCACACCTACAGATATTTGGGTTCCTGTTACTGATAAAGTAAAACCACAGCGTTCGTGGCAAGCAACTTTGGGTGCTGCTTCTGTTATAAACCAGCAGTGGGAGCTTACATCCGACCTATACTATAAAGTAATGAAAGACGTGGCGGAGTTTAAAGATGGAGGAGACTTTGTAGGCGACTTTTTAAGGAGCGGCCCTCAAACTAACTTTGCCAACTTTGTTGCTCCGCCTTACGAAACACGCATAGCAAGCGGCAAAGGCTGGAGTTACGGATCAGAATGGCTGTTGCGAAAGCGACAAGGCAGAACTACTGGCTGGGCAGGTTATACTTTGGCTTGGTCGTGGAGGCAACTGGACAGTATCAACTATAACCATAAATACCCTTACACTTATGACAGCCGACACAGTGTATCTCTTGTTGCTAACCATCAGCTAACAGAGAAGCTAAGTATAGGCGGCAGCTGGGTGTACCGCACCGGCTATGCCACCACGCTGCCCATGGTCAGGTACAAAGCCTACGGCGAGCCTATCTACAGACCCGGTTCCGAATCGCCGCACATTGAAACTGTGGATTACCTGGGTGAACGCAATAATTACCGCATGCCAGCTTACCACCGCCTGGATCTAAGCCTGACACATACCAAAATCAAAAAGTGGGGAGAGCGCAGCTGGAACTTTTCTGTTTACAATGCCTACAACCGCAGAAATCCATACTATTTGTACCTAAGCAATGCCAGTTCGAGCACCACCTCAGGTTCCCAGCGCAGGCTTTATCAAAAGTCGCTGTTTCCGGTGTTGCCGTCTTTTAGCTATGGATTTAAATTCTAAATTAAACCCGATGAGAAAGTTAACTTCATTTTTATGTATTTTGCTGTTGCTGAGCGGATGCACAGATATTGTTGAACTAGAACTGCCTGAACCAAAGGCGCAGTTGGTTGTTAACAGCACTTTTACCCCAGACAGTGCATGGGCCGTTGAAATTAGTGCAAGCCAAAGTGCTCTAACAAGTATGCCTTATCATATGGTACAAAATGCGGTAGTGGAGATATACCAGGGCAGCCAAAAGATAAACTCACTGCAGCATATTGGCAATGGCAAGTATAAATCTACCGAAGTGTTACCACTACCTCTGCAACGTTATACTATAAAAGCTAATGCGCCTGGATACCATAGTTGCACCGCAACCGACTTTGTGCCTTCAAAACCTGTTATCACAAATTTTAAATTAGCTGCCGTTCGTAATGTCAAAGACCCTCAGATGGCTGAAGTAGAGGCATCCTTTATCCTAAAAGATGAGCCAAATGCAGCAAACTATTATTACGTAAATGCTTATATACAGGACACATCACACACAGGCGAACCATATAAGAACTACGTCAGCATTAACTTTAATGCACCATTTGAGGAGGAGTTCAATGTTAGTAGCCGGTACTTCTTCAGCGACAAGTTTATAGATGGACAAGATGCCCCTCTTAAAGTACGGTATGAAAGGCCAGCCAAAGGCAAGGTGCTGACTTTGAATGTAGTCCAAATCACCCCTGACTATTATACTTATTCTAAAACGTTAGAGAAACAATCATACCGTGACAATTTTCTGACTGCTCCAATACCTGTTCACAACAACATAAAAGATGGATTTGGTATTTTTGCTGGGTATAACAAATCAACCTATCATATAAAACACTAACTATACTCTATCCTACATCAACTCCTTCGCCGGGTCCCAGAAAAGTTTCTGAAAGTCCACCACCTGGTTATTCTCCACCCGCACCCCGTCCTGCTCCAGGCGTTCCTGCATGGCGTTTGGAGAATCAAAATGCTGGCTGCCTGTGAGCATTCCTATTCGGTTCACAACCCTGTGCGCCGGAATATGAGTCATCGGGTGCGACGCGATTAACGCCCAGCCAACCATACGCGCGGAGCCTTTCGAGCCCAGGTAACTGGCTATTGCTCCGTAGGAAGTCACCCGCCCAGGAGGAATTAACTTTACCACCTCATATACGTCCTGAAAAAAATTTCTTTTCTTGCTGTTTTCACTCATATCGGCACATATTTTTACTTACCACTGTTTAAACATAGAAACTCACTGTTTGTCGTGCTAAAATACCTGTTTGTAGAGGAAGGTGCACGCTTACTTTTCTTTGATCTGATGACTCAGTAATTTTAAACGTTTTACCTTTTAGACTGTCTAAGTACGAACTATACCCTTGTTGCCTTGTTAAGGCTTTAGCAATTAGAATCATACATTATAACCCGCATAAGACTCAGATGAGTAAACCTATTAAATCCGTACTAATTTTGGTAGCAGTTGTAGCTGTTGGCTACCTGCTTTACTCAAAAATTTTTACCAGCGATGAACCAGCCACACCAGCTGGCGGTGGCGGAGGCCCTATGGCCCAGAAAGTAGCCGTTGACGTGTACGTAGTTTCCCCCACAGCTTATCAAAACTCTATTGTCTCTACGGGTACCGTTTTACCAAATGAAGATGTGGAACTGCGCAGTGAAGTCTCAGGCCGTGTAACCAACATAAACTTTGAAGAAGGAAGCCGTGTGCGCAAAGGGCAACTGCTGTTAACAGTGAATGCAGCAGAAATGCAGGCGCAACTCCAGAAGCTGCAGTCTAACCAAAAGCTTTACCAGGATATGGAGCAACGCCAGCGCACCCTGCTCGAGAAAGACTATATCAGCAAACAGGAGTATGACCAGGTAAGTAATCAATTGGCGACAGCTACTGCAGACATTCAGGCACTTAAAGCCTCTCTTGCAAAGGCATATATCAGAGCTCCTTTTGATGGCGTAGTTGGTCTGCGTCAGGTAAGCGAAGGCAGCTATGTGACAGCCTCTACCCCTATTGCACGCATCGTAGATGTAAGCCCTGTTAAAATAGAGTTCTCTATTCCTGGCCGGTACAGCCAGATGATAAAGGAAGGTGATAAGATAACCTTTACAGCAGAGGGTAGCCCTGAAGTAAATGAAGCAAATATTTATGCCATTCAGCCTAACATAGACCCTGCTACGCGCACCCTACAGGTACGAGCCCTTTTTGATAACAAAAATGAAGAAGTTAGACCTGGAGCTTTTGTGAGGATAGGCCTTGGTCTGAAAGAAGTTGAAGAGGCAATACTTGTTCCAACTGAATCCATTATACCAGAAGCTGAAGGACATAAACTGTTCCTTGTAAAAGACGGCAAAGCTGTACCACAGATAGTTAAAATTGGTCAGCGCTCTGAAACAATGATCCAGATACTGGAAGGCATTGAGCCAGGTGATACAATCATTCAATCCGGTGTGCTACAGGCACGTCCGGGATCTGACCTTACCATTCGCAGGGTAAAAAGGCCAGAGTAAATAGTTCCAGATGTGCAGTAGTAGAAGCTAAGAAATTGGCCCCGCTGCTCATCTACCATTGTATTTTGATTTAGAAGAAGTATGGCAAGCTTATCATCCATAAGTATAAAACGACCGGTACTGGCCATCGTGATGAGTATCACGATCATTGTATTTGGTATCATAGGTATATCCTTTCTGGGGGTGCGCGAATATCCAAGCGTAGATCCTCCGATTGTAAACGTTTCTACGAGCTACACGGGAGCCAATGCTGAGACCATAGAGTCGGAAATTACTGAGCCCCTCGAGGAGTCTATTAATGGTATTGCTGGTATCCGAACACTTACCTCTTCCAGCCGTGAGGGTAGCAGTAACATTACTGTAGAGTTCAACCTGGGCGTGGACATGGAAGCCGCAGCAAATGATGTGCGTGACCGCGTGGCCCGTGCGCAACGCAGGCTACCAGACAATGCTGACCCTCCTACCGTTTCTAAAGCCGATGCTGACGCTAACCCTATCATCTTTGTGGGTATCAAGAGTGCTACACGTAACCTCTTAGACATTTCAGCTATTGCTCAGAACGTATTTAAGGAGCGACTCCAGACTATACCGGGTGTTAGCTCGGTAGATATTTGGGGAGAGAAACGTTATTCTATGCGCCTGTGGCTTGATCCGGATAAGCTGGCTGCCTTGCAGGTAACGCCCATTGAAGTACAGAACGCACTGGTTCGCCAGAACCTGGAGCTCCCATCCGGTAGAATTGAGGGTGCCACCACTGAACTTTCAGTGCGTACTATGGGCCGTATTTCTACTCCTGAAGAGTTTAACCAACTGATTGTGCGTGAGGATGCGGATCGTTTGATACGTTTCAGCGACATCGGCCATGCTGAGTTAGCCCCTGAAAACGAAAAATCCATACTTCGCCGCGACGGTATTCCGATGGTGGGCGTGGTGCTGATTCCGCAGCCAGGCTCTAACCAGGTAGAGATTGCTGATGAGTTTTATGTACGCCTGGAGCAGATCAAAAAAGACCTCCCAGAAGACATTGAAGTAGTTATCGGCTTTGACAACACGAAATACATCAAGGCTTCTATTTCCGAGGTACAAGAAACCATCTTTGTTGCCTTCGGACTGGTTGTGATAATCATCTTCTTGTTCTTGAGAGACTGGCGCTCAACGGTTATACCAGTAGTTGCTATTCCAGTTTCATTGATCGGAGCTTTCTTTATCATGTACATAATGGATTTCTCCATTAACGTACTGACGCTGCTTGGTATCGTTCTAGCCATTGGTCTGGTTGTGGATGATGCCATTGTAATGCTGGAGAATATTTACTCCAGGATAGAAAGCGGCCAGCAACCTATGAAGGCTGCCAAGAAAGGATCAGAGGAAATATACTTTGCTATTATCTCCACTACAGTAGCTCTTGCGGCTGTGTTTATGCCTGTTATATTCCTGGAAGGTATTACCGGCCGCCTTTTCCGCGAATTCGGTATCGTGGTGGCGGGCTCTGTTATTATTTCCTCTTTCGTCTCGCTAACACTTACGCCGATGATGTGCTCGCGGATGCTGAAGCACCGTGAAAGGCCAAACTGGTTCTACCGCAAAACGGAGCCGTTCTTTACCGCCTTAACAAGTGGTTATAGAAGCAGCTTAGAGAGCTTTATGCGTGTCCGATGGGTTGCCTTTATCATAGTTATTGTATCAGCCGGCGCTATATTCCTGTTCATGAAAACGCTGCCCTCAGAGCTTGCCCCAGACGAAGACCGCGGCGGTTTACGAGTAATGGTGACTGGGCCGGAAGGAGCCTCTTATGAATTTATGGATGAGTACATGAGTGAGTTAACCCAGCTTGTGAATGACTCTATCCAAGGCATTGACAATTTAGTGGCCATGACCTCACCGGGGTTTGCAGGTGGTGGGTCTAACTCAGGTTTCCTGCGTGTAAGGTTAGTTGAACCTGAAAACAGAAATCAGACACAACAGGAAATTGTGGATGAGATATCCAGACTCACCAACCAACTTACCGGTGCACGCGCTTTCGGTTCCGGAGACAAAGGACTGGGCGGCGGACGTGGATCAGGCCAACCTGTGCAGTTCGTGGTACAGGCACCGGACGGCTCCAAGCTTCGCGAGATCATTCCATTGATCATGGAGGAAGCACGCCAGGACCCGACTTTCGGGTTTGTGGATGTGAACCTTAAGTTTAATAAACCAGAATTACGTGTTGAGATTAACCGGGAGAAAGCCCAGGCAATGGGTGTAAGCGTACGCGATGTAGCCCAGACGTTACAAGCTGGTCTCAGCGGTCAGCGCTTCGGGTACTTCATCAAAGACGGAAAACAGTACCAGATCATCGGGCAGGTGGCTCGCGAAAATCGCTCTGCTCCTATCGACTTGCGCAGTCTTTATGTAAAGAATAACCAGGGACAGTTAATTCAATTGGATAACCTGATAGACCTTAGCGAAGAGAGTGCCTCTCCACAGTTGTACCGCTTCAACCGTTTTGCTGCTGCTACCTTTAGTGCATCACTTGCCAAAGGCAAGACGATCAGCGATGGCATTGAGGCGATGGATGCGATTGCAGATAAAGTGCTGGATGATACGTACCAGACTTCACTGGCAGGCCAGTCACGAGATTTCTCGGAGAGCTCCAGCAGTTTATTGTTTGCCTTCATACTGGCTCTTGGCCTGATTTACCTGGCACTTTCTGCACAGTTCGAAAGTTTCAGGGATCCGGTTATCATTATGTTTACGGTGCCACTTGCCCTGGCAGGAGCCTTGATAAGCATCTGGTATTTTGGAGAAACGCTTAACATCTTCAGCCAGATTGGTATGATTATGCTAGTGGGACTTGTAACGAAGAATGGTATCCTGCTCGTGGAGTTTGCTAACCAGCGCAAAGAGGCCGGGCTTAATAAACTTGAGGCTGCCACGGATGCCGCTGTTCAGCGTTTCCGTCCGATCCTGATGACCTCCATGTCTACTATTCTTGGTACCTTGCCAATTGCCCTTGCTTTAGGTGCCGGTGCTGAAAGCCGTGTTTCGATGGGTATTGCCGTAGTGGGAGGTTTGATCTTCTCTACTGGTCTTACGCTTTATGTGATTCCGGCTGTTTATTCTTACTTCTCGTCTGCAGAAGCCAACGTTTCGCGCATGCCAGATCAGGATGAGGATGAAAATGAACCAGAGGTTTCAGCACGTGAGCAAGAGCCTGTTCTTTCCAGATAATTCCTGGTTATTAAAACAACTATAGAAAAACCATAGGATAAACTATTCATGTCTCCATTGAAAACCGCAGTGCTTCTGCTTACCGCAGTGGCACTGCTTTTACCTGAAAAGGCCTTTAGCCAGGATAAACTAACCCTGGAGGAGGCTATCCGCATCGGCCTTGAACAGAATTATGCTATTAGAATAGCTGACAAACAGGAAGACATTGCTGAAAACAATGTAACCCTCGGAAATGCCGGCTTTCTGCCCACAGCAGATGGCCGCGTAAGCAGGGACTTTACCAATAACAACATTCGTAACCAGTTCGAGAATAACCCACCCCGCGAGGTAGATAACTCAAAAACGAATGTTACCAATGCCAGTGTGCTTCTTAACTGGACGGTGTTTGATGGCGGCCGCATGTTTATAGAATACAACCGGTTGCAAGCCCTGGAGAAGTCCGGCAAGTTGTTTACTAAAGCTATAGTCGAAAATACAGTAGCTGATATTTCTGATGCCTATTATGAAGTGGTACGACAGGCCCGAAAAATAAAAGCAATAGAGGACGCCATTACTATTTCGGAGCAACGCTTAAAAATGACTCAGGAGCAGTACAATGTTGGTGTAAGTCCCAAGGTGGAAATTCTGCGCGCTCAGGTAGATTTTAATGCAGATAAATCTGAGCTACTCTTACAAAAGGAGGCCCTGCGTAATGCAAAGATCGATTTGAACCAGCTCCTTGGCCGCAATCCTAACATTGATTTCGACCCAATTGACTCTATTGTTGTTGATAAAACTATTAGCATTGCGTTAGAGGAAGCCACGTTACTTGCAGCTAATCCAGATTTGCAGCGCATTCAGTTACAACGTGATCTTGCCATCTATGATCTTCGTGCTGCCCGTGCACAGCGTTTGCCTGTAATCGGTTTGGCTGGAAGCTATGGCTACAACCGTGCTTTACAGGATCCTGTAATCTTTGGTAACACAGTAGGAACAAACGAGAGTGAACGAATAGGCTTTAACTATGGCGTTGTTTTATCAGTACCGCTGTTCAATGGGTTTAATATAAGCCGCCAGGTGCAGAACTCCCGCATAGCTATTGAGACAAGTACGTTGGAATTTCAGCAGGAGCAAAACCGATTAGAAGCTGAACTTGCCCGAGCCTACAGCCAGTATGTGAATCGCCTGGAACTACTTGATCTGGAAGAAACAAACCAGGTGCTTGCACAACAAAATGCAGAAATAGCGCTGGAACGTTACCGGCTTGGTCTTTTAACTGCCATTGAACTTCGGGAGGCACAGCGCAACCAATTAGTTGCAGAGAACCGATTAATTGACATTCGTTATCAGGCTAAAACCGCTGAGATTGAGTTAAAACGTCTGAGCAGTTCTTTGCTTCAGGACAGCCAGCTATAAAAATGTAACAAACAATAGCTGAAACAGCGTAAAGAATATGCAAATATAAAAGTATAGCCATGGCTATACTTTTATTGTTTTAAGCAGTAGCTTGTGATTTACAACACTCTATGAAACCGGAGCTCTTCCAAATATTAGCGATATCCTTAGGTCTTGGCTTATTGGTTGGCTTGCAACGCCAGCATGAAAAGTCAGAACTTGCCGGTATTCGTACTTTTCCATTGATCACTCTTTTTGGGACCCTGTCTGCCTTACTGGCAAATGAGTTTGGCGGATGGGTAATTGCTGCTGCCCTGTTAAGTATGGCAGGCCTGGTGGTGATGGGCAACGTCATGAAAAGCAAAGAACCACCCTTTAGTCCCGGTCTTACAACAGAAGCTGCTGCCCTGCTTATGTTCACTGTAGGAGCATACCTGGTATTAGGAGAAACAACAGTGGCAGTAGCAGTGGGTGCTACAACAGCCGTACTCCTTCACCTGAAGGATACACTTCATCGTTTTGTAGCGCGCATAGGAGGAAAAGACCTTAAAGCTATCATGCAGTTTGTGGTAATATCTCTTGTTATTCTACCCATACTGCCTAATGATACCTATGGCCCCTATGATGTTCTGAACCCACACAACATCTGGCTTATGGTAGTACTCATTGTCGGCATCAGTTTACTCGGGTATTTCGCTTACAAAATTTTCGGGCAGAAAGCTGGCACTGTCTTAGGGGGTATTCTTGGTGGACTCATTTCAAGTACAGCCACCACGGTAAGCTACGCCAGAAGAACAAAAAATGCTGATAGCAGCACATCCCTGGCTGCTCTTGTCATATTCATCGCTTCGGTTGTTTCTGTTGTGCGCATCATCATAGAGGTTTCCGTTGTCGCCACTGAAACTGTTCCTGTAGTTGTCCCTCCACTTGCGGCGCTGTTTCTGCTGATGCTTCTTTTGGCAGGGGGAATGTATTTCTTTAAAGGCAGTGGGCATGATAAGATGCCTGAACAGGGGAATCCGGCTCAGCTAAAAACTGCCTTGGTCTTTGGTTTGATTTACGCGGTTGTAATACTGGCAACGGCTTTTGCAAAGGACTATTTTGGCAGCAAGGGGCTATACATAGTCGCTGTTATTTCCGGACTTACAGATGTAGATGCCATTACCCTCTCCACATCAAGACTCATGCGCATTGGTAATGTGGAGCTGCAAAATGGCTGGCGTGTCATTCTTGTTGCGGCACTCTCTAACCTTTTGTTTAAAGGAGTATTAGTCGCCGTTTTAGGAGATCGTAAAGTATTCTTTAAGGTTGCCACCCTATTCGGCATAGTACTAGCTGGAGGACTTGCCATCTTATGGCTTTGGCCTAATGATCCAAAGTTCTTTTCTGACTTATTCTGATGTCTTAAACCGTGCCTTAGCAACAATATCTTTATTTTTCTAAGTAATACCTTTCTGCCCTTAACCTTCAGCAACTGGAGCTGCCTGTGTAACTCTAGCTCTAAAAATCCAGTTTTAGTAGCATGGATAAAAAGAAATCTAACTCAGGTAAGCTTAAGATAGCCGCCGTAGGCGATATACATGTACATGATACTGATCAAGGCAAATGGACAGACTTCTTTAAAGAGGTGTCAGCCAAGGCAGATGTGCTTTTGCTTTGTGGAGATCTAACAGATACTGGTAAAGAATCAGAAGCTGAGGTGCTTGCTGAAGAACTGAGAGCCTGCTCCATTCCTGTGCTGGCTGTACTTGGCAACCACGACTACGAGGGAGACCAGGTGAAGAAACTGCAAAAGATTTTTGCCAGAACACAGCTACAGCTATTGGATGGTGATTTCAAAGTGATTGAAAATGTTGGTTTTGCAGGGGTGAAAGGTTACGGTGGAGGCTTCGATAAATATACCCTTGGCATGTTCGGAGAAAAACTGAATAAGGATTTTGTACAGGAAACAGTAAATGAGGCGCTGAAATTAGATGCTGCCCTGGCGCAGCTGGATAGCGAGCACTCAGACCTGAAAAAGGTTGTATTGCTGCACTATGCTCCCATAAAATCGACAGTAGAAGGCGAGCCTGAGGCCATACATCCTTTCTTAGGCTGCTCCAGGTTGGAGGAGCCGCTTAACCGAAGAAATGTAACGGCTGCCTTTCATGGTCATGCACATATCGGTAAACTAGAAGGTAAAACCGCTACCGGGGTGCGGGTGTTTAATGTTTCTAAACCTGTACTGCAGCAGAATGGTTATGAAACGCCATTCTATCTGCTAGAAGTATAGCTATAAGATTCGGATAAGACAGACCTAGCCAGACAGTTTAGTGTATTATATTTTACACTAGCTGTGCCTGGCTTTTCTCTCTGCTACTTTAAACCTGATAGCTTTTTCAATTGACACAATGGTAAATAAAATAGCTCCCGCTCCAATTACGCGAATCCATGACATTACACCTATTGGGCTGGAATGGAACAACGTATTCATAAAAGGAACATAAATAAACAGCACCTGAAAAACCATCATAGCTGCTATACCATAGTATACCCACATGTTGCTGAAGTAACCTATTTCATTCATTGGTCTCACCAATGAGCGGCAATTCAAAAGATAAACAGACTCTAAGACCACAAATACCGTTGTAGCCACCGTTTGCGCTTCAGATACAGACGCTCCAAGTACCCGGCGCTCATAAAGGTATAAGCTGAAAGCAGCAATAAGAAGCAGAGTACCGACTAGTAATGTACGCATGATGAGTTCATAGCTTAGGATCGGTTCATTTGCGGGCCGCGGAGGACGGCTCATTATGTCCGGTTCCTTAGGCTCGAACGCTAACATCAAACCCAGAAGCACAGCTGTTGCCATGTTTATCCAGAGAATCTGAACTGGCTGAACTGGTAATTGGGTACCAAATGCAACAGCAGCGATAATAACGAGTCCTTCTCCCAAGTTGGTAGGCAAGGTCCAGACAATAAACTTAGTCAGGTTATCAAACACACCTCTGCCTTCCTCAACCGCCCCTTCTATGGAAGAAAAATTATCATCCGTTAACACCATATCGGCAGCATCCTTGGCCACCTCTGTACCGGTTATTCCCATGGCTATACCTATGTTTGCCTGCTTCAGAGCAGGACCGTCATTTACTCCATCCCCGGTCATGGCTACAATTTTCCCTCTAGCTTGCAAAGACTTAACGAGACGGAGCTTCTGATCAGGCGCCACCCGGGCAAAGACGGCCACATCCTCAGCAGCTTCTTCTAACTCCCGGTCGTTTAGAGCTTGTAGTTCCCTACCGGTTATCGCAACAAGTTTTCCATTCTCTTTTCTTCCCATCAGCCCAATTTGCCCGGCTATAGTTGCGGCTGTAACAGCATGGTCCCCGGTTATCATTTTAACATCGATACCTGCTTGCTGGCACAACCTTACAGCAACAATTGCTTCCTGCCGAGGTGGGTCAATCATCCCCTGCAGACCCAGGAAAATCATCCCTGCGCTTACACTTTTATGGTCAATGTTTTTGAGGTTATCATTTACTTCCAGCATCGCAAACCCAAGAACCCGCAAACCTTTTGCAGCCATCTTTTCCACTTCATTCAGGATTCTTCGCTTATTTAAGGTGGTTGTGGTGCCATCAGGCTGCATATAAAGAGCAGATCTTTCCAGAATAGCTTCTACAGATCCCTTCATAAATACAACGTTAGGCTGATTGGTATGTAGCGTTGCCATATACTGGTATTCTGATTCAAAGGGAATACTGTCAAGGCGTTGATAATCCTTGCCCAGTTGTTCTTCCATAAAACCTGCTTTTCGTGCAGATACTAATAGAGCTCCTTCAGTTGGATCTCCTTCTATAATCCATCGCTCCTCCTGTTTTTTCAGTGCACTGTCGTTGCAAAGCATTCCTGCCTTCAGGCACAACTGTAAGGTTTTATTCATACTTGCCACTATAGCCTCCTCACCAGCAGTCACCTCCCCATCTGGTCTATATCCTAATCCGGTTACATGGTAGGTACTGTTTCCGGCAAAAATATCCTGTACGGTCATCTGATTTTCTGTCAGGGTACCTGTTTTATCTGAACAGATAACATTGGTACTCCCTAGCGTCTCTACGGCCACCAATTTGCGAATAATTGCCCTTCTGGCTGCCATTTTAGACACTCCCAAAGCAAGCATAATAGTTACAGCCACTGGTAACCCTTCCGGTATAGTACCTACAGCCAGTGCAACTGCCACCATAAACATATCTACGGCGCTTTCTCCCCGATAAAGACCTACAGCAAACACAACTGCCGATAGCCCGACAATTACCCAAAGCAACAGATGACTGAACTTCTTGATCTTGATGGTAAGTGGTGTCTGCAGTTCCTCAGCACCCGCAATAGACTGTTGTATCTTACCTATCTCTGTGCTGTCGCCGGTGGCTACCACTATTCCTTTCCCTTGTCCGTAAGTAACCACCGTAGAACTGAAGCCAAGGCAAAACCGATCTCCCAGCACCACATCATGTGGCACTGGTTCCACGCTCTTCTCCACAGCAACAGACTCCCCGGTCAGCGACGATTCATCCACCTTCAAATCCCGTAGTTTAGTCAGGCGCAAGTCTGCTGGAAACTTGTCGCCAGACTGTATGACAACAACGTCACCAGGCACAAGCTCCTGCGCGTCTATGTTACATCTTTTACCATCTCTGATTACCTGTGCTCTTAAAGCCATACTCCTGGAAAGCGCATCTATAGCTTTAAGTGCTTTAGACTCCTGTATAAACCCGATAATTGCATTAATAAAAACCACGGCAAAGATGACAAGCGAATCCAGGTATTCGCCTAAAAGGATAGTTACTACCGTTGCTATAAGCAGGATGTAAATGAGTGGCTGGTGAAACTGCAACAGAAAACGAATAAAAACACTTTGCTGCTGCTTTGGCGTAAGAACATTCCGGCCATAACGCTCCAATCTCTCTCCGGCTTCGCTGCTGCTCAGTCCTGTAGAGGAAGAAGTATTAAGAAGTTCCTCTACTTGTATGGGGTTCAGGCTGTGCCAATCTACTTTCTTATCCTGCTGCACTCCATGGGACTTTGAACCAACAGCATCTGTAGTTAAGGATTCTAACACCATAATTTTAAGCTTTGCGCGGGACTACTAGGATATTCTGCTTTTATCCTCTTAAAGTTACTTCGGTATTAACTAAAAAAAGATGACAGATATCATGACGCTTTTTTAGAAAGTCCAATTATAAGTAAAACATTAGCCCGATTAGCAACCACACATGAATTCTAAACCTAAATAGCCGGCGTAGCTACTTTAAGTCAGTTATAAAATCTTAGACTCCAACAAAAGTATTTCTGATTTTTTGGGCTAAAGCACCTGTTTAAAGGGGTAAAGCCCCGGAACTAATGAGTAAACTATCAGCGACTAATTCAACGCCAACACCTTGATCTGCTTAATGTTTAAACACAGGAACTCAATCACTTAGTGGGGCGTTAACATCACAACAACTGAGCATAATCCAACAAAACAAACTTAAAACCCTAAGAAGCACTTCCAGGAACAAAGGAAGTCAGGAGTCAGAGCAATGAAGAATACTTTTGTATCTCTTGAGGAAGTAACTAAGTTTTTACCTGATACAGTTATTGTTGTTGATGAACAAATAAAAATTATAGCTGCAAATGAGCAAATCACTACCCTTTTTGGTTATCAGCCCGATGAAATAATTGGTCAAAAGCTGAATGTACTTTTGCCACAAAGATATAGAGCCAAGCATGACCAGCATTTCAGCCAGTATCTTGAAAAACCTTCTGTCCGAAGAATGGGTGTAGGCCTTCACCTGTTTGGACTAAGAAAAGACGGTGCTGAAATAGACATAGATGTTGCCCTGTCTCCTGTAGAAATGAGGGATAAGAAAATTGTGATTGCCACTATCAGAGATGTAACTGATAAAATGGAGCTGGAGCGGAAGCTCCTGAAGAAGAACGAGCAGCTGGAAATAATTAACTCAGAGCTAGAGAGGTTTGGGTATATGATTGCTCATGATCTGAAGTCCCCACTAATAAACATACATGCGCTTATTCACTTAATGACGAAAGAATTACCCCAGGATAAAAGTGAGAAACTGGACGAATATATTGCTGCAGTGAGAAATAGCCTTGAATCTATGACCAACATGATTTCAGGTGTTTCAGCTTACACAAATGCAGGAACAAGCGTTAAAGTTGAAGAGGATGTGGACTTAAATCTTACCGTTGCAGAAGTGCGGAAACTTATCCAGATTCCGGCTAAAGGCACCATATCTGTAGAAGGTCAGTTACCGACCGTAAGAGGCAACAAAGCGAAAATGCTGCAGTTGTTCATGAACCTGGTATCTAATGCCTTTAAGTTCAATGACAAGGAGGAGCCAAAAGTAGAGATAAAATGTTCAGAAAAAGGAAGCCACTTCCTTATAAGTATTTCTGATAACGGCCCAGGAGTACCATTTGAGTTCAGAAGACGGATATTCAGGCTCTTTGATAAAGGCAACTCTGTAAGGAAGGACTCTCAGGGTATTGGTTTATCTATTGTGAAGAAAATTGTGGAGGAGCGTGGAGGTGCAATAGTAGTTGATGAAAGCGCATTAGGCGGCGCAGATTTTATTTTCACCTGGCCATCACCTACAAGCCCAGCAGTACCTCCGGCTGCACTGAAAGCAGTTAAGGCTGAATTGACCAAAGGTACTTGCCCATTCATGTCTAGTAAATAAAGCTTTAGAAAACCTCTTATCTTTTACCACACCTCATGAGCCTGCATTTCCTGAAACTAAGCTTTAGTACGTCATTTAAATACCTGAAGGCTGAATGGCAACGTCCAGTCAGTAGCGAAGAGTATCGGCATGGTGTACGTGCCATTGCTGTATGTATAGCTAAACTACAGGTACAGTATTCTTTGATTGACTTTACAAAGACTGAAGCACCATCCATCAAAGACCTGCAATGTACCGCTGGTTTCCTTCAACAGGCATTTCAGAAAACATCTCTTCGCCGAAGCGCTAGAGTTCTTGCCGACACCAGTGCTCAATGGACTGCTTATAAGCAGGTAGCAGAGGAAACTAAGGCCCTCCCCTACCAAACTGACGTTTTTGAGTGTTGTAAGGAAGCCAAAGCGTGGCTTTTTCAGGATTATGACATTGGAATAAATGAGCCAGAGGCTCTTATTCCAATTCTTATAGATGGAAGTGGTCCTGTATTAAGTGAATTTTCAGGTTTGACACAAACAGAGGAAGACAAAGAAGCCCATATCCCCAATTTTGTAACTTCAAAAGTTATTGATGGCGTATTGCTTCGCACGGATTACGTGGAAGCAACTCTCTCAAGACAAAAAGATTTGCTGTCGGTTCGTTGGTTAAGACCTGTTTCGAGCGAAGAGTACAGGTGTGGTATACAGGACGCTGCACAGCTATTCATAAAGCACAAGCTTCAAAGGCTTCTGGTGAATAAACAAAGGTTAGGTGTTCTTTCGATAGGTGATCAGAGTTGGTTAGCAAAGTATTATGCCAGCATGGCTCATCGCAGTAATTTACAGCGTTTAGCTGTTGTTTCTTCCAACGATGTGATGCAGCAGATAACGGATGAGCCATTGTATCATAAAGTCAAAGGCAGCACGAAAATTTTCTTCCATATCCAATATTTTCTTTCAGAAGATGAGGCACTGGAATGGTTTGGTTTAGCTGACGAGGTGATGAGCTAAAAAAGAAGAAGCTGCAGTTGTTTACTGCAGCTTCTTCTTTTTTAGGTTGCTCTTATTCTTCTAAAACAAAAAAGCCCGAGCTTTTCAGCTCAGGCTTTGCAGAGAGTGAGGGATTCGAACCCCCGGACCTGTTACAGTCAACGGTTTTCAAGACCGCCGCGTTCGACCACTCCGCCAACTCTCTAACGATTTCGAGTACAAAAGTAGGGTCTCGCTCTGAATTATCAAAGCTATACGAGAAAATTTTTCACCGGTTTATCTTCAAAAACCATAAACCACTGATTCTTAAGATTAAAATTTTAATTAAAATTTAACACCTCTCCGTTAACCTTCTTTAGCCTGTGTTAAGCCTTGGCTACAGAAGCTGTAACTGATTTGCGTGTACGCACCAGGCGTTTTGTAACGGTATCGATGCTCACATTGATCTCAAAGCCAAGAATCAGGATCATAGACACAAAATCTAGCCAGATCATAAGACCTATCAAGGCCCCAATAGACCCATAAAACTTGTTGTAGGTATCAAAGGCACTGATGTAAAAAGAGAAGATCATCGACACCAGAAAGATGAGCCCTGTAGCCACCACCGCCCCGGCTGAGAAGAAAGGCCATTTATCCTCAATTGCCGGCACGTAATAATATACAATAGAGGTTGCCAGCAGGAACAGCAGCACAATAGCTACATACTTCAGAATCACGAGCAAAGTATAGGTGTAACTTTCTGTTACAATCTCATAAAACACCAGCACATCCAGAATCCATTGCCCAAAGAAAATAGCCGCAACTGCGGT
Source organism: Pontibacter locisalis (assembly GCF_042684605.1). Taxonomy (NCBI): domain Bacteria; kingdom Pseudomonadati; phylum Bacteroidota; class Cytophagia; order Cytophagales; family Hymenobacteraceae; genus Pontibacter; species Pontibacter locisalis. The sequence continues at coordinate 247,620 of NZ_JBHULU010000015.1, forward strand.
AAAAAGTATAAGCGATAGAACCACTGTAAGGGCTGTGGCAATCAATCGCTTTTTAATGTAGCTGCGTTTATAAAAGGTATGATACTTTTTATCAAAAGCATCCATCAGCGACATGATCCCATTTGTGGAGAGTATAAGCGCAAAAAGAAAACCGAATGACAATAAACCTCCACGGGGCTTGTTCACGATATCCTCTATTGTGGAATAAGCCACAGCATACATCTCCTCCGGCATAAGATCCGCAATAAAGTTAAGGATGCTTTCACTTAGATCCAGCGAAAGTACACTCGGTATGTATGGGATAAGTGTGAAGAGGAATATGATGCTGGGGAAAATAGCCAGCGTAAAGTTGAACGCCATGTAAGAGGCGCGCTTGGTAATAGAATCCAGGCGTAGTTCTCCAATGAGAACATCCATAACCTCGTACACCGAAGACTGACCACTGTTGAAACGCCACCTCTTCAGAAACACGATGAACTTACGGTACGCTCTGCGGCGTTTTAAATACTGCTGATTAAGCCTCATTCGCTACAAAGTACGAATCTAGTTTTTCATGGATAAGGCTTGGTACTGCTGTTGGTCTACCTGATTCCATGTTCACAAAAACCATTGTAGTTTCTCCAACATTTAACAACTCCTGAGCCTGATTATAAACTTCGTACTCGAATTTTATACGAGAACCAGTTGGCTTATGCTTTAATAAGAGCTTGATTGTCAACAAATCATCGTACTTTGCCGGACGAATATACTTGCATTTCAGCTCTAACACCGGCATCATTGTACCTGTTGCCTCCATTTCTTTGTAATGAATTCCCAGTCGCCTGAATACTTCGGTACGGGCTACTTCATAGTAGGCAGCATAGTTACCATAGTATACATACCCCATCTGGTCTGTTTCCGCGTAGCGTACGCGTATTTGTACTTCTGATTCGAACACTGCTGTCAGTTTTAAAGATTGGCGAAACACGAAAGTATAAAAAAAGAGCCTGCTGTGCCAATAAAGCGCAGCAGGCTCTCTTCATCTACGGGAAATTACTTCATTATATTCCGCTCATTCAAGGCACGATGGAAGCGACGCGCATTTGCCTGATGTTCGGCTACAGTGGTGGCGAAGCTATGGTACCCGGAGAAATCATCCTTTGCGCAGAAATAGATGTAGCTATGCTTTTCCGGGTTCAGCACTGCATCAATGCTGGATATGGTAGGTACATTGATTGGGCCCGGAGGCAAACCTTTGTAACGGTAAGTGTTATAAGGCGAATCGTGACGAAGGTGCGCGTTAAGAACGCGGCGAATGCTAAAATCTCTCACCCCAAAAATAACAGTAGGGTCAGCCTGCAGCAACATTCCTTTGTTCAGGCGGTTCAGGTAAACACCTGCCACGCGAGGCTTTTCATCGTTCTTAGCTGTTTCAGCCTGCACGATAGAAGCTAGTGTGGATACCTCCTGAGGAGATAGCCCTAATTTATCTGCTTTTGCACGACGCTCTTCGTTCCAGAATTTGTCATATTCCGTCTTCATACGCTTCATCAGATCAGGAGCAGTAATGGTCCAGTATACCTCATAGGTATTTGGCACAAACATGCTGACAACAGTTGCCGTGTCAAAACCAAACTCCTTCAGGTACTCCTGGTTGTTAAGCAGGCTATCCAGTTGCTCTTCTGTAGGCTCCAGGTCTGCGGCTAATTTTTCTGCCAGCTGATTGCGCAGACGCACGGTATTGAAAGTAAGTTTAACAGGAGTTTGCTCCCCCAGGCGCAGTACTCCGATTAACTGGCGGTTACCCCAGCCATGTTCCAGCTTGTACCGTCCTGGCTTTACAAGTTGATCATAATCCATCAGCTTCGACATAAAACGCAAAGACAGCGGATCAATGATCACACCCGTGGCCTCTACCGAATCCATTGCCTGTTCATAAGTGGCACCGGTAGGAATCAACACATAGGTATCCTGATCTTTTGTATCTACGTTAGCTGTGTAAACAATCTGGTAAGCGTAATAAGAGAAGCTTACAAACAGGAACAAGAACAGTACGATAAGGCCTGGTACTAATTTGCTCTTTTCCTTTCTTTTTCTTCTTGGTGTGTTAGCGTCGTTAGCCATAGTGTAAGTAAAAGGCTTGGAACAAAATTTAGGTTCCAAGCCTATGGTAATCGGGTAGCAAAAATAACACTTAAGTATTTAAATTGGAATCACTGATTAGCTGAAAAAGAGAAAATTAAAGTTAAACGCTCTTTCTTCGCTGCACAATTTATCTGAAACGCTGATTTATCTAAACAAGTATGTTTACTTTATACTTAAAAACATAAAAGAATATTCTAACAATGAGCAACGCTACTTTTCTTCAGATACACCCGGAAACCCCGCAGGAGCGCAAGATTTTTGAAGCTGTAGATATCCTCCGTAATGGCGGTGTCATCATTTACCCAACTGATACCATCTACGGAATTGGCTGCGACATCCACAATGCCAGAGCAATTGAGCGTGTTTGTCAGATAAAAGGCGTTAAACCAGATAAAGTGAACCTGTCATTTATATGCTCAGATCTTACTCATATTTCTGATTATGCAAAAATAGACACACCCACCTACAAAGTAATGAAGAAGGCTCTTCCAGGTCCCTTTACTTTTGTTCTGAATGCAACCAGTAATGTACCAAAGTATACCAGCGGAAAGAAAAAAACAGTGGGCATTCGTGTGCCGGAGAATAAAATTGCTTTAATGTTGGTAAAGGAGTTGGGTAACCCAATACTCTCCACGTCTATTCGCGATGAAGACGACATTTTGGAATACAGCACTGACCCCGAGTTAATTTATGAAAAGTATAAGAACCTGGTGGATTGTGTAATCGATGGAGGTTACGGAAGCAACAAAGCCTCAACAGTTGTTGATGTGACAGGCAATGGCTTTGAGGTGCTTCGTGAAGGAGCCGGAGACATTGAGCAATACCTATAGCCATAGCCTTTTAACAATTTTAACTCTTAATTAGTAACCTGTGGTCGCTTATGTTTCCAGCGTTTATGGGTCCAGAGATAATTGGCGGGGTTACGCCGGATTGTTGTTTCCAGCTTTTGAGCAAAAATTTCCGTGATCGGATATTCTACGCCTAAAGCAGATAAGTCCTGTTGCCCGTCAGTTATGGTTTCAAAGGTAAGAATGTAGTACCCTCTTCGCCCCCGCTGCACATCGAGGTATAAAACAGGGTAGCCAAACGAATTTGAAAGCTTTTCAGCTCCAACAAAGAAAGCAGTTTCCTGATTTAAAAATTTTGTCCAGTATTGAATCTCTCCGAAAGGTGGGGTCTGGTCTGATAGCATCGCAACAACACGAGGCACTTTCCTATTCCTGATAAAGTCGCGCATAGTATCCTTCATCTTGACCAGACGAGCTCCTAGCCTGCTACGAATGTAGAGCATGAACTCTTCAAAAAACACATTGCTAAGGGGCTTGTAAACACCCTCGGCAGGGAAACTAAACTGCACAGCGCCAGCCGACAAAATCCACTCCCAGTTTCCTGAATGGGACCCCATGGTAATAACTGGCTTTCCCTGCCTTACAAGATCATCCAGCACTTCCTGATTGGTAAACGTGATTCGTCTTTCCATTTCAGATTTACTAATTGAGGCCAGTTTAATGATCTCCACTACCACATCCATAAAATGCCTATAGAATGCTTTTGCCATATCCTTTATCTCCTGTTCCCCTTTTTCAGGAAAAGAATTCCGAAGGTTATGCAGCACTACTTTCTTTCTGTAACCTATGATATGGTATGACAGCAGAAAAAGAAAGTCTGAAAGCAGGTATAGTACAGGGAATGGTAACAAAGACAAGCCTTTGAGCAGCAACCAAAGGGGATAATACAGTGGCGGGATATTAATTCTTCTCTCCATACGCGAATTAGCAGCCGCAAAGGTACAATCATCCGCCTGATTATGAAATTACATAATTCATGCTTATTTAGCACTTGGCAGCTCCGCTGCTGACAACTGATATGCTGACAAGGATAGATAGTATAACCATTATTTGTCTTTTATCACAGAGTCTTTTGTCAATAAATTAACTATCTAACTCACTAACTTCAATTTCTTAATTTGATCCTCCTTACTGAAATAATGTACAACCCACCCGTTCAATATTTTTGGTACGCACTCCGAGCCGAAAGTATACTGGTGGAACAGCACGAGAACTATGTAAAGCAAAGCTACCGCAACCGTTGCCATGTGCTCACGGCGCAGGGGGTAGTGCCTTTAAGCGTTCCGGTGCTAAAAGGCAGCAGCAAAGACAAAACACGTATCACCGAAATTGAAATAGATTACAGCCAGAAATGGTATAATGTACACTGGCGCACCCTACAGGCAGCCTATGGGCGTGCTCCTTATTTTGAATTTTATTGTGACTATATTAAAGAGGTGTACGAGCGGCAGCCAAAATTTTTATTTGAGCTTAACGTTGATTTATTACGGCTTTATCTTAAATTACTAAAGCTAAACACGTCACTAAATTTCACAGGCGCTTACCAAAATAATGCTCCCGAAAACGTATTGGATTTAAGAAATAAGATACATCCTAAAATCTATCCTGACAATTTGCACGTAAAAACCTATACACAAGTATTTGGCAAACAATTTGTATCAGAGTTAAGTATAATTGACTTGTTGTTTACACAGGGTCCAGCGTCACTCTCATTTCTACAGTAACGGCGGCCACCAAGCTGAACAATTGTACTGCACGGCTTGTTAAGATTAGGGTCCTTCTGTTAGCCTCAATCAATTATCAATTTTAGATTTTTTTAAGTTTATAGAGTATACATGGAAGCTAAATTCTCAAACCGAGTGAAAGAGGTCATCTCGCTCAGCCGTGAGGAAGCTATTCGACTTGGACATGACTACATAGGTACAGAGCATCTGGTCCTAGGCATGATTCGGGAAGGAGAAGGTACCGCCATTGCCCTGCTTAAGAAGCTTGGCGTTTCGATAGATGAGTTAAAGTACGCTTTAGAACAAGCTACCCGAAATACAGCTAGCCAAAGCAGTAACATCACCGGCAGTATCCCGCTTACCAAGCAGACTGAGAAGGTGCTTAAGATAACATACCTGGAGGCAAAGATCTTCAAGAGTGATATCATTGGTACAGAGCACCTCTTATTATCCATCCTTAGGGATGAAGACAATATTTCTTCACAAATTTTAGCGAAATTCAACGTGAACTACGAAGCAATAAGAGACTCTTTGGATTATCATAGTAATAATCCACTGGCGTCGTCAGACACTGACGACTCTGATGATTCTGACAAATTATTCGGCAGCTCATCTTCACGATCCGGCAGCTCAAGCAAAAAGCCTGGCGAGAAGTCGCGTACTCCTGTACTTGACAACTTTGGCCGCGATTTGACTAAGCTGGCAGAGGATGACAAGCTGGACCCGATTGTTGGTCGTGAGAAAGAAATTGAGCGTGTGGCCCAGGTACTGAGCCGCCGTAAAAAGAATAACCCGATCCTTATTGGTGAGCCTGGCGTGGGTAAAACAGCCATTGCCGAAGGTCTTGCCCTGCGCATCGTGCAGAAAAAGGTAAGCCGCGTGTTGTTCAACAAGCGTGTAGTTACCCTGGACCTTGCTTCGCTGGTTGCCGGCACCAAATACCGTGGTCAGTTTGAAGAGCGCATGAAGGCCGTGATGAACGAACTGGAGAAGTCTCCGGACGTGATCCTATTCATTGATGAGCTCCACACGATAGTAGGTGCCGGTGGTGCTTCTGGCTCCCTGGATGCATCGAATATGTTCAAGCCTGCGCTTGCCCGTGGCGAAATCCAGTGCATCGGTGCTACTACCCTGGATGAATATCGCCAGTACATCGAGAAAGATGGTGCACTTGCCCGTCGTTTCCAGATCGTAATGGTAGATCCTACCACACCGGAGGAGACAATCGAGATATTGAACAATATCAAGGACAAGTACCAGGACCACCACCATGTAAACTATACTGATAAGGCGATTGAGGCCTGCGTGAAACTGAGTGACCGCTACATGAGCGACCGTTTCCTGCCAGACAAAGCTATCGACATCCTGGATGAGGCTGGTGCACGTGTACACATCAATAACATTGTGGTACCAGAGGATATTCTTAAGCTGGAAGAGCAGATCGAAAATATAAAGGTTGAGAAAAACCGTGTAGTTAAGAGCCAGAAGTATGAAGAGGCAGCTCAACTGCGTGATAAGGAGAAGAAGCTTATCGACCAGCTTGATAACGCTAAGAAAAGCTGGGAAGAAGAGACAAAGAAAAAGCGCTATACAGTAAAAGAGGAAAATGTGGCAGAGGTTATTGCCATGATGACAGGTATTCCTGTGAAGCGTATTGCTCAGAACGAAGGTGTGAAACTCCTTAACATGGGCGAAGAACTGAAAGGCAGAGTGATTGGCCAGGACAAGGCAATTACGCAGCTGGTGAAAGCTATCCAACGTACACGCGTAGGTCTGAAGGATCCTAAGAAGCCAATTGGTTCATTTGTGTTCTTAGGACCAACAGGTGTAGGTAAAACAGAGCTTGCCAAGGTGCTGGCGACTTACCTGTTTGATAAAGAGGACTCTTTAGTGCGTATAGACATGAGTGAGTACATGGAGAAATTCAGTGTATCTCGTTTAGTCGGAGCGCCTCCGGGATATGTTGGTTACGAAGAAGGTGGCCAGCTGACGGAGAAGATTCGTCGTAAGCCGTACTCTGTGGTGTTGCTGGATGAGATTGAGAAAGCGCACCCTGATGTGTACAACCTGTTGCTACAGGTGCTGGATGATGGTATTCTGACAGACGGACTGGGCCGCAAGGTTGACTTCCGTAACACGATTATCATCATGACATCGAACATTGGTGCCCGTGACTTGCAGGACTTTGGAGCCGGTATCGGTTTCATGTCGAAGAGCAAGCAGGAGAATGTAGACGACATTATGAAAGGTACTATTGCCAGCGCCCTGAAGAAAACATTCTCGCCAGAGTTTCTGAACCGTCTGGATGACGTAATCGTGTTTAACTCGCTAAACCGTGAGGATATGCACAAGATTATTGAGTTGTCTCTTAGCAAACTGTTCAAGCGTGTGGAATCCCTGGGCTATACAATCGAGCTTACAAAAGAGGCAAAAGACTATGTAGCAGAGAAGGGATATGATCCGAAATACGGTGCACGTCCGTTGAACAGAGCTATTCAGAAATATATCGAAGATCCGATTGCGGAAGAGATTCTGAAAGCCGAGGTTAACCAGGGAGATACCATTCTGGTTGATTACAAGGAAGGAGAAGAAAAGCTTACTTTCAAGTCAAAAAAGAGCAACGGCAAAAAGCTGAAAGGTGCTTCTGATGAGACAGAAGAAGAAAGAGAGTCTTCCAAGTCATCAGGCTCAGATAAGTCAAAAGACAAAGAATAATAAATTTAAATATTGATGAAAAGGGCTGCCAGATGGCAGCCCTTTTCATTTTATTACGATTTATCTTAGTACCTGTCAGAAGTATCTGCTTCTCCTATTGCTTCAAAGTGACTAGCCTGTTTTATGGTCTTCTCTTTACCATTGGCATCTTCGTAGGAGCGTTCTTCAACTTTTATCGACAGAGCTTTTCCTTTTAATTCTTTTGAGTCCACTTCTTTTTTGTCTATTCCTACAGCCTTAAGAAAAGCAGCTAGAATAGGCTGACCAGGTTCACTTAAGTAAAAACGTTGGTTTACGAACCCATCTTCATTTTCCATACGGCAATTTATAAACGGGATTTCCTTATTCTCGCTTTTACCCTCTTCTACTTCCGTTATTTTTACCACATGTCTGCCTTCTGGCAGAAATGGCTTTTCATCTACTTTTAGTTTCATAAATTTTCTGCTTATTTGCTAAATTAATACGCAAAAGCCATAGTTATGTTTGGCAAAATCAAAACAACAAGTCATTTTTACTAAAATAATTAGCAAATATAGGGTTTTATCTCATTCCCTTTGCGCGATTTACAGGAACTTATATGATGAAGTTTTAAAAATGACAAGGTTAAGCAGAGAGCTAAATTATAATCATACTAGAATATTGAGAAAATAGCATTTTTATAAAGTTTTTCGTCGCATAGTTTTTAAATTTGAGAAATAATAATTTAGAAGAACTTTCATAGAAATACTTCATTAATGGCCGGAGAAACTAGAGAAGCCCAAATAGCAACGCTGGAACGCAAGAATGCTGAAGCATTACTTGGTGGCGGACAAGATCGCATAGATGCACAACACAAAAAAGGAAAGCTTACTGCCCGTGAGCGAATCCACTTATTGATGGATGAAGGCTCTTTCGAGGAGATCGGCAAATTCGTAATGCACCGTTCTAAAGACTTTGGTCTAGATAAACAGTACTACCTGGGTGATGGCGTCGTGACGGGCTATGGTACGATCAATGGCCGTCTGGTGTATGTTTTCTCTCAGGACTTTACCGTGCTGGGCGGATCTCTTTCTGAAACACACGCTGAAAAAATTGTAAAGATCATGGAGCTTGCCATGAAGAACGGAGCGCCTGTTATTGGCTTAAATGACTCAGGTGGTGCCCGTATTCAAGAGGGAGTAGTATCGTTGGGAGGTTATGCTGATATTTTCTACCGCAACACACTGGCCTCTGGTGTTATTCCGCAGATTTCAGCTATTATGGGACCATGTGCAGGTGGTGCTGTATACTCTCCAGCCATCACAGACTTTATCATGATGGTTGAGGATACATCCTATATGTTTGTAACAGGACCAAACGTAGTTAAAACCGTAACACATGAAGAGGTAACTTCTGAGGAATTAGGTGGAGCCAGCACCCACAGCACGAAGAGTGGTGTTACACACTTCTCCTGCGCCAATGAAGTAGAATGCATCAACTATATCAAAAAACTTTTAAGTTATATTCCACAAAACTGCGAAGACTTACCTCCTTCTCTGCCATACGAAGCTCAGGGAGATGAGACACGTGAGGTGTTGGATACGCTTATTCCTGAGAACCCAAACCAGCCTTATGACATCCGTGAAGTGATTGACGGAATCATTGATGCTGACTCCTTTTTTGAAGTGCATAAGAACTTTGGCGAGAACATAGTTGTAGGCTTTGCCCGACTTGGAGGTCGCAGCATTGGTATTGTAGGTAACCAGCCCGCTGTACTTGCCGGTGTGCTGGACATCAACGCCAGTACGAAAGCAGCTCGTTTCGTACGCTTCTGCGATAGCTTTAACGTTCCGCTTCTAGTTCTGGAAGATGTACCGGGCTTCCTGCCAGGTACAGATCAGGAGTGGAGAGGCATTATCACGAATGGTGCTAAATTACTTTATGCATTCTGCGAGGCTACTGTTCCACGGATCACAGTGATTACACGTAAGGCTTACGGCGGAGCTTATGACGTAATGAACTCAAAGCACATTGGTGCTGACATGAACTTTGCTTGGCCAACAGCAGAGATCGCTGTCATGGGTGCTCAGGGTGCTGCAGAAATCATCTTCAAACGCGAAATAGCCACTGCCGAAGACCCTGAGGCTAAGTTAGCTGAGAAGGTGCAAGAATATAAGGAGAAATTTGCAACACCTTACCGCGCCGCACACCGTGGGTTTATTGATGAGGTAATCATGCCATCTGAAACAAGAGGCAAACTCATTAAGGCATTCAAGATGTTGGAAAACAAAGCAGTGACCCTTCCGCGTAAGAAGCATGGCAACATACCTTTATAAGAAAAAGTAGAAACACTCTAGGCCTGTGCTGCCGGCAAAATAATTCAGCACAGGCCTACATAATCTCACACTAACCTAACACAACGTCACCTTAGCTATATGAGACAAGAATCTTTTGACTTTCTTCAAAAATACCTCAATAACTCCTCCCCTACCGGCTTTGAGTCAGAAGGCCAGAAGATGTGGCTGGAGTATATCAAACCATACATCGACGAATATTTTGTTGATACCTATGGTACGGTGGTGGGAGTCGTAAACCCACAGGCAGATTATAAAGTCGTTATTGAGGCGCATGCTGATGAGATCTCCTGGTTTGTGAACTACATCACTCCAGAGGGTTATATATACCTGAAGCGCAACGGGGGATCTGATGCATTGATTGCCCCTTCAAAACGAGTTAACATTTATACTGCAAAAGGCATTGTAAAAGCTGTCTTTGGCTGGCCGGCCATTCACGTACGCAAAGTAGAAAATGACAAGGCTCCTACCATTGAAACCGTTTTCCTGGACTGCGGTGCCAGCAACCGTGAAGAAGTTGAGGAGATGGGTATCCATGTTGGATGCGTAGCTACTTTCGAAGATGAATTTACGGTTATGAACGACCGCTACTACGTTGGCCGTGCTCTTGACAACCGTATTGGAGGCTTTATGATTGCAGAAGTAGCTCGTATGCTGAAGGAAAACAACCAGACCCTTCCCTTCGGCCTTTACATTGTTAATGCTGTACAGGAAGAAATTGGCCTACGTGGAGCCGAAATGATTGCGCATCGTATTAAACCAGATGTAGCCATTATTACCGACGTAACCCATGACACGCAATCTCCGATGTATGAAAAAAAGACCAGCGGCGACATCCACTGCGGCAAAGGTCCTGTTATAGCTTACGGACCTGCCGTTCAGAACAATGTACGCGACCTGATCATAAATACTGCCAGGGAAAAAGAGATTCCTTTTCAGCGTTCAGCGGTATCACGTGCTACAGGCACCGATACTGATGCCTTTGCGTATTCAAATGCAGGTGTAGCCTCGGCTCTTATCTCTTTGCCTTTGAAGTATATGCACACAACCGTAGAAACAGTTCACAAAGATGATGTTGATAATGTGATAAAGATGATCTACGAAACTGTACTGAAGATACAGGACAAGCAGGATTTCCGATACCTCAGTTAAGACTTTACTTTTAGCCGTAAAGAACCTCACAGCGTCTTAAGAACCTGTGAGGTTTTGTTTTTAGTACCCTTTGGAATTCATTAAATTTGATCATGACATTTCCAGCCGCTTTTACCGACCAGATGGGCCACACGCTTACTGTGGAGCAGTTGCCGCAGCGTATCATCTCCTTGGTACCATCTCAAACAGAATTGTTATTCGATCTTGGCTTAGGAGACAGGGTAGTAGGCGTGACCAAATTCTGTATCCATCCAAAGGAGCAGGCAAAACAAAAAATTATAATTGGCGGCACTAAAAACTTTCATCTTCATAAAATTGATGAGTTAAAGCCTGACCTGATCATTGGGAATAAGGAGGAAAACTATCAAGAAGGAATAGAGGCTCTACAGAAAAGTTATCCGGTATGGATGAGCGATATCTACACTTTGGATGATGCACTCCTGATGATGCAGCAAATAGGGCTGTTGACTGGAACTGAAGCCAAAGCACAGGAACTTGTGCTCAGGATTGAAAAAGGATTTAAGGACTTACAACCTCTGCAACCCCCAGGTGTAAGAACCGCCTATTTTATCTGGCGAAAGCCTTACATGGTAGTGGGCAGTAACAATATCATAGATCATATTATGCAACGCTGCGGCTTTACAAACATCTTCGCTGATCTGCCCCGTTATCCTGAGGTAACACCGGAACTGCTACGGGACATTGCCCCCGAGCTCATACTTTTATCATCAGAGCCCTACCCTTTCAAAGAGAAGCATATACTGGAATTTCAGGAACTCTGCCCTCATACACAGGTTAAAGTTGTAGATGGCGAAATGTTCAGTTGGTATGGAAGCAGGCTACTGCAGACCCCTGCATATCTAAAAGAAGTAATAGAGGAAGTAAAACAACAGAAGGGTTAATTTAGCTTTTGAAGTAATGTAGTGGCTCTTTCGGCTATACTTCTGAAATAAGTCGCATCTTGCTGAACCTCTGTTTTGCTTTTACCCAGCACCTCTCTTCTATTTATCGGATCGTTTAAGCGCGACAGCGTGATTAGTCTCTTCAATCGGTTTTTAAACCTGATATCGGATGCATCCATATTCGCATGCTCCAGTTTCTCTAACAGTAAGTCCCTGAACCCTTTCTTTTCTAGCTTCTCTTCATCAAGCAAACGCAAAATGGCAGCTACTGCCTCGTCCTCGTATTCACTTGTTATAGCCACACTTATTAGCTCCTCCGTATTCGGCAGAGGTAACCTGATTAACATTAAGTAACCTCCGGCCTGTGTCTCTGCAATAGCATAGCACTTTAACCAGAACTTACCTGTTGCTTTATCCTGATATACGGCCGCCAACTCATCTTTAGCAGTTTCCATCAACTGCATTTTGTGAAGCTGACCAGCTATCAATTTTGCATCCCCATATAACCGTCTTTCGTTCACACCCGCTTAATTGCTATGTCTTACCTCAAACCCCACCTTCTCCATGTCCTGCCAAAATCTTGGGTAAGATTTGCGCACCACACTTGGTTCTTGTATCTGTACAGGCTGCAGCAAAGCAATTGGTGCAAAAGCCATAGCCATACGGTGGTCCTGGTAAGTGCGGAATGCAAGATCCTGCTTATTGATGATGCCCGGCTTCATTCTGAAAACACCGGGGCTAATCTCTTCTAAGGAAGTACCAAGGGCCAGCACCTCTATTTGCAGCGCCTGAATTCGGTCTGTTTCTTTTATGCGTAAGCTTTCCAATCCTGTTAGCTCCAGAGTAACCCCTAAACTGGCACAAAGGGCTACAATAGTCTGAGCTAAATCAGGGCAATCGGAGAAATCAAAAGCTACGTTTTTCTCACAATGCTTTTTTATGAGCTTGATTCCTTCTTTCGTAAAGGTAGTGTAAACTCCTAGCCGATCCATGATAGCTACTATAGCACTATCTCCCTGAAAGGAATTCTCTTTAAGCCCCAGCAGGGTAACTTCCGCATCTTTAGCCAGCGCCACTATGCTATACCAGTAACTAGCCGCTGACCAATCCGACTCCACATGAAAAACAGCTGGCTTATACTTCTGGTGCGGCACTAAGATGGTATTGCTTTCAAAATTTGCATCCGCTCCAAAATGACGCATAAGCGAAAGTGTCATTTCAATGTATGGCCGGGAGCTTATTTTACCCTTAAGCTCCAGTTCCAACCCCTCTGGAAGCAAGGGCGCTACCATAAGTAAAGCTGAAATATATTGGCTGCTAACATCACTGCGAACAGTCAACTTCTTTTTACCTGTGCTCTTAAAGTTACCGATCTTAAGAGGTGGATATCCTTCTTCCTGAAGATAATCGATACTTGCACCTAACTCCCGTAATGCATCCACTAAAACTTTAATAGGTCGCTGACACATGCGTTCTGTACCTGTCAACGTCTTTTCTTGTCCGGTAACAGCATAATAGGCTGTTAAGAACCGCATAACAGTTCCAGCATCCTCTGCATCTACTACTTTAGCGTCGCTTTTCAGGAGTCGCTGCAGCAACTGTGTATCATTTGCCTCCGAAAGGTTGTGCAGTTTAGACTTTCCACCGGCAAGCGCCGCAATGATTAGAGCCCGATTAGCCTCACTTTTAGAAGCTGGTAGTTTAATACTACCTGTTATCGTGCCTGTAGGGTGACTTAGGGTAAGGCTTTGGATCATAAAAGTGAATAGTAACGGAGTGAAGAAACAATCTCCTGCACAGTAACCGGTTGATCATAAACAGCCTGGCCGATGCCTTTCAACAATGTACAGTTAATGGCAGCACTTGAATTCTTCTTATCCTGCAAGGCCAGCAGGCTTATTTGCTGAATATCTTCCTCACGTAACTGCACCTTTTCATAAATAGAGATCAGGAACGTTTCAATTTTATCAAGTTCCTGCTGCTGCAACAGGTCATGCTTTACTGATAACCATGCTTCGCAAAGCATACCTACAGCTATTGCCTCACCGTGAAGCAACTGCCGTTCAGGTTTTTCCAGCAGGTAACTTTCCAAAGCATGCCCTACTGTATGCCCAAAGTTCAAAACTTTACGGTAACCTCCTTCCAATGGATCAGCCTCCACCACTTTTGCCTTAATGCTTACAGAATGTCTTATCAGGTCTTCCCACTCCTCAACGAATAACCCAACATGACGCTGCTCTTTAAATTTATCAGCATCAGCAATCAACCAATGCTTTATAACTTCAGCATATCCAGACTTAAGCTGCCGTGGTGAAAGAGTCTCTAAAAAAGCAGGGTTTATAAAAACTGCCTGCGGTTCTTTATACACACCGATGTGGTTTTTTAAACCATGAAAGTCTAAACCGGTTTTACCGCCCACACTGGCATCTACCTGTGCCAAAAGCGTGGTAGGCACCTGCACAAAGTATATACCTCGTTTAAACACAGCCGCACAGAAACCGCCCATATCACCTATCACACCTCCTCCTAAATTTACCAGCACTGACCAGCGGTCCAGGTTCATCTCTGTCATACGCTGCCAGATATGCTCGCAGGTCTGTAGCGTTTTATTCTCTTCTCCGCTTCGCACCTGAATCAATTCATGCTCCGGCAGGTTAGGTTTAAGCAAAGGGTAACATTGTGCCAGTGTATTTTCATCTACCAAAACCACAACCTTGCTAAAAGCACGGTTCTTTAGCAGTTCTGGCAGCTCTTTAAGCACATCTTTCCCTATGTATATGGTATCTGTCATGGTATAAATTAATGGTTTAGGTTTGGTTGATAGCTGCTTTCTTCAACTATTACCTACTCCCCATCAAGTATCTGTGTTTGTTTGCGGATAGACTCCACATGAATTAGCTTATACAGTTCAGCTACAAAGTCAGGATTTACCCCTGCCTCTGCACCCCACTCTGCGCGACTCTTAAAAATTTCTTTCCACCGCTCCAGCTGTAGTATCTGTACATTATTCTGTTTTTTATACTCCCCGATCTGCTCTACCAATGCCATTCGTTTGGCTAAGGCTGCAATAATATCATGGTCGGCAGCATCAATCTGCAGGCGGAGCTCTTCTGCACAATTAACAAGCTCGGCATCATCATAAGTAGACTTCCTTACCTGCAGCCTAGACACTATATCTTTCAGCGCTGCCGGGTTCACCTGTTGTTCAGCGTCGCTTAATGCATTTTCCGGATCAGGATGAGTTTCAATCATAACTCCGTCATACCCTAAATCCAGCGCTTTTTGCGATACAGGAAAGATCAGTTCACGGTTACCAGCAATATGGCTTGGGTCAACTATTATAGGTAAAGACTGAAAACGTGCCTTCAGCTCAATGGGAATCTGCCAGAAGGGCGCATTCCTGTATTTAGACTTCTGATAGGATGAAAAGCCACGGTGAATAGCAGCCAGATCAGTAATACCTGTATTGTAGATTCGCTCGATGGCTCCAATCCAAAGCGCCAGGTCCGGATTAACCGGATTCTTAATCATCACCGGCACCTTTACTCCTTGCAGGGCATCAGCAATTTCCTGCACGGCAAAAGGGTTTACTGTCGTTCTTGCACCAATCCAAAGCACATCTATACCTTGCTTTAGCACCTCCTCCACATGCTTACCATTGGCTACCTCTGTAGCAACAGCCAGCCCAAACTCCCTTTTTACCCGCCCAAGCCACTCCAGCCCTTTTAATCCAATCCCCTCAAAGGAGTTTGGCCTGGACCGAGGCTTCCAGATTCCTGCCCTGAATATATGCACTTGCTGCTGTGCAAGAGCTGCGGCAGTTTGCATTACCTGCTCTTCACTTTCGGCACTGCAGGGACCAGCTATAACCAAAGGCTGCCCTGCCTGTTGCCTTCTAAAAAAAGAATCTTTGTTGTTAAACTCCATCTACCTAAAAACTTGTTACAAAGGTAACTTTTGTTCAGACAAAAGCCCAGTTGGGTATAATTACGGTTATGCTATGTTTATCTAGTGATTGTACTGTATAATTATAACATTCTGCATACTGTACCCTTTATAATAAAACAACAATTGGATTGCAGTAGTTTAAGGAGCTGGCTTCCAACTAAAATAAGTACTTATTGGATTGCTGAATGATTGCGAACTATGGCTGAAACAGTATCTTTGCAGCGCTAATTTTAATTACATGAACACGATTCCCAACTTGTCTTTTGAGGATACAGCTGTCGCTTTTTCTTCAAAGTCTAATGCAGAGTTATACAAGATGTACCTGCTGTTTAAGTCAATGAACAGCAACACCTTTGTTAAGGTAGGTGGTACTTTGTTGAATACTGCCATCAACCTTCACCTTCCAATAAAATTTCTGATCAAGCCTACCATCTTCAATCATTTTTGTGGAGGTGAAACTATAAAAGAATCGGAACGGGCCATACAGGAACTGAGCAAGTATAATATCGGCACTATTCTGGATTATTCTGTAGAAGGAGAAGGAGACGAAAAAAGCTTTGATGCCACTCGTGATGAACTGCTTCAGGCTATTGAAAAAGCACATGGTAATAAGAACATACCTTTTGCAGTGTTCAAGGTTACTGGTCTGATAGACATTAAACTGCTTGAGAAGATACAGAAAAAACAGGAGCTAAGTGTTGATGAACGTGCTGCTTATGAAAGAGGCCGTGATCGCGTTAGTGCTATCTGCAAGCGCTGCCACGACAGGGATGTGCGGGTATTTATCGATGCCGAAGAAAGCTGGATACAAGATACGATAGACAACCTGACCTACGAGATGATGGAGCTTTACAATAAAGATAAAGCCAACATCTATAATACCTACCAACTTTACCGCCACGACAGGCTGGACGTGCTAAAGCGGGATTTCGAAAATGCCATATTAGGCGGATATCACCTTGGAGCCAAGCTGGTACGTGGAGCTTACATGGAAAAGGAGCGCAAACGGGCAGAGGCTGAAGGTTACGAAAGTCCGATTAACCCGACAAAAGAGGCTTCAGACAAGCTATTTAATGAGTCTTTGCGCTTTTGCATAGAGCATATAGATCGTATTTCTCTCTGTAACGGGACTCATAACGAAGACAGTTGCTATTTACTCGTGGAGTTGATGGAGGAGCACAACATTGCACCAAACGACCAGCGTGTATATTTCGCACAACTCTACGGGATGAGCGACAACCTGTCTTATAATTTAGCGCATGCTGGGTATAATGTAGCCAAATATGTGCCTTATGGCCCTATAGAAGCTGTTATGCCGTACCTGTTGCGCCGCGCCAACGAGAACACTGCTATTGCCGGACAAAGCAGCAGGGAGTTTTCGTTGATACAAAAGGAAATGAAGCGCCGTAAAAATCAATAGCAAAAGAAAAGGCCAGAAGTAAACTGGCCTTTTCTTTTGCTATTGATATAAAAACAGCGGGACCTCGCACCAAAGTACGAGGTCCCGCCATGTGTTTCGAACTATAAGCTTATCGCTGTAGTTCTTGCTTTAATTACTGAACAGCTGGAGTTTCAGTAGCAGGAGCTTCTTCAGTAGCTGGAGCCTCTTCAACAACAACAGTTGAATCAACTACAACTTCTTCTTCAACAACTGGAGTTTCTTCAACTACTTCTTCAGTCTCAACTGCTTCAGTTTCAGTAACTGCTTCTTCGTTGTTGCAAGCAGTGAAAGTAAGAGCAAGAGCTACGATAGCGAAAGTGAATAAATTTTTCATTTTGTGTTTGTGATTAAGTGTTTTGGTTTCGATTTTGACAGTTCATACCGAATCCGGGAATAGGTAACCCAACTTTTTTAAATTTTTAAAAATAATTTTTTGTTGGGTTACAAAATGCCCCTTAACGTATTAAAATTGACTGGAATGAAGAAGAGCTTGTATGAGACGGATGAGGCGATCATGGATGGAATCCGGCGCGACGATGACAGAGCTCTGTCTTATCTGTACAAACTTTATTTCCCGATGATATCTCATTTTATTTTGAGTAACAGCGGAACTGATGACGAGGCCAAGGATATTTACCAGGAAGGCGTAATCGTGTTCTACGAGAAAATAAAGGATAATAGTCTTGAGCTCAGCTGCCAGATCAAAACTTACCTGTACTCTGTGTGCAGAAGGCTTTGGCTAAAGCGCTTGGCTGAAAAAGGCCGGTTTGTAAGCAAACTGGAAGAAACGGACTCTTTTGTTTCAGTTGAGGATGATGCGCATCGGCATGAGGAGCAGGAAAAGCAGTTTGGCATAATGGGAGAAGCTCTCGGGCAGTTAGGCGAACCTTGCCGCTCACTCATAGAAGACTTTTATATCAAAATGCAGAACATGCAGGAGATTACAGAGAAGTTTGGCTACACTAATTCTGATACAACCAAAAATCAGAAGTACAAATGCCTGCAACGTCTGAAGAAGTTATTTTTTGCCACCTATAAGCCTGAGGTATAACAGGCCTTAAGTATAGAGACCTTTGGTCTAAAAGGAGAAAGAGATGTTAGAGTACCGAGCTTACGAACAAATAGAACGCTTCCTGAAAGGAGAGATGCCTGCAGAAGAGCAGCTGGCTTTTGAAGCGCTTATGCGTACTGATGCACGACTGGCTAACCAGGTACGTGAGCATAATCAGTTGTTGCAGTCTATGCGTAAGTATGGTCAGCGCCAGTCTTTGAAGCATAAGCTAAACCTTATTCACTCAGAACTGGATGCCGAGAAAGCAACGGCAACTGTACCAAATGGTTGGAAAGTTACATGGAACCGTCATAAGCAGACAATTGCTGTAGCGGCAAGTGTATCTCTTCTCTCTGTGTTTGGCACACTCTGGAGCGTACAGCAATTGAAGTCCCCTGTGCAACAACAAACTGCGCGTTATGTAGAACTTCGTCGTGAAGTTGAAAGACTTAAGAAAACGCAGACGGCCATCATAAATGGTATTAACGATGCCTCTAAACCAGCTCCACGTCCTGCTGCTTTTAGCGGTACCGGATTTGCTATCTCTTCTGCCGGTTATTTAGTAACAAGTTCGCATGTTGTAGAAGGAGCTGACTCCATCATGATAGAAAATAAGTCCGGAGCAAAATATAAAGTTAGCGAAGTCTACCGCGATGAAATCCATGACTTATCTATTCTGAAAATATCTGATCCTGGCTTCGAAGGTTTCAGCAAACTGCCTTATACTTTTAAAACAGAAGAGTCTGATTTAGGAGAAAGGGTGTTTACACTTGGATATCCGCGCGAAGATGTTGTTTTTGGAGAAGGATCTTTAAGCTCCACATCAGGTTTTGAAGGTGATACAACCGCTTACCAAATCTCTATCCCTTTAAACCCAGGAAACAGTGGGGGCCCCCTTTTGGATGATAAAGGGAATTTAATAGGTGTGATAAGCGGAAAACAGGCAGGTCAGGAAGGTGCAGCATTTGCGATTAAGTCTTCTTTTCTGCTTCAGATGATTAATGAATTGCCAGCTTCTACCACTTTATCCCCATTAGCACTGCCTAAGAAGAACACTTTAACGGGCAATTCAAGGCCTCAGCAGCTTAAAAAGCTAAAAGACTATATTTTTGTTGTGAAGGTGTATAATTAATTAGCGAGTAGCCTTTTTAATTGAGTACACAACATTTATAGGTAGTCTGAAAATCCCCTTTCAGTGCCAAAAGGCTAACATTTTCGTATAATTTCAGTTAAACCATAATAGTTGAGAGGATAGTATTATCCTGAACAAACTTAATTTGACTGAAAGCTATGAAAAAAATAATTTTAAATCCGTTGGCTGTTGCAGCCATTGTGTCTTTTTCTTTATTCAGTTGTGCCGGCTCTGATAACATGAGTGATACAACTGCTATGGAAGAAAGCACCACCATGAGTGAAACACAGACCATGGCAGGCGATACTGAAGAAGTAGATGCTGACATGGATGTAGATACTAACATGGAGGTGGAAATGGATGCAAATATGGATTATGATGCCATGTTTGAGGACATGAACACCCAACAGTATGACATCGTGGCCCTAGCCCAAACCAATCCTAACTTATCAACTTTTGTAACTTTAGTTCAGTCTGCTGGACTAACTGATATCTTAAAAGGAGAAGGCCCTTACACTGTCTTTGTTCCTACAAACGCTGCTTTCAACAAACTCCCTCAGGAGAAAAGAGAAATGCTTATGAAACCTGAGAACAAGGCTGAACTAATAAAAGTCTTACAGTACCACGTTCTGCCTTCCAAAGTACCTTCAACTCAGTTCCAGGACAACCAGCGCATCGAAGCTGCTGATAATAAGTTTATCAACATATCTGTAGACAACACAAGTGGTGTAACAGTTGGTGGAGCTCGGGTTGTAAAACCGAATGTTGAGGCATCTAATGGTATGATCCATATCGTTGATGGTGTAATCGCTACATCCGAAGACGGAGGATATTAGTTCACCCAATTGCTTTTAAAGTATATTAGTTACCTGCCCAAACAGCAGGTTTAGCAACCTATACTTTCCTGAAAGCCTGCTCTACGAGCCAGGCCCTATAAACTATGTTAAACTTAAAAAAAGAAACTATGATATTTAAAAAAGTAAAACCTTTAGCTGTGGCAGCTTTAGCATCAGCAACACTATTTAGCTGCGCCAGTTCCGATAATATGAATGATACAACCGCCATGGATGATGAAGTATCCATGAGCGAAACACAAACAATGGCTGGTAACACAACAGAAGATGCTGATGCCGTTGTAGTAGCAACAGAGATATCTGCTCCAATTGCAACTATACCTGTAGCTACACTTTCTCTTGAGAACCCGGTTGAGATAGACGAGATGTTCGATGATATTGGAGAGACTGAACAGTACGACCTGATGGCTCTTGCTGAAACAAGCCCTAACCTGAGCACATTTGTTAAGTTAATGGAAGTATCAGGTCTTAAAGGTGACTTCATGAAAGACGGTTCTTATACTATTTTTGCGCCTACAAACGAGGCGTTTGCTAAGCTGTCCCAGCAAGATTTGGAGATGCTGCTGTTACCAGAGAATAAAAGCAAACTGATAGAGGTACTTAAAGTGCACGTGTTACCAAGTGAAGTAGCTTCTATGCAGCTCAACACAACACAGCGCATCAAGCTGTCAGAAGAAAAATACATACCTATTGATACACAGTTAAACGGCTCTAAAATGGTTATTGGCGGTGCTGCAATACTGGTTCCTGACGTAGAGGCTTCTAATGGTATGCTTCATGTTGTAGATAATGTGATCTTACCAAGCAAGTATGCCCGTGAAGACGGTATCAGATAATTTTATTATAAGCTAAAGAAAAAGCTCTCCCAAAACAGGAGAGCTTTTTTTATAGTATTTACCCTAATGTAAAAATCACCGTAGAAAATGGAATAATATAGAACACACTATTTAAGACTATGAAAAGAAAAATATTTTATCCCCTACTAGTTGCTGCCATATGCTCTTTAACGCTCTATGGTTGCGCCAGCTCTGATAGCACAATGGATACCACCGGAACAGTAATAGAATCTGAAATACGGGAGGATGAGTCTGGCTCACAGGCTCCCATGGATCCTGACACGGATATGTCTGCCGAGGGAAAGACGGACACCAACGTATCGGCTGAAAATCCTATTGGACGTGAGATGAACATTGTGGCCTTGGTACAGCAAAATCCTAATCTCTCCACACTATTGGAGCTTATTAAAGCAGCCGACATGGTTACTGTTTTAGAGAGTCCGGCTCCTTACACAGTCTTCGCCCCTACTAATGAGGCTTTTGCAGCATTACCTGCAGGAACTATAGAAGATTTGAAACGGCCTGATAATAAAATGGAGCTAAGGCGAATCTTACAGGCGCATGTGTTGCCAAACAGGATTACATCGGGAGAGATGAAAGACAACATGCCTATGATAACAGCACAGGGAGACGAGGTAGTAGTTAGGAGGAACGGACAAACGCTAACAGTTGGCGATGCAAAGGTTCTTATCACAGACGTAAATGCTTCGAACGGAGTAGTGCATGTAATAAACAAAGTGCTTGTTCCACCTAAAAATTAACAGGTGTTCGTATCTAAACTTTAAAGTTATTTATAGCAGTTAAAACACTAGATATAAATGGGCTTAGTTACTGAATCGTAACCAAAAGGCCACGACACCGTTATTAAAAACCTACAGTGCATTGGATATTAATGCATGTAGATGTGTAACAGAATAATAACAAATAAATAAAAGCTATGATGAATAAAACAGATAATGCGGGAATGATGACCGCAATGTTCCGCGATAGAGAAAGTGCAGAACGTGCTTATAATGAACTTAGAGCACGTGGATATGATAAAGATGACATCAACGTTGTAATGTCTGATGAAGCCAGAGAGCGTCACTTTAGTGATGTTGAAGATACAGACGAAGAAGACAGAACAGAACTTGGCAACAAGTCTTTGGAAGGTACAGGCGCTGGTTCAGCGATTGGTGGTACATTAGGTGCTATTGTTGGTGCAGTAGCTGCTATTGGTACATCAGTGGCTATTCCTGGTCTTGGACTAGTTGTAGCTGGCCCGTTGGCTGCTGGATTAGCCGGTGCAGGTGCTGGTGGTCTTACAGGTGGTCTTATTGGTGCTCTTGTAGGTGCTGGTATTCCTGAAGAACGTGCTAAAGTGTATGAGACAGGCGTAAAAGAAGGTAACATTGTTATTGGCTTTAAGCCTCACTCAGCAGAAGATGCGCGTTACTTTGAGACTCATTTCCAGAAGCATCGTGGAGAGCACATCTATTACTAATATTGCAATCATTTAATCATAACAAAAGCCTTCCTGCTACTTAGCAGGAAGGCTTTTACTTTTAAGGCCCCTTAGTATCTACACGAAAAACTTGTCCCTGCTTTGTTCTCCCTAGCTTATTATTCTAAATAATGACAATCTTTCCAAAGCAGGTAGAATATTTAATAATATAAATATTCGATCATTAGTTTGACCTGGTAAGAATTTTAATTAATTTGGTCTCCCTGTATTCTCCCAATTAACAATTAAAGGTAACTTCAGAAGTCATATAGCGCATGTACAAGCTCAGGCATATTCTTATAATTGACGATGATAAGATAAACAATCTTTTCTCTCAGATCATACTGGAAGATGCAGATGCCGGCGAATTAGTCTCTATATGTCAAAGCGTACCGGAAGCTTTGGACTTTCTCCGCAATATTTCCCTGTCAAATGATGCCGCCTTCCCTGACCTGATCCTGCTGGATATTAGTATGCCTACCTTTGATGGTTTTGATTTTCTGGAACGGTACTACACTATGGGTTATCACGAACAATATAAAACCCACATCTCCATGTTTACCTCATCACAGGATCCTGAGCATGAGATCAGGGCACAGAAATATGGTGCAGTGGTTGGTTTTATCCGAAAGCCTCTCTCAATCCCTAGCTTAAACAACCTACTGGCCCTTCAGGCTTCCTAAGCCTGCTTTCACAACGTAGGCAAACAATTTTCTGTGGTTTCGTATGCAACAGGTAAAGAGTTATATCTAAACCCACGAACTATGAAAAATTATTTAATAGCCGCCATTTGTTTTCTTATTACCCTTAGTTTCAGTGCATGTGATTCAGGTGAGCAAACTGCTGATGGAGAAACTGGAGTTGCTACAGTAGCCGGAGTGGATTCAACGTTAACCCAGGAACGGCAAGAATTCCTTATGACTGCCGCGCGCAACATTATGCTGCAGAAAGAGCTTGCTAAGATGGCACTTGAAAAAAGTGAAACACGTAACGCCAAAGCATACGGGCAGGACCTGATGAACTGGGCAACGACAAAGCAGAACGAGCTTCAGGAGTTGGCGCAACGGTATGGCGTAACATTACCTCAGCAGATGGAAGATAGACAAATAAAACACATAGAAGACGTTACCGAAGTTGAGGCTACAAATTATGAATATGACCTGGAACTATGGGATAGCATCAAAGACGCACAAAAAGAGGCGATAGATGATTTTGATGAGTCTCTGAATGATGTTGAGGAAGCAGACGCTACAGCATTAACACTCTGGTCCAGGAATACAAGGAAAGAGTTATGGGCACACCTGGAACAAGCAGCTGCTTATGGTCTGGAGCTTAAGAACAGGGAAGGCGGTATAGCAGAACCCATTGTTGAAGATATAAATAACTAGAAATAAAGGGCAGTTTGAAAGCTGCCCTTTATTTTTCCAGCAAGTCCTTTAAAACTGTCCATGTGTGTTTGGCTAGTATCTTCTGGCCTTCTGCGTTCGGGTGTAAACCATCAGGTAAGTTTAGTTGCCTTACCCCCACTACCCCCTCTAATAAAAATGGTATGAAGGAGATATTGTTTTCCAAGGCCAGTTCCCGAAACAGCTTCCTGAATTCTGCAGCATAACGCCCTGGTACAATGTCGGGTATTTCCATACCTGATAGCACAATCTTTGCTTCAGGCGAGTGTATTTTCACTTTGTCGATTATCTGCTGCAGGTTTTGGGTAGTCTCTCGTGCAGGTATACCTCTTATTCCATCGTTTGCTCCCAAAGCCAAGACAAAGATAGCTACAGGCTCCTTTAGCCAGCGATCCAACCTATGCAAACCTCCAGCGGTTGTATCGCCGCTCAGCCCCGCGTTAATTATACGATAGTTGTACCCCTCCTGCTTCAGCTTTTCCTGTAAAAGGCTCGGGTAAGCTTGTGCTGCAGGCAAGCCATAACCGGCTGTGAGGCTGTCTCCTAAAAATAAAATATTTTTCATTAGCACTTGTTTCATCAAAAAAAAAATGGGTTACCACTAAAGGCAACCCATTTTAGCTTTATTAACTGTTACAACTAGTCAGCTGACTTTTCCATTTGGCGCAGTCGTTCGCAGGTTGCAAGAGATGCCTGCTTTTGCTTCTCTACCATTTGCACCACGTTCTGAGGTAACTCTCCTCTGTGATCCAACGCGTCATTGTAAGCTTTTTGTGCCCACTCTTCTCCACGCAGGTTAGATTTGATCACAGCCTCTTCATCACTTCCGGTAATACTGGACTTCACATCCATCCAACCACGGAATATTTTACCCTTAGCTGTAGTGCTAGTCTCAGGATCTCCTCCAAAACTACTGATTGTACTGTTAATCTCACTCGAGAATTTTGTACTCTGATTGATCAAATCCTTATAGTACGATTGATGAGCCGGGTCTTTGGTTACCTTAGCAGCATGCTTGTAACCTTCTATTCTATCATTAACAAATTGATTAAGTTCTTGTAAAACGTCTACTGTTTTTTCGTTTCTATTCATAGCTTTCAAATATTTAGTTCTTACACTTGGAAACGAAAAAACCCGACTTAAAGTTATAATTAACGTAGTGTAAGTACGTACATCTGTAATAACAGCCTTTTTCACTATAGGGGCCAACTGGAGGCTATTTTGCTGCCTCCGCACATTTTATGAATTCAGGAGTATTTGTGCTACATTACAAAATATAATCCTTTAATAAGGGTTATTAGCTAATAAGCGGCACTACTTTTGTGTTAATTAACTTGGTTCAACTTACTTAATTAGATGCTATCATTGACAACCAGATTCAAAATAATATTTTCGGTAATCGCTGTAGTTTTACTAACGGGGTCTTTTATTCTTTATAGGTCAGGAGATACGCCTGAGGGTAAGAATGAGATCCTGATTAAAGCGCTGATGCAGGGCTTAAGCACCGGGCATTACCGACCAGAAAAAATCGATGATTCCTTTTCTAAGAAGGCTTTCAAGCTGTACTTAGAGCGTCTGGATTTTAATAAGAAATTCTTATTAGCATCAGACGTAGAGAAACTCCGCAAGTATGAAACATCCATTGATGATCAGCTACGTGCGGGTTCTTATGAGCTGTTTGATGTATCAGCTGCATTAATTGATCAGCGTGTTAAAGAATCTGCAGCTTATTACAAGGAAATTCTGGCTCAGCCCTTCAATTACTCTAAAGATGAAGCCATTGAATTGGATGGTAAAAAGCTTTCTTATGCCAAAGATAAAGCTGCTCTGAAAGAAGAATGGCATAAGCAACTAAAGTATCAGACGCTTGTTCGCTTAGCTGATATGCAGAAGGAGCAGGAAAAGGCTATCGCCAAAGGTGAGGAAGTTGAGAAAAAGACTTTTGAGCAGATGGAGAAAGAAGCCCGTGAGAAGCTGATGAAGACTTACAATGATCTTTATGACCGTTTGGCTAAGGTAAATACCGAAGATCGTCGCTCTACCTACATTAATTCAATCGCGAATGTGTATGACCCGCATACAGGATATTTCCCTCCTAAGGCTAAATCAGATTTTGATATTGAGTTCACTGGTAGATTAGAAGGTATTGGCGCTTCTCTTCAGGAAAGAGATGGCCAGATCAAAGTAATGGAAATTGTACCTGGTAGTCCATCTTATTTACAGGGAGAACTGAAGCCAAATGATGCTATCATCAGAGTAGCGCAGGGTCCTAACGAACCTGTTCTAGTAGAGGGCATGCGCCTTGATGATGCGATCCAGTTGATCAGAGGTAAGAAAGGTACAGAAGTGCGCCTTACAGTTAAAAAGCCTGATGGCTCTACAAAAGTGATTCCTATTGTCAGAGATGTGATCGTTTTTGAAGAAACATATGCACAATCTGCAATCATCGATGATAAAGAGAAGATCGGGTACATTAAGCTACCAGGTTTCTATGCTGACTTTGAGCGAAACGGTGGCCGTAACAGTGGCGCTGATGTAAAGAAAGAGGTTGAGAAACTAAAAGCAGCTGGTATGAAAGGCTTGATTTTAGACCTTCGTAACAATGGTGGTGGTTCATTAGCTGACGCTGTAGAAATGGCCGGTTTATTTATCGATAAAGGTCCTGTAGTGCAGGTGAAGACTTCTGCTGGTAAATCAATTGTTCTGGATGACCGTGATCCGCAAGTCCAGTACGATGGCCCGCTAACCATTCTTGTTAACTCTAGCAGTGCATCTGCTTCTGAGATTTTAGCAGCTGCAATGCAGGATTACAAGCGTGCGGTTATCATTGGCAGCCCAACTTATGGTAAAGGCACTGTTCAGCAGTTCTTTGAGCTGGATGACGCTCTTCCGTCCCAGTTTGATGCTTTCAAACCGTTTGGGGCCCTTAAACTGACGACTCAGAAGTTCTACCGTATCAATGGTGGTACAACACAGCTTCGTGGTGTAACCCCGGATGTTATTCTTCCGGATGCTTACAGCTATCTTGAGTTTGGCGAGAAAGAGCAGGACTACCCGCTGCCATTTGATGAAATCTCTCCGGCTAAGTATAAGACGTGGATGAACGGTAAATTAAATGTAGCCCAGATACAGGCCAACAGCCGCAAGAGAATTGCCCAGAATAAATCCTTTAACCTGGTTAAAGAAAGTGCAGAGCGTCTGAAAAGACAAGCTGACAACACGACTCGTTCACTGCAATTTGAGAAGTACTTAGCGGAAGAAAAGAAATCAGAGGCAGAAGCAAAGCGTTACGAAGAGGCACAGAAGGAAGTGCCGGTACTTAACGTTTACCGACTACCACAAGATTTGAAAGAGATCGCTTCAGACACAGCACAGGCTGCCCGTAACAAGGAGTTCCTGAAGAGCTTGAAAAAAGATATCTACGTAGAAGAGGCTGTTGCTGTAATCCAGAACGACCTTAAGTAATAAACCTACACCTCCTTTAAAGCGCCAGCTATTGAACATAGCTGGCGCTTTTTTTATATTGTCTGAATTAACTTAAACTGTTTCGATGCGAACACCATACTCCTCCCCCAGCATGATGCCCATAAGTTTAAAGATTAAAGCATGGCTGCTATTACTCATGCTAACTATCACACTTCTTAGCGGTTGCACGACAAACCCTAAAACCCTAACCTCTGCAGAGCAACCCTTCACCGCCAACAAAGCTATGGTGGTGTCTGCTCACCCTGAAGCCTCACGAATAGGTGCTGAAATATTGAAAAAAGGAGGCAATGCCTATGATGCTGCCATTGCAACACATTTTGCTCTGGCAGTAGCTTTTCCTGCAGCTGGCAACCTAGGCGGAGGAGGTTTCTTTGTGTACCGTGACAGCCAGGGGAATATAGGCTCATTGGATTATCGTGAAATGGCCCCAGCCGCATCTACAGAAACCATGTACCAGGACGAAAACGGAAAAGTGATAGATGGTTTAAGTACAGCAGGACATTTGGCAGCTGGCGTACCCGGCTCTGTAGATGGCATGTTCACGGTGCATCAGAAATTAGGCTCCTTACCTTGGGCTGAATTGATACAACCTGCTGTTGACCTGGCAAAAGACGGAGTAGTTCTAACAGAAAAAGAAGCAAGAGGGCTGAACAATACCAAGGAGAGCTTTATCAAATACAACAAGCACCAACCCTACCTTGCTCCGGCAAGGACATGGGATGCAGGAGATATACTTTATCACCCGGACCTCGCCCAGACACTGGAGCGCATCCGGGACAATGGCAGAGAAGGATTTTATGCAGGCGAAACCGCTGATCTGATTGTAAAAGAAATGCAGCGGGGAGGCGGTATTATCACCCTTGAGGATCTGGCTAATTACAGATCCGTCTGGCGCCAGCCCGTAACAGGACAGTACAGGAATTATAAAGTTATTTCCATGGGACCACCATCTAGTGGCGGCGTAGCCTTATTACAGCTGCTCACCATGATGGAGTCTTACAACCTATCCAGGTATGGCTGGCAAAGCCCGGAAGCAGTACAGCTGATGACTGAGGCTGAACGGCGCGTTTATGCTGACCGTGCCACTTACCTGGGAGATCCTGATTTTGTAAAAGTGCCTGTACAGCAACTACTCGACCAGGAGTATCTGAAAGAAAGAATGAACTCTGTTGACCTGGCACGTGCTACTAGCTCTGCACAAATTAAAGCCGGACAGTTGCCAGTATATGAGTCGGAACAAACTACGCACTTCAGCATTGTAGATGAGGCTGGCAATGCTGTGTCGGTCACTACAACATTAAACGGCAGCTATGGCTCCAAGGTAATAGTAGAAGGTGCAGGTTTTCTGCTGAACAACGAAATGGATGACTTTAGCATCAAGCCAGGAGAACCAAACATGTATGGCTTAGTTGGTGGTAAAGCCAATGCCATTACACCAGGCAAGCGTATGCTTAGTTCTATGACACCAACTATACTGGAAAAAGACGGAAAGCTGTTCATGGTTGTAGGCACGCCTGGAGGTTCTACCATCATTACATCAGTTTTCCAGGCGATTCTTAATGTAGTGGCACATGATATGAATATGCAGGAGGCTGTTGCAGCCCCAAGGTTCCATCATCAGTGGCTCCCCGACGAGATACAGCACGAACCAAATGCCATTGCACCTGATGTACGCGCTGTTCTTATGAGCAAAGGCTACAAACTGCAAGAACGTAGCCCTTATGGTAGGGTTGATGCGATACGGGTGTTACCAAATGGAAAGCTAGAGGGCGGTGCCGATCCTCGTGGCGATGATACCGCTGTTGGTTATTAAATAGCTATAAGTATAAAGCAAAAGAGCCTGCCGCAGTTGCGGCAGGCTCTTTTGCTTTATAAAAG
>NZ_JBHULU010000015.1:276984-402664 GCF_042684605.1 Pontibacter locisalis
TGCTTCAGCATTCTGCTTTGGAAGATCTCGCTACCAGCTTCAACCTTCAAAATGTAAAGGCCTTTGCTAAGCTTGTTCAGGTTCTCATTCAGCTGATGCTGAACTGCCTCCTGCGTACCGGTTACCTCCATAAGTTTTCTGCCCTCTATGCCGTAAACAACCAGGCTAATGTTACGCAGGCTAGTTACACGCTCCGGAAGATCAAATTTAACGTTAGATACAAACGGGTTAGGATACACACGGAACTGGCCTTTTGTTGCATCAGCTATACCAGTAGTTGTTTCTGCATTCAGGTAGAAGCGTGCAGAAACAGGTAAGTGATCCGAAGTCGTAGACCTGAAGTTACCGATCAGTTCAAGTAGTTGCGACTCTATTTTAACTGAGTTCTCGATGTATTCATCCTCCAGTTCATTTGAGATAATTAAGTGATCCAGGAAGCTTGCAAAAGAACTAGACTCGTATGTAACAGCGCCGGTAGTACTTAATTCATACGTTAGCGGAATATAATTATCATTATCATCTACAAACATCTTATAGGTAGAGACATTGTTTGTTCCAACTACTGACATGTCTATGTCATCATTATAGTCTCCTAACAGAATCAAGTTCGCATTAGCATACTGTGCGTCTAATGTATCCTTTAACACCTGCAGGTCATACTTACGCCTGTTGTACTGCACGATATCATCACCGCTGTTAGCTTTGGCATGGATATTTATCAGGTTATACGTCTGCTTCACACCATCTATTTCAGCCTCAAACTCTACCAGGTAAGGAAGACGTCCACTTGCCCACAAATGACTTGAAGTCCCTGATGGATAATTCTCTATGGTCGTGGGATCTACCAGGATATCTTCATAAAGCTTCTTAAGAATCACCTTCTCCTTTTTAACAGTTACTACAGCAGGATTGTAAATAAAAGCAGTGATTTGCTCATTGCTGCTCTGCCAAGACAGTTTCTCACTTACGTAGTTATAGCCAATTTCCTGGGCAAGCTGCTGTGCTTTTGTCTCATCAACAATCTCCTGCAATGCAATAATGTCTGCATTTAAATTCATAAGAGCCGCTTTTGCATTTGCAAGCTGCAGATCCTCATTCGAAGGACCATTGCTCGTAGAACCAAACCACTCCAAATTCCATGTAACCACATCCAGTGTAGCTGCTTTAAGAATAGATGAACCAGACAACTGCCCACGTGTTACTGTTGGCTCTGTTCCACTTGTGAAGCTAACAGGTCCTTTGTTAACAGCAACCGCTGTTAAAGGCTTGAACTTAACAAATACATTGTTTGTGATAGCAGCTTCTGCTGGCGTATAAGTTAAAGAAGGTGAGTAAGTCACATTATCTTTAGACAGCACAAAGTTTGCAGGAGCAGCTACAACTACATTTTCTGTAAAGCCCGCAGCCTCAAAGGTAAACATCTGCGGAGCAGATACACTACCTACAGCAGTTTCTGCAAAGCTTAGGTTAAAGTCACTGGTGTTTATGTAATTAGCTACGTTTTCTAACTTAAAGTTATCAAGCGTCCAACGGGCAGCGCTCGAAGTAGTAGAAGTATAAACGAAGGCGATATAAGTGTTTGCTGACTTGTATGCCTCTAAGTTCAGGTTCTCAAGCTTTTTCCAAACATCGGCATTGTCTGCTGATAGTACTTCAATATCCGTCCAGGTAGCGGAAGAAGGATCGCCAGAACCGCTGTAGTTTGTTGAAACTCTCACTTTTAGATCATCACCTGTATACTTCGTTCTATAGTTGAATGAAAGAAGCGGGAAAGCAAAGCTATTGATATCCAGTTTTGGAGAGATCAGCCAATCTTCGTTTGCGTTGTTTCCGCTAGAATAGCCACTCATCTGCACAGCATTTGTGCGGATACCATCTGCGCCTTCCATACCAAAAGTAGTACATTCCCATGTTTGTGCACCTGTTACACTAAACTGCATCCAACCGCCGCTAATGGCAGAGCCTGAACAATTGTTGAAATCCTGTACAAAAGGGCTATATATTTCAGCAGACAAGGTGACGTTAACATCCGCCACACCTGTACTAGCATGTGTTACACTGCCTACATAAGCTCCTGGATTAGTTGTATTAACCTTTGCATACACAGTTACACCTGTAGTCAATTCTGCTGCTGTAAAGCTCAAGCTTTGTGAAAATCCTTCAGTAGCACTTTTAGAGATGCTGAAAGGGCTTTCAGTGCTTACTGTAACATCACTAGTCAGATTGTTTCCATTTAATCTATAAGACAAAACATTACTTTCACCGCCTACTACAGCAGAGCCGAATCCAAGAGCCGCTTCGCTAGTTGTAATAGGTGGTACCGTGTTGGCTCCATCATTAACTGTTATGTTGTCTATCGCAATACCGTCGCGAGAACCGGTAACGCCAGTAACTGCTATTTCATAGGTAATCCATCTTAACTGTACTACAGGTTGATTTTCAGCCGCTACAGGTAGCGTTACTTCAAAGGCGTCCGTAGCACCTTCAGTAGTTTTCCCTATGCTACTGTAGTCTGTGTTAGGTACGGTAGTCCAGTTTCCTGTTTCACCTGCTCTATATTGTAAAGTAACCCCAACAGAACGGTTCTGGTCATTTACAAGCTCTACATCATAGGCAACCTTAACATTAGTCTTACCTGTAGTATTCACAGCTGCAGCTATTTGGTTTGCTCTGCTACCCGTCAGCTGAATATAAAGTCTGTTATCTCCACCTAGCGTATAATTATACACGCTACCACTACTTGTCTGCTTAACAGCAGTAGCCATAATAGGAGCATCAGCAGTAGGAGCTGAAGACTCGGCGGCAGCCTTAGAGCTAAAGTAGTCCGCATACCAAGCAGCAATACCGTTTGGCAACAATGTGGTATTTTGCATACTGGTGAAGTCTGTACTGAAGGGTAAAGTTTGTACAGTGGGATTACTCTGCCCCCAAGCATTGCCATTGCCTAAAAAGACAAAGCAAACCAGCACAAGAGCGAGTAGCTTTTGTAAATGTTTAGCCATAAAAATTTGATTGAGTATGAATTGGGTTGATTTACAAAGGGAGACAATCCTCCTGCCTTCCTGAGGCAACTAATTTGCTGAGGCTGGTGGATTTGTATCATCCTACAAATCTAAGCTCTTAATTGAAATAATATGTTATTTATATATTAAGTATCAGCACATTACTATAGATTCATCATTTTCACCTCAATTTTCTTTTAAAAAGACAATTAAGATGCACCTCATGTTAAACTGGAATTATACCTGCTCCAAGGCCTGTTCTAGATCCTTTATCAGGTAGTCCGGATCTTCTAAGCCTATGTAAAAACGCACCATAGTAAAAGGTAGGCTAGGTTTTAGCTTACTATCCGTATAAGATGCGGCTATAGGGAAAATAAGTGACTCATGCCCACCCCATGATGCAGCCATCAGGAAATGCTGCAGACTATTACAAAAGGCTTCCACCCTTTCCATGCTATCGGTTTTCAAGGTGATAGTAAACTGGCCGGAGTTATTGCGCATTTGCCGCTTTGCCAATTCATACTGGGGGTTCGAGGGAGAGAATGGGAAGAATACTTTCTCCACCTTCGGATGCTGTTCTAAATAAGCTACTACTTTTCTGGTTGAGGCAGCCACACGCTCCATACGAACAGGAAGTGTTCGTAGACCACGGATAAGCAGCCAGGCATCATGCGGAGACATCACAGCTCCAAGTGTCATATACTCTCTTTCGAATATTTTATTGATGGTTTCCCTGTTACCGCAGATCACCCCTCCCATAACATCCGAGTGCCCCCCGATATACTTGGTACAGGAATGCACCACGAGGTCAACACCAAACTGTAGAGGGTTCTGGTATATGGGGCTAGCATGGCTGTTATCAATTATGGTGCTGTACCCATTTTGTTTTGCGATGCTTACTACAGCGGCAATATCCTGTAACTCAAAAGTATAGGAATTAGGGCTTTCCAAGTAAAGCAGCCGGGTGTTTGGTCTGGCAACCTCTCTGTAGTTTTCAGGATCGGTGCCATCAATCATACTTACCTCAACACCAAAACGGGGCAGAAACCGTTGCATTAAAGCGTTGGTCCAAGTATAAGGCTTTTTTACGCACACTATATGGTCTCCGGCCTTAACCTGGGAAAGTACAGCTGCAGTCACAGCGGCCATACCGCTACCAAAGGCTATAGCGTGTTCTGCTCCCTCCAAAGCAGCTAACTTCTTCTCAAGAATGGTTACCGTTGGGTTATTTCCTCTGGTATACAGATGCACCTCCGGTTCGTGCTGCAGCATGTAGCGCATGTCTGCTACTGTATTGCTGGCAAAGTTGCTGGTTTGTAGAATGGGAGGTGCTACTGCATTATAGTAGTTCTGCCGCTCCTCCCCCAGTTCGTTTAGTATGTATGATAAATCCATTTTTCTTCCTGTATTTGCTCTTGTAATTCCCCGTTTTTCACCCTTCCTGTCATTCGCTGTTTAAGTACTTCAACAGGTTTTTCTATCTATTTACGAAAACCTAAAAAGCTAATTGTCAACAACTTCCAAAAAACCTTATAAGCCATCTCTTATACCACAACAAAACCCTCATTATCAGTTATTTAAACACTTAAAAAACTCTACTATTTCACCCCGATTTTGCAACTGTTGCAGCTAATAAATTGTTGTAAATACATGAGAGAGAGAGCAGAAGAAAACGTTTTTCAGATCAATCAGCAGGAGCAGAATGAGCTTGATAAGGACTGGCAAAAATCCATTCCGGCACAGGTGTTTCTGAACTACTTCTTTGCGATCAATTACCATCTGAAAAGCTCAGAAAACAACGGGGTTGAGCAACTCGCAATTTTACGGGAAGCACAGTCTGAGATCGACAATAAAGATCTGGATATTGTAAAAAAACATTTGCTCAATAGTTGGAGCACAGAGTATGCTTTGCGTGCCACTGCAGAGTTAGGAGATGAAGCTTATATGCGTAATGCCCTGCACTGGACATTCCCGCAGGCCTATTATGCAGTGTTTGCTGGCTTGCAGGCTTACCTGCACACCCGTGGAATCAAAACGAATAATGAAGACTGGATTTTACGTGAAGCAGGCCGGCTTGTAGTAAAGAATGCCTATCCAAAAGCGATCGGTTTCTATGCTTCGGGGCATTATGACGACTTTAATGTACATCGTTTACCGTTAGCACATTATAAGCCCGGACTGCAGATCGCCGGCAAAGAACTGGAAGCGCAGGCGCAGATAGGACAATTTCTACGCACTACACGACGCCAGAAAGCCAAAGCGGTAAGGCAACAGGTGCAGGCAAACCCTGCCACTGCTATACGAAGCACCAAAACAGGAGATATACTTCAGAAGTTTGGGCCACAGCATTGGCAGCAGCTTACCTGGCGCATAGGGTATACTACTTTGTTTGATCTGATGGCACGTCTGCGGATATCATCTTCACACCGTGAGATTGACCGCTTCGTGCAGGCTGAGATTGATTTTAAGCTATTCCATGAGTCGCTGCTTGAGATTGTAAGCTACCTAAACGGCATACATGAAACCTATGTGGCACAGGCCATGGGAGTGCAGCAGTATGAGGCGTTTGTAAAGGAGCTGCCTAAATACCTGCAGAACTCATTTGTAGCAGCAAGGCTACAGGAGCGTATAAAACCGCTTTTCGGAGAAGAAGACTACCAGCTTGGACAGGCAGCATAATAGCAGCAGAATTGTTTTTACTTTTGGACTCCTGCAGGTTATTACCTGCAGGAGTTTTTGTTACTCCCCCTTGCAAAACAACAATTCACTAACTAACCTTTTAAAAGCTCCCGAATATTTAGCAATTTTGCAGTTTGATATAAACTACACACTTTTAGTATAATCGCATGCAACTGAGCGAACAGGAACTACGCAGGCGCCATGAGCGCGAAGAGCTGGAGAAAATGGGTATCAACCCTTATCCCTCTGAAACATTTGAAGTTACTGCCACTGCCAAGGAGATAAAGGAAAATTTCGATAAGGAAAAGAACAACTATCAGGAAGTAAGCCTTGCCGGCCGTTTGATGAGCCGCCGCATCATGGGTAAAGCCTCATTTGCGGAATTAATGGACAGCACCGGTCGAATTCAGATCTATGTTTCGCGCGATGACATTGCACCAGGTGAAAACAAAGACCTGTACAACACTGTGTTTAAAAAGATGCTCGATATTGGTGACTTCATTGGCATCAAAGGGTATGCTTTCGTAACGCAAGTGGGTGAAATTTCTGTGCATGTAACAGAACTGAAAATCCTGACAAAGTCGCTCAGACCTTTACCAATTGTAAAGCGTGAGGTAGATGAGAATGGGGTGGAGCATGTTTATGATGCCTTCAGTGATCCTGAACTGCGTTACCGCCAGCGCTATGTAGACCTGATTGTTAACCCGCATGTGCGCGAAACTTTCAAGAAACGTACACAGCTGGTAAACTCCATGCGTAATTTCCTGAGTGGCCAGGGCTACCTTGAAGTAGAAACGCCAATCCTGCAGCCACTGTACGGAGGCGCTGCGGCACGTCCGTTTAAAACGCACCACAATACCCTGGACATGACGCTGTACCTGCGTATTGCGAATGAATTGTACCTGAAACGCCTTATTGTGGGTGGCTTTGATGGTGTGTTTGAGTTTGCAAAGGACTTCCGCAACGAAGGTATGAGCCGCTTTCACAACCCAGAGTTTACACAGGTGGAGCTTTATGTGGCTTATAAAGATTATAACTGGATGATGGATCTGGTAGAAGAAATGGTGGAGAAGGTAGCCATGGATCTGCACGGTACTACAGAGGTGAAAGTCGGAGATAATGTTATCAACTTCCAGCGTCCCTGGAAACGGTTCACAATGTTTGAAGCTATTGAGCACTTTACAAAGATCGATATCTCTAACATGGAAGAGCCTGAGCTACGCCAGACTGCAGAGAAATTAGGCATCAAGGTAGATCCTAATCTCGGCAAAGGTAAAATCATTGATGAGATATTCGGAGAAACTTGTGAGCCTTACCTGATCCAGCCAACCTTCATTACAGACTACCCTGTTGAGATGAGTCCGCTTGCGAAGAAGCATCGCGACAAGCCAGGACTTGTGGAGCGTTTTGAAGCTATCTGTAATGGTAAAGAAATATGTAACGCCTTCTCTGAGCTCAACGACCCTATCGATCAGCGTGCCCGCTTTGAAGAGCAGCTGGAACTAGGCAAGCGTGGTGACGTAGAAGCCATGGTACTGGATGAGGACTTCCTGCGTGCGCTTGAGTATGGTATGCCACCTACAGCAGGTTTGGGCATCGGTATCGATCGCTTAAGCATGATCATGACCAACTCACACTCTATCCAGGATGTGCTGTTCTTCCCGCAGATGAAGCCGGAAAAACAAGAGAAAAAAGAAGAAGAAAAAGTGAAGTAAAAAATACTTCCTTAAATTAGTAAAAGGGCCTGCTATACTATAGCAGGCCCTTTTATTTTAGTCTTATTTATTTTTTCTAAAGACCCGGAGTTTTGCGGGAGTCGTTTATCATTCTGTTTACCTCCTGGTCATCCCATTTAGCTTGATCAGTATATGGGCTCGGCTGCTTATTTTTACTTAGGTTAGGGTTAATGTAAACCTCTTTATTTTTACCGGTCCACGAATCTACTTTAGTTTTAGTAGCCGTATATCCCTTGTTTACCTGATCTCCTAGTTTTGATGCTGAGTCTGCTACTTTCTTACGAGTAACTGTACCCTTTTCTGGTGCCAACAATAATCCGGCTATAGCACCGGCTGCAGCTCCAGCGATCAATCCCATTGCTACCGCACCTCCTCCAGAGCTTTTCTTGCTTTTAGAGGTCATGTCTTTTTGTCTGATCTGACGCACAGAGGAGTTAGTAGTGTATGTTGATTTATTCTCACCAAGTGATCTGCATTCCATTTCTGTTCTCATAGTTATATTTAGGTTTAATTAGTTTAACAATATGCTTTGCCCATGCAAAGTTGTACCTTTTATAACGGGAGAGCAGACGTAAGGTTAAGCATCCAAAGCCTCTGTAAAGCAAATAGGGCTTGTTCCTTTAACAGAACAAGCCCTATTTTACCAGCAATAAACACAAAGCTGCCTCAGCAAGACCCTGTTATAAAGAACAGTATCTTCAGCTTAAAACCTAATGGATTAATTTACTGCCAGAATTTTATGTTAGTACCTAAGCGTTACCACCTGTAGTGCTGCTACCAGAGGTTCCGGTAGTTGTGCCACCTGTAGAGCCTCCGGTACTAGATGAACCGGAAGAAGAGCCAGTTGAACCAGAAGTTCTGTCACTCTTACCGCCACCAGTATTGCCAGAGCCTGACTTGCCCATGTTACCGCTCATGTTCTTTATTTCCTCAAGGCCAGCCTGTAGGTTTTTCTCCAGGTCTTTGCTCATTTTACCAGCCCATTTCTTTACACTACCACGAGTCACCTCGCCAGTATCAGGAGCCATAAGCAGTCCGGCAATTACGCCTGCACTAGCACCAGCCAGAAGCGCCAAAAGAACTTTTCCGCTATTGTCTTTCATAGTTTTTATTAATTATTGTTATATATTATTTTCTACTTTTAGATGTGATGTAATAACGTTTAAGTATTGCATTAAGTTATATCTATAGTCCAGAATACTATTATATAGGGAATTAACGTACAAAAAAAGTCTGTTGCACTACACAACAGGACTTTTAGGACATTATTTCAGCTAACGCAACTCAGACAGAAGTCTTATAACCTCGTCTTTTGTTTTACCTAAGCGCTGCTGAATTCTATCCAGAAGTTCGTGCTCACTTCCCTGGTTATATTCCAGGTCTTCCTCAGTAAGTTCATCGTAGTTCTGACGGAGTTGCCCCTTCACATCTTCCCAGGAACCATGCATTACCAATTGTTCATCATCGTCACTACTTGCCTGGCCACTCTTTAACTTCAGATTTTCTGTCCAGGCTTTTATCTTCACATTCATATCATCGCTGGCTTTAGAAAGGCTGCGCATCACACTGTCTCGTGTGGCTTTCCCATTCTCCGGCGCTAGCAGAATACCTGCCACAATACCTGCACCTATACCTGCCAGGGTAGCCATTAGTATTTTCCCATTGTCATTATTCGTGTTGTTCATGAGCTTGCTTTGTTTAAATTCTCAGTTCTATTAAATGCACAAATTTTATCGCGTTAATGATTAGAACCAGGCTTAATTCTAATTTATTTAGATAATTTTATGCTCCAATTTACATACGTCATCAACTGTAGTTGGTTAAATTATACCGCTAAACACCAAGCTAGCGTATAAACCCATGGTAATAACAAAAGCTATAGAACTATGAAAGTAATTGTGGCATCCGCCATGCTCCTCCTGATTAGTACCTCCTGCATAAACTCTAAACAAGATGATTCGGCTTGTATTGATGAAAGTCGTATTAATCCTGATCAAATGTGTACAGCACAGTACGATCCGGTCTGTGGCTGCGACGGCAAGACCTATGGCAACGAATGTGAGGCGGACCGTGCAGGTGTCACCTCATTTACAAAAAGAGCCTGCAGCGACCAATAGCCATACCATTATCTATATAAATTAAGAAGCATGAGTGATAAAAAATATATTAAGCAGACTAACCCGTTCCGGGTGCCAACCACTGATGGCAAGTTAATCGAAGAACACTTTGGCCACGCCGCTACCCGCACAGGTGCCTTTAGTGTTGCCCATATGGTTGCCCCTCCCAGATGGAGCGAACCACATCAGAAACCTGAATTTGATGAAGTAACCATTGTTTTGCGTGGCCGGAAAGTTATTGAGATAGACGGGGAAGAAGTAGAAGTAAAAGCTGGGGAATCTATTCTGATAAAAGCGGGAAGCCGCATACGCTACTCAAACCCTTATGATGAAGAAACAGAGTACTGGTCTGTGTGTGTACCTGCTTTTGATATAAACTCTGTTCACCGGGAAGAAGAATAACGAAGACTTAGAAACGTTTAATACCACAAAAGAAAAGGCCTTAGCAAAACTGCTAAAGCCTTTTCTTTTGTGGTATTAAAATATGATACTCCCTTATTTTTGGATCATATCAATCACTCCTTCGGATATACCCATGCTGCTGAAGCCACCATCATGCATCAGGTTCTGCATCGTCACCATTTTGGTAAGGTCTGAGAAAAGCGTAATCGTGTAATCTGCGCATGCCTCTGCAGATGCATTGCCAAGTGGCGACATTTTATCTGCATAGTCATAGAATACGTCAAAACCACCCACGCCAGTACCAGCCGTTGTTTTAGTCGGAGACTGTGAGATAGTGTTTACACGGATCTTTTTCTGCAGGCCTAATCTGTAGCCATAGTTACGCGCAATTGACTCTAAAAGAGCTTTTGCCTGCGACATATCAGTATAATCTGGGAATACACGCTGTGCAGCAATGTAAGAAAGCGCTACAACAGAACCCCACTCGTTCATGGCATCCATCTTCTCAGCAACATGCATTACTTTGTGGAAAGACAGTGCAGACACATCCAACGTCTTCATAAACCAGTCGTAGTTCAGGTCACCGTAAGACTTACCTTTACGGATGTTCGGGCTCATACCAATAGAGTGCAGCACGAAATCGATCTTACCACCTAAGATTTCCTGCGCTTTGGCAAACAGGTTTTCTAAGTCTTCTACAGATGTAGCATCAGCTGGTATGATCTGAGCATTACAAGCCTCTGCAAGTTTATTGATCTCTCCCATACGCATGGCAAGGGGCGCATTGGTAAGCACAAATTCAGCACCTTCTTCTTTGGCACGCATAGCTACTTTCCAGGCAATAGACTTTTCATCCAGTGCACCGAAAATGATTCCTTTCTTTCCTTCTAACAGATTATAGGACATGTCTTTATTATTTGTTTATTCCTCCTGAAACTTGAGGCAGCAATATAGTAATAAGTCGTTACAGTGACAGCAACTCTTTTGCACTTTGATAAGCATTGGCACTCGGATTTGCCCCGGCAATCATATGTGCTATTTCATTCACACGTTCCTCGTCGCTTAGCTTTTTCACGCGGCTGATGGTCCTCTCTTCGGTATCCTGCTTATAAACAAAGTAATGTGCATTACCCTGCGCTGCAATCTGAGGCAGGTGCGAGATAGCAATAATCTGATGCTTCTGCGCCATCTGCTGCATCATCTTACCTACTTTCACGGCCACCTCTCCTGATATACCTGTGTCTATTTCATCGAACACGATGGTAGGCAAGGCTGTCTTATCAGCAAGCATATATTTCACGCTAAGCATAAGGCGC
The DNA here is from genome assembly GCF_042684605.1 of Pontibacter locisalis. Classification (NCBI taxonomy): domain Bacteria; kingdom Pseudomonadati; phylum Bacteroidota; class Cytophagia; order Cytophagales; family Hymenobacteraceae; genus Pontibacter; species Pontibacter locisalis. The sequence continues at coordinate 288,237 of NZ_JBHULU010000015.1, forward strand.
GAGAATTCACCACCCGAGGCCGCTTTAACAAGCGTTTGAGGCTGTGCACCCTTGTTCGCACTGAACAGAATGCTGATTTCATCGGTACCAGTGGCAGATGGAGTCGTACTAGCATGTTGTATAACAATGCGGGCGTTTGGCATACCCAACTCAGCCAACAGGCTATAAAGCTCCTGCTCAAACTGCCCAAAAGAAGCTTTGCGACGCTCTGAAAGTATGGCTGCTTTTTCAAGAACCTCTTTCTCGGCTTTCTGCATCTCCTTTTGTGTATTGGCGATCGCAGAGTCAAGGTTCAGGACGCTTCCTACTTTCCCCTCCAGGTCACGCTGAATTTCCAGTAGCTCCGCATTTGATTGCACCTGGTGCTTTCTCTGCAAAGTATAAAGCAGGTTCAGGCGCTCCTGCACCTCTACAATCCGTTCCGGGTCTGCTTCTGTTTTACGCTCCGCATCTTCCAGTTCACCTGCTATATCATTTAATTCAATCATACAGCTCTCGGTACGTGTGCGTAACTCCTCATACTTAGGAGAAAACTGCGCCAGCTGCCCTACCAGGTGAGCCGTGTCTTTCAAAGCTGATGTGATATTGAACTCTGATTCAGTAAGGGACTGTACTGCCTGCGTCAGTTTCAGCTTGATATCTTCGGCATTTTCCAGCTGCTTCAGTTCATTTTCCAGCTCTTCCTGCTCAGCCTCCTGCAGGTTTGCCTCCTCCAGTTCATTTAGAAGGAAGGTATGGTAGTCCAGTTCTTTCTGTGCATTTGCCAGCTGATCCTCTAACTTTCTGTAATCCGACTCAAGCTTTTTATACTTGCGATAAGAGGCATTGTAATCATTTAGGTAAGAGAGGTTGCCCGCATAGATATCAAGCGATGTGTTACCTGCATACACGTCCAGGATATTAAGCTGATAGCTGGTATCACCGAGTTGCAGCGTGTCATGCTGCGAATGAATGTCCATCAGGTTTTCACCAATCTTCCGGATTACATCCAGCGTAACCGGCGTATCGTTCACAAAGGCTCTTGATTTGCCGCTCGGGCTTATTTCACGACGCAGAATACACTGGTTATCGTAATCCAGATCTTCAGAAACAAATACATCTTTCAGGTTGTAAGACGAGATATCGAACACACCCTCTATCACACATTTCTGCTCCTGGTCAAAAAGCAACTTTGAGTCAGCGCGATTCCCCAGCAATAGGCCAATAGCACCGAGCATGATCGATTTACCTGCACCCGTTTCGCCCGTTATAATATTTAACACCGGAGAAGGATTCATCTCCAGTTTCTCGATCAGGGCGTAATTTTTAATTTTAAGATCTATCAGCATATAAGTAGTCTCAAGACTATAGACATAAGTTGTAAGACTTTTTGCCTATGCTAAAGTTCGGTATTTCCGGTTTATTTTTAATTGAATTTTAAATCTTTGATGCCAAAGAAAACGCGCGCCTAGTAAGGAGATTCTAAATCGTAGATGATTTCCTCTACCTGATCTGCCGTAAAATTGTGCTTCCCGAATCTGAAATCTTCAAGCTGCAATTTACCCTCACCTAAAGTGCGTAATATCCCATGCATGACCACTTTTGAACGCAAAACAACCTGAACCGTTGGTTGCCGCAGCAGTTCTGAAAGATGTTTATCCAGATCTTTTCTAAAGATTCGTACCTGGCGTTTACCCATAGCACATTTGTAAAGAGGCAGGTTGTTCTGCCACCGTGAAGTTACGCCGTTTTAGTGAAATTCTAAAAATTTTAGCGTTTTAGCAAAACTTCGTATTTGGAGTTGTTGGTAGGATCTGTCTGCGACAGAATAGTATAAGCTTTTTGCTTTTGTGCAGGGGCGGCATTCTTAAACATGTTCACCAGCTCATCTGACTTAGCATCAAAAAAAGCACGGACAACTGCCGCATTTGGTTTCTGCTGCTGCAGGCGCTGAACGTTTTCTAACACACTCAGTACTGTCTCCCGAGCCTTCTCCGGATTCTCAATCATCAGGTCAAGGCCCTGCCGGTGCATGTTATACATACCCTCACGGAATGCCAGGAACTGTGGATCTTGTATGTTGTCAATCAGCCAGTAACGGTTTCGGTTACTGTCAAACGCCTTCCAGCCCTGGTAGCCGGCCCCCTGCGAGGCAGCCAGGTTTACAACTGCACGTGCTTTGTCAAATGCTGTGGCTCCTCCTAATTTCCCAAAGCTGTCGTTGTCCACGCCAATAATCATATAGGCATAAAAAGCCAGCATCGACGACAGGTTAGAGGAGTAGTTGTTTTCAGCGAAGTCCAGTGGCTGGGCATCATTAAACTGGAAGGTCCAGTCCTTGTCAATAAAAGAGAAAAGGATTGATTCATAGCCGGTGCCATAGGCTGGCCTTACCGACACTACCTGCACATTTGCTTTGAACACACCAATCTCAGGCATTTCTGTAAGATTAATGAGGATGCGGCACTTAATACGCTCATTCGCCCGATACGGCTGATCAGTCCAGCGGCGGTTGTTCATGAATTCAAAAATACGCGTTTGCATATCCGTGAACAGTTGCCTGTCTGTGTACTGTACTTGTTCGCTGTTAACCACAACATCGCACTGCAGCTCCTGTGCATTTGCACCCCAGGCTGTCAGGCAAAACATCAGCAAAACAAGTAATTTCTTAAGCATAAATTCTATCCCAGATCAGGTTTACTATATCTTCGGCCACCTCACTTTTCTGCTTCAACTCAAAAGCAGTGGTAGCATTCTTTTCAATAACAGTGACTTTGTTCGTATCATGTTTGAAGCCTGCTCCCGGATCATTAAGGGAATTAAGCACAATCATGTTCAAGTTCTTTTTATGCAACTTTCCCCGGGCATTCTCACTCTCATTGTGTGTTTCCAAGGCAAAACCTACAGAAAACTGTGAATCTTTTTTCTCCTTACCCAGGGCTGCTGCAATATCAACGTTCTTAACCAGCTCTATTGTAAGTTCATCGCCGCTTTTCTTTATTTTTTTATCTGCTACAACTTTCGGTTTGTAGTCCGCAACGGCTGCCGCAAACACCAGCACATCTACTGAAGGCGCTAAACGTTTAACTGCCTCATACATTTGATCGGCAGTAGTTACAGCTGTTACCTCTATCAGTGGGTGGCCTGTTTTCAGATTTACCGGCCCTGAAACCAGCTTTACCTGTGCTCCATGGTTTGCAAAGCTTTCTGCTAATGCGTAACCCATTTTACCAGTAGAGTGGTTCCCTATAAACCTTACCGGATCGATAGGTTCATGGGTGGGCCCTGCCGTAATAAGAATGGTTTTGTCTTTAAACGATTTTTTGATCACCTGAAAAGTAATTCTGAAGCACTTGAACAATCTCCTCCGGTTCAGCCATTCGCCCTTGCCCCACCAGTCCGCTGGCAAGTTCACCATAGCCTGCCTCTATAACGCGATTGCCATAGCCCTGAAGCTTCCGGAAATTTCCCTGCACTGATGGGTGCTGATACATATCCAGATCCATGGCCGGGGCTACAAAAACAGGACATCGTGCAGAAAGATATGTTGCACTTAATAAGTTATCGCAAAAGCCATTGGCCATTTTAGCCAGGGTATTGGCACTTGCCGGAGCCACCACCATCGCATCAGCCCACAGTCCCAGGTCCACGTGGTTATTCCAGGTTCCGGTCTCATCCTTCACGAACTGCGTGAGCACCGGCCTCTTGGAAAGCGTGGCTAAAGTAAGAGGGGTTATAAACTCAGAAGCAGAAGCAGTCAAAATGACTTGTACTTCTGCTTCTGCTTTTATGAGTAAGCGGACAAGCAAGGCAGCTTTATAAGCTGCTATACTTCCACACACTCCCAGTATTATTTTTTTATGCCGAAGCATGAATCCTGTATTACAGGGATGGTTCTTCTGTCTCCTCGTCTGGAGAACGATAGTAAACCTTGCCTTCCAGGAACTCTTCAATTGCCAGGTTAGTAGGCTTAGGCAAACGCTCGTAGTACTTGGAAATTTCGATCTGCTCACGGTTTTCAAATACTTCCTCCAGGTTATCTACAGTAGTAGCAAATTCAGCTAGCTTAGAGTTTAACTCCTCTTTTAGCTTAACTGCCACCTGGTTTGCTCTTTTAGATATCACAGCCACAGACATGTACATGTTGCCAGTTTGCTTTGCAAAGTCGGCCATGTTGCGGGTAACGATAGATGATGGAACTGATGCCATATATGTATACTTAAGAATTTGCTTGTGTACTTAACTGATTATTCTTTTTGATTTTCTCGAGGTCGGCCAATGCCTGCTCATAAACCTGTTCTGCACTACGTGCATACTTGCTGCCAGGATACTGATCTATAAAAGCCTGATAGTAATCCACAGCGGTATACAGGCGTTCTTCCTGCTTACTCGGAATACTTTCCTGCGCAAATCTATACTGTGCATCCAGTTTCAGGAAGGCTGCTTCCTCGCTGTAAGGAGAAGAGGCATGCTCTTTCTGGAAGTTATTGAATGCCACTGCTGCTGATCTCCAGTTACGCAGCTGGTAATAAAGCTTTGCGTTGTCAAACGCTTTTTTATCCAGCTTCACTAGCAGCTCATCAATCATTTCGTTTGCTGCAGCAACTTTATCACTGCTAGGGTAACGCGCCAGGTACTCCTGTAAGGCCTCTATGGCAGTAAGTGTACTGGTTTGGTCCTGCTCATACGAAGGGGACTGGTTATACAGCGACTTTGCCTGCATAAACATTGCCTCCTCTGCCAATGGACTTCTTGGATACGTCTGATAGAAATTTTTAAAGTGAAAATCTGCCAACAAGTAGTCTCCTAGCTGGTAATACGTTTGAGCCAGGTAAAACTTGGCTTGTTCTGCAGTTTCGCTACCTGTCAATAAAGGAGTTACCTGCTCCAGTAACTGATTAGCGCGGTAGTAGTCCTCTTTCTCGTAATACTGGAGAGCAGCCTGGTATCTCTTGTCGACGTCGTTACTCTTCAACAGTTTTTGATAGTTACTACAGCTGGTAACTATCAGCAACAAGCCTACTAAGGCAACGGTATGTAAAAAGCCTCTATTCATGAACGGGCAAAATTATACAATATCTATGTGATTTACAAAACTGAATACAGCGGACTAAACCCGTCGCAATTTATATCATTTTTTTCCACGAGCCGTTTTTTTTCTGCCTGCAGGCTTTTTAACCGGTGCCTTTTTGGGCTGCACCTTCGGCTTAGAAGGTGTTCTGGGTGCAAAAACATCTTTTTTTGTTGGCCTGAGCTCCGCCAGCCAATTGAATCCCTCCAGCCGTCTATCTCCTTCTTTCAATTCGTGGGGGGGGATAAAACTTGCATCGGGCTGCACCAAGAACGAGATTGTCTGCAGTTTATTTTCCTCAAATCTCAGGATCATATTACTGCTGATGGATTTGTTCATTCCGGTCAGTGTGCTATCTCCTTCCAGGGCAAAGTATAAGCTCTCTCCGTTACCCTGCACATCCACTTTTCGGATATCGCCTTCCTTGAAGTACGCTACCATGTCCCTGCCTTTTACCTGGTTATAGTTTTTAAGCGTGTCTTCAGAGGAAATAAAGGCATTACTGAACATGTACATTTTATCAATCGTCTTGTTACGCAGGTGGATTCGGATTGTATCGGAGACTAACTGGCTGTTATCATTCCACAACACCGGCTTCACATTCATATACATTACAGAGTCTGTGCGGTTATAGCTTACAGAATCCGCCTTCCCCTGCAAGTCTTTTTTGAAGATTTTCACGTTCGGATAAGCAAACAACATACTTGCCTTTCTGGCTCCTTTGGCCTCTCTGGAGTAAAGTGTATCAGCTGACATGTACAGCGTATCCTTATCCAGAATAGTCTCCATCACCGGACTTCCATATACCTTTGCCTCTCCCCTGTCTCTCCAGTAACGACCAATCTGCCCTCTGATTGTAACATCATCCTTTAAGGAGCGAAGCGTTACATTCTTCTCTGCATAGCCATACCCTTTTGCCTGGTCGTAAAACAGCTTGTCGCCTCCCAGACGATACTCCTTCGTAAGGATGTAAGCATTCCGGCCGAAATTAGACACTTTTGTTATAGTGTTATATGTCCCCTCCTCGGCATACAGGTCCCCTTGCTCCCCTTTGATGAAAGTAGGCCCCTGAAAGTACACAATCTTACTTTCAGTATTATACTTCATGTTTTGGGCCGTGATGTTATATTCTTTCGAGAACACTTTTACATCCTGCTGAAATGTGAACATCTTGGTCTTGGTGTCATAGGTACCCAAGCGGCTTTCCAGGCGATTCTCAGGATCTACAATTGTCCCCCCTTCGGTGTAAGAAGCTGTTTTAGTGCCGAAGTCATATACCAGGCTAGGTGTTGTAAGCGTCATGCGTGGATCCTGCATCACTACATCTCCGGTTATCCTGGCCGTCCTTTTTGTACCATCGTAGGTGGCTCTGTTACCTGTCATAGTTACGGAGTCAGCCTGGTTTATGCGTACATTACCAAAGGCCTCCAGGTACTGATCGCGGTCGCGGTACTGGTACACCGAATCGGCATACAGAAAAGTATCCTTTTGTTTAAAGATCACATTACCTATTAGTTTGGTAATGCGCTGCCCATTAAAGGTACCGCCCTCCAGTACGTCTGCGCCCTGCAGTTCCACCTGACCAGCCTGTGGTTTTGGCTGTTGTGGCGTCTGCTGGCTGAAAACTGTCAGCGAGAACAGCGTAAAGACAATAGAAAACAGTATTTTCGTGCTCTTCATTAGATTCTGGAAAAAGGACAAAAGGAGTACCCCAAACGGAAACCAAAATTTTAGTCCCTTGTGAAGCAATCTTTTGTCTGGAATTATAACTGTCAAAATTAGAAAAAAATTACCAGCCGCTGCCTTATGCTACAGAAAGTTTCAGGTTTCATTCAATCCCATGACCTCTGCCAGCCGGAGAGTAAAATTCTCGCAGCCGTTAGTGGCGGCATCGACTCAGTGGTATTATGCGAAGTTCTGCATCAGCTTAAGTATGATTTTGCTATTGTCCACTGTAACTTTGGCTTACGTGCCGAAGATGCCGAAGCTGATCAGCTCTTTGTCAAAAAGCTAGCCAAAAAGTACGATGTGCCTTTTTACACAGAAAATTTCAATACACGCAACTTTGCTGAACAGGAGCACATTTCCATACAAATGGCCGCCCGTAACCTCCGGTACCAGTGGTTTGAAAAGGTGCGCCAGCAAGAAGGCTACGACTTTATAGCTACAGCCCACCACAGCAATGACACCACAGAGACTGTTCTTTTGCACCTTACCAGAGGCACTGGCATTGCCGGACTGCACGGTATACCTGCTAAAAATGGCTCCATAATCCGCCCAATGCTTTCAGTTACCAAAGATGATATATTTGAATATGTAACCGAGCGTAAGCTGATCTGGCGTGAAGATGTTTCCAACGAGACCACAAAGTATCAGCGTAACAAAATCCGGCATGAGGTAATTCCGACACTTAAGGAAATTAACCCTAACCTTGAAGAGACAGTGCGGCAAACGGCAGAGCGCGTAAGTCATGCCGAGGCTATTGTAGCTGCTTATATTGAGAATTTGCGGGAGCAAAGCCTAAAGGAGGCTGAAAATGCTGTTTACCTCTCGTTGGTGCCATTGCATAATGCTACGGGTTTGCCGGTAGTTTTACACGAGATGCTCCGCCCATTCAATTTCACCTATGCCGTGGTGCTGGAACTCGTAGGAGCACTGGAGGGAATTTCAGGCAAGCAGTTTAACTCCCCTACCCACACCCTTGTAAAAGACCGCGACCAATTGGTGATTACCCCCCGTGATCTGAGCAGCTTCGGAAGTGTAACAGTAAAAGAAGGCGATACTGAAGCCAAGGCAGACAATTTTCATTTCAACATTAAATACATTAAGGCCGACAAGTATAAACTGAACACAAAACATCATGTAGCCGCTCTGGATGCGGATCAGTTGAAATTCCCTCTAAAGATTCGTGCCTGGCAGGAAGGTGACTGGTTTGTACCGCTGGGTATGAACGGCAAAAAAAAGATCAGCGATTTTCTGATTGACAAGAAAATTCCTGCCAACCTTAAAAGCCAAACTCTGGTATTAGTATCGGACCAATCTATTGCATGGGTGATTGGACAACGTCTTGACAACCGGTTTAAAGTAACAGACAAAACGCAAAAGGTGATGGAAATTACAATGCAGGCAAAAACATCCACCTCCTGATGAAGGATTTTAAGCAGAGGAGGAACCGATCAGAACAGCTTATTTTCTGATAAACTATACCCATTCTGCTTAAAACAAACTTTACGGGCTTTTAATAATAGATTTTCCTAATTTTACAGGAGTTAACCGAATCTCAAACAAAATAAAGTATATCCGATAATGAAAGTAACTGTAGTTGGAGCAGGTAACGTGGGTGCAACATGCGCCGATGTGCTGGCTTACCGCGAAATCGCGAACGAAGTAGTACTAGTGGATATTAAAGAAGGTTTTGCTGAGGGCAAAGCGCTTGATATCTGGCAAAAAGCGCCAATCAACCTGTATGACACGCGCACAGTTGGCGTTACAAACGATTACACTAAAACAGCTGGTTCTGATGTAGTAGTGATCACTTCTGGTTTACCACGTAAGCCAGGTATGACCCGTGACGACCTTATCTCTACCAACGCAGGGATTGTTCAGTCGGTAACAGAGAACATTGTAAAGCACTCTCCAGACGCTATCATCATCGTGGTTTCTAATCCACTTGATGTAATGACTTACGCTGCACACATTACTTCTAAGCTTCCTCGCACAAAAGTAATGGGTATGGCTGGTATCCTGGACACAGCGCGTTACAGAGCTTTCCTGGCTGAGGCGCTTAACGTATCTCCGAAAGACATCCAGGCTGTATTAATGGGTGGCCACGGTGATACAATGGTTCCACTTCCTCGTTATACAACAGTAGGCGGCATTCCGGTAACTGAGCTGATCGAAGAAGATAAACTGAACGCTATTGTAGATCGCACCAAGAATGGTGGTGGTGAGCTTGTAAAACTAATGGGCACATCTGCCTGGTATGCTCCAGGTTCAGCGGCAGCTCAGATGGTAGAAGCTATCGTTCGCGACCAGCGCCGTGTGTTCCCTGTTTGCGTAAAGCTTGAAGGTGAATACGGTATCGATGGCGTATACTTAGGTGTACCGGTTATCCTTGGTAAGAACGGTATCGAGAAGATTATCGAACTTCAGCTGAACGAAGACGAGAAGCAACTGCTTGAGACATCTCGTGGGCACGTGAAAGAAGTAATGGACGCTTTAGATAACATGGCTGCTAAAGCCTAATCAGTAAGTTGATACTTATTGAATAAAACAAAAGCGGTGCTTCAGAAATGAAGCACCGCTTTTGTTTTATTCAAGCCTAACTTTTTCTATTCTACTCCTTCTGGCTTGCCTGAAAAAGCTTCTGCTTTTCTTCCTTTGATAAACTCTCATAACCTGAGCTCGATATCTTGTCCAGGATACGGTCAATTTCACTTTGACTAGGCTTATTGCTGCCTGAGAAACTAGCTCTGGGATTTGCGCTAGTAGTGGAGGTAGTTGGACGACGGTGCGTTACCTTTAGCTTTGGCCTGCGCTTAAACAAACCTGTAAAGAAATCCAGAACAGCATGCACCGGCCTCCCCATGTCGTTGCCACGCTGTAGTTGCTTGATAAAGAGCCAGCCGATAAGGGCACCACCTAAGTGCGCAATATTACCACCTGCGTTATCACCAATAGCTCCAGAAATAGAAAGTAGCACCAGAAAGGCTGCGATATATTTTATACGGATAGGCCCAATGAGAATCAGGTTAAAAGCATAGTTGGGGAGGAGTGTAGCTGCAGCCACAACAATAGCTAAGACACTGGCAGAGGCACCAATCATAAAGGAAAAAGCAGCACGATCAGCAAAGAAAGGTATAAAGTTGTAGCTGAGCATGTAAAGAGCGCCACCTGCAATGCCACCCAGAATGTACAGGCTAAGGAGCTTTTTCTCTCCCAGGTATTCCCTCACCAACTGGCCAAACCAATAAAGATTGAGCATGTTAAAAATAATATGCAGGAAGCCCTCATGCGTGAAGAAGTAGGTGATCAGCGTCCAGGGCCGTGTAATAAATATAAGAGGATCAGAATTAAGGGCTATATAGCGCATTAGCACGTTATAGGCGCTAGAACCTCCGGTTAAATAAAGTATGGTTCGGGTAATAATAAGCACCACAAACACGATCACATTGATCAGGATGAGCTGCTTAAGGGTGTTGTTCGGCTGCCGGAAGGCGTGCTTTATATCGTCAATGATACTCATTATACTTTTAGAAATTATCCTGATAATCGCTGCGTTGCCACATCTTTACAAGTATATACGCGAACAGCATACCGCCAAGGTGTGCAAAATGTGCTACGTTATCGCCGGGCATCCGGTTGAATCCTGAATAAAGTTCGAAGGCTCCATAAAGCAACACAAAGTATTTCGCCTTGATTGGAAAAGGAAAAAACAGCAGCATCAGCTCCATGTTAGGGAACAACAAACCAAAGGCCATCAAAATCGCAAAAACGGCACCAGAGGCTCCCACAAGGGGAACATTGAACAGCGTTTCATAAACTTTGGCTACTTCAGCTTTACTTGTTTCTATGTACTGCGGGTTATCATCATTTTTTTGATATGACCTAGCAAATTGCCTCAGATACCCTTCACCAACATGTTCACTCATGTAGTTGTTGAAAGCAATCGGGCTAGGACTTTCCATGTAAATAGCTGTTTCCTCTTGCAGTTCGTTCAACTCATAGGCGCGCACTCCAGAGTACAGCAGGCTGGCCCCAAGGCCGCAAATCAGGTAAAACACCAGAAAGCGGTTAGCTCCCCAAAAGCGTTCCAGCAGCGGCCCAAAGATGAACAAACTGAACATGTTGCTGAACAAATGGCCCCAACCACCATGCAGGAACATGTGCGTAAAGAGCTGGACTGGCTGAAAATACTCAGACCCAAAATGATACAAGGCAAACTGCCCGGTAGGGAACAGCCTGTCCTGAAGTATAAATACGACCACATTGATGATCAGGAGATTCCTGACCATGGGGGTTATATTGAACATGCTTTATCTCTGTTTTTAAGTACAGGTCCAGCGCTACGGTTACTCAAGGCTGGTACTCTTATCTATTGCTGTTGGTTAAAATACTTGAAAAATCCTGATAACCCTATTCAGGGAATCAACTACTTTTTAAGAAAAGCTCGTGCAGTTGGCTAAGCTCCATAATCACTAAAGTCTTCTGTCCGCCGGGAGTATAGTTTGGAACCTGGCAGGCAAAGAGTTTATCTACGAGAGAATTCATTTCCAGGTCCGACATCCGCGAAAGTGATCTAGAGGAAAGCCGCTTTGCCATGGCACGGGCAAGGTTCTCTCTTTTATCAAGCTTTAAAGTAGCCGAATTGTTTTTGTACTGCTCCACCAACTCTTCCAGAAGCTCCTTTTCATTGGCAGCGTGCACATCGGCAGGTATACCGTTCAGAATAATGGTGTTGCCCCCGAAGTCTTCGAACTGGAAACCCATGTCTTTGAACTCAGCTGAAAGCTCTTTCACAAGCACAGCATCTGCCGGAGAAAAGTCGACTGTTTGTGGGAAGAGCAACACCTGAGAGGCCCCTGTTTTCTTTTGAAGCGAGTTTATATACTTCTCATATAGAATCCGCTCCTGCGCCGCCTGCTGATCAATGATCATCATACCAGACTTCACCTGCACTAAAAGGTATTTTTGGTGTATCTGTATTGCTTTGTTTGATGAGGCCGTCGCTATTGAATCAGAAGTAAACGCTTCATCTAATAAGCCCATTCCGGAAGAAGCTGAGGTAAATTGCTCTTCCTGTTGAGGCATAGGTTCATACAACTGCTCCCACCCTTTTGAAGTAGCCCTTCTTGTAGACGCTGGGGGGGTAAAACCGGGGAAAGCTGTACTACCACCGCTCAATGGTTTCCTTTCTGTATCAAATTCGTTAAAACCACCCTGCACCCGAATGGGCTGCAACGGCGCGAAATTAACATCTCCTTCAAAATCTAATGATGGAGCGATGTTATAAGTACCCAAAGCCTTTTTAACAGCCGCATGCACAATAGCATACACTGTTTTTTCATCCTCAAACTTTATCTCTGTTTTTGTAGGATGCACATTAATATCTATCTTCTCTGGATCTATTTCGATAAACAGCACATAAAAAGGATGATTATCCTTTGGCAGGAGCCCCTCGAAAGCCGTCATTACAGCGTGATTGAGATAACCACTCTTTACAAAGCGATTGTTTACAAAGAAGAACTGCTCCCCACGCGTTTTCTTTGCGTGCTCAGGTTTGCCAACATATCCTTTTACTACTAAAAAGCCAGTGTCTTCTTCACAGTAAGCCATCTGCTCCTTATAATTACTATTGAAGATACTTACTATTCGCTGGCTAAGCTTTGCAGACGGTAAGTTAAATACTTCTGTATCGTTGTGGTGGAGCGTGAACGCAACTTCCGGATAGGCCAAAGCCACACGCTGAAACTCATCCAGAATGTGACGCATTTCCACAGCATTCGTTTTTAGGAAGTTTCGACGGGCAGGGACGTTGTAAAACAGGTTTTTAACAGCGATTGATGTTCCTTCTGGTACTGCAGCTGGCTCCTGTAGCACAACTACTGAACCCTCAACCAATAGCCTTGAGCCAGCTTCTGCTCCTTTGGGCCTTGTTTTAAGCTCTACCTGGGCTACAGCACCAATGGAGGCCATTGCCTCACCTCTGAAGCCCATTGTCCGGATTCTGAAAAGATCATCGGTAGTGCTTATCTTAGAAGTTGCATGGCGTTCAAAACACATGCGGGCATCCGTCTCCGACATACCAATGCCGTTATCAACTACCTGCACCATCTGTTTCCCCGCCTCTTTTATTATTAGTTGAATACTATTTGCCTGAGCATCAACGGCATTCTCCAAAAGTTCTTTTACAACCGAAGCAGGACGTTGCACTACTTCACCGGCAGCAATCTGGTTGGCCAGAAAATCAGGCAGTAAATGTATTATATCGGGCATCCGCTTTGTAGAACCTTAAATATTTTTATATGTAAATTTATTTTAAAATCAGCCGGTTATATATTCCCGGCCAAATTTTTGCATTCACTAAATTGTGAAAATAGAACTTATTCAGAAGTAAATTTATTATTAATTTACAGACCGATACATTAAAGAGGCTGGTGAAATAACTAATTATCTCTTTTGCCGGTTTTCTTTAAAAAGCAATAGCAGCATGTATCTAAGAGGAGGATAGTGGCGTTAACATATATACAGAGCTGCTATTAATGGGTGCCACACTAGCTCAAGGCTGGCATATAGGCTTACTTACCTTCTCTACGATCAGCTGACGGCTTAAGGCATCACCTCAGAATTTGGTCTGTTTTACGAGCCGCCTATTGCAAAATTAGGCTTAATTTTTACTTGTTCCAATTATATATACACTAGTACAGGATGTTGAAGAGTTTTAGCTTGGGGTTGTTGATTCTTATCTTTCTCGGGATGGGGCCGTTGATGTCATTAAAGTCATCGGAGCAGCTTGTTGTGAATGTGAAAGAACAAACCTGGGTTGACAGTGTGATGACCACTCTTACTCCTGAACAGCGTATTGGCCAGCTTTTTATGGTAGCCGCTTACTCCGGCAAAACAGAAAAGCACTTCCGCGAAATTGACACCCTTGTGAGCCGCTATGGTATTGGTGGGGTAATGTTTATGCAAGGCGGGCCTGTTCGCCAGGCAAAACTCACCAACCGTTTTCAGAGACAGGCAAAGGTTCCGATGCTGATTGCCATGGATGCCGAATGGGGACTTGGCATGCGCCTGGACAGCAGCATGCATTTTGCCCGCCAGATGACCCTTGGTGCCATGCATGAAGAGAAGTATACTTACCTGATGGGTAGGGAAATAGCACTTAAAATGAAGCGCCTTGGCGTAAATGTGAGCTTCTCTCCTGTATTGGATGTTAATGTTAATGCAGCTAACCCAGTGATTGGCAGTCGCTCCTTTGGTGAATCTAAAGAGGAGGTTGCTCGCCGGGGTGTGGCTTACATCAGAGGTTTACAGGATCATGGCATTATGGCCGTCGCCAAGCACTTCCCTGGTCATGGCGACACAAACGTTGATTCACACCACTCTTTACCTGTAATACCTCATAACATGAAGCGCCTGACAGAGGTAGAGCTTTATCCTTTCCACAAATCATTTGAGGCTGGTGTAATGGGCGTAATGGTGGCCCACCTGTACCTGCCAAGCATAGACAGCACTAAGAACTTAGCCACTACCCTCTCAAAACCCCTTGTTACCGGGCTTTTAAAAGAAAAAATGAAGTACAAAGGCCTTGTGTTTACGGATGCCCTGAACATGAAGGGCGTGAGTAAGTACTATAAGCCGGGTGAAGTGGATCTTAAAGCGTTGATGGCTGGTAACGATGTTCTCCTTTTCCCTGAAGATGTACCTACAGCCATAAGCAAAATAAAAGCCGCTGTTACAGCCGGCAAAATAACACAGGATGAGGTAGACCTTCATGTTCGGAAAATACTGCACGCGAAGTACTGGGCCGGGTTAAACAACCCAAAGCCTGTTGAACTGGCAAACCTGCAGGAAGAGATAGACAGGCCACTAAGCAACGTTGTGCAGGAACAATTGTATGACCATGCTGTAACAGTGGTGCAGAATAAGGACAAGCTACTTCCTTTCCGCAACTTGGATACCTTAAACATAGCCTCTGTAGCAGTAGGTGTGACTGAATTTAACAAGTTTCAGGAAACGCTCGGCTATTATTCCCCTGTTAAAAAATTCGCCATTTCAGATAGGTTTGCAGCCGATACTGCTTTCCAAAGAATAATACCTAAGATAAAGGATAGTGATGTAGTGGTAGTAAGTATACACAACATGAACCTGACGCCGGCAAAAGACTTTGGCATTGGAGTAGGCACCAGGGCCTTTATCAAGTATCTGCAGGAGCACACCAAGAAAAAGGTGGTGGTAGTTGTAATGGGCAACGCCTATAGCCTTAAGTTCTTCGAGAATAGTAACACACTGGTTTGCGGCTTCGAGGATCATCCTGTTGCACAGTCTCTGGTACCGCAGGTGCTTTTTGGCGCGAGAGCCGCAAAGGGTAAGCTACCAGTTACTGCCTCTGCTAAGTTAAAAGCTGGCGCTGGAGTTACAACAGAAACCCTGGGCAGGCTTAAGTATGGCGTACCTGAAAGTGTTGGCATGAGTTCAACAGTACTTGAGCAGATTGATAATGTTGCCCGCGAAGCGATTGCTTATGCGGCAACACCAGGAGCTCAGGTAATGGTGGTGAAAGATGGTACTGTAGTCTTCAACAAATCTTACGGCCACTACACCTATGACAAAAAGCAGCCTGTAACGAGCAGCACCGTTTACGATATTGCCTCCATTACCAAGGTGGCAGCTACCCTTCAGGCTATCATGTTCCTGAAAGATCAGGGTAAGCTAAACCTTGATGCAAAAGTATCCGCTTACTTACCTGAGCTCAAAGGCTCTAACAAAGAGAACATTATAGTGCGTGATGTACTCACTCACCAGGCAGGCTTATTAGCCGGAATACCAGCATGGCAGAATACGCTGAAGTCTGTAGAAACAAAGAAATTATTTTATGCCAGCAGCCAAACTGATAAGTACCCGAATGAAGTTGTACCTGGGTTTTACTCTATCAAAAGCATAGAAGACTCCTTATGGACCTGGACAGTAAAATCCAGGTTACTGCCACCGAGAAAAGACGGTAGGGGGTATGACTATAAGTACAGCGACCTAGATTTCTATGTACTGAAGCGTGTGGCGGAGAGGCTACTGAATCAGCCGCTGGATGAGTTTATGGACCAGAACTTCTATGCGCCCCTTGGGCTAAGCACAATGACCTATAAGCCCCTGCTAAAGCACTCACAGAAAGCAATAGCTCCAACTGAGGATGACAAGTACTTCCGCCACAACCTGCTTTGGGGTAGCGTACACGATCAGGGAGCCGCAATGCTGGGTGGTGTGGCAGGTCATGCTGGTTTGTTTTCTAATGCGAACGATTTAGCCGTTCTGTTACAGATGAACTTACAGAATGGCAAGTATGGCGGGCATGACTTTTTTACTACTGATGTAGTGACGGAATTTTCCAGAAAGCAATTTAAAGGCAACCGCCGTGGGCTTGGCTGGGATAAGCCTGAAACGGATGGTGGTGGCCCTACTTCAAGCATGGCACCTGCCAGTACTTTTGGCCACACTGGTTTTACCGGAACAGGAGCGTGGGTAGATCCTGAAAACAACCTGATTTATATCTTCCTGTCTAACAGGGTTTATCCTGATGGCGGCAATAATAAGCTGGTAAAGTATAACATCCGTACACGAATACATGATGTGATTTATAAAGCGATAATTCCTAAAACATAAAAGATATTGTGTAGTTTAGCAGGTGCAGCCAATCATTTGGCTGCACTTGTTATTTACGCAGCATTCAGAACTATGAGAATCGGTATAGTTTGTTATCCTACCTTCGGTGGTAGCGGTGTGGTAGCAACTGAGCTAGGTAAAGCCCTCGCAATCAAAGGGCATAAGGTTCACTTCATAACCTATAGCCAACCTGCACGCCTCGACCTGTTCAGTGAAAACCTATTTTATCACGAGGTTTATATTCCTACTTATCCGCTCTTTCAGTATCCGCCTTATGAATTGGCACTCGCCAGCAAAATGGTAGATATTGCTAGATTTGAGAAACTGGATGTTTTACATGTACACTATGCTATTCCGCATGCTTCAGCGGCTTATATGGCAAAACAAATCCTCCGTACTAAAGGCATCAATATACCAGTTATAACTACGCTACATGGCACAGACATCACACTAGTTGGAAAAGATGCTTCTTTTGAGCCTGTAGTAACCTTCAGCATCAATCAGTCTGATGGTGTTACCGCCGTGTCTGACAGTTTGCGTGCTGAAACCTATGAGTACTTTCAGATCGAAAAGGATATTGAGGTTATTCCCAACTTTATCAATCTTGAAAAGTTCACCCGGCAGAAAAAAGATCACTTCCGGATGGCCATCAGTCCGAACAATGAAAAACTGCTGGTACATACTTCTAACTTCAGATCTGTGAAGCGCGTGGAGGATGTGATACGGATATTTGCGCAGGTGCGCCAGAAGATGCCGAGCAAGCTGCTCTTAGTAGGTGACGGACCAGATCGCCCTAAAATGGAAAAGTTCTGCAGAGAGTTACAGATCTGCAACGATGTTCGCTTCCTGGGTAAGCTAGATGCTGTAGAGGAAGTGCTTTCTATTGCAGATTTGTTTTTGATGCCTTCCGAAAAAGAAAGTTTTGGGTTGGCAGCATTGGAGGCAATGTCCTGTGAGGTGCCGGTCATCTCTACGAATGCAGGCGGTATTCCTGAACTTAATATAGATGGTGTTACAGGCTTTACCAGCCCTGTTGGTGCCGTGGACGAGATGGTGCAGAATGCTTTGTTTGTGCTTGATGATGAAAATCTTCCCCGCTTTAAAGCCAATGCGTTGGCACGAGCCAAAGATTTTGATATTGAAAAGATTGTACCTAAGTATGAAAGCTTCTATAAAAAGATAATAGATGAGCAGTTAGCGCTATTGTAACTTAACCTTTGCATAGCACTTAGATCAATTAAATCCGGCTACTTACCCTGTAGCCGGATTTTTTTATGTTGTATATTTAGATACTTAGGTCACTTTTAGAGTATACCCTGAACTTAGATGCTGTTGCTATGAATAAAGATAAATATTTCATACTTGATTTCGATAGTACCTTTACGCAGGTGGAGGCGCTGGATGAACTTGGGGAGATTTCTCTGAGCCAGGATGAGAATAAAGAGCAGGTTTTGCAGGAGATAAAGGACCTGACAAACAGCGCCATGGATGGTAGTAGTTCCTTTGCAGAAGGCCTTACAAAGCGTCTGAAACTGCTCCATGCGAACAAAAACCATTTACAGCAGCTTGTCAAGATTCTTGAAGAGAAGGTTTCTCACTCTATTAAACGGAACAAAGGTTTCTTCAACGAGTTTGCCGATCAAATTCTCATTGTCTCAAGCGGGTTTAAAGAATTTATAGTACCTATCGTGACAGCTTATGGCATTAAGGAGGAGAATGTATTTGCCAATACATTCCGGTTTGATGAGCAGGGCAATATCATTGGATATGATGAGGAGAATGTATTATGTCAGGATAAGGGTAAGATAAAGCTTCTGGATAAGCTAGGACTGCAGGGCGATGTGTATGTGCTTGGGGATGGCTACACAGATTATGAAATAAAAGAAGCAGGTATGGCTAACAGGTTTTATGCCTTTACCGAAAATGTAACCCGCGATAAAGTAGTTGAGAAAGCAGAATACATAGCTCCCAGCCTTGATGAGTTTCTGTATCATAACAAGTTACCAATGGCTATCTCCTATCCTAAAAACCGCATTAAGGTACTGCTACTGGAAAACATACACGCTAAAGCTACGGAGCTCTTCCGGAAAGAAGGTTACCAGATCGAAATATTACCAGGTGCCTTAAGCGAGGAGGAGCTTTGCGAGCGCATAAAAGATGTTTCTGTACTTGGCATCCGATCTAAAACACAGGTAACAGCAAAAGTGCTGGAATGCGCGAATCGCCTGATGAGTATAGGCGCCTTCTGTATTGGCATTAATCAAGTAGACCTAGACGCAAGTCTGAAAGCAGGTATCACTGTCTTTAATGCGCCCTTCAGCAACACCCGTAGTGTGGTGGAGCTAGCCCTTGGCGAGATAATAATGCTCTCCAGAAAAATATTTGACAAGAGTACCAAAATGCATCAGGGCAGTTGGGATAAATCTGCAAGTGGCAGTGTAGAGGTCCGGGATAAGAAATTAGGAATTGTAGGGTATGGCAACATCGGTGCACAGCTTTCTGTACTTGCCGAGGCCATGGGCATGCAAGTGTACTATTATGATGTAGTGGAGAAACTACAGTTAGGCAACGCCCGAAAATGCGATACCTTACAGCAACTGCTAGAGGTAGCTGATGTGGTTACACTACATGTGGACGGCAGGGCCAGTAATAAGGATATGTTTGGCAAAGCTGAGTTTGACACCATGAAAGACGGAGCTTTGTTCCTGAACTTGAGCCGTGGACACGTTGTAGAAATTCCAGCGTTGGTAGAGTCTCTTAAGTCTGGCAAAATCGGAGGTGCGGCAGTAGATGTTTTCCCTTATGAGCCAGCTAATAATGAGGAACCATTTGTAAGTGAGCTACGAGGCTTACCCAATGTCATTCTCACCCCTCACATTGGAGGTAGCACCACAGAAGCACAAGAAAACATTGCGCACTTTGTTCCAAACCGTATAATGGAATACATGAATACAGGGAATACCTATCAAAGCGTAAACTTCCCGAACATTCAACTTCCGGCGCAGAAAGAAGCACATCGCCTAATTCATATTCACCAGAATGTACCAGGTGTTCTTGCAAACATTAACAATGCGCTTGCTAAGAACCAGGTAAACATACTGGGGCAATATCTAAAAACGAATGAGCAGGTGGGTTATGTTATTACTGATATTGACAAGGCATATGACAAACAGGTGATAAGCGACCTGAAGCAGGTGCCGCATACCATCAAGTTCAGAATCCTTTACTAGGCTTTAGAATACCTGTGCTATCTCCTGCTTTACAAAGCTTATAGCACGGGCTGTTGGGTCAGTTTCTGAGTTGATAATATTTTCCAGAATTTGTTTTGCCAACTCGGTAGCCTTCGCATTTTCAGGGAGTCTTTGGTAGGTTCTGTTGATAAGGTTTACGACCTCTTCACGTGCATGCCTTACCTGTTGCCAGGCTTGCTCTGTCATGTACACCTGCTGCGACATATTATGGCTAAACTCACTTCTGATTTCAGCGAGTAGTACTCTGTGAAATTCCGCAGCTGTCTGGCCCGAAGCGCTTACGCGTACTAGTAAGTTACTTGGTGTTATTCGCTCAAGCAGCAGCACTACACGCTCGTAAGCCTGTAGTCTAATGGGTAACACTACATCCGAATTCTTTTTTCTTAGCTCTAATAAGCGCATCTTGTAGTCACGCTCATAATGCTGCTTTATAAGATAGTACATCGCTCCTGCCACGATTAGCGCAGGCAGGGTTATTTTAAAAAGTTCTATGACAAAAAGGGCTGTTCCTTCCATTTCTATGCTATGATGAAAGCCTAAATATCGTAAAAAATTAATCTATTACACATGAATCATTTTAACGTTTAACCTGTTTAAATGGTAAGACGAATAGCTACAAGCATCTTTACTGATAATTGTGTAAGTTTGTGGCTACAAATAATGAACAGGATTTACTATGGCAACAGAAACTAAAACTGCACCTATCACTCTAACTGAAAGAGCTTTAGCTGAGGTTAAAAATATAATGCAAGAAAAGAATGTACCTACTGAATATGGTCTGCGCGTTGGCGTGCAAGGCGGCGGATGTTCTGGTATGTCTTATTTGCTTGGCTTTGACAAGCCAAAAGATTCTGATGAGATCTTCCACCTGGAAGGCGTTGACCTGATTATGGACAAGAAGCATGCAATGTATGTTTTAGGCATGCAGGTTGATTTCCAGGACGGTCTAAATGCTCGTGGATTTACTTTTAACAACCCACAAGCCAGCAGTACTTGCGGCTGCGGCAGCTCATTCTCAGCTTAAACCGAAACCTTCTTTCTCTTTAGATAAGCAAAGCCCGGCTCATGAGCCGGGCTTTGCTGTTTTAGGGAAATTAGTATGTTCTTGTCATACTTGCAGGTACAACGAGTATGAAGTCTGCTTTATTTTTGTGCTCCTCTGAAAGCTTTTCTAAATCCTCCTGTAATACAGTAGTGATAGTCTGCGCCTTGATCTTCGGATTCCCTTGCTTTAGGTACCAACCTATACCCTCAAAGTTATCAGAATGGTACGCTCCGTTCAGGTGCAGCACATGTTTTCCAGTCTTCACCGGCTGAAGAATGAAGTGCGCCATGGTAGCATCTTTCAGCGCCTGTGCCTGTACAATATTCTGGCTCTTAGTATTTCCATGTGTACTGTTCCCAAACATGGCTAACATGTTCTGATAACCCGGCAGGTTCATGTCCACTTGTATAGGAAGGGGTGCTATGTATTTCTTTGCCTCTTCGGAAACTCCTTCAAGTGCTTTCAAACTACCTCCTGATACCATAGCAGCATATCGCCGAGGCACGTTAGTGGCTATAAAAGGAATGTTATTCTCTTTCGCAAAGCGCACTACTGGCTTGTAGTCAGTTTTATAATTATGCCATGGCCTGGACTCCTGTTCAAAATTACTCTCCGGCGCCTGGTTTGCTAAATATTCATTAAGAACCAACTGTACATCTGACTCAAACATTTCTGCTCCTAACACAAAATCATTCTTGTGCTCCTGGTACAGGTCTTTTGCCAACTCCAATTGTAGCCAATGGGCAATAGGGTCATTATGTTGTTCACCAAACAGCACCACCTCTGCCTTCTGTAGCTCCTTCAGCATTTTACTGTAGCTAATGCTTTTACCTTCTTTTGTAAAGAGACGATAGGCGGGTTTATCTTTTTCCTGGGCCATGGCTACTACAAATAATAGCATGAACAAACATATGAGGTTGAATCTTCTGTTTCTCATTAAATTTCTAGTCCAAATTGTTGCTTCAAAGTAACAATAAGCATTGACTTTAAAACATCGAAAGTAATTGAAGGTAACTTTTCACCAATCCTAACTTTAGTTTTATTCCAAATAGTATTATCTCTTGCAGCATCTAGAAATTCATGCCCTTGCCATGTCAAACAGATAGGGTTCCATTCATCCGGAGAGTCTCTTGTAGAATTATTATTAGCCTCAAGATATCCTGCTTGAGCTAAAAGCTTTACATGGTAAGAAATTTCTTTTTTAGAAGCCCCTTCAATTTCCAAACTTAAGTTTTCACTTAAAGTATCTTGCATCTCAACCTCTAACAGAATTTTTCGAATTAGATCAATGTCTCTTCTCATAAAATGGCTTTTATACCCTAAGATACAAAAAAGCCGGCTCTTTGCAGGACCGGCTTTTTACTTAAAAATTGTTGGTTATACTCTATAGAACAACCACTTTGATAATTCTTTGTAGTTGATTTTTTTTCCGTACATCAGGATACCAATTCTATAAATTCGGCTGGCGATCCAGGTTGTAAAGATAAAGCCCAGCACCAGCAATGCCATTGAAAGCAGCAGTTCCCATGCAGGCACGCCAAATGGAACACGGACCATCATTACAATAGGTGAGGTAAGAGGTATGATCGACATCCAAAAAGCAACCGGGCCATCTGGGTTCTTCAGAACCAGTGTGTAAGACATAATAAAGGATATGATCAGCGGAATCGTGATCGGGAACATGAACTGTTGAGTGTCTGTCTCATTGTCCACGGCAGCTCCAATGGCTCCAAACAGTGACCCATATAATAGGTACCCCCCTAAGAAATAAAACAGGAAACAGCCAATGATCAAAGGAATATTCAGATTAGAAAGAGCATTTAAACTTTTACCAACAACTTCTGCTGCACCATTCTCCTGCGCTACAGCCTCCTCATCTTCTACCTCTTCACCGGTAGCAGCAGCG
Source organism: Pontibacter locisalis (assembly GCF_042684605.1). Lineage (NCBI taxonomy): Bacteria > Pseudomonadati > Bacteroidota > Cytophagia > Cytophagales > Hymenobacteraceae > Pontibacter > Pontibacter locisalis. Next base: position 310,868 of record NZ_JBHULU010000015.1, read on the forward strand.
CGCCCTGAGGCAAGTTGCTCCATTGGTGTAGGCGCTGCTTTAACACCAAAGGCTGCCTGTACTCCTGTTACCACAACCATCGAAAGTACTACCCAGAGCAGAAATTGAGTTAAACCAACAGCAGCTATACCAATAACTTTGCCCATCATCAACTGGAAAGGTTTCACCGAAGAAATCACGACCTCAATAATTCGACTGGTTTTCTCCTCTATTACGCCACGCATGATCTGCACACCATACATAAAGATGAAAAAGTAGATGATAACGGCACCTACTACACCTGCAGCTGAAGTAACAATAGCATTGTTATCTTTCTCCCCTTCATCACTTAAATTGATGGCGGTCAGGGAGATATTTGCCTTCATCCTCTCCAAAGTAGCCCGATCCATGCCGGAGGCAACAAAGCGTTGGTTCTCAATCTCCTTTTCCAAAGCATTCTCCAACCGTACCTGTGTCTGAAGGCTGGTGTTCTTCCTGGAGTATATTTTTATCCCCTTCGGATCAGCTATACTGAAATCATTTGGAATGTAAAGCAGAGCGGTATTATCTGTTTCCCTGTACACTGTTTTTGCCTGTTCCAGCGAACCAGCCAGAGGGAGAAATTTCAGGTCCTTTTTGTCTTCCAGCTTATCTTCAAATAAGCCGGTTTCGTCCAGCACCATCACGGTTTCACCACTATCGGAGATCGTGACCAACCAGGCAGGTATCACCATAAAGGCAGCTAACAGCAAGGGAGTTAGCAGGGTCATGATGATAAAGCTTTTCTTTCTTACACGGGTAAGGTATTCACGCTGTACAATTAACCATATCTTATGCATGGTGAGTCTCCTTTACTTTACGGATGAAAATCTCATTTATACTTGGCACCAACTCCACAAACGAATGCACTTCCACTCTTTGGATCAGGTACCGCAACAAGTCATTGGGAGTGGTATCATTCAGAAGCCTTACATCGGCCCTAAATATCCCATGATTATCATGTTGCTCCAGAACTTCAAAATCGGGAGACGTTATCAGGAGCTGACCATACCCTATGATTTGATAGGTATTTGTTTTATAGGTGTCTTTTATTTCCTGTACCGGGCCATCAAGCACTTTTCGGGAGCGGTTGATCAAGGCAATAAAATCACATAGCTCCTCCACTGACTCCATCCGATGGGTTGAGAAGATTATAGTTGCACCCCGGTCCCGTAACCTTAAAATCTCATCCTTTATCAGGTTGGCATTGATAGGATCAAATCCAGAGAAAGGTTCATCAAGAATAATAAGAGCCGGCTCGTGCATTACTGTGGCAATAAACTGCACCTTCTGCTGCATTCCCTTAGAGAGGTCTTCTATATTTTTACCTAGCCACTCCCGTATCTCAAACCTGTCTACCCACTCCTTTATTCTGGCTTTGGCTTCGTATTTACTTAGCCCTTTAAGTTGCGCCAGGTATAAAAGCTGCTCTCCAACCTTCATTTTCTTGTAAAGGCCACGCTCCTCAGGCAAGTAGCCAATTTCTTTGATATGCGCTGGCTTAAGTCGCTCTCCTTTGAAGTATATTTCCCCGCTGTCAGCCCCTGTTATCTGCGTTATTATACGAATCAGAGAAGTTTTACCAGCACCGTTTGGACCTAACAGGCCAAATATACAGCCTGCCGGGATCTCGAAGCTCACGTTGTCGAGTGCGGTGTGACTACTATAGCGCTTTGTAACGCCATCAATTTTAAGAATGCTCAACGTTTCTAGCTTTTGATTTAATCAAAAATAGTCTTATTCCTGAGATATGACAAGTATATATTAGGTACAGCATATACTTTATCGACTAAGCAAAGCATACGGCAGACCAATAAGCAAGTATAGCTGATAAAAAACAGAGCGTAAACCAAAAGAGCTGCTTTTCACGTGAAAAACAGCTCTTTTGGTTTACGCTCGTGCTTCTGTTATTGAAAATAATCCTTTACTTTCTCAAAAAAGCCTTTCTCATTTTTACCCGGATGCGGCGCAAAATTTCTTGATTCACGCAAGCCTTCCAGCAGTGCACGCTCATCAGCGCTTAATGTTTTAGGCGTCCACACATTTACATGTATCAACTGGTCTCCTTTGCCATAACCGTTTATATCCTGAATACCCTTACCGCGCAATCTGAATATCTCACCACTCTGCGTCCCAGGCTTGATATTAATCTTTACTTTACCTGTAATCGTAGGCACTTCTATTTCAGCACCAAGGGCAGCATCTACAAAGCTGATATACTGATCGAAGATCACGTTATTGCCATCGCGCTTCAAAGTTGGGTGCGGCTCCTCCTCTATCTGAATCAACAGGTCACCAGGTACACCACCCCGTTCAGGCACATTACCTTTGCCACTCATAGACAGCTGCATACCATCCATTACGCCAGCAGGCACATTTATAGTAATAACTTCTTCCTGCAGCTCTCTTCCGCTTCCGTGGCAAGTTTCACAGTTACTCGTAACGATACGGCCTTCGCCGTTACAGGTAGGGCAAGTAGCTGTTGATACCATCTGGCCCAGCATAGTGTTTACCACTTTACGAACCTGACCAGACCCCTGACACGTACCACATGTTTGCATTTCAGTACCATTCTTGGCACCGTTACCGCCACATGTACTACATGCTACATATCTTTTAACTTTAATCTTCTTCTCTACGCCATTCGCTACCTCTTCCAGGTTTAGCTTTAACTTAATACGCAGGTTTGATCCTTTGCGGGCACGACGTCCGCCACCGCCAGAGCGGCCACCTCCGAAGAAACTCTCAAACGGGCTCCCGCCGCCAAAAATATCACCGAACTGGGAGAAAATATCTTCCATGTTCATGCCACCGCCGCCAAAGCCGCCGTTCACACCCTGGTGACCGAACTGGTCGTAACGCTGGCGTTTCTGCTGGTCGCTTAGTACTTCGTAAGCCTCTGCAGCTTCTTTGAATTTATCTTCAGCCGTAGGGTCATCAGGATTTTTATCAGGATGATATTTAATGGCTATTTTACGGTAAGCCTTCTTTATCTCCTCCTGACTCGCACTTTTGCTTACTCCTAAAATCTCATAATAATCTCTCTTAGCCATTACTTACGCTCCTATTATAACTTTTGCAAACCGGATTACCTTCTCATTTAAGGTGTATCCCTTCTCAATCACATCTACAATTTTACCTTTAAGTTCTTTTGATGGAGCAGGTATTTGTGTAACAGCCTCATGCATATCGGCATCAAAGTCATCGCCGGCATGAATATCCATGGGTTTCAACCCTTTCTGTTGCGTTACATGCTTTAGCTTATGAAACACTAGCTCCAGACCTTGCAACATAGCGTCCACATCCCTGGTTGCTTCCATTGACTGGCGGGCACGCTCCATATCGTCCAGAACAGGTAGCAGATCACCCATTAAATCCTGGGTAGCTGTTTTAGAAAGATCTATCCGCTCTTTAGCAGTTCTGCGTCTGAAGTTCTCAAACTCAGCCATCAGGCGAACGTATTTATCCTTCATTTCTGCTAACTCTGCGGCAGCGCTAATTTCCGGCGCGCCATCAGTAGTTTCTGTTTCCTCTTCCTGATCCAGGTCCTGCTCCTGCCCGTCTGCCTCAGTATTGGCAGTGTTCTCCTGCAGTTCTTCGTTATCCTGTTCTTTCTTAATATCTTTATCTGACATAATGCCTTAAAAAAGTTAGGTTGATAAGTCTACTTTGTCTTGTCAATTAACTTGCCAAACCGGCTTTCGTGCCAAGTTGACATTTGTTTTATTAAACAATCCCTCAAAAAAAATCGGTAGAAAGCTTTTCAACCTCTACCGATTCGCAATTTATTTCAATGGGTTGTACTTAACTGTTTAGCGCTTCCCAAATCATATCTTTCAGTTTAGTAATATTTTTCCCGGTAATACTTGAGATGAATACGGTGGGTAAACCCTCCGGCAGTGTCTTTCGCATCTCCTCTTCCAGCTCCTCATCCAACATGTCAGACTTGGTTACGGCTAATAGGCGCTTCTTATCCAACAACTCCGGGTTATAAGTCTTTAGCTCGTTTAAAAGCACATTATACTCTTCCGAAATATCAGCAGCGCTCTCACAGGAAACCATGAACAGGAGTATGGAGTTCCGCTCGATGTGGCGCAGGAAACGTAAACCTAAACCTTTTCCTTCCGAAGCTCCCTCTATGATTCCCGGAATATCAGCCATTACAAAAGACTTATAGTCACGGTAAGCTACAACTCCCAGGTTAGGCTCTAATGTAGTAAAGGCGTAGTTAGCAATTTTTGGCTTGGCAGCTGAAACAACAGAAAGCAATGTTGACTTGCCTGCATTAGGGAAACCAACCAGACCAACATCAGCTAATAGTTTTAGTTCGAGAATAACCCACTCATCTACACCAGGTTCACCTGGCTGTGCATAGCGGGGTGTTTGGTTTGTAGGCGATTTAAAATGAGCATTCCCCAAACCTCCTCGTCCTCCAGGAGTTAAAATGATCTCCTGTCCGTCTTCAGTGATCTCGCACATGAATTCACCGGTTTCAGCGTTTCTGGCGATTGTACCCAAAGGCACTTCCAGAATTTCATCTTTACCTTGCGCTCCGGAAGAATGATTTGGCCCACCGTTATGACCATTTTCCGCAATAATATGCTTGCGATACTGCAAGTGCAGCAGGGTCCATAGTTGAGAATTGCCTTTTAAAATAACATGCCCACCACGGCCACCGTCGCCCCCGTCGGGACCACCTTTAGCCGTTAGTTTATCACGATGCAGGTGAGCGGAACCTCCGCCACCATGCCCAGATCGTGAGCATATTTTAACGTAGTCTATAAAGTTGCTTTGAGCCAAATCAGGTTAGCGTAAGTATGCTTATTTTTTTGCGTTTTGTTTCTCTTTCAGCGTATCTATCTGCTGACAAAGCGCATTAAAAATGTCTTCTATTTCTCCAATTCCTTCTACAGCACAGAATTTACCCTGACCAGCATAATAATCAGCTACCGGGCGGGTCTTTGTATTGTATTCCATCACACGTCTGCGGATCAGCTCCTCGTTCTGATCATCAGGACGCCCGGATGTTTCGCCACGAAGCAGAAGGCGTTTTGTCAGCTCCTCATCATCCACACGCAGTGCGATCATGCAGGAAATCTCTGTTCCATTCTCATGAAGCAGCTTGTCCAGCCCCTGTGCCTGTGGTACAGTACGCGGAAACCCATCAAATATAAAGCCGGCAGCATGTCTGTGCTCCTTCACTTTATTTTCTATCATTCCGATTACTACCTCATCTGGCACCAGGATACCGTTATCCATCAGCTTTTTAGCTTCAAGACCTAGTTTTGTCCCAGTTGCAATCTCAGAGCGCAACAGATCACCTGTAGAAAGGTGAATAAGGTTGTATTTATCTATAAGTTTTTGACTCTGGGTACCCTTTCCGGCACCTGGAGGACCAAACAAAACGATGTTGAGCATATCTTCTAGCTAAATAAAAGGCAAATGTAACTATAATTATGATGTACTTTCTACTTTTTTGGTTGGCAGTCACTCCAGGAGTTCATCCCTCTCAAAGGCCTGCTAACGGAGCTACCACCATCTTGGGTTACGACACAATCTTATATATGTCTCTTAAGTTGCGCCCCAAGCCATTATAATCTAATCCGTAGCCTACCACAAAGTCATTTGGTATTGAACGGGCCACATACTTCACATCCAAAGGGTGCTGCAGACAATCAGGCTTCAGCAGCAGCGTAGCCACCTCAACTGATGCCGGGCTTTTAGATTTTAGCTGCTCCAGGAGCCCATGCACGGTATGACCAGTATCAACGATATCCTCCAGCACAACTACATGTCTGCTATGAATATCCTCCGTAAGCCCCAGCACCTCTCTTACATTACCGGTGCTCTTCATATCCTGGTAAGATGAAAGCCTGATGAAAGACACTTCACAGGGGATATTTACACGCTTCAGAAGATCAGATGCAAACATGAAGGATCCATTCAAAACCGCCAGGAACAATGGCTTTTTATGCGCATAGTCCCTATCAATCTGCTCTGCCAACATGTTAATGCGTGCAATTATCTCTTCCTCAAAAATGTAGGAGCTAAACTCACAGTCGTGCAGTTGAATAGTACGTGGATGCATGGGGAAAATGATTGATATCCAGACAAAGGTAAGTATAAAATAAAAAATAAGCCCAACACGATGGCTGGGCTTATGCATTTTTAAGAGGTTTTTTCTAATTCTGCAGGGTTACGTGTCGTAACACCACTGTATTCTGCTTGTCTATTTCTGTATTTGCAGTCTCAGGCGTTAGGTGCCGTTCATGCATGTTCTTTTGCCCTATTTCGAGCGGCGGCTCCGGAATGGCTGGTTCACGCTCTAAAGCAATGTGTGGTGCAATTACCAGCGACACAATCGACATCAGCTTAATCAGGATGTTCATTGAAGGACCTGATGTATCTTTAAACGGATCACCTACTGTATCTCCGGTTACAGAAGCTTTATGTGGCTCAGAACCTTTATACTCTATCTTGCCATTTATCTCCACACCCTTTTCGAAGGATTTTTTAGCATTGTCCCAGGCACCGCCAGCGTTAGACTGGAACATTGCCATCAATACGCCAGACACAGTCACACCTGCCAACACTCCACCAAGCATTTCAGCAGATGAGGTATCTGCGAATACACCTTTAAAGCCAAACCCAATGATTAGTGGCACTATAAGAGCTATGGCTCCCGGAAGCATCATTTCACGAATGGCTGCTTTTGTAGAGATAGCCACACACTTCTCATACTCTGGCTGACCCGTTCCTTCCATAATACCTGGAATCTCGCGGAACTGACGACGCACCTCATGTACCATGGCCATAGCCGCTCTACCTACCGCAGCAATTGCAAGGGCAGAGAATACAAATGGAATCATAGCACCAATAAATAAGCCTGCCAGAACAGGAGCCTTATAAAGATCTATGCTCGGAATGCCAGCTATGCCAACAAATGCCGCAAAAAGTGCAAGGGAAGTAAGAGCAGCAGAGGCAATTGCAAATCCTTTACCTGTTGCAGCAGTTGTGTTACCTACCGCATCTAATATATCCGTACGCTCACGCACTTCCTTCGGCAGTTCACTCATCTCGGCAATACCACCCGCGTTATCAGCGATCGGGCCGAAGGCGTCAATGGCTAACTGCATGGCAGTTGTTGCCATCATACCAGCTGCAGCTATTGCCACACCATATAAACCAGCAGCAGTATAAGACAGAACAATACCTGCCGCAAGTACGATGATCGGCATTACGGTAGAATGCATACCCACAGCCAAACCAGCAATAATATTTGTTGCATGACCTGTAGAAGACTGCTGTACAATAGAATTTACCGGCTTTTTACCCATTGCCGTGTAATACTCGGTTATGATACTCATCAAGGCACCAACAACTAAACCCACTATCACAGCGCCGAACACGCCATCATTAGTGAATTCGAAGTTACGGAGCACCAGGTTCTCTGGAAGAAGCCACTGAATAACAAAATATCCAGCAACAGCAGTAAGGACAACAGATATCCAGTTACCGCGGTTAAGCGCTGCTTGTACATCTCCTCCCTCGCTTACCCGCACGAAAAGCATGCCGATCAGAGAAAAGACGATACCCAGACCAGCAATAAGCATGGGAAGGATGATAGGAGAAAGCCCACCGAAGTTATCTTCTGCAAATACCTCACGTCCTAATACCATCGTAGCCAGAATTGTGGCCACATAAGAACCAAATAAGTCGGCACCCATACCAGCCACGTCACCTACGTTATCACCTACGTTGTCGGCAATAGTAGCAGGGTTACGAGGATCGTCTTCAGGAATACCAGCTTCTACCTTACCCACTAAGTCAGCACCAACGTCGGCTGCTTTCGTATAAATACCTCCACCCACACGGGCAAAAAGGGCAATACTTTCAGCGCCCAGCGAGAAACCTGTTAGTACTTCGAGGGCGATTTCCATTTCTACGCTATTGGCGGAAGCACCCGTTGCCTGCACGAAAATGTAATAGAAAAGAATAAAGAGGGAGCCAAGGCCAAGAACTGCCAGGCCCGCCACCCCCATACCCATCACAGATCCACCTGCAAATGACACATTCAATGCCTTCGAAAGACTTGTGCGCGCGGCCTCTGCTGTACGAACGTTTGCCTTGGTAGCAATACGCATACCCATAAAGCCCGCCAAAGAAGATAAAACGGCACCTACAATAAAGGCACCTACAATCAGCGGATGAGATTTCTCGCCCGTTATACCTAAATAGGCGAGGAAAATGGAGGCGATAACCACAAAGTAAGCCAGCACTTTATACTCCGCTTTCAAAAAAGCCATGGCACCATCGGCGATATGGCGTGCAATGCTGCTCATGCGCTCGTTGCCTGCTGGCTGCTTCGTTACCCAAGCTGACCTTATCCAGGTGTAGATTAAGGCCGCCAGTCCAAATGCAGGAATTGCGTAAAGAATAGGTTCCATTCAGTTTGATTAAGGTTAGATAATATTCGAATATAGCTATTAAAGAAAGAAGTTTCCTTAGACTTTTCCAAATGTTAGGCAGCCTTTCAGTTATTATCATTTAGCCGGTATTTCTCTATTTATTAATAAGTTGAAGGTTTGCCTGTGTAAACACCTCCAATACCCCTTCCTGTACCGTTTTCAGCCTTACCGAGCAAAAGAAAGGCTGGCCCTTTTCAGAACCAGCCTTGAAACTTTAAACTTTATTTGTTGCTAGAGTTTTTCCATCAGCACCCGATACAGATCAACCATGCTCTGGATATCCTTTTTGTGCACAATCTCATCAGGAGTATGCACATTATCTTCCGGAGCACCTACAAAACACCAGTCCCAGGGATAAGCGCTTCGCTGTAGTTCCTTCGCATCACTTCCTCCTGCTCCTTCTACCTCTATCTGGTAAGGTATACCAGACTCCTTTGCAATAGATAATATCTTCTCTACGTAGGAGCGCCTTGGAATCAGGCTATCCCGCATAGATACCACAACTCCTTTCCCTGCATGCACTCCCTCTGTTACCCAGGTAATATCAGACACAATGGCCTGCTTTACACCATAGTTTTCATAGATATACTTGCAAAGATAAGCCACCGAACCACCTCCGTGCTCTTCCCAGCAACTAAAAGCAATTATACCGTTCTCCAGCGTCTCGGCCACTTTTAAGGCGCTCCATACTCCCAGGCGGTTATCCATGTAGCAACTTTGAACCGTTTCTTCTGTTTCCCGGAAATCACATTTAAAAACCAGTTCAGTGCCTCGATCTATTTCACGCTCAAAATCATACAGCAACTCACCTTCCTCCTCATCATACTTAAGCGTGCATTCTATCTTCCCCTTCGCATCCTCTCCTACCAGCTTAAATCCTTTCTCAGCCACAGGACCTCCAATCTTTACCAGTTGTTTGCCATACCGCACTGTAAAACCAATGGAGTCCATGTGTGCAAAAATGGCCGCTCGTGGCTCTCCGAATACCAGCAAAATACAATCCTGAAAACCTTCACCGGATAATACGACTGGTTGCGTTTTCCACTGAACTTTATGCTCTTCTATATAGTTTAGCAGAAACTCAGAAAGGTTTTTCTCATTTCCTGAAGGGGCATGTATTTTGCAGAGTTGTTCTAGTAGTCTCATAGGTTATTTTCCATTTATGGAATTCAAATTTAATATAATTGTTGTACTTTTATTACCTACGGACATCCCTGAGGGCGACACGGCAAACAGACACTGAAATTTTATTTTCTTCATGAAGAAGCTATTATTCACCATCTTCACACTTAGCATATCAGCCTTAGCAGTAGCACAAGCTCCCACTGACACTACTGCTATGCGCCAGGTTACCATTGAGTCTATCGAGGTTTTACCTGAGGCGGTGAAAGTAAGAGGTATGTTGCTGCTAAATAAAGAAGTGCAGTATGAACTGGAGGGTGCTGTGGACAACATGTACAACTTCAAATATGAGCGTGCTGAAAAGCAGTTCAAGTCTTTGCGCCGCCGTTACCCGGAACATCCTCTGCCACACTTCCTGATGGGGCTGAGCCAGTGGTGGAAGATCGTACCCACCAATATTCAGACAACAAAATACGACAACCTCTTCTTTGCTTACATGGACACCACCATTCAAAAGGCAGAGAAAATGTATGAGCAGGACGATAAAAATGTTGAGGCGGCTTTCTTTCTGGCCGCAGCCTACGGTTTTACCGGAAGACTTCATTCTGAACGAAGCAACTGGCGCAAAGCTACTGTAGCCAGTAAGCGCTCTTTAGAATATATGGAGCGCGCCAAGGCTGGAAATGGCCTTAGCCCTGAGTTCCTGTTTGGGGAAGCTCTTTTCAACTACTACGCCGTCTGGATTCATGAGAATTATTCCATGCTGCGCCCTGTACTTATGTTCTTCCCTGACGGTGACAAGCGTTTAGGTTTGAAACAGCTCCGCTATGTAGCGAATACAGGTTTTTATACAGGCACTGAGTCCAAGTTCTTCCTCATGAAGATCTATGCCAATGAGGAAGGCAATATGAACGAAGCGCTAAGGATATCGCAGGACCTGGCACTTAAGTACCCGGACAATGCTTATTTTCAACGCTATTATGCCAGATTATTATTTGTGCAGGGACATTTTACCAGAGCAGAACGTATATCAGAGGATATTTTAAGCAAGTTATATCAACAAATGCCTGGATATGAAGCGGTAAGCGGCCGTTATGCATCTTATATTTTGGCTTACATACATCAGAACAAGTATCATGATCTCGAGAAGGCGAAGAAATATTATCAGGATGCCATTATGTACGCTGAAATCAGCAACGAACGTGATTCTGGTTACTTTATCAATTCATATCTGAACCTGGCCCGCATAGCAAACCAGCAGAAAGATAAGGCTGTGGCTAAGCGCTACTACAATATAGTTTTACAGGCTAGTGAAAAGAAGTCTGCAAGCTATAAGGAGGCAAAGAAATACCTGAAGGAAAACAGGAGAAGCTAAGAAAACAAGGAAACAAAAGTCTGCTCGTACGCCTGCAGCGCATATCTTTCTTCAACCTGGGCACGCCCAGCTTCACCTTGTTTGGCTCTCAAGTCAGGGTCAGTTAAAAGCCGTTCAAGGCTCTCATACCATTCCTGCTCCGTGGTGCAAGTGTAGCCTGTCTCACCGTTTAGCACAGCTTCTGTATTGGCACCCACTGCCGATACGATAGCCGGAATACCCAAAGCCATATATTGTATTGCTTTAAAAGCACACTTACCTCTTGCCCACTCTGTGTCTGGTAATGGCATTACTCCTATACTAAACCTTAATAACCCATCTACTTCAGTCTCCTGATTCCAGGGAACGAATACCATAGAGTCTATTCTCAGTTCCGGACTTCTATCGGCAATAACTATAAAATCAAAGTCGTGTTTCTTTTCCAGTCTTTGTAATGCAGGCTCAATCAATTTCAGATATGGCAAAGTGGAGTGCGAGCCTATCCAACCTACTGTTATTCGTTCTACTTGCTGATTCTTTAGTTTATTGTATTTATTAATCAGATCCACAGCACTCGGTAACAACACAACCTGCTGATTAAACTGCTGTGCATACTCCTTCAGGAAATTGTTACCAACGCTCACTTTGTAGCTCCACCTGCAGATTTTCTCTGTTTTATGTTGCCATTTATATCTTGTTACACTTTTATTTTCATCGGAGGTGTTATTAAGCCAAATAGCATCATCAAAATCATAAATCAGTTTCTTTCGGAACACTTTAGCCGCAATCCACTCAAACCATGGCGGACCTACAGGTGTGGCTTCCCTATGAATAAAGACATAGTTGTAAGATGGCAACTGTAATAAAAGCAACGCTCTCCTCAAAAAACCATCAAAAACTCCAGTAGCCTTTCGCAAGAAATGTCCTTTTTTATAAAGTACAGTCCAGGTAGAAGCATCCCAGAAAGGGGCTACTTTATACTTTATTCCTCTTTTCTGCAGGAACGGGAGAAACTGCTCAACCCTGTATCGTTGAGAAGCTGCTTTGCCTAAAGGAAACGGCACAACAAAAAGCACTTTCACCTTTGTCCCCCCTGCTCTTTTCCAAAGAAGTAGTCAAACGCCTCCTGCATTTTGTTTTCTGATCTATATTTCTCAGCCAGTTTACATATCTGTTTTCGGTGGTTAGGTTCTTTCACTACCCTTATTACTTTAGCTATTGCCTTCTCCACACTTTTATCTTCCTCTAAATTAAATAATGCCCCTCCCCCTTCTCCCTTGATGATTTCACTGTCATCACCCACTCCTTCAGTTAAAAGTACAGGTAAGCCATTTGCCCAGTACTCTCCTACTTTTACCGGAGACAGGTACTTCTTTGAAGGGGATGCTCTGTAAGTGGCAAAGGCAAAATCTGAGGCAGAAAGGTAAGCAGGCACTTCATGATGGAGCACAGAAGTCACATAGACTTTACTGCTATCAATATTGTTCTCTCGCAGCAGCTGCAGGATTTCTTCCTTTGGCTGTGGGGAGAGTATAATTAGCCGGAAGTCATCTATTACGTCAAAGCATTTTTGGTAGATACAGAATGCCTCCTCCCTGTAATACATATCCCCATACTTTCCGGCATATATACCTACGATAGCATTTTGAAGGTGCAGCCTGTCTCTTACTTTTGCTCTTAAAGCAGGATTAAAAGCAAATTCCTGTAATCGGACAGGGCTTGGCACTACCTTCACCTTATGAGCCGGAACACCTTTCTGAAGCAGACTCTGCCGGTAAGTTTCTGCTACAGGAATTAGTCCGGACGCATGTAGTATTTGCTTTCTTTCCCAATATTTTTGAAAGAGATACTTCAAGCCTCTTTTATTCCACACTCCTGACTCTAACATGTAATCAGCATGTGGCTCAAAAGAACTTACATAGAAAGGTAGCCTATTCGTCTTCCAGACTTTATAGGCTAGTGCCCCTGCCGGTGCACCATGCGCAAATAACAGATTTGCCTTATGCTGTTGCACCAGGTGGCTTATCTCTCTCGGAAATTGCATAAAGTCGCTAATCTTAGTAGCCAGCACAGCTCCCCTGCTGACGGAGTAAAGAGGAACATGCTTGATTTTTAATAAGGCAGTCAGGTTATTATTTGCACCTGGCGGCACTGAATTTCGCTCTATGGTGCAGAACGTGACTTGCTCTACTTCTTCAGCAGCCTGCATAATTCTTAACCAAGGAATTATGGTGGAAACAGTTAACCCCTCCTCGACACCCCAATAGCCTATAAAGACAATTCGCAGTTTATCCATCATGTCAGGTATTATCTATCAAAGAAACCACCTCCTGCATGTGTTTCTCAAAACTAAACTTACCATGTAATAGTCTGGCAATTTCTTCCTTATCTAATATAGCTTTTCCACGCTGATGATAAATGAGGTTTATCTGTTTTAGACAATCATCATCATCAGATGTTTTAAAAGTAAACCCGGTTATTCCATCTTCTACTATCTCTTTTAAGCCCCCAGCATCAGAACACAAAACAATTCTACCGCAGATAAGCGCTTCTAACACAACTAGTCCGAAACCTTCACGCAAAGAGGGAACAGCAACTAAATCAGCATCATATATAAACCGCTTTATAGCAATGTTACTTATATAGCCGGTTACTGACACATAATCTTCTATATTAAGAATCTTAATTTCTCTAGTTGCTTCTTCACATAAACTACCTCCGCCAGCCAGAATTAGCTTAATTTCTGAGGGTTTTAAACTATTTCGCCTTAAAAACTCTTTAAAAACACCTAAGAACCAAAGCTGTCCCTTTACCTCCTCAATTCTACCCGGAATAACAATAGTATAAGGAAGAGTACTTTGGGAATGAGGCTTTTCTAAAGAATCAACATGTTGCTCAGCTTCTATAAAAGGTATTGCATTGAAGATAACACGATAATTCTTCAAGCTAACTAAGTTCTGCTGAACATCTTCTTTTGCTGCTTTCGAGACAAAAATATGCCCATCATCAAATCGCTTAGCTAGATGTCGATTAACAACATTTATTAGCTTTCGCCTCCATGTTGTCAAAGGAAACTCAGCATATTGCGTTATATGGAAGTACTGCCAAAGCTTAATCTTATCCTCTTCGCTAAAGCTTAGCAACTTCACCAGCCTCATTACAAAATGAGCATAAGGAGTATGAGCAAACACAACAGCAGGCTTCCATTCTTTTAGTAACTTGCTAATTTGCAAGGCAACAGATGGAGAGCCTTTTAACGCCTTGACAGATAAATAAGCATCAGGTTGTTCTAGTTGAATGACATTCTCCTGATCCAGTTTAGGAGCGAGTTCAAAAATAACGTTATCGTTAACTGTAGTTAAAGCTATAAGCTTAACAGTATATCCTCTTTCTATGAGCGCATCAATTTGCAAAAGCACCTGTTTAGAGATACCTTCATATGCTATTGCAGGTACAACATAAACAACAAGCTTTTTTTGGACAGTAACTTCTTTCAAGTCAGATTAGCAGGAATAATTTACGAAATATAGTTATTAATCTACTTACAAACAGATGTACAGGAAGCCCAAGATCATATTTGTAGGGGACTACGGTAGAGAAGACTATGTTTGTTTGTTGAAAGCAGCAAAGGATTACTGTGACTTCATTTTCTTATTTTATACTACACCCAACGAAGAAGAAAATACTTTTTACCAGTCTTTTGGTAAAGCAATTTACTGGGAGAACTATGACAGTGCACAGCAGTTAATAGAAAAGGTTTCTCCTGACAAAGTAGTGTTTCTTTACATTGAATCATATAACCATATTGTTCTAAACCTGGCCTGTAAAGCTGCTTCTACACCTACTTATCTACTGGAGCATGGATTAAGAGCGGACTATATTTTCGGCTTTGATCCGGAAATAAGTCCTGGTAAAGAGCAAAGCTTGAAAAGAAGGATAAGGTATTATTATCAGCTGGCGCGCGACTTCAAGAGTCGTATTCGGTCCCGACAATTCTTGAATAACAGCCTTGCACTTCTATCTGCAGATGATAGGGCTTTCACAAAAGACTTTATAGAAGTTAGAGGCCGCCACAACTACCTGGGTACCTTTAGAGCAATTAAGTCAGAAAAGAGATTTGCAGATTATTACATTGGTTTTAGCACAAAAATTTATGAAGCATATAAAGGTCATGAGGCTGCATACTTCGGTGGTCAGGTAAAGCTTATCGGCATACCTTATTTTGATCGTTTAGCCAACTTGCCTTCCGCTTCTGTTACTAAAAGTGTGCTTCTGATAGACCAACCTCTTGCAGAGCAGGGACTATTGCAGTGGAATGAAGAACACAAGAAAGCGTTTGCAGCTGGGTTGTCTGGTATTTGTAAAAAGCATGGGTATACGCTGTACATAAAGCCCCACCCCAAGCAAGACATTAAAATCTGGCAAAAGCTTAAACAAGAACAGAATTGTCGAATAATTGATGATGCAGAGCTTGCTGAACTTGCTCCTTCTATTCCGGTAGTAATAGGATTTTATTCGACTTACCTAATGCCTTTTGCTGCTTTTCCTCATACTACTGTGCTTACCTACGAAAATCATCCTGCTGGTGAATATTTAGTTTCTAAGCCATTGGTTGATGCTGGTGTGGCAAATGCATTTTTTGATTTAAAAGAGCTGGACAGACTTTTGCCTAACATAGAAGAGCTGCACCAGAAACAGCTTCCTCAGAAAGTCATTTTTACAAAAGAATGGATGTTTGAATTTGATGGCAAAGCAGGAGAAAGGCTTCGCGACATCTTATTAGGTAAGAAACCATAAACAAGAGAGGCTGCAAATGCAGCCTCTCTTGTTTTACTTAAGCTTCCTGCTCAGCAGGAATAACTATTTTTTCTTTAAAGTACTCAAGGGTTCTCTTCAATCCCTCCGCACGTTCAACCTGCGGCTCCCATCCAAGGATGTCCTTGGCTTTGGTGATATCCGGCTGGCGCTGTTGCGGGTCGTCTTTCGGCAGTGGCTGATAGTCCACCTTTAGCTCCGCACCCGTCAGTTTGCAGATTTCCTCCGCAAACTCTTTGATGGTGATCTCAGAAGGGTTACCAACGTTCACCGGCATGTGATAATCACTCAGAAGCAGGCGGTAAATACCTTCAATCAGGTCATCCACATAGCAGAAAGAGCGTGTCTGGCTTCCATCGCCGAAGATACTGAGCGGCTCCCCTCTTAGTGCCTGGCTTAGGAAAGCAGGCAACACACGGCCGTCATCCAGACGCATTCGCGGACCGTAGGTGTTAAAGATACGCACAATGCGCGTCTCCAAACCATGGTGCATGTGGTAAGCCATAGTCATCGCCTCCTGAAATCGCTTGGCTTCATCGTAACAGCCTCTCGGCCCCACCGGGTTCACATTGCCCCAATAGTCCTCCTGCTGCGGGTGCACCAACGGATCGCCGTATACCTCCGAAGTGGAAGCGATAAGCATCCGTGCGTTTTTGGCTTTTGCGAGCCCAAGAAGGTTATGCGTTCCAAGGGAGCCAACCTTCAGGGTCTGTATCGGAATCTTCAGGTAATCGATCGGGCTTGCCGGAGAGGCAAAGTGAAGTATGTAATCAAGTTTGCCGGGCACGTGCACGAACTTAGACACGTCGTGATGGTAGAACTCAAAGTCCTCCAGTTTGAACAGGTGCTCAATATTCTCCAGGTTACCAGTAATCAGGTTATCCATGGCAATCACATGGTAGCCTTCTTTGATAAATCTATCGCATAAGTGGGAACCAAGAAACCCGGCTCCACCGGTTATCAGTACTCTTTTCTTTGACATTGTTATACTACCTCCTTTTCCTGCTGAACTTGTTGTTTTATACCAATACCGTAGTAGGTAAAGCCCTTCTCGCGCATATCAGCGGCATCGTAGATGTTTCTTCCGTCAAACACTACCTTGTCCTTCATCAGCTTGCTTACTACGTTGAAGTTAGGGGAGCGGAACTCCGGCCACTCCGTCACCAGCAACAGCGCGTCCGCATCGATCAGCGCCTCGTATTCATCCTTGCCGTACTCGATGGTGTCACCCAGCGTGTGCTTGGCCTCTTTCATGGCCACCGGATCATAGGCTCTCACTTTGGCCCCTCTGGCCAGCAGCTTCTCGATGATCACCAGGGAAGGCGCCTCGCGCATGTCGTCGGTCTTCGGCTTGAAGGAAAGGCCCCACACGGCAAAAGTCTTGCCGGTCAGGTCACCGTTGAAGTGCTTTTCTATTTTATTGTAAAGTACCGACTTCTGGCTCTCATTTACCTGCTCCACCGACTTGAGCACCTTCATCTCATAGCCGTTGTCCGCAGCTGTCTTGATCAGGGCCTTCACGTCTTTCGGGAAGCACGAGCCACCGTAGCCAATACCCGGGTAAATAAACTTATTTCCGATACGCGCGTCTGAGCCGATGCCCTTGCGCACCATGTTCACGTCGGCGCCCATGATCTCGCAAAGGTTAGCGATGTCGTTCATGAAGCTGATCTTGGTGGCCAGCATAGAGTTGGCAGCGTATTTGGTCATCTCGGCAGAAGGGATATCCATGAAGATAAGCGGGTGCCCGTTCATCAGGAATGGCTTGTAAAGCTTCTTCATAACCTTCTCGGCTTTCTCAGAGGCCACGCCTACTACAATGCGGTCTGGCTTCAGGAAGTCCTCAATGGCAGCTCCCTCTTTTAGGAACTCCGGGTTAGAGGCCACATCAAAGGGAACGTCTACGCCTCTTGCCTCCAGCTCCTCTTCTATCGCCTGGCGTACCTTCTGGGCCGTACCTACCGGCACTGTGCTCTTGGTCACCACCACCATGTAGTCGTTCATGTTGCGTCCTATCTCACGGGCCACCGCCAAGACGTACTTCAGGTCAGCCGAGCCATCCTCACCCGGAGGCGTTCCCACTGCAATGAAGGCAGCCTCGCAACCGCAGCTCTGGATCACCGATGGCAAGTCATTTGAGAAGGTCAGACGCTCTTTCTGCGCGTTCCGCGCAACCATCTCGTCCAGGCCCGGCTCATAAATAGGCAGGATACCCTTCTTCAGGTTCTCTATCTTCTTCTCGTCGATGTCAATGCATGTAACATCGATGCCCACCTCGGCAAAGCAGGTTCCTGTCACCAGGCCCACATATCCAGTACCAACTACAGCTATTCTCATAGGTAAAACATTAGTGTAAGACTACAAATTTATCTTTTTATTTAGTTACTCTTTAACTTAAACAGTAAAAATTTGATGTTAGGTCATATGCCTTTTCCACCAATACTGAAATATTATCAAACTCCATACTGTTGTGTAAGCAGCTGCACTGTTACCGCTAAGTATGCTTTTACGTATCTTTTGTACCTGATGCACATCAAATATTCCTTGTTCCTTAACAAAATCATCTGCCAAAAGCTCACTCAGAAGTTCACTCCCTTCAGAGATTAAAAATGACCTTAACGGCACCTCAAAACCTTGCTTTTGCCTCTTTTGTAATTCAACAGGTAAAACATCTTTAAAGGTATCCAGCAAAATACGTTTTCGCTTTGCCCCGTCTATCTTAGAAGAAGAAGGCAGGGAGAAGGCAAACTTAACCAACCGATGATCCAGAAAAGGGCTCCGCACCTCCAGCCCGTTTGACATCCCCATTAAATCAATTTTTGGAAGCATATCGTTTGCCAGAACAAGATTCCAGTCGGCACAAAGTACGCTATTCAGATCATATGGTTTTTTGTCGAGGCAATCCAGCAAGCGGCTCTTACGGGCAATGTATAATCTACTGGCAGCTGCGCTCCGGTTTTCAGGATTAAGTAGCATTAGTGCTTCGTCTTCCTTTTGCCATGTAGCCCAGAACCAATAGCGATTATGTGGTGCCAAGCCAGCCCCTTCAGCGAAACGCTGTAGTTGTCTTACCTTATTTGATGTAAAAGAGTTTCTCGATTTTGGCAGAACATCCCATAAAAACTTCATTCTTTTTATAGCAGAGGCTCCTGTATTCTCTGTTATCACCTTATACTCAGCCAAATGCTTATTATAACCTGCAAATAGTTCATCAGCTCCATCACCAGACAGAACAGCTTTTAGTTTTTGCCCTACCTGCTTGCTTAAACTATAGACTGCCAGAGCCGATGAATCTGCAAAAGGTTCACTCATACTATCAAGCATTCCATACAGCCCGTCATAGAGGTCATTGCTAGTTAAAAGCACCTCTGTATGACTGGTGTTATACTTCCTGGCCACCAGCTGTGCATATTTTGTTTCGTCAAAATAAGGGTGCCCCGGAAATCCGACTGAAAAAGTCTGCAGCTTATCTACCTGCTGTGCTGCCAGCGCCACAACAATTGATGAGTCAATTCCACCACTCAGAAAAGCTCCAACCGGCACATCTGCTGTTAACCGATCACTTACAGCCTGTTCGAGTAGTTGATAAAGCTTTGCTTGTTGCTGTTTATAAGGAAGACGATTGTGCGCCGCCTTATCCGGATCAAAAGGAAGTCGATACCACATACTGCTGTGGACCTTGCCATCCTTTACAAACAATGAATGCCCGGGCAACAGCTTCTTAACTCCTTTCAGCATACTTGCAGGAGCTGGCACATAGGTAAGCTGCAGGTATTGATACAGGGAGGTGTAATCCAGTTCACGTGGAACACCTAGCTCCAGGAGGGCCGCCAGCTCGGAGCCAAATAAAAACTTATCTCCATCTTTGTAATAAAGCAGGGGCTTTTCACCAAACCTGTCACGGGCCAGAAAAAGGCTTTTATCGCGTGAGTCGTATATAGCTAAGGCAAAGAACCCGCGCAGCTTTTTAAGGAAGTCCTGCCCTTCCCGCTTATAAAGCTGAAGTACCACCTCTGTATCAGAGGCTGTCCTGAACTCAACTCCCTTAGCCTGCAGATCTGTTCTAAGCTTCTGGTAATTAAAGATCTCCCCATTCAGCACTACTGTGAAGCGACCCTGACTATCAGTGAAAGGCTGATCTGCATCAGCTGTTGGGGCTATGACTGATAACCTTTTGTGGGCAATTCCTACCTGGTCCTGCACAAACATACCGGATGCATCTGCCCCCCGGTGCTGCAAAGCATCTGAGGCCATTTGCAGCCGCTCCAATGCTACTGCTCCAGCTTCCGTAAAGGCAAATGCTCCGGTTAATCCACACATAATTATTGGTAAAGTTAAGCTTTCTGTTTTACTGTTCGCATAAAGCAATTACGCCGCCCCTAAATTTTATTAGCAGACTAACCTTATTTTAAAGGATTTAAACAACCTCCCTGTCCTATCAAAGTATATCTTAATCAGACACACCCTGATCGCTATGAAACCAGAATGGTTGGATACAAAGGAGTATCCTTTTAAATCGCACTACCTACAGTTAGAAGCTGGTAAAATGCATTACGTTGATGAGGGCCAAGGGGCTCCGATAGTAATGATACATGGCACCCCTGCCTGGTCTTTCCTGTACCGTAACCTGATAAAGATCCTCAGGAAGAAATACCGCTGCATTGCCTTAGACCTGATTGGGTTTGGTCTTTCTGACAAGCCGGATGACTTTAGCTATAAACCTCGTGCCCATGCAGCCAACTTTGAGCAGCTGATGGATCATCTTCAATTGAAAGACATTACCTTACTGGTGCATGACTTTGGCACACCTATTGGCCTTGCATACGCTATCAAACATCCTGAAAATGTGCAGCGGATAGTTATGATTAACTCCTGGACCTGGTCCCTGTCAAAGCATCAGTCTTTTAGCAAAACGAGCAAATATCTTGTAGGACCTTTGGGTAAGTTTTTACATTCAAAGCTCAACGTTTCTGCCCGTACGTTGGTAAATGAGTTGTTTGGGAATGAGGACAAGTTGCCTGAGCCAATAAAGCAGCATTATATAAAAGCCTTGGGGAACCCTGACCAACATGTAAAGAAGTTAGCCTGTGCCCGCGAATTAGTTGGGGTTAGCAAGTGGTATGAAGAGCTTTGGCAGCAGCGAAAAAAGATACAGGATATACCCACTCTTATACTTTGGGGAGAGCGTGACAAGCTAATAAAAATAGAAGCACTACAACGCTGGAAGAAGTTCTTTCATGAATGCTATGTAATCCATTTTGAAGAAGGAGGCCATTTTTTACAGGAAGACAGTGCTGAAGAGGTGGCTAACTACGTGAGCAACTTTGTAAAGGAAGAACAAAAAAAGCACCATCTAATACCTGATCATTAACCTTTAATATATACACCTTAAACATTATGAAAACAGAAAAAGCCCATAAAGAGGCAATTTTACGAGCGCATCAAACCACAGAAGAAGCAAACCAGGCCCAGGAAGAGCTTTTACACTTTAATGAAAAGTCAAAACCGTCTGCAGACAGTACGCAACTGCACGAATCACCTGCAAACCTGATGCAATCCTGGCATAACCTTCGGAACCTTGACCAGGACCTGGCAGAAAACAAGTACAGTGATTTAGCAGATGACATCAATAAAGCTGATAAAAAAGGAAACCGTACATGAGCACACATTTAGAAAGAGTCATATCAAAAGCAGAGCAGGCGCAGTAATTATACATGCGCCTGTTCTGTTTAAAATATTTTGCCCGGGTTAAGAATGCCATGTGGATCAAAAGTATCCTTAATGCCCCGCATCAAACGCAGTTGCACCTCATTTAAAGCAATTCCAATGTATGACTTCTGCACCAGACCGATTCCGTGCTCTCCTGAAATTGTACCGCCCAGCGCAACACAAAGCTTAAAAATTTCCTTTATCCCCTCCGGCAGCTTGTGTTTCCAGTCCTCATCGCTCATTTCTCCCTTTACAATATTAATGTGCAGATTCCCATCACCGGCATGCCCGTAGCATACTGATTTGAAGTTATACTTTCTACCTATCTCCTTAACACCTTTTAGCAGCACTGGTAGTTCGGCACGCGGAACTACTGTATCTTCTTCTTTATAGATAGAGTTACTTTTAACTGCATGACCTACATTCCGGCGCAAGTGCCACAGATCAGCTTTCTGCTTTTCGGTGTCCGCCACCAGGATGTCGCCTACATCAAATTTTTCCAGCACCTCATATACCTCCTCTGCATCCTGGTACAACAAGTCCATATCTTTCCCATCAAGCTCTATTAACAGGTGGGCCCTGATGTCTTCCGGCAAACTCAGATTAAGATTCAGGAACTTGTTCGTCCATTCAATAGCATCACGTTCCATAAACTCCAAAGCCGAAGGCACAATACCTGCCATGAAAATTTGCGAAACAGCAGCACAGGCCTCCTCCTCTTTCCGGAAAGGCACTAGCATTACCAGTGTCTGGGGTGGGTAAGGGATGAGCTTGAATACAATTTTGGTGATCACGCCTAAAGTGCCTTCGCTGCCTATCATCAACTGAGTAAGATTATACCCGGTGGCATTCTTAAGAACATTTGCACCAGTCCATGTTATTTCACCGGTTGGCAGAACCACCTCCATGTTGAGCACATAGTCTTTAGTAACACCATATTTAACTGCCCTGGGTCCCCCGCTCGACTCACTCAGGTTGCCACCCAAAAAACAGCTACCCCGGCTTGAAGGGTCCGGGGGATAAAATAAACCGCGGGCTATTACCGCCTCCTGAAAAACCTGTGTAATAACTCCTGGCTCTACAGTGGCTTGCAGGTTACGCTCATCAATATTCAGAATGCTGTTTAGCCGCTCCGTAGACAAAACTACTCCCTTATGCACAGCCAGTGCCCCACCACTTAAACCAGTACCTGCACCGCGAGGGGTAACAGGTATGTAATTTTCGTGGCAATATTTTAAAATACTGCTTATCTCTTTGGCGTTAGCAGGTTTAAGAACCAGTTCCGGCTCATAACGCAGATCTTCCGTCTCGTCGTGCGTGTAGCGCAGCATCTCGTCGGCAGCTGCAGGTAGTAGCACATACCCTGAGCCAACAATGGCAGAAAGCGCTTCTATAGCCTGAGGTGATATTGAGTTAAATTTCATTTTTTAAAAGAATAGCTAATGTGTAAATTAGCAAGTAGATATATACAAATACCCTTTATTTGCTAAAAATACGCTTTGAGAACACTTTTAACTACCTCCGCCCTATTTATCCTTTTCCTGCTCTTAATGGTTTCCTGCCAAACATCGCAGCCAACCTTCAGCAAACGCGGCGAAGACTATATGTCTGCCAGAGAAATTGCTGAAGCCAAAAGGCAGGAGCGTAAAGCAAGACGATTAGCCCGCAGAAACGGTGACAAGGAAAGCTCCATTGCCCACAGGAATAAGAGAATTCCCCGTGACCTTGACAAGCAAGTGGAGATAGTTGTAAAAGCTGCCCGCTCCTACACAGGCACCCCATATAAGTGGGGAGGTACAACACGTGCAGGAATGGACTGCTCCGGCTTACTCTGTACTTCTTTCCAAAGCATCGACGTTATCCTTCCACGCACTTCTAACGAGCAAAGCAGATACGGTAGCGAGGTAAAACTAAAGAACATAAAAGAAGGGGATTTGGTTTTTTTCGGAGCAAACAAGAACAGTCGGGAAATAACTCATGTTGGCATGGTAACAGAGGTAGTCAGTGATGATGAGATTCGGTTTATCCATGCATCATCCTCTTTAGGAGTTATTGAGAATAATTTGTTCTCTAATTATTATCAGCGAATTTTTATTAAGGCGGTAAGACCCCAAAACTTTTTAGCCAAGCCCACTTATTCTTTAGCAGAGTAAACTATATCTGTTATTAACATAAACATAACATTAACCTATTATAACATACGTACTTAAAAACTAGTAAAAGCTATTGTCAATCAACTAGTTATAAGTACTATGAAACTTTTTTACACTATTTTACTATTGTGTCTGGCTTTAGTACTACCTGTACAGACGGTACTGGCGCAAGGTACTACAACAGCAGCTCTGATAGGTTCTGTTAGAGATCAATCTGGCACCGGGTTACCTGGTGCTACAGTTATTGCCATACACACGCCGACCAACACACAGTATGTTGCGAACACTAATGCTGAAGGTTTTTACAACATACAGAACATGCGTGTTGGAGGGCCTTATACGGTTTCCACCTCTTATATTGGATATCAGGGACAACGAATAGAGAGTCTGAATCTGGCTTTGGGCCAGGCTGCTCGTGCCGATTTTGTACTGGTAGAAAGTACAAGACAACTCGGTGAGGTAGAAATCATTGGTGAGCAGAACGACATCTTCAACCAGGATAGAACGGGAGCTGCCACTAACGTTTCTCGTGAGCAGCTTGAAACTCTCCCAACACTTAGTCGAAGTCTGCAGGATTTTACCCGTCTTACACCACAAGCTTCTGGCAACTCAATAGCTGGTACAAATAACCGCTTCAATAACATCACCATTGATGGCGCGGTGAATAACGACGTCTTTGGTTTATCAGGAAGCGGAACTCCAGGAGGCCAAGCGGGCACCCAACCTATTTCACTGGATGCTATTCAGGAAATACAGGTAGTGGTGGCGCCATATGATGTGAAACTAGGCAACTTTACCGGAGGTGGTATCAACGCTGTAACCCGATCTGGCACAAACACCTTTTCAGGATCAGTATATGGATTTGGGCGCAACGAAGATATTATAGGAAAAGCTGTCGTAGGACCTAGAGTAAGGGCAGATGAATTTGAAAACTATCAGTATGGCATCAGAATAGGTGGCCCTATAAAAAGAGACAAGCTCTTCTTCTTCGTAAATTACGATGCAACTCGCATAACGGAACCTGTACGGTTCGCCCCCGGTTCTGCAGAGTCCATTATTCCATTAGATGCTGCCCAGGACTTAGCAAACTTTGTCAGGACTACTTATGGATATGACGTTGGATCTTTTGGAGAACTAGACCGGGAAACACAAAGCGATAAACTATTTGCCCGCCTAGACTGGAACATCACAAATAACCACCAGCTTACTTTACGCCACAATTATATAGAGGCATTCGATGACAATATTTCCAGAAGCAACGATTTTCTTCGTTTTGGAAATAATGCATACCGATTCAACAGCGAAACAAACGTTTCTGTACTACAGTTAAATAGCCGAATTTCTAATGAAATATCAAACAATTTGATTGTAGGCTACACGAGCATCCGAGAGAATCGCGACATAAGAGGCGAACTTTTCCCACAAGTTTCGATTCAGGATCCAATAGGTGAGTTTGAATTCGGATCCCAACGCTCATCAACTGCCAACGAACTGGATCAGGACATCTTCGAATTCACCGATAACTTTACCTACATACTAGGAAGGAACAACTTCACGATTGGTACACATAATGAATTCTTCAGCTTCCGAAATCTGTTTATTAACAACCTGAATGGCCGATGGGATTTCCGTAGCTTAGAAGACTTTTTTAATGATAATCCTAACCGCGCTCGTGCAACCTTCTCCTTAACAGACGACCCACGGCCTGCTGCTGAATTTGATGCCATGCAACTTGGCTTCTATGTGCAGGATGAGTATACTGCTTCTGAGAGACTAAGATTAACTCTAGGTTTACGCCTGGACATTCCGGTATTTCCTGACAAGCCCGCTGAAAACCAGAAGCTGGAAAACGACTTCCAGAATATTCGTCCGGGCCTAGAAACAGACCGTGCTCCTAGTGGTCAGTTGCTGTGGGCACCACGTTTTGGTTTCAATTTTACTCCAACAGATGAACGCTCTTTTCAGATAAGAGGTGGTACAGGTATCTTCACAGGCCGTGTGCCTTTCGTGTGGCTTTCTAACCAGTTCATAAATACGGGTACAATATTAGGTACTGTTGATGTCAGAAATCCCGATTCTTTTGTACCAGATGTTACTGAGCAACGAACAGTAGGCCCACCTCAGCAAACAGTGGAGGTAAACGTAATTGATGATGACTTTAAACTGCCACAGGTATGGCGAAGCAATCTTGCAATTGACTACACGTTGCCTTATGAAGTATTCCTGACCTTGGAAGGTATCTATTCGAAAACCGTAAATGATGTTTTTTACCAGGATCTTAATTTAGTTGAGCCGACTGGCACTCTGCCTGGACCTGATAACAGGGAGCTATTCCCAAGGGATCGCCGCATTAATGAAGATTATACGAACGTAATACTGCTGAGCAACACCAGCAAAGGGTACCGCTATAACCTGACAGGTCAACTGCGTAAAGACTTCGTTGGTGGCTTACAAACCTCTGTTGCCTATACTTATGGCAAGTCTAAAGATGTGAACAGTGGTACGAGCTCTACTGCTTTATCAAACTTTGAGTTTAACCAGATTGTTAATAACCCTAATGTTCCGGCACTGTCTTTTTCAAGATTTGATATTCGCCATAGGATCATTGCAACCAGTGGATATACGTTCAGATTCGGGGAAAACTTTGCAACAGGTATTTCCTTGTTCTATCAGGGTCAGTCAGGTTTGCCGTTTACGTACCTTTACAGTGGGGACCTGAACCGCGACGGAAACTTTGGCAACGACCTTATTTATGTACCTCGCAATCAAGGTGATATCAACCTGATACCAGTTACTAATAGAGCAGGTGAAGTTTTATTTACCGTAGATGAGCAGTGGAGAGCACTAGATGCATTTATTGCTTCAGACGATTACCTAAATGACCGTCGTGGGCAGTATGCTGAACGTAATGGTGCCCGTATGCCATGGACACATCAGTTTGATGTGCGCTTGTTACAGGACTTTTACATCTTTACCGGCGACACCAAACACACTTTCCAAATCACTTTTGATGTGTTTAATGTAGGTAATTTGATCAACAAGGACTGGGGCAGACAATACTTCGTCAGGAACAGTGCTAATGAAGTCGTCCGCTTCGCGGGTTTCAACGCCGCCGGGGAACCGACCTTTACATTCAACCCTAATACACAAGCTTATAACATTGCCCCGTTTGACTCCAGATGGCAAGGGCAACTGGGCCTGAGGTATATGTTTAACTAATTAGTTTTAAATGCTATAAAAAAAAGCCTCTCGGTTCTTCCGAGAGGCTTTTTCTATAAAAAGTTTTACTTATTCACCTTCCTTAGGAACTTCATAGTTTCCGTTAGCTCTGCGGATTAAGTTAACCTCTACTAAGCCCGTTGGATAAGCGTCATAAGTAACTGTGAACTTTTGGCCTTCAGGAGCATTAGGGAATTTGTTCTTTAGCAATTCACTCATGGCAAATAAAATATCTTCGTTTGTCCAGGAGAAGGTGTTAAAGTTACCATACTTTGCTAAGTTAGCTCTGTTACCTGCTGTACTGATATTAGCCTGACCTGCAATCCAAGCGTAATCAGCAGGAACAAGGCTGTATGTAATGCTTCTATCAGCAACCCACTTAGAATCTTTCTTCTGGAAACGTAAAACAGGATGTACTATCAAATCATCCTCCACCGGAACCCATTTCGTACCATTATAAGTCATGGCCATTACCTGCTGCACTGTGGATTTGCCGTTGTAGTAAGCATAACTTACATATTTAACATCACCTACTTTGTGTCCAACAATGCTATTGCTCAGAAAGATATTGAAGTGGTCTGCCAGGAAATCGTCATCTGAAGTTGTGAAGTTATTAAAGCGGTTACGCCCTACAGTTACATAATCTTCATTTGAAACATGGTAGGTATCCAGCCACTCCCCATTTGTGAAATAATAAGAGTCTGTTACCGTAGATGATCTTGGTTCAGCACTACCATTATACCAGGTATAAGTAAGAACTGCCAACGTACCCTCTACAGCATTCGGATATTTTGCATTCAGGAAAGTAGTTACTTGTGACTCTCTGTCGAAATTTGAGAACCTGGCTCCACCAAGTGCATAGTCAGACGAAATCAAATCATACTTCTCTACTTTATTTATCTCATTGTCACCAAACTTAAAAGTAAGCAGGTTGTAAGAAATGGCAGCTTTTGTTTTGTTACCTACCTGTGGATAGTTTTTATCCAGAATTGCAGGAATTAGCTCACTTGCCTGATCCTCACTTGTAAAATAGTGGCCAGTGGCTACATAAGCCGGAACAGTTTGCTTGCCTTTGTAGAACTCATAATCCTTATCAGTAAGCGCTGTTCTAATATCAGCAACATACTCATTGGATATTTTAGAATCAAGTTCTTCGTATACATCCTCCATAGGATCGCAGGCTGTAAAACACAACGCTGCGAAAGAGGCTACTACATATATGTATTTTTTCATTTTGATACTATTATCTGCTTGATTAGAAGTTGATTTTCAGGCCAGTTGTCCAGGTTCTGCCTATACCAAAGTAAACTGAGGTACCGATTGCATCGCCATTTACATCGTCATCAAACCTGTCATCGCCATTACGTGCATCAGAAATATATTCTGTGTCAAGAACGTTGTTAACGTTTGCATAAACAGAAGCTCTTAAACCTGCTACTTCAAAGTTAAATACAGCGTTCAGATCTAATAGCGAGTATGATGGAACCTGCCAAACTTTAGTACCTGGAGTTAATAAAGTAGTTGGCTCAAAATCAGCATAGTAATTAGTGTAGTAGTTATAGTCAAGGCCGATTTTAAGATCTTCAACCACTTTATAACTCATACCTAGTGCTGCTGTAGTCTGAGCGGCATCTCCTACTTTAACACCTTTCATGTAGATAGGACCAAAAGTTTCAGACTCGGTTCTGTCTTCGTTAAATACTGTTATCTCATCTAGGTTATTAGTCCATGTCCAATCACCGATAGAGGCCATACCTCTTATATTCAGCTTAGTAGTTGGCTGGTAAGTGAAATCTACTTCAACACCCTGGTGTAAAGCGTCTACGCCAAGCAAGTTAGCAAAGAACACATCTCCACTTTGAGTAAAAATAGGCTCAGTAAAAGATCTGTCTTTCCAAGAAGTACGGTACAAGTTGATATTACCATTTAATGTAGCGCTTCTGTAGCCGTAACCTAATTCGTAGCTAAGGATTTTTTCCTTTTCTGCTTCTTCATTAATGATGTTCTTGTTATCCTGGAAAACCGCGTTGAAGAATGGTGCTTTCTCAAAATAACCTAAGTTGGCAAACACATTGTGATTTTCTGTAAGGTTATAGTTAGCACCACCTTTTGCCTGGTACCCGAAGAAATTAACAAAATCTGTTTCCTGGTTACCTTCCTCGTACTGGAAGTAGTCGATTCGCTTGTAAGAAGTGTTTGAAGCTGCAAGTGACACAAAAGCTGATAATGTACCGTTAGTGTACTCACCCTGCAGGAAGCCTCCTTCCCAAAGCACAATGCCATCGTTGTTGTAGTTGATCTTATCACCAACTTGCGCTCTGCGGTTCGGGTTGTTGATATCTGAATTATCTAGCACGTAATCAGCACCTAATAAATCAGTAAGCTCTGTAAAGTGCTCCCCTTTGTAGTAACGTAAATCAAGTCCACCTAAAAGGTTAAAATTAGCATTCAGGCTTTTCTGATAAGTAGAAAGAGCGCCATACCATTTGTGGTCGTTTCTTGATGCTCTCAGATAAGCTCTGGCATCTCCGTCTGTAGACGCTCTGTTGATATCTACAACACGGTCTAAGTCATATGGAGAAAACTTATCTCCTGTTCTGATTGTGTCTAAGTTTAGTGAACGGTCTGTGCCGTAACCACCGCCACCGCCAGTACCAAGTGAGGCATATACAGCAGTTGACAAGAAAGATGATTCATTAATGGTCCAGTAGTGGTTAAGAGAAACCTGTGGCTTATGGTAGAAGTTATCTTCAACGTGTACCACTTCACCATTTTTCACACCCCAGTCAGCATTCCATCTTCTACCTTGTGGTGCTTCTCTGTACTCTTGTATATTCTGTGCATTTTGGCGCTGCCCGTGGCGTTGTGGAGCACCAAAACCTGTAAGGGAAATAGTATGTTTGTCGTTGATCAGCTTCGAAACATTAAAGAAGTAGTTGTAAGCTTCAAACTGTAGTCCCTCTGCCCAGCCATTACCCTCTGTTTTAGATCCGGCAGCTGCAAAAGCCCATCCATCCTCAGTAAGGCCAGTTGCATAAGAGAACCCAACTTTATTATAACCATTGTTACCAATGCCATAAAACAAAGATCCACCTTGTGTTGCATCTGTTGTTTTTGTGATGATGTTGATAGTACCACCGATAGATGGCACGGCTACTTTAGAAGCACCGAGACCTCTTTGAACCTGCATTGATTTTGTAACGTCTGTTAGACCAGCCCAGTTAGACCAGTACACGCGACCATTCTCCATGTCATTAACAGGAACACCGTTAATCATTACGGCTACGTTTTCGCTTTGGAAACCACGCAGGTTTATACGTGAATCTCCAAAACCACCACCTTGTTTTGTTGCATAAACACCTGGTGTAGATTTTAGCAGCTCAGGAAACTCCTGATTTGATGCTTTCTCAACAATAATGTCGCTAGTGATAGTAGACATTGCAACCGGAGTTTCTCTATCAATAGCGTAGCTGTTAGTAGTAATGAGTACCTCATTGATTGAAGTAACATTAGGCGACAAAGTAATTGCACCTAAGTTCTTAGTACCATTTAAACCAGCAACAGACACCTCTTTTTGAATGTATCCGATGTAGTTTACTAAAATAGCCGCTGCATTTGCATCGTCTACTTTCAACGAGAAGGTACCGTCCGCAGCAGCAGGAACAGCTTGATTTGTACCTTTCAGGATTACTGTCGCTCCAGGCAAAGGTTCTTTTGTTGTTGCATCAACAATTTTACCTTTGACAGTCCCTTGCGCGAACAAATCCGCTGGTGCTAAGCTAATACACAGCATCAGCAGGAATAGACTGAGTAAATTGTGCTTCATCTTAAATACTATTAGTGATTGGTTGGTTGATTTAATTCGGGGCGAAGATACAACCTCCTAAGGCTAAAGCACAACACCTTATATTAAAAAAGAATAAAAACAGTTTGCAAAAATTCACACTAACTTAACTTGAAAAACATGCCAGGTATATGCATATACAAGATTTTCAGGTATTTGCAAACAACTAAAAACATTTAACCAACAAACTACATTTAGCAAAAGTACAATTCACACCAAAGCAACATCTAGAACAACAACTTGTATTTTACCAACAAAAGCACCCACCTCCACAACACACTCACAGAGACATATATTGCTAATTATTAAATATTTACATAGTTATATAGCTATAACAGGGGGTATAAAAAGATTTCTCACCCTTGCAATAACAGAACATGCTATGTTATACACACCACGTCCACAGACAAAGAATATCACAACTAACCATAGGGATTAAACAGGAAAACCTATAACTATTTTTCTTGTTTAAGCTCCTAAAAAGCCTCTATGATTACAATTTATACTTATTACCGGCAGAAGCAATATCAGTTAAATTATATAATTAATGGGGCTACATAGAAATCAAAAATCGATAAAAGACAATTCAGCAACTTTCTCACAGTATTAGCGCTCCAACTAAACCATTCAATTTGATTAAAAAAAACCCAAAATTAACTTGAACACAAGACAAGCTTTATTGGCAGAACCCAAAATCTCAACATTCAAAATACAAATCAACCTCGTAAACCAAACTTTACTAAATCCCATTATCAAACAGTTTCCCGCACAACTCTTACCACCATATAACCCCAATTCGCATACACAGTTGCACTATCTTAAATCCACTTAATTTTCACTTTAAACCCATAGAATATTATTTGATCAGAAACAAAATACAACATATATAAATAACTGAAAAACTTAATATTAGAACAACCTGCCCCACCTTTATTCGCCTACACGGTTACAACTAAAATTTATAACAAATAAATAACACAGGAGTGATTGTAAATTGAAAACAGCGACTTACTTTTGCGCCAAAATCAATCAACCCTTTTATGAAAAACTTTTTATTCTCTACTCTTTTAATGTTGCTGTGCGCCGCAGGTTTGCATGCACAGGTAACAACAAGTAGTATTACCGGATCCGTTAAGGATTCGAAAGGAGAAGCTCTGATTGGCGCAACAGTTAGAGCAACTCACCAACCTTCAGGTACTACTTACGGTGGTACAACAAATGCTGAGGGTCGTTTCAACATTTCCAATGCACGTATTGGTGGTCCTTATCAAATTGAAGTAAGCTATCTGGGCTACACAAATAAGACCTACAATGGTGTAAACTTAAACTTAGGTCAGCCTTACATACTGAACGCAGTTTTGTCTGAATCAGGCACAGAACTGAAAGAAGTGGTTGTTAGCGCAGACAGGACTTCTGTCTTCAACTCAAGCAAAACTGGTGCTGCCACAAACATCAGCAGCCGTCAGCTTGAAACGCTTCCAACAATTTCAAGAAGTATTCAGGATTTCACGCGTACAACACCACAAGCTAACGGTAACAGCTTTGGCGGTCGCGATGCCAGATTCAACAGCATTCAAGTAGACGGCGCCAACCTGAACAACAACTTCGGATTGAGCTCTAGCCCAATGCCAGGTGGTGGTGCACAACCAATCTCTCTTGATGCTTATGATGAGATCTCTGTAAACATTGCCCCTTATGATGTTAGACAGTCTGGATTTACAGGTGCAGGTATCAACGCTGTTACAAAAAGTGGAACCAACACTTTCAAAGGAACTGCTTATACCTTTTTCAGAGACCAGAGCTTCATCGGAACGAAAGTAGGAGACAATGACATCAGTGCAAATATTCAGGATTCAAAGAGCCAGACATACGGCTTTAGCTTAGGCGGTCCAATCCTTAAGAATAAATTGTTCTTCTTCGTAAATGGTGAAATTGAGAAAGAGTCCAGACCAGGTATCGCTTTCTCACCAACAGGAGGCTCAGGATTAGGAACTGTTTCTACAACTCCGGTTGCTGACCTGCAGGCTGTTTCTAATTACTTGAAAAATGCTTTTGGTTATGAAACTGGAGGTTTTGACAACTTCCCTAACTTCGCCAATGACAACCGCAAGTTCTTAGCAAAATTAGACTGGAACATCAGTGACATTCATAAGCTTACTGTAAAATACACTGACTTCCAGAACACTAATGATCAGATAGTAAACGCTACAAGCATACCTAATGGTGGCGGATTCTCTGTAACTGGCAGATCAGGTACTTTGAGCAGATTACCATACTCCCGTTTCAGCAACAACGCTATGGGTTTTGCTAATTCTAAGTACATCTTCAAAGACATCGTTAAAACAGGTACTGCTGAGTTAAACAGTAACTTTGGAGGCAAAATGTCTAACCAGCTTTTGGCGACAGCTAGTAAAATCCAGACTACACGTGATTATCCTGGTGGTATATTCCCTACTATTGATATCTTCGATGGCAAGGGTAATAACTACATTCACGCAGGTATGGACCCTTTCACTTATAATAACGACGTTATCAATGATGTTTACAGCATAACAAACAACTTCTCTTACTATGCTGGTAAGCACACGATCACTGCAGGTCTTAACTACGAATATCAGAGAGTAGCAAATATGTTCATGGCAGCTTCTAACAGCTACTATGCATTCAACTCACTGGATGACTTCTTAAACAACAGAGCTCCTGCTTATTATGCCTACACTTACTCTTTAGTACCAGGTCAGGATGCCGTATACTCTGCAGAACTGAAAGTAGGTCAGCTAGGACTATACCTACAGGATGAGATTCAGGTAAAGACAGGCTTAACTGTTACTGCTGGTTTACGTGCTGACAAAGCAATCTATCACGAGCAACCAATCGAGAACCCTGCTGTAACAGAAATGCAATTCTTCGACGAGAAAGGCAACCTTACTAACTATACTACTGGTTCATGGGCAAAGAGCAAGGTTTTACTTTCTCCTAGAGTAGGTTTCAGATGGGATGTAATGAACGACGCATCATTAGTACTTCGTGGTGGTACAGGTTTATTTACAGGTAAGTTTCCATTTGTATGGCTTACTAATATGCCAACTAACTCTGGTATGTACCAGTTTGGTTCAGGAGTTACTAAAGCTGCCGATCTTGACAAAATCAGATTCAATCCGAATCCGGATGCTCACGCAGCTATGTTCCCTAGAACTGCCGGCACTTCAGTTCCACCAAACCTGGTGTTTATGAACGAAGATTTCCAGTTCCCTCAGGTATTCAGATCAAACCTTGCAGCAGATAAAGACTTAGGCAGCGGATTTACTTTGACTCTTGAAGGTATGTTCACAAAAGAGATCAATGGAATCAAAATGCGTAATGCTAACCTTTACGAGTCAAATGGCACCTTCACAGAAGGCGGTAACACAAGAGAGCGTTACCTTGACAGAAACAACGATAAAAAGCTAAATAACGACGACAGAAGACTTAACTCAGCTATCAATTCAGCTATTGTGTTGGAAAACACTAACAAAGGTTATTCAACTGCTCTTACTGCTCAATTGAGTAAGTCGTTTGCAAACGGTTTCTATGGCTCTGTGGCCTACAATTATACATTAGCGAAGGGTATCACTGCAAACCCTGGATCACAGGCAGGTTCAGTATGGTCTCAGAACCCAAATATAGGAACAGCTAACGGTGAAGAATTAGGCTTCCAGTCATTTGCTACTCCTCATCGTGTTGTTGCTAACCTGTCTTACAGAAAAGAGTATTTGAATCACTTTGCCTCTACTATCTCTATCTTCTACGAAGGTGCTAACCAGAGCAACTACAGCTTCATCATCAACGGTGACCTGAATGGTGACGGCAACTCTTCTTCTGACCTGATGTACATTCCTGCAGATCGTTCTGAAATGAACTTCGCAGACTATGTGGTAAAGAACAAAGCAGGAGAAGTACAGTATAGCTTCACTGCAGCAGAGCAGGAAGAAGCGTTTGAGCAGTTCATCAACAACTCGCCATACCTGAGCAAAAACAGAGGCCAATATGCTGAAAGAAGCGGTGCTTTGCTTCCATGGTACAATAGAATGGATATGCGTTTCTTACAGGACTTCTTTATCGTTACCGGCAAGAAAGACACCAAGCACACATTACAATTCAGTGCTGACGTTCTGAACCTGCCTAACATGATTAACAAGAACTGGGGTATCGAGAAGAGATTTGTAACTGCGAATCCACTTAAGTTTGAAAAATTTGACAGCGAGAACAAGCCTGTTTACACCTTCCAGAACCAAAATGGTGAGCTAGTTACAGAACCATTTGAAGATGTAATTACAACTAGCAGCACTTGGAGACTTCAGTTAGGTCTTCGTTACAGCTTCTAATTGGATGTTATAGCTTAATTATAAAAAGGGGCAGCAATAGCTGCTCCTTTTTCTTTTACAGCATTTTATGTGGCGCTATTTTGGAATTCAGAAAAATAATCTATTTTTGTGACACACAAGCGGGGGATTAGCTCAGCTGGCTAGAGCGCTTGCATGGCATGCAAGAGGTCATCGGTTCGACTCCGATATTCTCCACAAAAGGCAACCGTAATGGTTGCCTTTTTCTTTTAGGCACATGCCATACTATACCTATA
Source organism: Pontibacter locisalis (assembly GCF_042684605.1). Taxonomy (NCBI): domain Bacteria; kingdom Pseudomonadati; phylum Bacteroidota; class Cytophagia; order Cytophagales; family Hymenobacteraceae; genus Pontibacter; species Pontibacter locisalis. The sequence continues at coordinate 346,188 of NZ_JBHULU010000015.1, forward strand.
TCTTATATTCTGAGAAAACTGATCGCTACTACATTGGCAGCTGTGAGAGTATAGAAACACGCCTTATTCAACACAACTCAGGCAGGAATAAGTCTACTAAAAGTGGAGCTCCCTGGCAACTCAAGCACCTAGATACTTTTACAACACGCATCGAGGCTGTTAAACGTGAAAATGAAATCAAAAAGAAGAAGAGTCGAAAGTATATCGAGTACCTGATTAGCTCAGCTGACTAGAGCGTCCCGAAAGCATTCGGGAAGGTCATCGGTTCGACTCCGATATTCTCCACAAAAGGCAACCGTAATGGTTGCCTTTTCTTCTTATGCCACACTTCGTCTGTCTCAGACAAACAAGTCTTCTACAGAAAGATAACGCTCTCCTGTGTCGTAGCAGAAAGTGAGAATCTTTGTACCATCTGGCAAGCCCTCCTCCACTTTCTTTTGGACAGCAGCTAGCGATGCCCCCGAAGATATACCAATAAAAATTCCCTCTTCACGCGCAGCACGTCTTGCATAGTCAAATGCCTCATCGCGCTCTACCTGGATTACACCATTCAGAAGCGTGGTATCCATTATTGTAGGAATGAAACCTGCACCTATACCCTGGATTGGGTGAGGCCCAGGCTGCCCTCCACTAAGAACCGGCGAGGCAGTAGGCTCTACAGCAAATACCTTCAGATTTGGGAAGCGACCTCTTAATACCTTAGCTACACCAGTTATATGCCCTCCGGTACCAACACCAGTAATCATGTAATCCACCCCATCCGGGAAATCCTCCAGAATCTCTTGTGCCGTTGTTTCAATGTGCACTTTCACGTTGGCTTCATTATCAAACTGCATGGGCATCCAGGCATTCTCATTTTCTTCTGCCATTTCTTTAGCCTTTTCTATAGCTCCTTTCATTCCTTTTTCACGTGGCGTCAGTTCTAATTTGGCACCATAGGCAGCCATTAACCTTCTTCGTTCTACAGACATGGATTCCGGCATTACCAGGATTAAATGGTAACCCTTTACGGCTGCAACCATAGCCAGTCCCACACCAGTGTTCCCGGAGGTTGGCTCTATGATCACACTATCTTTATTGAGCACTCCCCGGTTCTCCGCATCCTCTATCATCGCGAGAGCAATTCTGTCCTTTATACTTCCGCCCGGATTACTTCGCTCCAGCTTCATCCAAACTTCTACACCTTCATCGAACAACTTATTAATACGCACATGCGGCGTACTACCGATAGTGCCTAATATTGATCCTGCTTTCATATGATAATTTTTATATTGAGAAATTGAGCACATCTTCCGGCTCTGAGGCCATCCTTACTTTTATCTGAGGGCGGTGGTAAACCCTTGAAAAAGGAGGCACGCTTTCTGTCAGCCATACGTTACCACCAACTATACTCTGTTTGCCTACCACTGTGCTGCCTCCTAGTATAGTTGCACCAGCATAAATTACCACATTGTCTTCTATAGTAGGGTGCCTCTTTATGTTTGCCATTTCCTTTTCCACACTTACTGCTCCAAGCGTTACCCCCTGGTATATTTTTACATTACTTCCTATTATAGCAGTTTCTCCAATCACGATGCCCGTGCCATGGTCAATACAAAAAGGGCTGCCGATTATTGCTCCGGGATGGATATCAACTCCGGTCTTAGCATGCGCATACTCTGACAGCACACGGGGCAGTAATGGCACATGCTCCTGGCAAAGCAGATGTGCTATTCTGTAAACAGCCACGGCATAAAATCCAGGATAAGTACGGATTACCTCCTCAATGCTTGCTGCGGCCGGGTCTCCGGACTCAATGGCAGCAGCATCTGCAACTAACTTATTGTAAACCCGTGGAAGCTCTTCAAAGAACTTTTTGACAACTACAGACGGAGGTTCTGGCAACCTTTCCTGAAGCCTTACTAACAGATACTCCAGATCTGACTGCAACCTGTCCATATAAGTCTGCACCTCCGAAACCGTGTGCAGGGTCTGTTCTGAAAGAGGTGGAAAAAGTAGCTGCAGAAGGCCATCTAAAAAGGCGCAGCTCAATGATCTGGGCACTACATGAATTGCCTGCTGATGCTTTGCTGCCAGATGCTCGATAAAGGATATGTTATTAATAGTCATAACATTAAAACAGTAAGTTCTTATTAACTTAAGAAAAAAGAATATGTTTGCTCCAGACAAAAAATAAAGCCCCTGGCATACACCAGGGGCTTTACTGAACTTAGCTTTTGGTACTATTTATTCGTCGCAGTGTGGCACTCCCATTTTGCCGTTGTTGTATTTATCGAGTACTTCTGCCCAATGTAGAAGAGTGCTTCTTTCTGGAGTAGATGTTCCGTTAAAGTAAGCAGTCGCCATATCGTATGCAGATTGAACTTCGGCAGGCATTGAGGCACCTGCCATAACATTGAGTTTAGCTGCAATGTACTGGTGCGCAAGAATCAGGTAAGCGTCTCCGCCCTTAGGAGCCGTTTCCAGAACTTTGAGGTACGTCATTCCACTACTGAAAAACGTCTCATCTGTCATGTCACCCCACGTAGCGTCTTTTTTCTTACCAGTGGCATGGTTCTTCCAATAGCCCTGGGTACGTGTACAACCAGTAATTTCATGCATGGTTTCAACGCAGAACATGATGTTATCTATACCACCAGAACCCACTATACCTTCACCATCAAGGATTACCATCAGCTTTTTAACATTTTTGGTGCCGCGCAAATCAACTGTTTGCACATGCCCTTCATCTGCAAAAGTGGCAAGAGGGAAATCAACATTGCTATTATCAGCTAACACCAGGCGCACAAAAGACTGGTTCTCATTTGGTGATTCATCGATGTCAACTACATCAATTGAATTCAACATCACTGATCCTTTAATCTCACTGAAATCAAGCTCCATTGTAGCTCCCCAGGCATTGTCATTTGGTCCGGCAATACGGATAGGATTTCCGCTTGGGCTATAAGTACTGTCAGGGTTAGTTGCTATCTCTGCTTCTGTAAACTGGTTGGCTACTAAGATCTTGCTCAACATGGTTGCCTGTCCCAAATCATGCGCATCATCGCCAGTCGGTTGCTTCGTATCGTAAATTCTGGCAACATTTGTATTTGAGTAATCTCCATCCTGGCTCCTCTTCGTATTGTGAACACGAACTTTACCGAAGGGAGTGGTAACATGATCTATAAAAGGGAGATTTTCAGGGTTATCTGGTGTGAATTCTTCAAAATTTATGGCGTAACAGTCTCCGTCCATAACTTTTTGCCCGGCATTAGCTGAGAAGTCCGGGTTTATTTCTTCTTCATTCTGACATCCAAATAGGAATAGGGCGCTTAGGAAAGTAGCTCCTAACTTTGTTAAATTTTTGTTCATAATTTTTGCTTTCATAGTTAAAATAAGTGTGCAATTCATTTTTGGTACACAAAGCGGCACCCACCACTGCTCTAACTGGCAGCGGACAGTGGAATCCTTTACACGGGTAGTTTAAATCAATCATTTTATGCTCTTAAACGAGCTTCCAGAAATCAGGAGGGTGAGCCTGACTCGGTGTCAACGCGAAAAAGCTATTCGCATCTGATACAATTGCTATACTGGGTTTAGCAAAAAAAGTATACAAAAAAAATCCGGCCTACCGCGTAAAAGTGCAATAAGCCGGATTTTCTAACAGTTAATTATAAGATTAGCTACGGCAAAATTCAATTACATCAATTGCTCCGGAGCCACCTTTTCCATTCTTTGATTCAAATGTCAGGCGAAGTTTTACTACTCCCGGCATATTTCCTGTGTTCAATCTTGTAGCACCATGAGCACCCGTAACAGGCAACTTCATAGTTCTGATTACTTTACCGGACGCATCTAGCATTTCAAGCTTTGAACCAGCTTCATCTTCTGTTATGTCAAGTATATGAATCCCTTTTAAGGTAATGCTACCCATAGCAGAGAAGTCAAGCTCAATGCGGCTCCCATTCTCACGAATTTCCACACCATTTTCCTCCTGATCCCCTACAGTAAGAACATTACCCATGGGCCTGGCTGCAGCACCACTAGGTGTCTTAAATCTTCCATCTGGCTGATTTGTGTTTACCAAGACCGCAGCATTAAGACCCTCATAATCTCCTCCGGCAGATAGAAACTGCGCTGATACCTGTACAGGTGTATTGTCACTATATATCGCAGAAACTACTCCATTAGCACTTTGTACTTTATTAAACTCATCAAACTCAATTACCTCACAGCTTTCAGGATTTGTACCCCATACTATCATTTCAGTTGCCTTAGCTGGCTTTACCTGATCTTTGCTGTTAAAGCTCATTAACACTGCACCTGCTAAACCGAAAACAACCGTTCTTAATGTAAACTTTTTCATACCACACATTTAAACCACATACTACGAGCAGACTTCTTACCTGGCCCCATGCAACCACAGTGGCACGTGGAATAAGATAAATACTATTATATTGATCTTGGTAACTGAAGAGATAAAAAGAACTGCTTTGGTACCTTGTACGGAGAAGATGCACGAACAGCTAAAGAACAAGCGTCTTTTTTTATTAAATTTTAGATGCAAAAATCAGCCTTATATTATACTTGAAGGGCTTTTTAATAAATAATGCAGGTTAAATCCAATACAAAACCATAAAGCTATCCAAGCTGAACTTTTCTGTTCTTAACAAATAGAAGCAAGTATAAAAAAGAGACAGCGGCACAAGCTGCAGCAACCCAGAATACAATTGGGAAATTATCAGCTTCATTGCTGTACAACCACCCTGAACATAATGCGCCAAGCCCAATTCCTGCCTCAAGAGCGATATACATTGTGGCCATGGCCCTCCCCCGGTGAGACTCATGGCTAAGGTCTATGGTCCAGGCGAATACAGTGGGTGAATTCATACCTACGGCAACACCAAACAAGGCACCAGCAAGCAATAGCTGAGTGGCAGACACGCAAAAGCCTATCAACACCATGGCTATTGTAAGCAGCCCGTTGCTTACCCTAAGTACATTGATCCTCCCATACTTATCCGAGGCACGGCCTGCCAAAAAGCGAATAGCCAACGACGATAACGTAAAGCTGGTAAAAAAGAGACCTTTATTCTGAATGCCTAAGAACTCACTAAAGTCAGGTATGATGGTAAGCACCGTACCGAAGGAGAAGGTAGAGAAAAGCATAACAACAGAAGGAGAAACTACCCGTGGTTCAAAAATCTCTTTTCTGGATATGCTCAACAACCCCATACGGAAACGATGCGGGTTATCCAAGGTTTCATGCATGCGCACTAATACTGCCACCGATAAAAATGCGGCAAAGGAGGAAGCGTAGAACATTGTGTCCATAGAAAACTGGTTGGCAATGGCTCCCCCAAGGGCAGGACCAGCAGCCATACCCAAACTTCCCGACAGCCCCAGAAGCCCCATAGCCTCACCGCGCCGCTGCAAGGGTATAACATCTGCCACATAGGCCGCAGTACCAGTGGGGGTAAAGCCAGTAGAAAAACCATGCAGGAAGCGCAGCAACAGAAAAGCTGCAACAGAACCAGTAAGTGGATAGATGAAACCGGCTATGATACAAACCAGACCACCCACCACCATCACAGGAATCCGCCCAATTTTATCAGCCAGTTTCCCACTAAAGGGCCTGGATAAGCCAGCCGTAAGCGTGAACAGGGAAATTATAAGGCCTTTGTATTCTGCGCCTCCCAGGCTTGTCAGGTAATCTGGCAGCTCAGGTATAATCATGTTAAAGCTGGCAAAAAAAAGAAAGGAGCTCAGGCACAGTAGCCCAAATTGAAGTCCGTATACCCGCGTAACTGTTTCTGCCATAGCTGCTGCAAAGGTGGCAAAGCTTTGATTCTGATACCAGTAAAACCTGTTAAATATGCGTTATGACACTAATGCCGGGTAACCGTCAACGAGGGGAAAGGTTGCTTTTGCCCTGCTATCTATTTGAAATGAAAGAATAAAAGAAGATTACTGTGCAGCTGGCTTGGTTTGAGTAGGCTGAACACCATTTACCATTATTTGTTTTTCCAGGGCTGCCAGGTGGATGCTTCTGGACACATGGCGGGCTACTTCAGGCTGCTGTATGTTTCCCAGCCGCATCCTGATCATTTTACCAGAGGTGAGCTGAAAGGAAATAAGCTGCTCCTCTATCTGCAGAGCGGTGATATCTGCCCAAAAAATTACGACCTCTCTTCCTAAAACTGCCAGTCTGTAGCTTATCCGCTCCGGGTTCATTGAACAGTAAGCATCCCTAAACAGAAGCGAATTTTTACCTGCTAAACCCCAGAGCAGGCCTGCTATAACGATCAAGGCACTTGCGATGGCCCAGCTTAACCTGAACGAATCCTGAAAAAACAACTCCCTCACCAAGGCATAAATACCTCCTGCGGCTAATAGAACACCAACAACAAAAATGAATTGCTTAGTTTGTTTTAACTGTTTGCGTGAATACAGACTTACGTACATCGATTCCATTATAAAGTAGCTCAGGATAAAACTATATCTTTCCTGATCACCATTGACTTAATTCTTTCCCTCACTTGCTTTAGCACTTGGTCGTTTTGGATTTGCTCCAGGCTAACCACGTGCTCTTCTTCGTTCTTAAGCAAGAAAACCACTTTTAATGATTGCAGGCGAACCAGGTCAACTTCATCCCAGTCAAACTCCTGCTCTGTCTGCATAAACCTAGTGCGATACTTTACCCCCTCTTCCGTCAGGGTAAGATGCCTTCGGTAATGCGGCTTATTATCAAGCCAGGCACTATAAAGAAAGTAAGCTGGTATGGTTACATTGATCAAGAATACAACGACAACACCAGCACTAAAAGTTTCAAAAAAAACAAGGTAAAATACTAACACAAGCTGAAAAGTCACAGCAAATGCTGATAGCCATTTCAGCCGCTGCTCTGCTTTAGGTTTTATGTCATATGCACCTGTATACAGCTTTATGCTTAATTCCTGCATAGGCAGTATTTATGTCTTTCTAAAAATAGAGAATTTCCAAGATATTCCCAAACCAACCTTTTAGGTCTGCTACCAACCTCTAAGGTATTTTGCTTATATTGAGATGCAAAACAATCCATCACCCATGAAAAAATATTTTCCCTTTGCACTGTTACTAATGGTTTCGGCGGCATGCCAGCAGCTTCCGGAGCAAAGCCAGAAACCAACAGCTGTAAATAAATTTGCAGACAATACCCTACAAAAGATATACACCCTACAGGATGAGCGTAACACTGCTGAGCTACTACCTTACCTGCACAATGCCAAAACGGAATATAGAAAAGAGGCCGCACTGGCCTTTGCCTCTGTTCAGGATACCTTAGCAGTTCCTGATCTACTAGGCATGTTATCTGATACTTCTGCTGCAGTACGCCAGGCTGCGGCCTATGCCTTAGGTCAAATTGGTCATAGATCAGCCGAAGCCACTTTAATTACCACCGTGCAGCAGGAGGACCGCCCAGATGTACAGGCAGAACTGTTGGAAGCCTTGGGCAAAGTAGCTACACCAACGGGAACAACTTTCCTGGCTAGCTATAACGCCCCAAACCCTACCGCTTTAGGCGGGCAAGCCTGGGGCTTGTACCGTGCAGGTTTGCGACAGCAATATACCCCACAGGGGGTTGAGCAGGCTGTAAAGCTTCTTCCTCCTGACAAACCTTATGAAGCCCGGCTTGCAGCCGCACATTTTCTGGCTCGCACTCCTAAGTTAGATCTTACACCCTACAAGAAACAATTACTAGATGCCGCCACCTCTGATAGTAAGCCAGAAGTCCGGATGGCAGCAACCCAGGCTCTTGGTAAGGTAAGAGCACAGGATAAGTATTCTTTCTTATCAAATATTGTACAGAGCGACCCGGACTATCGTGTTCGTTTAAGCGCTATCCGGGCAATGGCAGGCCTTGAGTTCATACAGATAAAAGATGCCATATTAGCCGGTCTTCAGGACAAAAACATAAATACAGCAGTTGCAACATCTGAATTTCTACAAGCAAATCCTGCCGGTGTAGAGGTGGCTGCTTTGTTAGATGTGCTTCCGCAGATACAGGATGCCCGTGTGCGGGGAAACCTTATATGGGTTATTCTTCGGAACAGCCAGCCTGAAGCCAAGCCTTTTCTGACTAACCGGTACAAACAGCAGTATCAAAATGTTCGCTCACCCTATGAGAAGGCGCACCTGCTAAAGGGGCTTGCCGGTTATGTCGAAAACTATAAATTTATCGCTGATGAAGTTTTCTCTACAGAGCACCCGGTAATAGCAACAAGTGGCATGGAAGCTCTCATTAATATACGACAGCAATCGGATTTCCCAAGAAACCTGGAAGCCGAATTTGCAGACATCTTTAAGAGAGGGATAAACTCAGGTGATGTGGCACTGGTGGGCATGGCTGCAGCAGCCATCCGGGAGCCGAAACTCAACCTGCGTAATCAATATAAAGATTTTAGTTTTCTGACAAAGGCACAGGAAAAGCTGCAACTTCCCCGCGACATGGAAACTAATATTGAGCTACAGAAAACTATTGACTTTCTGAATGGCAGGCAAGAGAGCATTACCCCTGAGAATCCGTTCACACATCCTATTGACTGGTCTTTAGTAAAAACCATTCCGATTGGTCAACAAGTGCTCCTGAAAACGGAGAAAGGTACTATTGTGCTACAACTTTTTGTAGAAGATGCCCCGGGTTCTGTCGCAAATTTTGTAGAGCTGACAAAGAAAGACTTCTTTGACAATTTATACTTCCATAGAATTGTACCTAACTTTGTAGCACAGGGCGGAGACAAGCGCGGCGATGGCTGGGGCAGCTCTGATTACTCTATACGCTCAGAGTTTGCGCCACTACATTACCTGGAAGGTTATGTAGGAATGGCATCAGCAGGCAAAGACACTGAAAGCAACCAGTGGTTCATCACTCATTCTCCTACACCCCACCTCGATGGCCGCTACACAATTTTCGCAAAGGTTATTGATGGCATGGAAGTAGTACACCAACTGGAAGTAGGCGATAGAATTTTAGATGTGGATTTAAAATAAGAGCGGATATAAGTCAAATGGAAAATGTATGGCCTGAAGACTTGCCTGTGGCACAAGTGCGCATAGCAAGGCCTACAGACAAACTAAGAGAAGTAGAATCTTTTTACTGCGATGGAGTAGGCTTAAAGAAACTCGGCTCCTTTGAAAAGCATGCAGGTTTTGACGGAGTGATGATAGGGCTTCCAGGGCTGCCGTATCACCTGGAGTTTACACGGCACGAAGATGGCAGCCCCGGCCCTGCTCCAAGTAAAGAAAACCTGCTCGTGCTATACATCCCAGACCAGAAAAGTATACTTCGTATAGCAGAACGCCTGGCGCAGATGGGATATCCTGAGGTAGTGCCAGAGAACCCTTATTGGAAACTTAAAGGCGCTTTAACTATAGAAGACCCCGATGGATGGCGACTGGTACTAGTGCCTACTGCCGGCATAAACTAAAAGAGGCGGCACTACGGTGCCGCCTCTTTTAGTTTATGCCGTTTTCTTAAGAACATCTTTCTACAAGTTGTTCCTTCAAGGCATTCAGCTTACCCCATTTCGGAATCAACTGGCTGAACTCTTGCTGCAAGGTTCGGCATCCATCTTTTGCATACCACCCGTGTAGTTGTTCCGCCATTTCTTTGAATGGAGTATTTTTATCTTTGGCATCCATCACTAAACGCTGTGCCGGTTCCGGACGAGGTCCCCAGGTACCCACCACATTTAGCGTTTCAGCATCCATAACAATAAGTTTAGGAATAGAACGCGATCCGTTTGTGAGGTAAGCGTCCATTATTTCCGGATTTTCATCACGCAGCAACAGCTTTACCTCAACAAGTGGAGATGCATCTGCAATTTTAACTATAGCCGACACGTTCTGCGCAGCATCACCGCACCATGCCTCAGTTAATATCACCCATACCATTTTATTTTGAAGGCTCAGCATTTGCATAACTATCTCATCCTCCAGAACAGTAGTTTTTTCTACCCGGCGCATGCGGTGCATGTTCATGCGCGTGTACTCTACCATACCTTCCGAATGGTCAGTACCAGTCGTCTTGTTCTCAGCTAACAATAAGTCTATTAGCTCGCGATATTGTCCGTAAGTAATTCCTTTTGCTAAGTGTTCGTGTGTGATAGGGTTTGCTGTCATAGGTAAATCAACCATAATTACTTTTTTAGTTACTGATTTCAATATATACTGTGTTATATATTTTTGGGTTTAGATATTAGTCCTTTCTTGCCTTTATTGCAGGAAAATAGCACTTTCCCATGCAATCCTGCTGTGCATAGCCACAGCCACAATCAAAGAAAGAACATTTTTATAAAGCTTTAGAAGCAAAAAAGATTCCCGAATACCTTCTCAGAATATTCACTCCCAGTAAAGAAACAGCGAATAAACCCCTTTGTTAAAACATTTTAGAGGTATTCCAAAAAGGTACCTACTGTAGCCAGTTTATTAGGTGAATGGTACAGCACGTTTTATTTTCTTGAAGGCGAAAGGGAGCCAGGGAAGCAAATAAAAATCATTTTTGCACTGCCTGAAACGAAGATACAAATTTTAACGGAAAAGTGCTAGATGTTAAAACAGAAAAAAATCCTCTTCAGGTTTATATCCCTAAAGATCCAACAAGCACACTCAACATATTAGCATCTTGAAATCAACAACATACACTGTCAATAAGAGGAATAATAAACTTTTTCACCGGCAGTTACATTCAGTGGCAGGAAGTTTTGCTTCGGGGGTAGCGGACAGGTAGCATAACCAGTGAATGCACATGGCGGGTTATAAGCTTTATTAAAGTCAATAACTGTCTTACCATCAGGCCCAGGTTTGGGCATATACAGATAGCGTCCTGATCCGTATGTCTCACTACCATTGGTTTTATCTGCGAAAATAATAAACAGCTCCTCCCCTTCTTCCAACGCATCCAAACGGTACTGCTGGCCATTTAATGTAAACACCACTGCTCCCGGTGATGGCTCACTCGAAGTTTGTCCCAGCACGTTGGTAATAGCTATTTGCTTTGGCAGTGGATGCCGCTCCAGCCTTGCCTCCAGCTTCCACTCCTGCTGTACAGGAAACCGCTTTATTCCTGCAAAAGCCTTACGCGCCTCACTTTCAGCATCCCATAAGCGAACGCCATACTTTTCGCCTCGCTTAATAACCACCCACTGTAAAGAACCATGGGTTAACAGAGGCGGTTGTTTCATCTCAGAAGAATACACTACATCTTGCTGCTGCACTGGCTTTCCATTGTGTTCTATAGCAATACCCTCTCTGACCTGAAGCCTTACGACATCGCCATCAAGGATAAAGTTACCTGCCACCGGAGCAATTTTATCAAAAGGGAACACAATACTATTACCCTTTGCGCTGCCAAAGCTATTTATACCCGGCTCAAGCCAGTAAAGCCCGGCCAAGGCTAACCAACCGTCTTTTTTCTGCAAGTCCTCTTCCCGCTCGGAGTGCCATCGATCAATGCTTGCCACATATTCATTGTTCACCACTTCACTAGTGCTAGCATCTCTCTTCTCTTGTGGTGCCTGTGAGCAGGCTATAGTCATAAACAGCGCAGTAAAAGCTAAAAATGTGACTCCTCTTCTCATATATCACTAAATTTAACCGACAAAGATAACCAATACATTTCAACAAATCTTCCCGTAGCTCCTGACATTCTGTTCATTAAAACTAAATCCAACCCTACAAAATAATGGATAAATAGTATTCAGAAGTAGTGCACCCATAGTAAAGGCAAGCCATTTAGCTTGGAAAGAAAGCTTATAAAAAGACGAACCACAACCTATTGTTCAATTTTTAACCCGTATGTTACTAAATTAACAACACGAAATAGTTGCTCATAAAAATAATATTTAGATATTTGTCTAAATGTTTAAACAATCTGGTGAATCAGCTATTTAAGGCGCTAAACGACCCAACCCGGCGTGAGATATTAAACCTGCTAAAGGAAAAAGATATGACCGCAGGCGAAATAGCCAATGCATTTAATATAACGAAGCCGAGCATTTCACACCACCTGGATATTTTGAACCAGGCTGGACTAGTGACATCGGAGAAAAAGGGACAATTCGTTATATACGCACTCAACACCACAGTCTTGGATGATCTTCTAAGCTGGATTATAACCTTAAAGGAATGACAGGATGAAAAAGGCAAAGCTTTCTACTGAACTTATTACATGGGCCATAGCACTGATACCACTGGTTTACTTGTGGATTATGTGGGAGCAACTACCAGAGCGAGTTCCTGTTCACTTTAACTTACAGGGAGAGGCGAACGGTTGGGCAAGCAAGCCTTGGCTTGTAGGCATTACCCTATTTACTACAGTCGGCATTAACCTGATCATGTTGCTCATACCTGCCATAGACCCTAAAAGAAGGATAGAAGGAATGGGCGACAAGTATGTAAACCTGCGGCTTATATTAGTGCTGTTCATGTCTGCACTTTCTCTCTTTATTGTTCATAGTGCAGCATCTGAAAACGGCCTAAACCACAATATTATGCTTGTTCTGATAGGTACTCTTTTCGCTGCTCTGGGCAATTACTTTCAGGCTGTAAAACCGAACTATTTCATAGGGATCAGAACGCCATGGACACTGGAGAGTGAAAACGTTTGGCGCAAAACCCACAGAGTGGGAGGACGCCTTTGGCTAATAGGAGGAATCCTGATGGCACTACTACCCCTCATCTCTGACAATGCGCTAAGAGAAACTATTTTTCTAAGCATTGTTGCCGTAATTGTTGTAATTCCTGTGCTATATTCCTTCTTAGAGTTCAAAAGGGAACAGGTAGCCAGATAACTAAAGTTTATTCAACCGGATAATAAAACTTAATACTATGAACAGATTTTTATTTCCTCTGGTGCTAATACTCACAATACACGCAGCCGCACTAGCACAGCAAGCAGTAAGAGTAACCGGTGACTGGAGTGGCTCCCTTAACGTGATGGGCACTGCGCTTCCTATCATCTTTCATATTAAAACAGATCCGAATGGCAGCCTGTCTGCAACGATGGACAGCCCAAAACAAGGCGCCACAGGTATACCGGTACAATCAGTTAAGTTAGTTAAAGACAGTCTTTTTATTGATATGAAAGCAATTGGAGGAAGCTATGAAGGGAAACTAACAGGTACTGAGACAATAGAAGGTAATTGGAAACAAGGGGGGCAATCTTTTCCACTACAACTTAAAAAAGGTACTACTACAGCGGCTACAAACCGACCCCAAGAACCAAAGGAGCCTTTCCCTTACCAAAGCACTGAAGTAACTGTGGAAAATAAGACCGCTGGAATTAAGTTGGCAGGCACCCTTACAATACCCAGAACAAAGGGTCCACACCCTGCAGTACTACTTATTACTGGCTCCGGACCTCAGGACCGGGATCAGACAATAATGGGCCATAAACCTTTCCTGGTGATCTCTGATTACTTAACCCGCCAAGGATTCGCCGTACTTCGCCTGGATGACAGGGGTGTGGGAAAATCCGGTGGCGACTTTAATACTGCTACCACAGAAGACTTTGCCTCTGATGCCACTGCGGCTTTTGAGTACCTGAAGAACCACAGCAGCATTAATAAAAAGAAGGTTGGCTTAGTTGGTCATAGCGAAGGAGCTTTGGTAGCAGCAAACGTTGCTGCCAAAAATCCTGAGGCAGCTTTTGTAGTATTGATGGCCGGTAACGCCGTTCCAGGCACTGAACTACTGGTAGCACAGAATAAAGCTTTGCTAGAAACCGCAGGTGTGCCACAAGAACAACTACAAAAATATCTGGCCCTACGAGAGGCACAGTTTAAGGTAGCGGCATCAGAGAAAGATGTGACTAAAGCTGCTGAGCGGATCAGGAAGCTTGATCAGGAAGCTAAAGCTCAAATGAATGTAGAGGAACAACAACAGCTAGGTCTTACAGACAAAGCAGAACAAACTATAGTAGCTCAGCTCAGTTCCCCCTGGATGCGCTATTATCTCGCGTATGATCCTGCCCCAACTCTTCAGAAGTTAAAGATGCCGGTGTTAGTACTTAACGGAACTAAGGATTTACAGGTGCCCTATCAGCAAAATTTAGCAGCCGCAGAGAAAGCCCTGAAGGCAGGAGGCAATAAAAGATATTTGGTTAAAGAGCTCCCTCAGCTTAACCACCTCTTCCAAACCTCCAGGAGCGGCTCACCGGCAGAGTACGGGCAGTTAGAGGAGACATTCGCACCAGTGGCACTGGAGACTATTTCGAACTGGATAAAGAGAGTAACGGAGTAGACAGCCTGGCTTTGACAACACAAAAGGCCCCTCTAGTAGATGCAGAGGGGCCTTTTGTGTTCATATAACATTGGCTCACACGGTGAAATAAGTCTCCAATTCACGAAGTGTGTTCTCGTTTGTTTTCATATCCTGCACCAACTCCCCTTTTTCCAGAATCATAATACGTTCACATACTTCTATTACATGACTTAGATCGTGGCTGGAAATAAACATGGTTATTTGTTTCTGCTCACGCACCTTTCTCAGCAGGTTCTTTAACCTGATCTGAGAACTTGGATCCAGGTTAGCAAATGGTTCATCCAGTATGAGTAACTCTGGGTTTGAAAGAGCAGCCGCAGCGATACCTATTTTTTTCTGATTCCCTTTTGAGAAATCACGAATGTATTTCTTTTGGTTTAAAATCTCATCGTTAAATAAGTCCGTAAATGGTAACAGTCGCTCTGTAATGTCCCCATTTGTTAGGCCGTGCAGGTCTCCAATAAATTTAAAATACTCCTCGGCTGTTAGGTAGTCAATCAGAAAACCTTCGTCTAGATGCGATCCGGTATAGTTCTTCCATTCTTCCGATTTAGCCACATTTACTCCTTTTGAGTACACCTCCCCTTTTGTAGGTCTAATAAGGTCAAGCATCATGCGAAAGAGCGTAGTTTTTCCTGCCCCGTTGTTACCCACCAGCCCTACTGCCTCACCAGGTGAAATATTCAGTTCGGGAACATTAACAACCGTCTTGCCGCTGTAAACTTTTTCAATATTTTTTATCGCTATCATTTGTTGGAGTGATTTAACCTTTAGATGACTTATACTTTATAGGAAAGATGTTTTTAAGCTTGCCGGAAGCCTGTTGCCAATTTATACTTGTGTCTCAGGAACCAGTTGGCAGACCACTGCAGCAACTGTTTTTGGAAAATAAATCCGATCAGGCCCAGCAATCCGATGGCAGCAACGCCAATGTAAGGAACCCCCATATACTTAAAAGGTAAATAGATCAGAACAGGCAGAAGCATCATTGGCAACATCATTACAAAACGTGAAGCACCTACTCCTTGCCAGTTAAAGGCAGAGCCCTTGCTCAGGTCCAGACGGCTGGTGTTGTATACCGAAAAGAAGAAAATGATGAACACGTTCACGCCAATGTTAAAAAGAAAGGCAGCCGTGTTTATAAGGATGATTTTATACCCGAAGAATCCGTAAGGAAGTGTAATCAGGTATGCAAGCGTGGCAACCGGTACAAAGATCCAGAACTTAGACGCATAAAACTGATAAGGCGAAATACGCCGGGTAAGTATGGCGTCGAAGTGGCCACTCTGCCAGCTCGGCACAAACTGACCGTAGTTGAACATAGGCATGCCCGTCAGCATGATACCTACAAAAATCAGCACTGCAAAGCCATCCATGTATGTCTGGTTCCGGTAAAAAATCAGTCCGTAGAACAGGAAAAAGACAGACATGGTAACCAATGACTTAGATCGCTTATGTCGCCAAATAAGTTTTAGCTCCAGCTCAATCAACTTTCCTAATTCACCAAAGCGGCTCAGAAAGGCAATACCTTTCCCCTCTACCTGTGTTGTCTTATGCACCGCTAGCTCTTCCGGGTAAGTGTGCGCTTTCAGGAAACTATAGTTAAGCAGGTATAAACCAATCACAAAAAAAAGAGGCACTACAGCTAACCAGGGCTGGCTTAATACAGCTCCGAAAACAGCTTTTGAGATTGTAACGAGCGAAAATGCACCAACATAATCCAGTAACATTAAGCCAGCCACCACTACCCCAAAAGCTAATGTGAGCATTGGTTTATTGCTTAGCTGGCGTTTGAAGTATAACGACAGAAAATTATTGGAGAGGGTAAGGCAGAGAATAGCAAACAGCCAAGCCAGCCCCGCACCTATACCATAGGCTGGCATTACCGCATTAATAAGAAAAGGCACAAAGACCAGCAGAAAGATGAGGTTGAACATACTCGGAAGCGACTTCACAAGCACAAAATGAATGAGCTTATTTTTTCGGACAGGCAAATGCAGGTAGGGCTGAACAGCTAAAACCGGCAATTCCTGCAGCAGGAAGCGAAAAAATAAATCAACTAGAAAATAAAAAATCAGTCCCCCGTTGAAAACAATGACTGGATTTTCGTTTGGGAACAGTCCCAGAAGGATTTTTTTGGATGCAAAACCGAGAACCAGAAAAATAGCACCAAAATAAAGGATCAGCAAGCCTATGATAATGTTTAGTGCAATGCTCTTCTGAAACACGGAAGAGCGACTGCTTGCTTTCCACTGATGCGAGAGTAAAGTTAGAAGCATAGGGATTAAATAAGGAACAATATTATTTTCTAAATATCCTTAAAAATAACCATATGCTCAAATGAGGTTGTAGTCCTTTAGACTAACATTGGAAAAATATATACTTACGCTAAAGAACTTCCGATAAAGCCACTCAAATTGAATAAAGAGCCTGTTAAGTAGAACATCAAAAGAGTTACTTCACCGGATCATAGCCACTTCCGCCCCATGGGTGGCAACGGCCAATTCGCTTTAGCGCCATCCAACCCCCTTTAAAGGGTCCATACTTATTAACTGCCTGCACCGCATAAGTAGAGCAGGTGGGGGTATACCGACAGGCGGCGGGAGTCAGTGGTGATATCATATGTTGATAAATCCAGATGATTGCCAGCACTATTTTTTTAACGATCCAGGTCATGGTAAGATTTTTGCAAAGCTTAAAGTACCCTAACGGCTGTTAGGAGCTGCAATATTTTATTAAATTTGCGATAGTTTAACTCATCTAAACAAACATTCATGTTAAAAAGAATCCTTTCACTCTTACTTTTAGTCTCGCTTAGTGCGCCATTTGCCGCCAAAGCAGACGAAGGTATGTGGCTACCGATGCTTATTAAGCGTCTGAATTACACAGACATGCAAAAGCAAGGTTTACAGCTTACTGCCGAAGAAATTTATTCCGTTAACAAATCCAGCCTTAAAGATGCTATCGTGCAGTTCGGTGGTTTCTGTACTGGTGAATTCATCTCTCCGGAAGGCCTGTTGCTAACAAACCACCACTGTGGTTATGGTGCTATTCAGTCCCACTCTACACCGGAGCATGACTATCTGACAGATGGTTTCTGGGCTACTTCAAAAGACCAGGAGCTTCCAAACGAAGGCCTTTTTGTTGACATCCTGCACCACATGGATGATGTAACAGGCAAGGTACTTGAGGGCATCGACAACAACACGTCCGAGCAGGAGCGCCAGAAACTGGTAAACCAGCGTATGCAGGCTATAGCCAAGGAAGCTTCTGAAAACGGCAAGTATGTTACGTATGTGCGTGACTTCTTCAACGGCAATGAGTTCTACCTGTTCGTGTACAATCGTTACAACGATGTGCGTTTGGTAGGTACTCCTCCATCATCTATCGGTAAGTTCGGTGGCGACACTGATAACTGGATGTGGCCACGTCACACTGGTGACTTTTCTATGTTCCGTGTGTACATGGCACCAGATGGCTCTCCTGCCGCTTACAGCAAAGAGAACGTACCTTATAAGCCGAAGCATCACCTGCCGATAAACATCGGTGACAGAGAGCCTGGTGACTTCTCTATGGTGTTTGGTTTCCCTGGACGTACAAAGCGTTTCATGACGTCTCATGGACTTAAGCTGGAAGTAAATCAGTTGAATAATTCACGCATTAAACTGCGTAACGACAAGCTGAACCTATGGAAGGCAGACATGGACAAAGATCCTGCTACACGCATCAAGTATGCTTCTAAGTATGCTTCTACTGCTAACTACTATAAGTACTCAATCGGCCAGAACGAAGGTATCAAGCGTATGAAGACCATAGAAGGCAAGATTGCCGACGAGGACAAGTTCCAGAACTGGGCTAACGCCGATGCTACCCGTAAGGCTACCTTTGGGAATGTACTAAGCGATATTGCTGATGCTTACGCTAACATTGAGAAGTATAACCTGGGCAACGTGTACCTGAACGAAGCTGTGCTTGGCACTGAGTCTCTTTTGATGGCTTACCGCCTGATGCCACTTTACAATACCTTGAAATCAGGTAACAAAGAAGCTGCACAGAAAGCTGTTGAAGACCTGAAACCACGTGTGGATGCCTTCTTTAAGGATTACTACATGCCGGTTGACAAGAAGGTGTTTGCTGCCCTGCTAAAGTACTACTACAACGATATTCCGAAAGATCAGCAGCCAGATGCTTTCAAGAACATGGTGAAGAAGTTTAATGGAAACTTTGACAAGCTGGCTGACCACGTATACAGCAACTCTGTAGTGACTACTGAGCAGAAACTGCGCAACTTCCTGCAGAACCCAACGCAGAAAGCGTTGGAGAATGATCCGGCTTTCACCATTGTGAACTCAATCATCGATAACTACAGAAATAACATTGCTCCTGCAGTTGCAGAAAGCAATGCGAAACTTGAAAGAGCAAATCGTCTGTATGTTGCTGGCCTGCGTCAAATGCACCCTGACAAAGTTTTCTATCCTGATGCTAACTCTACGCTGCGCCTAAGCTACGGTGCTGTGAAGGACTATAGCCCACAGGACGGTGTGGTTTATAACTACTATACTACATTGGATGGTGTAATGGCCAAAGAAGATCCAAATAACGAGGAGTTTATTGTACCAGCTAAGCTTAAGCAACTTTACCAGGCTAAAGATTATGGCCGCTATGCTAACTCTAAAGGAGAGCTGGTAACCGACTTCATCACCGACAACGACATTACAGGTGGTAACTCTGGTTCTCCGGTGATCAACGGCAAAGGTGAATTAATCGGCCTTGCTTTTGACGGTAACTGGGAAGCTATGACAGGTGACCTTGTTTATGACCCGGCTTATAAGCGTACCATCAACATGGATGCCCGTTATGTGCTGTTCATCGTTGACAAGTATGCAGGTGCTCAGAACCTGATCAATGAAATGACCATTGTGAAGAGTGACAGCCCGGGAGCTGGTGATGCAGCTGCAGCAGGAGTAGTACCAGAGACCCCTCAAGCAATATTACTGGAAGCTACCATGCAGGAGGCTAATGAGAAGCTTCGTGCTGGTAAAACAGAGTTTAAGATCGAGAAGAAAAAAGGCGACGCGAAAGTGAAGCTGCAAGTAAAAGACTAATTAAAGCTTTTATTTCATAGGAAAAGGCGCTGGAGATTTCCGGCGCCTTTTTCTATTTAAAGGAAAACGTTCTCTCTCATAAAACCATCAAATTACCACCTAAACCTTGTTACCCCGTAGTCTATACTTAAAAGCTGAAAAACCTTGAATTGAACGACTACAAGAATTATTTACTTCTACTGATAACGTGCCTATACCCGTACCTTGCATTTGCGCAGGCAGACACTCCCATTGGTGCCCGTGCAGCTGCCCTAGGGAATGCTTCTGTCACTTTACCTGATTTGTGGGCTGTGCACAATAATATAGCTGGCGTTGCTAGTCTCGAGCAACCACAGATTGGAGTCTATATGGAGAATAGATTTGGTGTTCAAGCTTTTACTACTGCCGCCTTCGCGGCAGTATATCCAACAAAACAATATGGCAGCTATGGGTTGAGTATAAGCAGGTTTGGGGATGAGCTTTTCAGTCAGCAGCACCTGGGCTTAGGCATAGGGCATAAGCTAGGGCAATTTAGTTTAGGTGCAAAGCTGGACGTGTGGCAGGTATCTGTAAAAGGGTATGGGAACCAAAAAGCGTTAGCCCTATCTGTTGGTGGTCAAGCCGAAATCATACCCGGACTATATTTTGGCGCTAAGGCCTATAATCTAAACCAGGCAAAATTATCTGCTTTTGAGGATGAGCGTCTGCCGACTGTTATGAAAGCCGGACTTGCATATAAACCATTTCACAAGTTGCTATTAGCAGTAGAGACAGAAAAGAACATCGATTATGATGCAAACTTCAAAGCTGGAATTGAATATCAATTACTGCAGGAGAAGCTGGTACTACGAACCGGCTTTCACACCTTAACAAACCAAGCCTCTTTTGGTGCAGGATTTACAGCCCGCCACCTAAAAATAGACTATGCCTTTGGCTCTGCAACTTTACTAGGCCCAAGTCACCACCTTTCCGTGGGTTATGCGTTTCACAGGAGCGCTACTGAGTAAAAGATCAGTATTTCTACGAGAAGCGATCAAATGTCCCTAGAGAAAGATACAGAAGGTATCTATGTAACTATTTGTAGGTGATATGCAGTAGTGGTAGTACATGCCTTGCACAAAATATTCTTTTCCCGCCACTCCCAAACTATCCATGTTGCGGATTTTACTCTTGTGCCTGCTTTCTGTTTTTGTATTCAATCCGGCAGAGGCACAAGATTACCCACGCCAGCAGATAGACTTTGACCTGTTTGTGCAGGAGCTTTTCGCGCTGCAGGAAGAAGATGACGTTCCCTACGAAGACTTCTACGAAACACTTCTCCAATATTACCAGCGCCCTCTCGACCTTAATAATACAAACCCTGAAGAACTAGCTTCACTCTTTATACTTTCACGTCCGCAGATTGCCTCTCTGTTTAAGCACATCAGGGAGAATGGAAAATTGCTTAGCATTTATGAGCTACAGGCTGTTCCGGGCTTTGACCTGATTACAATTTATCAGCTTGTGCCTTTCGTAAAAGTTGAGGATGCGGGTTTATATTCAGATCAGCGGCCTCTCTGGCAGCGAATGATTGGAGAGGACAACAATGCCCTTATACTACGTTACGAACGCACATTGCAAATGCGGCGGGGCTATACTCCCGTTGATACGAACAGCCGGTCCACCAGTCGTTATCTTGGTTCTCCCGAAAAACTTTATCTCCGTTACCGCACCAGCCACACCCGTGACTATAGCTTCGGTGTTACAGCAGAAAAAGATGCAGGTGAACAATTCGCTTGGGACAAAAACACCAGGCGCTATGGCTTTGACTTTTATTCAGCACATCTGCAGCTTTACAATAAAGACAGGTTCAAAACAATTGCTATAGGTGATTATCAGCTGCAGTTCGGGCAAGGTCTGCTGTTTTCTTCCGGTTACAGCGTGGGCAAGGGCAGTGAAACAATCACAACAGTAAGCAGATCCAACCTTGGCATCCGGCCCTACAGTTCAGTGTTAGAGTATGCTTTTTTCCGGGGCGGAGCAGTAACATATAACTTGGGCAGAGTAGATGCTACCTTGTTTTATTCTAACAAACGCATTGATGCTAACCTGCAAACGCAACCGGACACCTCAGCCCTACGCAGTGACTTTTTCACCGGCTTCCAAACAACGGGCTTTCACAGAACTGCTACAGAGCTGTCCAATAAGGACCAGGTACGGGAGCAGATCTACGGAAGCAATCTAAGCTATCAATCAACCAACAATAGATTCACTGCCGGTCTTACCGCTTCCGGCACCCATTATAATGCTCAAGTACGAAAAGCAGGAGCACCTTATCAAAGGTTTGAGTTTAACGGCACCAGCAATTTCAACATCGGCACAAACTACAGTTATACCTGGCAGAATGTGTATTTATTTGGTGAAACAGCTGTGAGTAAAAGCGGAGGCACAGGTACTGTTAATGGCTTAATCGCCAACTTATCAAATAAAGTGGAATTTGCGATGCTATACCGGTACTATGCCCGTAATTTCCACACCTTTTATGGAGGCGCTTTTGGTGAGGCTACCCGTAACATAAATGAACAAGGATTGTATACAGGTGTGAAAATAAAACCCCTGCCAAAATGGGAAATTACAGCCTACTATGACCGGTTCAAGTTTCCATGGCTACGATACCGGATAGATGCTCCCTCCTATGGTGATGAATACCTGGTACGGTTACTTTTTAAACCTAGTCGCCAAGGCAGTTTGTATGCTCAGTTCAGAACAGAGAGCAAAGGTCTTAATGCCGCAGACAATAGTACTAGCCTTGATTATGTGGCACAGACACTCCGCCGGAATTATTTGCTGTACTATGAATTTGCCCCCATCAAAACTGTGGTTCTGAAGTCACGGGTACAGTTTAGCAGCTATGAACAGGAGTCGCCACAGGAAACAGGATATCTCATTGCACAGGATATCAATTTTAACTGGGGAAATGTACGCCTCAGCACTCGCTATGCTATCTTCGATACGGACAGCTACGATACCCGGCAGTACGTTTACGAGCGCGACGTGCTGTATGCCTTCTCTATTCCGGCCTTTAGCGGCAGAGGAACCAGAATGTATGCTTTGTTACAGTTCAGGCTGCTTCGGAATCTGGATGTGTGGATTAAATATGGCATGACGCACTACCGCAATCAGGACAGCATTGGATCTGGTTTAGAGACGATTGAGGGCCCCAGAAGATCTGATTTAAAGGCACAGGTAAGGTATAAATTTTGACTAAGCCTGCGGTCTGACCATCAGACCTTTTACCTCTCCCCCTCCAGCCACTCTTTAAACATTGGTGCACGTTCCTGGCTAACAATTACCTCCTGAGAAGCAGCAGGCTTCAATTCGATCTTCAGTTTCCCTTTAAAATAGCTGTGGATCTCGGCAAGCGCATGAAAGTTTGTGATTGTTTGGCGATTGAGGCGAAAAAAAGACTTAGGATCAAGCATGCTTTCCAGCTCCTCTAAACTGTAGTTTACACTGTAGCGCCTTCCTCCAAACGTCATTAAGTGTACTACCTCTTCATCACGGTAAAAGTAGGCTACCTGTCCTATTTCTATCGGCAGTAGCTTTGATCCGGCTTTTACCAGAAACCGGCTTTTATACTTCTCCTGTGGCTGCTGCAGGCTGTTAAGAACCGACTCCAGCTTGTGCAGCATGGGTGCAGTAAATGTCTCCCGCTGTTGTTTAAAGCGTGTTAATGTTTGCTGCAAACGATCTGAACGGATTGGCTTGAGCAGGTAGTCCAGGCTGTTCAGTTCAAAGGCTTTTACGGCATAGGCATCAAAGGCTGTGGTAAACACTATTGCAGCTTGTGGTATCACCTGCTCAAACACCTTAAAGGCAGAACCATCTGCTAAGTGTATATCAAAAAAGATCAGGTCTAGCTGTGGGTCAGCTTGCAGGAAATCTACTGTTTTTTTCACAGTGGGTAACACAGCAGCAATTTCCACCTGCGGTTCTAGCTGTAGCAGCAAGTTCTTAAGCGTTCGTGCGGCTACCTGCTCGTCCTCTACGATCAACACTTTCATGAGCTCAAAGTTAGAAGTGGTACGCGTACTTTGTACAACTGCATCTCTTCCGTTACCTGCATCGCTTTGTCGGTCAGGTAACCCAGGCGCTGCTGCAGTTGCTGAAGTCCTAATTTTGTAGAGGGTACATCGTCGCGCTTCTTCACCGAATTACTAACCTCCAGGTATCCATCATTTTTAATACTTATCCAGATGCGTAATGGCTCTTCCTCTTCTATGCTGTTGTGCTTGATGGCGTTTTCCAGCAGCATTTGCAGTGTCAGCGGTGGCAGGTAAAAAGGTGTATCTCCTGCATTTAAACTCCAGTCTACGTCCAGGGCTTTTCCATAACGGTTTTGCAGCAGGAACAAGTAAGACTTTGCCAGCTCTACCTCTTCGTGAAGGGGCACCACTTCCTGCTCTCTGTGCTGCAGAATGTAACGGTAGATATCTGATAACTGCAGCAGGTACTCCCCTGCCAGCTTCGGCGACTCCTGTATCAGACCGTAAAGTGTATTAAAGTTATTGAACAGAAAGTGTGGATCTATCTGGCTTCTGATGGCATCAAGCTGGGCTTTTACCGTTTCTTTCTGGAGCTGTTCTGTCTCTAGTTTAGCATCTTTCCACTTTTCCATAAAGTATAAGCTCAATTGCAAGCCTGTCACCAGAAAGGCAAAAATAAGAACGTAGCCATTTACCATCAGCAATACGTAGCCAATCGAACCTATACTTCCAGGTGTTTCCAGGTACGTAATACTGTACCACTTGTAAATCCCATAGGGAATGTTGCAAACTACCAGCGCGCCGAGGCAAGTATAAAACAACTGCAGAAACAATCTTTTACCCAACCCCTCCGACCACAAAACGGTCTTGTCCAACTTACCCGAAACCCAAACTGCCCACTCCCAGATAAGAAACAGAAAAGCTGTAAGCACCAAAAATACCCAAACGCTAAATTCCGAAGGCTCCAGGTAGCTAGCTGCAAACGCTACCACCGACAGCAAGGCTGCAATAAACAGTGAGCTAATAAACCGGAGCCTTCGGGTATTCAGCATAATCAGGATTTTTTGTTTTGTTGCATTCTCTTTGCCTGCACAGGCTTCAGATAATCATTCACCTCCACATATTCCAGGTCCGGCGACTCTTTAATTAAATCTCGCAGGTATTTTACATGGCCGGCACCTACGATAAGAATTATACGATCTTCAGGCCCTGTAACTATTCTGTTCAAGTTAGCAAAAATTCAGATTTTATGCTTGTACCAGTCTGCCACCAGGTTGGCTCCTAGTTGCCGGAGAAGTATAAAGAAATTTTTTAGTCAGGCTGTAGCCAACCACGCATAGCACCTCCACGAGCACCAGTAAGTAAGGTATACCAAGTATAGGCTGGCTCAGGAACTGTAACTTCAGCAGCAGGTACTCTTCCAAAAACAGACCCGCAAAAAGTATAACGAACACAAATGGTAGTGTAAAGAAGCCCAAAAACCATAGCCAGCGGCGACGGTTTTCGATCTGCAGAAAAGCGGCCGTCAGTGGAGGAACAGTACATATTAGAATCAGGAGAATGGTAACCCAGAAAGCAACCTGAGAATCTCCATAAAGCTGCCTGGCCACCCACTGCTCATCATTGGCTCCCATAAAGGCAAAAGCAATTCTATTGATAGGGAAGTTAGCAAAGATCAAGGCAAAGCCAAGCTGCTTGTTCTTATGATCAGGTTGGCGCAGTTGGTACCAG
The DNA here is from genome assembly GCF_042684605.1 of Pontibacter locisalis. Lineage (NCBI taxonomy): Bacteria > Pseudomonadati > Bacteroidota > Cytophagia > Cytophagales > Hymenobacteraceae > Pontibacter > Pontibacter locisalis. The sequence goes on from NZ_JBHULU010000015.1 coordinate 371,308, forward strand.
CCAAACCACATCAGGCCAAAGGTAAAGGCAGGCCCGGCTATTGTTGCCCAGAAACTGTATGGATTACCTTCGCAGGAAGAACAAAGCACAAAGGAGTTAAAGGTTTTGTAGCCCCAGCAGCCACAGATAGCCGCACCCGCTACGTGGTGCACCATCTCATGCGACAATCCTGCCAGCATTGTAAGCAGCAGGAAAGCAAGCACATACTTTAGGTTTAATCTTATTTTCATAGTTTTTAAGTTTTATACCCAAAACTAATCAAGACTAAACCCTTGAGAAACAAGCGTTAGTGTGAAACAGGAATAAAGTAGTCTGAAGCAGGAAGATTTCGCTTTGTACCAGACTTACTCTTTGCTAAGATGCTTCAATGGTTTACAACTTTCTTTTACGCTTGCTCCTGTTACTTGTCCGTCATGGCTAAATTCCAGATGGCAGCACTCCATAAACAATGCTTTTAGCTTATCACGACCACGCTGTACACGCGACTTAGCACCAGAGTATGAGATGCCCAGACGGACCGCAATCTCTTTTTGGTTTATACCCTCCAGTTCACTCAGGCGCAGGGCCTCCGCATATTCGTCTGGCAGCAGTTTTATAAGTGGTTCTACCAGTGCTTCTACTTCATGGCGGGTATCTTCCGGCAACTCGCCTTCTGAAAGCTCCAGTTCTGCTATACTTTGCCGGCGGCTGTTCTCCCTGAAGAAGTCATAAACTGCGTTGCGGGTTATCTGATACAACCAGGCCTTTACATTCTTTACCTCCTGAAGCTGCTCACAGTTCTTGTAGACCTTTAAGTAAAGCTGTTGCAGAATATCGTCTGCCTCAGCCTTATCCAGGATCCGCTTTTGCACGAAGCCTTTTAATTGCGCCTCATAAGCCAGGTATACAGGAGCCACTGCTGAACAGGTGTCAGCAAAAGGCTGGTTTTTTTCTTCTGTTTTGGTGCAGCAGTTTTCCATCTCTAAATAAACGAAGATTTAGCAAAAAAACGTATCAACAGAAGGGTTATGTTTACCCTCTGCTGATACGTTTGCCTGAAAGTAGGCAGATGTTTTATTTTGTACTAAATGGCAGCTGACTCGTGGTTAAATTCTTTGGCATTAGCGCCTTCACCATATACGGTAGATTCTCCAAAAGTATAGAAGGCTTCCCAGTCTACTCCCTGCGGATCTGTTATCCATGACTTCTCTGACTTTGCGTAGCAGCAAGTGCATTTTCCTTCTTCACGGATGGTACCCTTTGCTTCTTTCAGGCGCCCATATACTTCTGCCAGTTCAGCTTCATTTTCTGCTTGAATACCCAAGTGTTCAATGCCTGCGTTTTCAGGGTGTAAGGAAATAGCAAAATTGATGCGCGGATCTTCCAGCATCCATTTTGCATAATCTTCTTTCAATACAGTTGCCTCTGTTCCAAACAAGGCATTGTAAAATCCAACCGACTCTTTTAAATCCTTTACTCTTACGTTTACATGGAATCTTTTCATGGCTTATCATTTTAAGGTGTTTTACTTATTTACACCCTGATGACGGAGCCACTTCTGAAAAGACGCAGGAGTTTTATATTTTATTTTTTTAAAAATATTTCACCTAAAGGAATTCCCCTACTACTGCACATTCTTTACAAATACCACCTGCTGTTTATCCGCGGTAATGACACTGTTAAGGAACTCAAGGTATTTTGCATAGGTATCTGGCTCGAATGTTCCCTTGTCCATCTTGAGGGAACGAACATATATCACTTTCTGCCCCTCAATTGTTGTACTCGACTTGTATTCACCGAACATAGATTTGAGTTCACGGTCCTGCGGCTTGTGTTCCAGCGTGTATCCAACGGGTAGCTCAAATGTTACCGTGTCCACATCCAGAAACGCCATTGAGCGAACAACATCGGTGGTACGGTTCTCAATCGGCTCAGGAGCATAGGTCCACTTGTTCATCAGGTTAGGACTAAGGAACAGGCGTTTTCCGCTGAGGGTGGCACATTGGCGCAGGCTCAGCTCCATCTTCTCCGTTACTTCAGGTATAAACTTCTTCTGTTGCTGCCAGGCATAATCTTTAATCTCAAATGATGGCACCTTCACTTGCTGGTACAGCCATTTGCGTTGCTCCTCCGGTTTCAGGTTGTGAAGCACATAGTCCCGTGACTCCTGCTGAATACCGGTGTACACCGTTGTTACTTGCGCTGTACCGTTACCTGTCTCATCAAGCTTTACATGTATACTTCTCTTTTGCAGGTTATCCTGCGCCACATAATCTGGTGTAGTAACTAGCTTGCCTCCCTCTGGTGTAATCAGCAAAGCATGGCGCCCACCTGTAAAGCTACCAGCAAAGCCGGCAGCATTCGTTTGGCTGGTACATTCAAGCCAGATAGTATCGTTCGCAGTTGGCACGCAAAGCACTACGTGATTAAACTGGCTGCTAGGGAAATCAGTCAGAATATCTGATTCACCATCTCCAGCTAATATCAATGCCTGGTAAGATTTTATCCCAACCGCTTTCAACATAGCTTGTGTGTAATTTGTAAGAGCTTTACAGTCGCCGTAGCCTTTGCTATCCACAAAGTTAGCTTCAAAGGGCTGCCATCCTCCTATACCCAACTGTATGGATACATATCTTGTCTTACCCTGCAGGTAATCATATACCTTCTTTATTTTCTCCTCAGGTGTGTTTAAATCCGCAACCAACGCCTGTAGCTTCTGTTGTGTCTCCAGGGGCAACACATCACGGTCTTTGTTCAGCTTTTCAAAAAAGAGTCCATAGCTCTCCCAGCTTTCCATGTTACCCTGATAACCATCTACTTCGAAATCAGCAGGAGCGGTGCGCACCTGTGGTACAGTCTCCTTTAAAGGAGGACCGGAGGGTTCCTGCCGCACGGGTGTTAGTTTCTGCACCTGCCACACATATACATCATGCAAATCTGTACTTTCTTTCTTTACCTTGTCCGGCATGTTAGTTTCTCTGTAGCGTAGCTTACTTCCTTTAGGAACCAAGACAGATAAGGACGCCTTCTCCACCATCATATTCTCCTCATCCAAGGGTCTCCACAGAGGGTAAAACATCATGTTTTTAGAGGTGATCTTATACTCAAACTCTACCAGGTAAGGATAAACAGTGTGTGTCAGGTTGGCTACTTTCACTCTGTTATCAGTTACCAGGGAAGAATTAGACACTGCACTGATATCAGCTATCTCGCTGTTCTTAAGCTGCTTTATTCTTCTGCCTTTCCCATCATACAAGGTCCCCTTTATATAGTTGACCTTGCTCAGCTTGTCATAAGGCACGTACAGTTTTGCCCGATGTTGTCCGTTAGCATTAAGTATGGTGATTGAGGTTTTGAAGGTGGTCGTACCACTGTGTATGGCATCAACTGTAAAAACCGTTTCTTCTGAGTTGATGATCAGGTTTGTATCCTTGATAAACTTGTTGTTTTCATTCGCGATAGCTGGCAGAGTAGCCAATAATCCTAACAGCCAGGCAAAAGCACAGATATACTTCATGTTATTCTTATTTTCTAAATTTAGAAAGCAGCGTGTCGCATTGATTAGTTACTTGCACTGCCTTTTTTAATGACGATTTGCTCTGCATGCTTAGCTACAATGTGGTTGTAGAACTCTTTCAGGTTTGCATATTCGGGCGCAAAGAACACAGGCTTATTGATATTGATTTTACTCATTACCTGAACCACATTTCCCCGTTGCTCCACCATATACATAAAACGTCCACTATTCTCAGGTAGGTTAACAGCTACACTTTTAGGAGCTTCCTCAATTATATAACCTTCCGGGATGGTAATATTACAAATGTACGTCTCATCAATAGGCGTCGCGAAGTCCACAGGGTATAACCGCTCACTTAGTTTAAAAGGATTTTCTTCCTCCCCATAGCCTAACATCGGGTTCAAATAGATAATATCATTTGTCTGGCCGCTACCATTAGCCTTTATATCATAGCTAATGTTCAGGGAGTTGTTTATATCGCCTAGGTTTTCTATTTTAGGTTTACCAACACTAAAGTCTCCTACTTCTTTCGCAACACGCTCCATGTACTTTGTTTCACCTTCATCCAGAATAGATCTGCGCAGGGAAAGTGCACCATATCCTCCTGCCGACTCTTTACCTGAACCCATGATCTCACCTTGACTACTGATGGTCATGTTAGTGCTGAAAAGCTTTGTATAAGAGGTTTGTGGCTGCAACGCTACCCAACGCTGATCATTTCTCTTGATCAGACGCCCTTCTCCATTCAAACATCGCACTGGTAACATACCTGCCGGAAGGAGTGGATCTGTTGCATCCAACAGGTACTCTTTGTCTCCAATCTTCACGTGCGCAACAACATAGTTAAACTTTGAAAGCATAGGTGAGTAACCGGTACGCACCCGGCCATGGCTGCGAGTGCTCAGCAGTACAGGAGCCGCATCAAGTCCAGCTTCCAGTAGCATGGAGGTAAGCAACAAGTTTATTTCAGCTACACTGCCACTCCCTGTATCGTACACTTTCCTGATAGGGTTTTTCGCATAGATCTCATACTTCTCATCCCACTTCATTTTCTTCTTTACAAGCGCATATATTGCCTCCATCTGTTGTTTTGGCTCCTTACTTGATGCCATGATTACAGCGAGATCATCTTTGAAGAAATTATTCCGGTTAAGCTGCACCCCAAACTTATCTGCCGCTAACAAGTCTTTTGTAACATCTTCCCAGTTACCGGTCATTGTCTTAGGTGATTCTCCCGGCCACTTAACCCTCTCCAGTTCAAACTCTATTTTAGACCGGTAGTCATTTAAGGTGGTTATATACTTTTCTTCCTTCAATGCAGGTGCCTCTTTAACTATCCAATAATATTTGTTGTTCTTCATGTTCGCCCCTGCACCATTGCTCTGGCTTCGGTTCGCATCATTCACCGCTAAATATCCCTGCATCAAAAACTTATAATCAAAATATTCTGGAATTTCGACTTGGTACTCGCTCCATAGTGTAGGGATAGAGGACTGAAACTCCCAATCCCGCAAGGTGTAAATAAAATCAGAGTGAACAGTGTAAGTTATATCCAGTACAGAACCTTCCTTTACGTTAGGCATCGAGAACTTTTTGGCATGCCAGTTCTCCGTTTGTTGCTCCTCATACACGCTTTTTGACTCCAGTTTGTCTTTCTGTTCCTCGCCATTTACCATATTAAAGGTGTAGCCTTTAATATTTGTTACTCTTTCTTTATCAGAATTTTTCACATAATACGGGATAGACACATTTGCCCAATCGTAGCCAGACTTCTTAAGAATCTTTATTCGGATGTGCCTCTCAAAAACAACTTTCACTTCCTGGTTAAAAGTGAATCTACTTTCACCATAATCAAACAATATGACTGCCGCCGCACTGGTGTCCTTCGCGTAGGAGTTCATGTTTAACTCGGCTTCTTCTACTTTTCCGAACTTTTTTCTTTGAGCGTCAGCCCCTGTTATGCTACAGAAGATAAAACAGGCAATAAGGGTTGTGAGAGTAGAGATTGCTTTCATAGGCAAGCTTTTAATTTAGAGTTGATAGTCATGAGTTGGGTAATTATTAAGCTTGCTAGAAATGCCTGCTAAAGCTGCTCCAGGCTTTCTTTTCATAGAAATTGGGAGTATCAGAATATAAATAAAGCATTATATAACTATATATTCAAGCTTATATTCAAATTTTATCGATTGTAAGTGTAACTATTGAGCCTTTCAACCAACTCTGTAAGGTGCAACTTATCCAGCTGAAAAAGCTACTGCACCCTTTGTTAGCATGGTTTCATACTAAGGTTGAGGCTATGAATCTTTTTTCTCTTCACCTGTCTCTGCTCACCCTTATGTATCCTATCAGAATCCATTTTAAAAAGGGTGAATGAGGTAAAAGAAAAGGTAACAAGTGCTTTTGGAGGTAAAGCCGTTCTGTAAGGTGTACAAAAGATGACCTATACCATAGAAAGGATAAAATTTGGAGCGGATACGAGTATTACGTTTACGACCTACTTCTTAAACTTGCCAAAGAAGTACATTACCGTTAAAGAGTACTCGGGAAATGATAGCCTGATCAAGAAGACTGACGCGCAGAGCACCGGGTTAATAAGTATATGAAAGAAAACACCTCTAACCAGAAGAAGAAAAAAGCTACAACGGGTATTTCTAATAAATTCTATCCCGATGCTCCGGAATGACACGCTGGTATACGAACATGTATACTTTTTGACTTATAAGAATAGTGAAGTAGGTATTATACGGGTTGTCACGCCCGGGAAGCAGGATGTAATTTTTGATATTAATATAGACAAAGAACCTGGGCGGATTGTGACTTCCTCAAAGCCTGATCCAGAGACAGGAGCTTATTCTTTTTACGCAGACGAAGAGAACTTTAAGCAAACTGAAGGAGGACTGCTCTTCCCTTTGATGTATCGGATTGTCGGAAATTACAGACTATTAACTGAAGGGATTTCAAAATGTTTAGTATCAATAAAAATGTGAAACGGCAGCCCGGGGAGTGAAATGGGGACTGCCGTTTCTGAGATTTATTATAGGTAGGATGAAAAATTTTTCTTGTCTTGCCAGAACTCTCGGCATGCTTCCCGCTGATCCTCAATAAATTTAGAGTTACGCTTCAGCTCTTTCCAACTGCCTAAGCCAAGTCTTTCGCAGAGCCTAAAAAAGCTATCACCTTGATTTTTCTGCCCTTTTACCCTCACAAGAGAGCTCAACAGGGGTCTACCTTCTTTGTACTCTCTCTCTGAGATTTCATCGATCACTTCTGCAAGCATCGATTTCTCATGAGGGTTCTCTAAATTAAGGCCTAATTCTGCCTCATAAATAAGATTTTGGAAGGTCATTAGATGAGCTCTACCGCGAGCTACTTGAATGAGTTTCTTTCGTACGCGTGTATTCATAGTGCAAAAATATGATTTGCGCAGTTCATGCTTCCAAGCCATAAGATTGGCCTCAGAAGCTTTCTCTGCAGTACAACTAAACTGATATATATTATTATAAACGTATTTTTTGCAGAAATGGTTGCAGCTGAAGTACAATTTGCAGCAATTATAATTTTTTGATCTTCAGATGCTGCTGCAGAAGTGGCTAAGCCTTTATTCTAGGCTGTTTTTCAGAAAGGTATTTCCAATAGCGTTTGGGGATGTGACGCAGGTGGAGCTTAGGATTCTTACGTTCAGGGATATTGACATGATCAAAATACACCTGCCACAACTGCTTGTAGTTTTCTTCTTCATCAGAAAGTAGTTCTGCGGGTAAGTTCCTGAGGCGAGAGAGTGAAACCTGATCCAGGTTAATAAGCTCCGTATTCTGCAGGTTATAGAAGGCACCGTAATGGCGCCTGATATCATAAATAATCCATTGCTGATCCGCATAGCGCTTTTCAAAATGCTTTATGATAAGGGGCAATACATTAAAGTCCGGGGAAATAGCCGCAAAAAAGACACCATCAGCAGCCTTCTGGAAACGCACAAAAGCCTCCATTCTGTGTTTTTCCCTAAACATTTGTTTTGCGGCCTGCTGCACTTTCAGCACACACGGCGCTGCATAATTATCTTCTATGTTGTGTTGTGTTGTAAAGGCTAGTTTAATGTAGTCAAAGATTACCATTTCGAACCCCGGCTGCTCCCATAAAAAAGTATGGTACAATGCTGTTAAAGCAGAAGCCGAAAGCTTTTTTTGCAGCCCCTGCCATACTCTGCTCACCTTTTGTTCATCCGTTGTGATCTTAATTGTTTCACCAAAAATCTGAGGTTGCGCCAAATGCTCCTGCTCAATGCTGCAGGGCCAGGTTTTACGTTCATACGCCTCGAACACTACTGTAAGAATTCCTTCAAATGTCCCATCATAGGTATAAGAGGTCTTCATGTACAGACTGTGTTATTTGCTATAGGTTTGACCGCCTCTGCCTTTCTCGCTGTTTTCTGTGTTCATTCTGGCTGAAAGGTTTTGCAACTGGGGCACCAGCATACTTAGCTTGCAATACATTGAAACACGAGCGACTTTTTGATTCTTTCTCATAATCAGAACTTTCTTAGGTTGTATAGATTGGGAAGTATGTATGTGACTATTTGATTTCTTCTTTGGTGTTGCCATGATAAAAGACGTTTTTCAACCTACCTGACGAAACAGATCCAGTTGCTGTGTTAAAAGAGTACTTCTCACAGCCCCATCCCCAAATAAGATTCTGCGTTTGATTGCCTGAGAGTCGAAATCCTGGCGTTGAAGGCTTTTTGACTGACAGGTTATAAAATACTTTGCCCTCTTAAGCACCACCCCCATCTGGCGCAAGTGCTCAAAATTCAACTGCGCAAACCTTCTGGCAGAGACGATCTTTTTAGCTGATTTCACCCCAACGCCAGGCACTCTTAAAATCATTTCATAATCAGCAGTGTTTATCTCAACCGGGAAAAAGTGCCTGTTTCGCAACGCCCATCCCAATTTCGGGTCAATCTGCAAATCAAGATTAGGGTTTTGCTCATCAACTATTTCCTGCACATTAAAACCGTAAAAGCGCATCAGCCAGTCTGCCTGGTATATTCGGTTCTCCCGTATGATGGGTGGCTCATGAATGACAGGCAACCGACTGTCATTGCTAATCGGGACATAGCCTGAATAGTATACCCGCTTTAGATTATAGCCTTTGTATAATTGATCAGAGAGTTGAAGAATCTGATGATCGTTCTCTACCGAAGCTCCAACAATGAGTTGTGTACTTTGCCCTGCCGGTGCAAAAATTGGAGTAGCTTTAAAAAGCTTCTTTTCCTCCTGTGCCTGCATGAGTTGCTTTTGTATGTTACTCATAGGCAGCAGTATCTCGGAATAATTCTTTTCAGGCGCCAACTGCTGCAGGCTTTTCTCTGATGGCAGTTCGATATTAACGCTTAACCTGTCTGCATAAAGCCCGGCTTCTTTAATAAGTTCTTCACTGGCACCCGGAATTGTTTTAAGGTGTATATAGCCGTTGAATTTATGCTCTTTGCGAAGCTTTTTTGCCACCCGCACCAGACGTTCCATTGTGTAGTCAGCATCTTTGAAAATACCAGAACTCAGGAACAGTCCTTCAATATAATTACGCCTGTAGAAGTTAATGGTAAGGTCTACCACTTCCTGTACCGTAAAGGCTGCACGCTTTATGTCGTTACTTTTGCGGGTAACGCAATAGGCACAGTCATAAATACAAAAGTTAGTCAGCAGAATCTTCAATAAAGAAACACAACGCCCGTCTTCTGTATAACTGTGGCATATACCCATACCCTCTGCGTTACCCAGCCCTTTGTTATCATTCTTTCGCTTACCTCCACTAGACGAACAGGAAACATCATATTTAGCAGCATCTGCTAATATCTTTAGTTTCTCTGTAATTCTATCATCCATAACAGGTTTTTTACCTTTACAATGCTCTAAAGATAAGACAAAGCCAGCGAAAACCCCAAAAATATTAGCAAAAACTTATCAACAAAAGGCTGTATTACTAAATTAATTAGCACTTAATTGTTGCTCAAAAAACTAGATTGGGCAAAAAAGGAGCTTAATTACCACCCTAGCAACCAGAATTCGTTATATTAGGAAGTTTATTTGATGCCTTTCGAATACCATCTTCTGACATGCAGTCATCACACCCTTGGTTAAGACATTTGCTGTGCCCTATCCTTGTAGGAGCAATGTTATTGTGCGCGGGGTTTTGTTTGGCCCAGGAAGCACCGAAGCAGAAACCTAAAGCAGATACTACAACCGCACCCGTTGATACCACAAGGCAGAAATTTGATGAGCGGATAATGGACAACCTGCGCCGAATGTCTGAAAGAAAAACAATTATGGGCAAACTGCTAAAGGCCATACTTGTATTTGACAGAAGCAGCGAGGAAGTGTACGGGCTGGATGCCGAGTTAATTCAGCGGGAATATGAGAAGCACAATTACAAAATTGTCCGGAACCTGGATATCATCACCTTGGATGCATTTGGGTACTCCATTAATGACACATCAAGGGTGCCTAAAACTTTCTTCGAAAAGGCTGGCAACTCACTTCATGTAAAAACCGGCCGCGGACAGGTACGCAATAAATTGCTTTTCAAGAAGAAGGAGCCCCTTCAACCTCTAGCACTGGTTGAATCTGAACGTTTACTACGCCAGACAGAATACCTGCTGGATGCACGCATCATTGTAAATGAGCAAACAACCACTGAAGACAGCGTGGATGTGCTTGTGATAACAAAAGACATTTTCAGCTTAGGCGGCTCCGGCTCCTACTCTCCTTCCTCCGGATCAGGCAGGATATCACTGCGTGAGCTAAACTTCTTAGGGCAAGGACACCAGCTAAGAAGCACCTACCGCTTCAATATGAACCGCCCTCGCCCCTGGGAGGTCTCAGGAGAGTATAGCATTGAGAACATCGGGAAAACTTATATATCTGCCGATGTCGCCTACATAAATCAGAACTACTACAAAGAGAAAAGCCTGTTCATCCGCAGAGACTTTTTTTCGACCAACACCAAATATGCAGGTGCAGCAGGAGTAGCATGGATAGATGAGCAGTTGCTGTTACCCCCCATACCAGAAGACACCATTCCCCGTTTCGGTGACCTGAGCTATTCCCGCCGAGATGTCTGGTTAGGCCGGGCCTTTAAATTCAAGTCCTACAATCTTGGCTATGAACCCAGAGGACGCCTGATTATGGGATTACGTGCCATTGATACAGACTATAGTAAAATGCCAACGGATAATTTCCAAAGCAACATCCTTGTGTTAGGCAGTGTAGGCTACAGTATCCGGAAGTACTACAAAGACCATTACCTCTTTGGTTTCGGACGAACAGAGGACATTCCTGCAGGCACATTAGTATCGTTTACAGGCGGCTATGAGAAAGGTGATATTTCGGAACGACGTTACTTTGCTGCCTCTACCTCTTTTGCCAAATACAGCCCCAGCTTTGGGTATCTTTATACAGGCGCCACCTATGGCACCTACATCCGTGATGAGCGCCTGGAGCAAGGCGTGCTGGAGGTACAGTCTTTATATTTTACCAGACTAACCGAGTGGGGCAACTGGAAATTACGCCACTATATATTAGGCCGTGGCACCTTTGGCATTAACCGTAACCCGGAAGAGCTACTGGCAATTAATAATGAGAGTGGCCTGCGGGGATTCCGCTCCGATCTCCTCAGGGGCTCACGCAGGGTGACGTTTAATTACGAGGCTAATTTATACACACCCTTGTCTTTATTAGGCTTTCGGCTGGCAACTGTTTTGTTTGCAGATATTGCCTGGCTGTCTACTGGCAACAAGAGCTCTCCGTTTACAGAGACCCCGTACCGGGGATATGGCATTGGCTTCAGGTTCAGGAATGAGTACCTTTCTTTTAGCACCATCCAAATCCTTCTTAGCTATTATCCAAAGCTGCCTGTAAATGAAGACTTCAGAAGTTTCAGAATTTTTGAGTCCTCGAGACCGTACTACGACTTCACAGACTTCCGCTTTACCCGGCCTGGTGTAGCAGAATTCCGGTAGAGTTCATACATAACCTTCATTAATCCATTGTTACAACTTTCAAGCAAGCCTGCTTTTTGTTAGTTTTGTAAGACAGCACCTTACATTAAGATAACAATGGTAGAGTTAGGCGATTACAACGAGCTCGAAATAGCACGTGAAGTAGACTTCGGAGTCTATTTAACTTCTGAGGATGGAGACATTTTACTTCCAACTAAATACATACCAGAGGGCGCCCGTGTGGGCGATACAGTACGTGTGTTTGTTTACCGCGACTCCGAAGACCGTATTATAGCTACTAACCTGGTTCCCCACGCTACTGTAGGAGAATTCGCCTGCCTTACCTGCAACGATGTATCGCCTTTTGGCGCCTTTCTGGATTGGGGACTGGAAAAAGACCTGTTAGTACCGCTCAACAACCAAAAGAACAAAATGCAGGTTGGAAAGAAGTACTGCGTATACCTTTACCTGGATGAAGCCTCTGACCGTGTTGTAGCTACCTCTAAACTAGGAAAATACCTCCAGAACGAAAACATACAACTTACAGAAGGAGAAGAAGTACAATTGCTTGTAGCTGGATACACCGACCTTGGCACAAAAGTGATCATCAATAATGCATACATGGGGATGCTTTACAAGAGTGAAACTTTCAAGGACCTACGCATCGGCGACAAAACTACCGGCTATATCAAACTCATTCGCCCTGACAACAAAATTGACGTGACCCTACGCAAACCCGGGGCTACACAAAAAACAGAATCTGACGAAGCCTCTGATAAAATCATGAGGTTGTTGGAACAAGGCAGCGGCTGGCTTCCTTTATCTGATAATAGTACGCCTGAGGAAATATACCAGGCGCTGGGAATGAGCAAAAAGACTTTCAAACGTGCCATTGGCGGCCTGTATAAAGCAGGTAAAATAACCTTATCAGAGGATAGCATTCGCCTTGCATAATTCCCTCTGATTATTCCTGCTACCGGACCTGAACTATCTATACTTTAACTATCACAAAGCAGCGCCCTCACCCGGCGCTGCTACACAAAAATGCTTAACAAACTACTACCACTTGCCTTAACACTTATACTATTTACCACTACCGTACACGCCTCAGGTTCTGCCAAGGATCCAGAAGGTAACTCAAAGTTGAAGACAACACGGGCTATACGCACCACCAAAGCTCCTGAAATGGATGGCATTTTAGAGCCGGAGGTGTGGCAAGTTGTAGCGCCAGCCACCAACTTTGTACGTTTTGATCCGCTCAACGGCAAACCCTCATCACAGAGGACGGAGGTGTACATGCTGTATGATAACGAAGCTGTATACATTGGCGCAAAACTTTATGATACAGCCCCTGATTCTATACTTACCCAGCTTGGGCAGCGCGATTCTGGTGAGAACAATTCAGATATGTTTGGCGTGTACCTTGATACCTACAACGACAAACAAAACGCCTTCGCCTTTTTGGTTTCTGCGGCAGGCGTACAAACAGATATAAAATTATCGCAGGGCAGAGAAGACCGAAACTGGGATGCTGTCTGGGCCAGCCATGTAAAGCGGCATCCGGAGGGCTGGACAGTGGAAATGCGCATTCCCTACGGAGCCATTCGTTTCCCTAAAGCAGAGGTGCAGACCTGGGGTGTTAACTACATGCGTATAATCCGCCGTACCCGCGAGAAGTCTTTCTGGAATCATGTGGACAACGCTGTAGAGGGTTTCGTGAACCAGGAGGGAAGAGCAGTCGGAATAGAAAACATAAAATCGCCGGTGAGGCTTCAGTTTGCGCCTTATGTTTCAGGATACGTAAATCATTATCCTTCTAATATCGAGGGCAAGAGCAATTACACTCACTCCATCAATGGTGGGATGGATGTAAAGTATGGCATCAATGACGCCTTTACACTTGATGTAACACTTATCCCCGACTTCGGTCAAACGCAATCCGATAACCAGATACTAAACCTTTCTCCTTTCGAAGTAAAGTTCAGTGAAAACCGCCAATTCTTTACTGAGGGAACAGAGTTGTTTAACAAAGCAGGGTTGTTTTATTCCCGCAGAATCGGAGGCACTCCATTACTTTTTGGCAGTGTAAGGAAATCCATGCATGAAGGAGAAGTAATACTAGAGAATCCGGCCACGAGCAGCCTGCTGAACGCAGCAAAAATCTCGGGCAGGACCCAAAATGGTCTTGGCATCGGGTTGTTTAATGCGCTAACAAGAAACATGTTTGCTGTAGTTGAGGACTCAACAGGTAACACCCGAGAAATACTAACAGACCCCCTTACGAACTACAGCGTATTTGTACTGGATCAAACACTCCGAAACAACTCCTTTATTACCTTTACAAACACCAATGTAACTCGCTCCAAAAATCTTTATGATGCCAATGTATCCGGGTTACAAATACGTTTTGCTGACAGGACGAATACCTTCGCCTTGCGTGCCGGTGGTAACATAAGCCAATTGTATGGCAAGCATAAAGATGCAGCAGGCGAACCTGAGGTGACGCTGGGCCATCAGTATAACATCAGTCTTGCAAAGGTTAGTGGTAACCTACAGTACAGCCTGAATCATAGTGTTGAGTCTGACACCTATGATATAAACGACTTAGGCTATCTCCAGAATAGTAACGAGATGAGCACTTCGGCACAGGTAAACTACAATTTTTACCAGCCCATCTGGAAATTCCTGAACTGGAACAACCGGCTGCGTGTGAACCACGGAATGTTATACGCTCCGCGTGAGTTTACCAGTTTAAGCTTTGATGCCCGTCATTTTGTTAAGTTCCGGAATTTCACCAGTGCTAACCTTAACTGGGGCTTCAGACCCGGTGACGCCTATGATTACTTCGAGGCCAGAACTTTCCCACAAGTGTTCATCAAACCACCAGCTTATGATATAAGTGGCAGCATTTCATCAGACTACCGCAAAAGACTTGCTTTCGATGCATCCATAGGCCATTGGGAATCTAAACGCTACAACCAGAGCGATTGGTGGTTCAGCATTGATCCACGTTTCAGAGTAAGCGATAAGTTACTCCTCGTTAGTGGCAACAACTACAACATCAAGAAGCACAACATTGGCTATATACCAGACCCGTCCAACCCGGGCAAAAGCAGCGGAATCTTTTCAGACAGAGATGTTAAAACCCTTACTACCACCTTGTCAGGAGAGTATATCTTTAATGAAAATACAGGTCTGACACTCAACGTTCGCCATTACTGGTCAAGAGCTAAGATAAACTGGCTATACTATCTGCAGAAAGACGGAACACTGTCACAGATAACGGTTGAGCAGGATTCTAAACAATCCAGATTCAAGGACATTAACTTTAATACGTTTAACCTGGACTTGGTGTATAGCTGGCGCTTTGCCCCTGGAAGTGAGTTACGAATAGTATGGAAGAACGCTATATTAGAAAGGCTTCAGCAGATACCTTCATCCTATTATGACAACCTCTCACGCACTTTCCAGGCACCACAGAATAATAATTTCTCCGTTAAGCTACTATATTTTATAGACTATATAAGTATAAGAAACGTACTCTCTGCGTAAGACAAAATGAGATGCAAAAAGTTAGAACCGCACTTATAGCTGGTGCCAGTGGTTTAGTGGGAGGTCACTGCCTGAATCTGCTCCTTCAAAGCGACAGGTACAGTCAGGTAATTTCTATAGGCCGCCACGACCTGCCCCTGATCCACCCGAAGCTGGAGCAGAGGGTGGTTGCGTTTAACAAGCTAAAGGCATCTTCCAGTATACTGGTTGCGGATGATGTTTTCTGCTGCCTGGGCACCACCATTAAAAAAGCTGGCTCTAAAGAAGCATTTTATAAAGTAGACCATACATACGTGGTGGAGCTGGCAAATATAACAGCACAAAAAGGTGCTGCCCAGTTTCTGGTGGTATCAGCAATGGGTGCTGATGCCGGCTCTATGATCTTTTACAATAAAGTAAAGGGAGAGATGGAGCGTGATGTGCAGCAACAGGGATTTGATGCAGTACATATCTTCAGGCCTTCCTTGCTCCTTGGCGATCGTGAGGAGAAAAGGTCAGGTGAAGAACTGGCCTCTAAAATAATGAAGCCCCTCAGTAACCTTATGGTGGGGCCGCTTAAAAACTACAAACCCATAGAAGCAGAAACAGTGGCTAAAGCCATGGTATATGCTGCAGCCCAGAACCAGAAAGGGGTGCACATTCATTCTTCTGATGAAATTGCAACACTAGGCTCTAAACTATAGGCCCTACCCTACCGTAAGCTGCAGACATGTTTACCCGAATTCTATGCAGCAACAATACCTGAAATACGTTTTCCCGAAAGCCTCTCATTATGACCCAGAGTGGGTGCGCAAGCACTCTATGGGTGAAAATGTTCTTTTCAATTTGGAAAGCCTAACCAAATCACTTGACCTGGAACCAGGTATGCATGTGCTGGATCTTGGTTGTGGCAAAGCCATCAGTTCTATCTTCCTGGCAAAAGAATTCGGTGTAAAGGTATGGGCAGTAGATCCCGCTGTTTCGGCAAGTGATAATTTTCAGCGAATAAAAGATGCAGGCTGCGCAGACAAAGTCACTCCCATTGAGGCCGATGCCCGCGCACTTCCTTTTGCCGAAGAGTATTTTGATGCAATTATCGTTGTAGACTCTTACACCTACTTTGGCACAGACGAAAAGTACTTGCCGTACATTGCCCGTTTTATAAAACCAGGGGGATATTTAGCCATAGTAGATGTTTGTTTCACAGAAGAAATAGAGACGCCAGAACAAGTACCTGATTTTCTTGAAGAAGATTATCAAAACTACTGGTATTTTATACATACTATAGATTGGTGGCGAAAGCTCTGGGAAAAAACAGGCCTTGTAAAGGTGGAGTCTGCCCAGGAGCTAGAAGAGGCCGGGCACATCCGTGAACAGTATATTAAGGACTATGAGCAGAGCGATGAGGCAGACGCCTTCGCCAGAGCCCTTCAGCATGACAATCAAAACTTTATCTCCTTTTTCAAGCTTATAGGTCGCCGTACAAAACGCACGGCCTACCTGCAGGACTATAAAGAGGAAATTAAAAGTTAGCCCCTCAGCACAATATTCCCCTTTAACTACGTTAGAAGTTGTAATTTTGCAGCCACCGCAGCATACCGTATGCTGTGGTTAAGCACATCTTACAAATCATAACTTAAATGAAAATCTTACTACGCATTTCGTTTGCATTTGCACTCTTACTCTCTGTTGCCGTTGGTGCACAGGCTCAGAGCAGTGGCTACACAACAGGCATTGGATTTAGAGGTGGAGCCGCATCTGGTTTAACTATCAAACATTTTATTAAAAGTGATGCGGCCATCGAAGGCATTATCAGCACAAGCTTTAAGTACAGAGGAACTGTAATTACTGTACTATATGAGAAGCATGCACAGGCTTTCAATGCCAAGGGCCTGCAGTGGTACTATGGAATAGGGGGCCATGTCGGATTCTATGACGGGCGTTATTACTATCACCGTGGCCACGATCATTACGACGATGATGTATTCGGAGTAGGCATTGACGGAGTATTAGGTTTAGAGTATTATATCCGTGATATTCCTTTCACTATTGGTGCAGACATCAAGCCTTACATAAACATACCTCGCGGCGGCGGATACTGGGACAGTGCCCTGCACGTACGATATGTGTTTTAACCAAGCTATTCATTCTTACAGCATATAACAAAGGCCTCGCTAGTTTTAGCGAGGCCTTTGTTATATGCTATGCTTTTTTGTATCTACTGCTGCTAGTGTGTAACATTAAATATAAATCGCCCTACTGACTCACCCACCATCAAACCTACACAAAACAGAATTACAATAACAGCCAGCAAAACAGGTAGTGAAAATCTGGTTCTTTCAGTACTACAGCTTTTGAAAAATCTTATCATAAGTGGGTTGTGTTTTAGTATCAAGTGAAGCCTACAGTGTTTGCCACTCCTGGTGCCAGCTTAAGCCTGCCCCAAGATCCGGATATAATTAAATATATAAATTTACTTTTAAATACAGAAGGCAAAGGCTACCGTGTTAGGTAACTTTTGCCTTCTGTATTATCTGAATCAGCTTAAATCTTAAAATACTATGTGCAACAGCGCATCCCCCTGGTTAACCACTGGCATGTTGTTAAGTCCGATTACATATCCGGCAGATGGTGCATTTAAACGAACTTCCATCTCACCATAAGGATCCGTAATAGTGCCAATGAACTGGTTCTTTTTCACATACTCTCCTATAGAGATGAAGGTGCGCCATAAGCCGGCATTTTTTGCCCGAAGCCAAACATCTTTTGAGCAAAGCACAGTAGGCTCGGTTGGCTCCGTATGATTTGCCATCATACCCAGGTGATGCAGCACACGGCAGGTGCCATCGATGCCCATATTTATCCCTTTCTCATCAAAACGCAGGGACTCACCGGTTTCATACACAAGTATGGATTTCCCTAGTTTGCCAGCCTCTTTTCTTAACGACCCCTGGCGATAGGGTGCATTCATGATAAAAGGAGGGGCAAAGGCCCTTGCAAGCTCCTCGTTTCTATGGTCAGCAAGCATACACCTGATCTGTGGGTAGTTTGCACGACTGGAGCCTCCGGTATGGAAATCAATTCCATAATCAACATAAGGCATCACCTCTTTCATGAAGCGATGTGCCACCCTGCTTGCTAAGGATCCATCCCTGTTCCCCGGGAAACTACGGTTTACATCCTTTCCATCCGGCACTTCCCTTGAGAAGTTCAGGAACCCGTAAATGTTCAGTACTGGCACAGCTATAATGGTACCTTTGAGCGGGTACAGCATCTTTCGGGAAAGCATTCTGCGGATTATCTCAGTACCATTTACCTCATCTCCGTGCATGCCCGCCATTAAAAGCACTACCGGCCCGTCATGCACGGATCGGAAAACGTAAACGGGAATTTCTATTACTGTACCGCTAGGCAGCTTGCTGATCACCAGCTTCGTCAGAACTTTCTCACCACGGTCTATACTCCTGCCGTTGATTACAATAGTTTCCGGCATGCTACTCTTTCACTCTTTTTTTAGTGGGTTTCTTCTGCACCAGCCCTTCCATGTACTCTATTATTTTTACAGCAATGTCTTTCTGAGTAGCTTTCTCTATACCCTCCAGACCTGGGGAGGAATTAACTTCAAGAATGAGTGGCCCTCGCTTTGACTGTAGCATATCTACACCGGCCACACCCAGACCCAATGATTTAGCAGCAAGCAACGCTGCGGCCTTCTCCTGCCGGCTAAGCCTGATCAGCATGGCCTTGCCACCACGGTGCAGGTTAGAGCGGAACTCGCCCTCCTTGCCCTGCCGCTTCATAGCTCCCACAACCTCACCATTCACAACAAAGGCACGAATGTCGGCACCACCAGCCTCGGCAATGAACTCCTGCACAATGATACGGGCTTTTAAATTATGGAAAGCTTCAATTACTGATTCGGCAGCTTTCTTGGTCTCAGCCAAAACTACCCCTAGACCTTGGGTACCCTCCAGTAGCTTTATTACCAATGGAGCTCCGCCAACCTCTTTTACCAGTTCCGAAGTTTCTTTAGAATAATTAGTAAAGGCTGTTTTAGGCATACCCAGTCCTGCACGGGATAGTATCTGGAGGCTACGCAGCTTGTCCCGGGAACGCACAATTGCCTGAGAATCCACGGCACTCTTTACTTTCATCATCTCGAACTGGCGCACAACAGCAGTACCATAGAATGTTACAGATGCTCCAATACGTGGGATAACAGCATCGATTGCACTCAGGCGCTCCCCCTTGTAAAGAATGTGAGGGTTACCCTGCTCTATTATAAGGTCGCAACGCAAATGGTCTAATACAATGGCTTCGTGCCCGCGCAGCTCTGCTGCCTCCACCAGCCTGCGGGTAGAGTAAAGCTTAGGGTTACGGGACAGAATGGCTATTTTCATACAATAAGTTATTTCTTCTTTTGCCTGTTTTTATACTTCTGAGAGACGTTTTTACGGGAAACGTCAACAACAAACCGGCCTTTGAGCAGCTTTCTTCCAATAAGTACAGGATACTTCATGTCGCTGCGGTCTGATAAAGAGAATTCTGCTTCCAGTGTCTCATCGAATAGCCTGATCTTTGTCCGGATCACGTAACGCTCCTGCTTCTCCCCAATTGAACTCTTTATCTCACGCAGGTCATACTCCGTAAACTCCAGCTTCTTGTGGTTATACTGCGGATGCGATGGGTCCAGTAAATCCAGACAGATTACTTTTGTACCATCAGAGCGAGTCTCCTCATGTATGTCAGAACAGTGAATGGCTGATGTAAAGGCCCCCGTATCAATTTTTGCCTCAATTTCATCAATATCCAGCTCAGGGAAAGAAACAAGTTCTCTCCTGCCTATTACCTTCTTTTCTGGTTTAACTTTTTCTGAATTTTCCTCTTTCATCAGAGGCAAGTTAGTAATTAAGCTTTACGTATTACGAATGACTAATTAGTTTTAAACAAAAAGCACAATCTATCTTGATTAATTAATGGCTAACCAAAGAAGCACGTACCTTACTTATTTTGTGTAGGTGATCCGGTAAATAGCATCGTTCTTGTCATCTGAAACGAGTAGTGACCCATCAGGCATAACCAGAACATCCACGGGACGCCCCCAATCATACTGCCCCTGCAACCACCCTTCCGCAAATGGCTCGTAAGCTGTTACATTTCCACCACCATCCGTTTTAGCTTGCATCACACGATAACCAATCTTGTTGGATCGATTCCAGGAACCGTGTTCCGCAATAAAGATATTGTTGTTATACTGCTCCGGAAACATGCTTCCTGTATAGAACTTCATGCCAAGTGCAGCACCATGCGGACTTAAATTTTGTACCGGCGACACAAATTCACTGCAGTCGCGCAGCTTGCCAAATTCAGGATCTGTGATAGTGCCTGCGTGGCAGTAGGGAAAGCCGAAATGTTGCCCTTTTTCCGTGGCACGGTTCAGTTCATCTGGCGGGAGGTTATCACCCAGCATATCACGGCCGTTCTCAGTAAAGTATAAATTTCTAGTTTGCGGGTGCCAGTCAAATCCTACGGTGTTACGTACGCCCTCGGCATAAACTTCCAACTCAGATCCATCAGGATTCATACGGGTAATGGAAGAATAAACAGGATTTTCTTCCTTACATACGTTACAGGGTGCACCAACTGGCACATATAACTTGTTATCCGGGCCAAAGGCAATGTACTTCCATCCATGATGTCGATCTGAAGGAAATTCATCATTCACTACTTCATACTTTGGCTGCGTTGCATATGTCTGCTCAATGTTTGGAAACTTGATCACCCTGCTTATTTCCGCCACATACAGATCCCCGTTATGTATAGCCACACCATTGGGTGAGTTCAAACCTCTGGCTACCACTATAGTTTCATCGGCTTTACCATCTCTGTTCTTGTCTACCACGGCATAAACTTTATCCTCTTCACGGGTGCCAACGAATAAAACACCTGACTTACTAAGAGCCATTGACCTGGCATTGTCCACGTCTTTAGCATAGTAGTCAATCCGGAAGCCTTCTGGCATTTTAATCCGCTCAAGGTCTTTATCAACAGGTCCGGTGGGAATGTTAGCTCCTCCGGCAGGTACATGTTCGTCTGTAGCAGCGGTTGCATTTCTTTCTTCCGTTTCTTCTCCGGAGGAGCACCCGAAACTAAAGGTGAGGAAAACAAAGCTATAGATAAGCAGACTGGTCTGTCTTTTCATGATTGTTGATTTGTATAAGAGAAGGCGCATTTTAAGGCACAACAATAAGCGTGGCTGCGCTTTAAGTATTCTAAAAACTGTATACTGTATCAGCGCAACAATGTTTTAGCCACTCCTGCTGCTAACGTTTAAAGTTTAGGTACGGTCTGCCATCTTTTTTCTATGGAGAAGTTCAGCCACATCCTGCAGCAGGTAAGAGTGTCCTGTTTTTAAGATAACAAGCTCTCCCTGTTCTAAGGCATCAACAAAAACGCCTACCCGTTTAGGAGAGATTATCTGGTCATATTCACCCAGGAACATGATTACCGGAACTTTGTGCTTGTTAAGAAGTTCCACAATTCGCCTGATATCAAAATTCAGGTCCCGAAACCCTATCCAACTACGGTATACGCGCAGCCTTTTTGAGGTGCTGTCCATTTGGAAGTGGGCAAACCGGACGAGACTTCTATGAATCATGTTGTATCTCTCCAGCACTTGCAGCAACTTAAAGAAAGGCTCAGGCTTAAGCACTGTCCTTTTGAACAGTTGTTGCAGCCAACCCGGATAGGTAGCAATGTTGTACCAGAAGCTTGTTTTGATGCCATCCGGGGCAATAAGAAACATTTCTCTGATACGCTCCGGCATTTTTTCGACGAGCGTAAGAGCAAATTTCCCTCCCATGCTAAAGCCCATTAAGGAGAAACTCTTAATGTTTTGCTTTTCCAGAAAGTGTAAAATAAACTCCTCCAGAAACTCTTTAGTAAGCGGCATGTCCCGCTTGTGCAGATGGCTCTTCCCATGAAAGAAAAGGTCGAATGCATAAATGGTGTAGTCATTGCCTATTGCGCGCTCCATTACCTGATAATAGGCGCTACTTTGCCCATATCCATGAAAAGCCAACATAACTCTGCTCCCCTGCCCGATAACACGGTAGTGGAGCTTTGATCTGTTTTTTATAAGTATAGGCATGTTCAATAGACAGGCAAAATTATAATTCCGACACTATCATAGTATTCGGCATGCATACATTTTGGTTGCAGTAATACCTAATACTCTCAAATAAGGTTATAGTTTTGATATACCGCCAGATACGATAAATTTCATTACTTCACTGCTTGGAGCATCCAAATAGGTGACGTTGCGCTTCGGTACGATAAAAAGCTCGCCTGAGAAATTGTAGGAATGCGGAAAATAAACGGCTACACAGTCTTCGATATTAACGGTTTGCAGGGCATCATGCGTAACAAACCCAAGCTTATAATTATCAGAACTCTCCTGCATTTTAACAATAACTGGTTTGTTAAACTTCTGATTGTCGCCTACAAACGCATCAAAAAGGTCCCTGAGACTGGAATAGATTATGCTCACGAGCGGCACTTTGTGCAAGAGCCGCTCTGAAACAACCAGGAAAGGCTTAACAAAGAAAGAAGAGCCAATATAGCCAACCAGGGTCAGAAGCAGGACCATTAGCAATATGCCCAAACCAGGCACTCCCAGATCAAACATACCATCTAACCAGTCTATTATAGCCACCACTATCCAAACTGTAAGTGTAAAGGGAGCAATAATTAAAAGGCCATTAATAAAGTAGCGGAATAATCTTTTCATGTCTCGGGTTTCACAAAAAAGGCTTTGCCAAAGCAAAGCCTAAATGTAGCAAAAATGCTTTATAGTTTATTTACTATAGTTCTATACTTCAGCCAGGTTCAGGTTAGAAATGTGAGTGGCTACACGTTCCATCAGCCACATAGGCGTAGAAGTTGCACCACAGATCCCCACACTCTCAGCCTCTGAGAACCACTCGTCCTGCAGTTCCTCTTCGTTTTCGACAAAGTAGCTGTTGGGGTTGTGCTGCTTACATACGCTGTACAGGGCTTTCCCGTTCGAACTCTTTTTGCCGCTCACAAACACAATTACATCATGTTCTGTAGAGAAACGGGCCAGTTGTGGCTCCCTGTTCGATACCTGACGGCAGATACTGTCGTTAGCATTGAAGTTTGGCAAGGTGCTGTCTTCGCTCGCCTGCTTAATGCGCTCTTCAATCAGCTCCTTTATGTGGTAGAATCCTTTTGTACTTTTGGTCGTCTGGCTAAACAGAGTGACTGGGCGTGTAAAGTCAATCTTTTCCAGGTCTTCCTCTGTTGTTACAATAATCGCCTCATCACCAGTCTGACCTGCCAAACCTGCTACTTCTGCGTGCCCTACCTGGCCGTATATAACAATTTGACCGTTCTCACTTTTACCGCCATCAAATGCATGCTTCACACGGTTCTGCAGTTTGAGCACAACCGGGCAGGAGGCATCAATTAGCTCAATATTGTTTTCTAAAGCAAGTTTATATGTTTCTGGCGGCTCGCCATGGGCTCTAATCAGCACTTTACAGTCACGCAGCTCCTTTAGCTGGTCTCTATCTATAATCCGAAGGCCCTTCTCATAAAGGCGCTGCACCTCCATGCTGTTATGAACTATATCACCAAGGCAATAGAGTTCTTCACAATTCTCCATTTCATCCTCAGCCATCTGAATGGCGAATTCCACACCAAAACAATAGCCCGAGTTTTTATCTATAGTTACCTTCATTGTCTTTCACTTCAGATTTGATTCAAAGCTCTTTCTTTCTCCTCATTTATCATTGCAGAAGTTACCCTTTCAAGCACGAAATCGACCTGCTCGTCAATGGTCATATGAGATGTATCAAGCAAAGCAGCATCTTCCGCCTGGCGTAATGGACTCTCTTTCCTTGTAGAGTCTATCAAGTCACGCTTCAACAGGTTCTCTCTGATCTCATCTAAATTAATTAACTGCTTCTTTTCCAACAACTCCTCCTGCCGGCGCTTTGCTCTGGTATCCACATCAGCAGTCATAAATATCTTTACTTCAGCATCCGGAAACACAGCGGTGCCAATATCGCGCCCATCCATCACTACACCACGCTTTTTACCCATTTTTTGTTGCTGGGCTACCATGGCATGACGTACTTCCGGCACCACGCTTACTTCGCTCACCTGATTTGAGATATACATCTTGCGTATTTCATCTTCAACATTCAGGCCATTAAGGAAGACTTCGTTTCTTTTTGTCTTAGGATTATAGTGAAATTCAACCTCAATGTTTTTCAGTGCCTCATTTATCTCCTTTGGGTTCGTAAGGGAAATATGGTGCTGAAGAAAATATAATGTAACCGCCCTGTACATGGCTCCGGTATCTATATAGGCATAGCCAAGAGCCGCTGCAACTAATTTTGCCGTAGTGCTTTTACCGCATGAGGAATATCCGTCTAGTGCGATTACAATTTTCTTCATAAAAGAGAAAAATAAAGGAGATTAATTTGAATCGCAGGGGCATGGCAAATTTCCACGCTTGCTTTTCCTTTTAAGAGATGCCGTCTTTTTTTGCTGTGGGGTTTTAAAAGTGCAGCTTTCCAAAGCACCGGTCGCCAGGAAGCCTGCTAAAACCAAATATGAAATATACTTTCTCAAAACGACTGAATTTAACGCAAATATAAAGTAATTTACCGTTTTCTGCCCTACCAAAGGGTAATTTATCAGATAAACACCCCGCATTATGCATACAGATTTCTCCGTTTCCGGGCACATCATCGATATTCATCACCAGGAGATTTACCAGGGCACTGTTCATGTGTCAAACGGCCGCATTTCTAAATTAGTTCGTGAAGCAACTGAGGCCACAGATTATATTTTACCGGGTTTCGTGGATGCCCATGTACACGTGGAAAGCTCCATGTTGGTACCCTGTGAGTTTGCCCGCTTAGCTGTGCCACATGGCACGGTGGCTACGGTATCAGATCCTCATGAAATTGGCAACGTGCTGGGCTTACAGGGCGTGGAATATATGGTTGAGAATGGGAAAAAGGCACCCTTTAAATTTTACTTTGGCGCTCCATCCTGTGTTCCGGCTACACCGTTCGAAACAGCCGGAGCCGAAATAACCACCAACGATATTGAGACGCTTTTCAAACGTGATGAGATAAAGTACCTGGCAGAAATGATGAATTGGCCGGGTGTGCTAAACCGTGACCCGGAGGTGATGGCAAAAATTGAACTGGCAAAGAAATATGGAAAAGCCGTAGACGGGCACGCACCAGGATTACGGGGAGAACAGGCCGCACAATACGCCTCAGCCGGCATTACCACTGATCACGAATGCTTTACCGCCGAGGAAGCACTTGACAAACTGGCCGTCGGTATGAAGATTCTTATACGCGAAGGTAGCGCTGCCAAGAACTTTGAAGCACTTATACCACTCCTTCCGGAGCACTACCGCAACATCATGTTCTGCTCCGATGATAAGCACCCCGACAACTTGGTGGAAGGCCATATCAACCTGCTGGTGAAGCGTGCCCTGGCTAAAGGGAACAACCTGTTCCAGGTACTGCAAGCAGCCTGTATAAACCCGGTAGAGCATTATAAACTTGATGTAGGTCTGCTGCGTGAAAACGATGCTGCTGATTTCATACTTATAGATAACCCTGAAAACTTTAAAGTAAAGGCTACTTATATAAACGGCCAGTTGGTGGCTGAAAGTGGCAGGTCTAAAATAGAGTTCACCCCAAGTGAGATCATCAATAACTTCGACACAGATGAAAAGGCTGCCGAACAGTTTAAAGTAGCTGCCGCCGATGCCACCAAAATCCGCGTGATTGAGGCATTTGACGGGCAATTGATCACCAAAGAAGCCTGGGCAGAGGCCAACATAGACAATGGGTTTATCGAAGCAGATGTAAAGCAGGATATCCTGAAGATTGCTGTTGTTAACCGCTATGAGAATACTATTCCATCAGTCGCCTTTATAAAAAACGTAGGCCTTAAAGAAGGCGCAATAGCCTCATCAGTAGGCCATGATTCACATAACATTATTGCCGTGGGTGTAGATGATGAAAGTATAGCCAGGGCCGTTAACCTGATCATACAATCAGAGGGTGGCGTGGCTGCTGTAGGCATGGGAAAAGAAGCCTTACTGCCGTTACCCGTTGCTGGTATTATGTCGGCAGAGGATGGGTATAAAGTAGCAGAGGCTTATTCAGCTATTGATCAAATGAGCAAAGAGATGGGAAGTAAACTTCAATCCCCATTTATGACGTTATCTTTTATGGCGCTGCTGGTTATTCCGTCCTTGAAGTTAAGTGATAAAGGCCTTTTCAACGGAGATGTATTCCAGTTTGTACCTGTAGCAGAGTAAACTTAACAACAGTTAAAACAGAGGGCAATAAACAGGATCCGCTTTGATGGAGGAATTCATCCTTTTTTTGGTAGGTGTGCTGGTAAGTGGCTTTGGCACCATCATCGGATTTGGTGGTGGCGTATTCATGGTCCCGGTTCTGATCATTTTCTTTGGCTTTAACATCGAAATAGCCATTGGGTCTACTATGTCTGCCTTGGTACCAGCCTCTATCATTGCTTCTATTTTTAACCTGCGCGACAGAAGCATTGACTATGTTGTGGGTACGCTCATACAACTACCAGCAGTAGTAGGCACTGTGTTAGGCGCCTTTCTCGTTGCTTTTCTGCCTGTATTTAAACTGCAGTTTATTTTCGCTTTGTTTGTAGTGGCGACTGGCGCCACCATGCTTGCTCCTAAAAAGCATAAAGAACGCTCGAACCGTACGGGCATGATGTATCGTATCCGACGCGTACCAACCTCTTTTATCCGAAAAAACAGGGCAAAGCATCTGGCTTACAGAATTAACGGAGGCCTCATTACGGCTTTTGGTTTTGTGTCCGGAGTTATAGCAGGCTTGTTCGGCATTGGAGGAGGATTTGTGCAAACTCCGATGATGATTAAATTATTCCGGATACCCTCACAAATAGCCACCTCCACTTCCCTGTTCATTCTGGTGATTACCAGCTTTACAGGTTTTATCAGTCACTTCCTGATCGGCAATGTCATGTGGGGGCGTAGCTTGCCTTTAATGGCAGCTTTTGCCTTAGGAGCACTTGGAGGCAATCTGCTCAAGAAGAGAAGACAATCAAAAAACCTTAACACTGAAAGGTTAATAGCCATAGGCTTATTTATGGCAGGCTTTGGTGTGCTGCTCAACCTGGCTTTAAAATCTAATTTTGGGTTTTCTTTCTAAGTCAAAAGGGAAGCTGTGTCATACACAGCTTCCCTTTTGTTTTCTTTTCTATCTTCAATAACCCTATGCTTCCCGCTTCTCCTTCTCAAAATGCTTATCCAATAGCATTTTTACCTTATCAGCGGTGAGGGGCTTCGTGAGGTATTCTGCAGAGTACTTCTTTGAGCTTTCTGTATCCTGTGGATGTGTAGAGGTGGTTAATACCGCCATTATTATCCCTTTTCTAAACTCCGGATCTAAACGCTCATACAAGTCAAGCATCTCAAACCCGTCCATTACAGGCATGTTTATGTCAAGTAAAATAAGCTCGGGCTGGAAATAGTCACTGCTCCCCCCCTCATAGTTATTGTTACTTACATTGTAGAGGTAATCGAATGCCTGCTTTCCGTTAACAAATGTTCGAATGTTATCAGTTAAGTCCATTCGTTTAAGCAAACGGTGATTTAAGAAGTTTGTAGTTTCATCGTCGTCTATAAGCAAGACTCCAGACAATTTCCTCATACTGTGTTTCTCTATTCTTTCTTATTAATACGGAGATTTAGATAATGGAATAGCACTTTTCCTCTCACATCACTCCAAAAACTGAATAAACTCTTCTTTACTGCCTTTGCCAGAGGCTCTTCATCTATCTTATATTAAACAAGATAAAGCTTCTCCTGATAACTTAAAACTGAAAAGCTAATGCCGCAGATAGCAATGATATGGAAAAGTAAGTATAAAAAAAGCCTGAAGCAAAAGTTCAGGCTTTTTGATACTATGATTTATGAATCTTTCACAGGCTATTAGTCAATATATCCCTGAGAACGCATCCAGTCATCGTTATAAATTTTACCTAAATAACGGGTACCGTGGTCTGGCAGGAGTACAACCACAACATCATTCTCTGTCAGGTTGTTTTCCCTAATATATTCCAATGCCCCATAAATAGCCGTCCCGCAAGACCAGCCAACAAATAGTCCTTCCTCTTTTGCCAATCTCCTGGTCATCACGGCACCGTCTTTGTCCGTCACCTTTACAAATGCATCAATCAGATCGAAATCCACATTTTTTGGAAGAATATCTTCGCCTATACCTTCTGTTGCATAGGAGTATATTTCATTCTCATCAAAGATACCGGTCTCCTTGTACTTCTTGAAAACAGAGCCGTAGGTATCGATACCGATTGTTTTCACATTTGGGTTC
Organism: Pontibacter locisalis; assembly: GCF_042684605.1. Classification (NCBI taxonomy): domain Bacteria; kingdom Pseudomonadati; phylum Bacteroidota; class Cytophagia; order Cytophagales; family Hymenobacteraceae; genus Pontibacter; species Pontibacter locisalis. The sequence goes on from NZ_JBHULU010000015.1 coordinate 399,782, forward strand.
TTCTCTTTCAGGTACTTAGAAATTCCTGAAACGGTACCACCTGTACCTACACCTGTAATGAAATGAGTAATTTTCCCTTCTGTCTGCTCCCATATCTCAGGGCCTGTACTCTCGTAATGAGCAGCTGTGTTGGACATGTTGTCGTACTGGTTCGGGTAGAATGAGTTAGGAATCTCCTCGTTCAGGCGCTTTGCTACAGAATAATAAGAATCCGGATGATCAGGGGAAACATTAGTCGGACAAACTATTACTTCTGCGCCTACAGCACGAAGAATATCCATTTTCTCCTTGCTTTGCTTATCAGCCAATGTAAAGATGCACTTATACCCTTTTGCAATGGCAACTAGTGCCAGACCCATACCTGTATTACCCGACGTACCCTCAATGATGGTTCCGCCTGGCTTCAGAATACCAGCTTCCTCGGCATCCTCGATCATTTTAATGGCCATCCGGTCTTTTACGGAGTTACCCGGGTTCAGGTACTCTACTTTAGCAAGTACAGTAGGTTTTACGCCTTTCGAAACGTTGTTTAATTTCACTAAGGGTGTGTTACCGATTGCCTCGGTAATATGGTTCAGATACTTCATCTGTCTTGATTTTGGATTTGGGTGCAAAGGTAAGAATTAAATATAATACTTTATCCGCTACAAGTTTTCACTTTATCAGATCGGGATGCTACAAAAGCAACACGGCAAAATAACAAAGCTATCTGCTGTACCGTTCCCTCTAAAAGCATCTACAGTCACTATATTAGGTATAACTATTTTTTGTAAGCGCCATAAAAAAGCCTATTTTTGCACATCCTTATAGTTCGACTGTATTAAAAACTAAAAAAGATACACATGAGTGTTTTAGTAAATAAAGATTCGAAAGTGATCGTGCAGGGCTTTACTGGCTCAGAGGGATCTTTCCACGCACATCAGATGATTGAGTACGGCACAAACGTAGTTGGAGGTGTAACTCCTGGCAAAGGTGGCTCTTTTCACCTGGATCTCCCTGTTTTCAACACAGTGGAAGAAGCTGTAAAGAAAACTGGTGCTGATGTTTCTATCATTTTCGTACCACCTGCCTTCGCTGCTGACGCTATTATGGAAGCAGCTGACGCTGGAATAAAAGTGATCGTTGCTATTACAGAGGGCATCCCTGTGAAAGATATGGTTGCTGCTAAAAACTACCTGAAAGATAAAGATGTTACCTTGATAGGTCCTAACTGCCCAGGTGTTATCACTCCGGGCGAGGCGAAAGTTGGTATCATGCCAGGATTCGTTTTCAAGCCAGGTCGTATCGGTATCGTGTCTAAATCCGGTACTTTAACTTACGAAGCTGCTGACCAGATCGTAAAAGCTGGTTTCGGTATCTCTACTGCAATCGGTATCGGTGGTGACCCAATCATTGGCACTCCAACCAAAGATGCTGTTCAACTGCTAATGGAAGATCCTGAGACTGACGCAATCGTAATGATTGGTGAGATCGGTGGTAACTACGAAGCAATGGCTTCTAAGTACATCAGTGAAACTGGTAACAAGAAGCCAGTAGTAGGTTTCATTGCTGGCCAGACTGCTCCTGCTGGTCGTCGTATGGGTCACGCGGGTGCTATCGTGGGCGGTGCGGAAGATACAGCTGCTGCTAAAATGAAGATCATGCGTGAGAATGGCATCCATGTAGTAGAATCTCCTGCTGAGATAGGCGCTACAATGGTAAAAGCTCTTCAGGAAGCTGGTATCACTGCTTAATTATACAGATCTTATACTTTTGAAGTATAGCAAACAGAAAAGGCTGCCCCACAAAGGCAGCCTTTTCTGTTGCACTTTTTCGTAAACTTCTGTATCTGTTAAAAAAAGGAATATCATTTTACTACTATAGGTAAAAGCCACAGAGTAAATTGAACCTATAAATCTGGCCAATGACTCTAATACAATTAGAATATTTGCTGGCTGTGGACACTTACCGGCATTTTGCCACAGCCGCTGAGCATTGCTTCATAACGCAGCCTACCTTAAGTATGCAACTACAGAAGCTGGAGGACGAGTTGGGAGTACTATTGTTTGATCGAAGTCGTGTACCTGTAAGGCCAACCGAAATAGGAAAGGAAATTATTGCGCAGGCCCGTGTAGTGGTTTCTGAGTCAAAAAAGATCCAGGATATTGTGCAGGGCCAAAAGCAGGAGCTTTCCGGGGAGTTACGCATCGGGGTAATTCCTACGTTAGCGCCTTACCTGATACCTTTATTTATCACCAGCTTTCTGGATAAACACCCGAATGTACGAGTGGTGGTACAGGAGTTATTAACGGACCAGATTACAGAGAAGCTGAAACACGAACAACTCGATGTAGGTCTTCTGGTAACACCGTTAGACGACAAAAGTATAAAAGAGTTACCCTTGTTCTATGAATCATTTGTGACTTATATCAACCCAAAGCACCCGCTGGCCAAACATGCAAGTATAAAACCCGAACAGCTGGACATGGACGAGCTCTGGGTGCTAAATGAAGGTCATTGCTTTAGAAGCCAGGTACTGAACATTTGCAACCGAAGCAGCAGCGGAGGTTCAGAGCAAACCAACAACTTAGATTACAGGAGCGGTTCCCTGGAAACCCTGAAACGTATCGTAGAGACCCAGCATGGCCTAACACTGTTGCCAGAGCTATCGGTACTGGAGATGCCGGAGAACAAACGCCAGTTAGTACACCCATTCCACGAACCACAGCCATTGCGCGAGGTAAGCATGGTAGTACACCGCAGCTTCCTGAAGAAAAAGCTGATTGAAGCACTACAACAGGAGATTATCGCCTCTTTACCCCATAGCATAAGGAACAGGAAAAAAGAGCAGGTTGTGCCGGTAAAGTAGATCATAAAAAAGCCGCCTGCCACACATGTGGCAGG
>NZ_JBHULU010000015.1:402821-450042 GCF_042684605.1 Pontibacter locisalis
TCAATTTTTTGTGAAATATCAAAAGAGATCTGTGCCGCCTTTTCATCCGTCACATTATCAGCATCTACCATCACGCGCAACTCACGACCGGCCTGGATAGCATAGCACTGGTTCACACCTTCAAACGAAACAGCAGTTTCTTCCAACTCCTTCAAACGCTTGATATACGATTCCATGATCTCGCGACGTGCTCCTGGTCTTGAACCAGAAATAGCGTCACAGGCCTGGATAAGCGGAGAAACCATTGCGGTCATCTCTACCTCATCGTGGTGAGCACCAATGGCATTACATACATCCGGATGCTCTTTATACTTCTTGGCAAGCTCCATACCGATAATGGCGTGTGGCAATTCCGGCTCATCCGGCGTTACTTTACCAATATCGTGTAACAGACCCGCACGTTTCGCGTGCTTCACGTTCAGGCCAAGCTCCGCTGCCATAGTGGCGCAAAGGTTAGCCACTTCACGTGAGTGCTGCAGCAGGTTCTGACCATACGATGAACGGAAACGCATGCGCCCCACCATCTTGATCAGTTCAGGATGAAGGCCATGGATACCAAGATCAATTGCAGTACGCTCACCGATCTCCACGATCTCCTCTTCAATGTTTTTACGGGTCTTGGAAACAACCTCCTCAATACGGGCAGGGTGAATACGGCCATCGGCTACCAGGCGGTGCAACGACAGACGCGCAATCTCACGGCGAACCGGGTCGAAACCAGAGATAATGATCGCTTCCGGTGTGTCATCCACGATGATCTCCACTCCTGTGGCTGCCTCTAAAGCACGGATGTTACGTCCTTCACGGCCAATGATCTTACCTTTGATGTCATCACTTTCGATGTTGAACACCGACACGCAATTCTCAATAGCGTGTTCAGCGGCAGTGCGCTGAATGGTTTCGATAACGATCTTCTTGGCTTCTTTGGTAGCGGTAAGCTTCGCCTGGGCAATGATGTCTTTGATGTGCGAAGAAGCCTGTGTGGTAGCTTCGTTCTTCAGCGCCTCCACCATCTGTTCGCGGGCTTCAGATGCGGTAAGGCCGGCGATTTGCTCCAGCTGCCTTACTACTTCATCGTGCTGATGCTCTACCTCTTCCTTGCGCTTCTTCAGGTGCTCCAGTTGTGTATCCAGGTGCTCCTTTTCTTTGTGCAGCTCGTTCTCTTTGCGCTTTACCTCTTCCATCTGCTTGGAGACGTGCTGCTCGCGCTGCTTCACCTTGTTCTCGTTCTGGATGATGATGTTCTTTTTCTTGTTCATCTCCTCCTCGAACTCCGACTTAAGCTTCAGGTATTTTTCCTTAGCCTCCAGGATACGATCCTTCATGATGCTCTCGCCATTGATCTCGGCTTCACGAATGATGTTCTTGGCTCTCTGCCGCGCGTCTTTCTCCTGTTGCTTGTACACCTTTTGCAACAGTGATCGCCCGATGTATACGCCCACTCCAAGCGCAACAACGGCCGTTAATAAGTAATAAAGGATATCGGGCATAACTATAGTTTAAAGGTTAATAAAAACGTATAGCAGCACCTGCAAAGGAACAGTATAAGGCTGAATGCCTGAAACGAAGTATAAGTGGCAGGCCAGAATAACCCTGGCTGCCTGAGCTTATTTATTTGTCGATGAGAGAAGGTCGTCCAGAACGTTGAGTTGTTGACCAACTTTAGAGATATGAGCAGCTTTCTCATCCTCCAGTTTCAACTTCTCTACCATGGTCTCAAAAGCAACCATAGCCAACAGGTCCTGTTTATCCTGAATACTGAACTGGTCCTTATAAAAACGAAGGCGCTCGTTCAGTAACTTTCCGACAACCCGAAGTCTTTCCTCTTCCTCCTCTTTTACCCGCATCGGATACTCGCGTTCCGCGATGCGAATCTTTATTGATAATTCACCCATCCGTTGCGTTAATTATTGTCTTGCTTATCAACCTGACTACAGTTAAAGGTCTTTAACATCCTTTCCATCTGCAGCTTAGTCCTGAAGATAAGCAATACACTTATCGATTTCTCTAATGTATTCGTTTAGCTTGAGCTTTAACTCTGTCGAATTTGCAGCGTTTCCTGCTATCGTATCTACAATTTTAACAATATTCTCCTGATTTTGAAAATTTTTTATTTGCTGCTCCTTTTCTCCCACTAAGCCCTGCAGGTGTTTTATTTCTTCCTGGGCCTGGGCCAGCTTCTGCTGCACCTCTGTGTAGCGGGAAATCAGCTTGCGCAGCTTTTCTTCAATATGCTGGAGTTGTTGTAGTTGCTTTTCCTTTGGCATAACACTATTTGCGGATAAATGCTCCCAACTGCTTCTCAAATTGCTGCATCAGGCGATTCATCACACTATCGATCACCTTATCGGTTAATGTTTGCTGTTTGTCCAGCAACGTAAAGCTAAGGGCATAGGCTTTCTTGCCTGCCTCTATTTTATCTCCTTCGTACACGTCAAATACGTTTACATCCTGCAGCAGCTTTCGCTCTACTCTGAATGCCACTTGTTTTACCTGGTCGAAAGTAACGCTCTTATCCAGCACCAACGACAGGTCGCGGCGCACCTCCGGGAACTTCGGAAGCTCTTCAGCAATCAATCTGTCTTTATACTTCTTGAGCAGGTAATCCCAGTTCAGTTCGGCATACCACACCTGCTCTTTCACCTCCATAAACTTGGTTAAGCCGGCATCCAACACACCTAGCTTTGCTATCTCTGTTCCGTTCTTCACATAAGAGATACCCTGACGCATATAGCTGCTCTGCTCCAGTGGCTGCACTTCAAAATCGCCGGCGTTCAGCTTGCGAAGCACATTCTGTACCACTCCCGCCAGATCATGGAAGCTTGTCTTCATACTTGGCTGCTTCCAGCTCTCGGCGGTCACATTACCAGCCATGTATAGCGAAAGCTTGCGGCTTTCTTTAAGTTCTCCCTCCTGCTGTTCGTATACTTTTCCCAGTTCAAACAACTTCAGGTCGCGCTGACGGCGGTTGATGTTGCGGCGCAGCACCTCCAAACCAGAGAATACCATGCTTTTTCGCATTACATCCAGGTCTTCGGAGTTATAGTTTATGACCTGCACCAGCCCGGCCATCTCTGCCTCGCCTGCCGGCTTATAGTAGTTAGAGTTGGTGATAGAGTTGGTGATGATCTCATGGAAGCCGTTGGCTGCGATGTAGTTCATGATCACATCCGTCACATCTTCGGCGTATGGGTTCGGGAATTTGGCCAGGAAAGTAGTCGCCAGGTTCTCATCCATCTCAATGTTATTGAAGCCATAAATGCGCAGGATCTCCTCCACCACATCGGCCTCTCGGGTAACATCTACTTTAAATGGAGGCACCGACAGCGTCAGGTGCGTATCTGTTTCTCCGGTAACCTCTATTCCTAAATCTGAAAGTATGGACTTGATACGTTGCGTACCTATATGCTTCCCAATCAATATATGCGCACGCTCTATACTCAGCGTAATTTCTTTACTCCCGATCGGGTTGGGATATTCATCCACAATCTCAGAAGACACCTCTCCGCCAGCAACCTCCTGCACCAGTAGCGCAGCACGCTTCAAAGCTGTGATAACCATATTAGGGTCAGTGCCACGCTCAAAGCGGAATGAAGCATCCGTTTTTAAGCCATGTGCCATACCTGTCTTGCGTACCCAATCCGAAGAGAAATAGGCACTCTCAATGAAGATACTTGTGGTTTCATCTGTCACACCAGACGCTTCGCCGCCAAAAACACCACCAATTGCCATGGGGCCTTCTGTGTCGCAGATCATCAGGTCAGTAGCTTTCAGCTTTCGCTCCACACCGTCCAGCGTTTTGAAAGTAGTGCCCTCATCAACTGTCTTTACAATGATCTTGTCGCCTTTGATCTTATCGGCATCAAAAGCATGAAGTGGCTGCCCAAGTTCGTGCAGCACGTAATTAGTAACATCCACTACGTTGTTTATCGGCGATAAACCAACAGCACGCAGACGTTTCTGCATCCATTCCGGTGATGGACCAACCTGCAGACCTGTGATAGTCACCCCGGCATAACGTGGACATGCCTCCGTATTCTCCACCTCTACTGCAATTGGCTTCTTTGTATTATCGACTTTGAAATCATCAACAGCAGGAAGTATAGCTGGTGTATTGATCAGAGCCTGCAGATCGCGGGCTACGCCGTAATGCGAGGCGGCATCGGCACGGTTTGGCGTCAGGCCGATCTCAAAAACTTTATCAGAACCCAGGCCGAAGAACTCAGCGGCAGACGTGCCGTTCGGCAGGTCGGTATCCAGCACCATAATACCGGCATGCGACTGGCCAATACCGATCTCATCCTCGGCACAGATCATGCCTTCTGATACCGCACCACGGATCTTCGACTTCTTGATCTTGAAAGAATCACCGCCAGTTGGGTGCAGCGTACTATTTACGGTAGCCACTACCACACGCTGGCCAGCTGCTACGTTTGGCGCACCACACACGATCTGGCTTGGCTCACCGGCACCGATATCTACTGTGGTTATATTCAGGCGATCCGCATCCGGATGACGTTCACAGGTAAGCACCTCTCCCAGCACAATACCTTCCAGGCCACCCTTCACCATCTCAAAATTGTGAATTGCCTCTACTTCCAGGCCTGCACCTGTTAATAAAGTACCTACTTCGTCTGCGGTTTTATCTGTATGTATAAGTTGTTTCAGCCAGTCGAATGAAATCAGCATAGTGTTATTCTGTCTCTTTTAAAGTATTGCTTCTACTGCAGAAGCCAATATTCACCAAAATTAAACATAATTCCGCTTAGTGGCACAAGTGCCGGGGAAGTTACTTCTCGTAAGTTTTCTCTCCTGCCGGTATGGCTATTCCTAAACGATTGTCCTTTGGAGGCACAGGGCAGGCATAATCAGGGTTATATGCACAGAAAGGGCTGTAAGCACGGTTAAAATCCAGCATTACCGTCTTGTCGCCCTCCTCGAAAGGCACATCCAGGTAACGGCCACCACCATACGTTTCAAAACCATTCGTTTTGTCTGTAAAGGGCACGAAGAGCTGATCTTTCTTCTCACCGCTCAGCTTTTTATAGAGTGTCAGGCGCTGTGGCTGCCCTTCCATTTCGAAAGCAGCAATACCATAACGCAAATAAGGCTCATAACTTCCACTGGTGAGTGGCATCAGCAAAGTATCCTGCTTCTGCAACTCCTCTACCTGCGCCTTTACCCGATACTCCAGATTTGGCTCGTAGTATACCAGATTCTTGAAGCTCCGGCGTTCTTCATCGATAAAAGGCGAATTAGTCCTGCTCCTAAACGACAGGTCCTTATCTTCACGCTCCTTTAGCAGGGGCTGTATATAATTTTCATCATTGAAGAATGCGTCTTTAAAAAAGTAGAATAGCACCAGCACTACGCCAGCAAGTATGATCAGTCTCAGCGGTCTCTGCATAAAACTCAATTTCTGTTGTTTCTGCAAAGGTCGTAATTTTTGAGCACGAAAGTATAATTGCATGCTCCTTCAAATTTTGTTTGATTTAGAGCAGCAGTTTTATACTTTGGATAATACAACTATAGCCTTACTTAATGGACTTTACCCAACTTAGCTCATACATTTCACCATACTGCCCTTGATCTCCAAGCCAGTTGTTGAGGCTATTTTACCTAAAAGGCGCCAATTACTGACAGATAGATTGGCAAACCAAAAGTGATGTTAAATGGAAAGGTGACAGCCAGCGCCATTGGTAAAAAGATACCTGGATTGGCCTGCGGCACAGCAATCTTCATGGCGGCAGGCACAGCAATATAGGAGGCACTCGCAGCTAGCACAGCAAACATAAGCCTGTTTCCTGGTTCAGGTGTTACCAGGCCACTTAGCAACGCTATGGCGCAACCATTCATAAGTGGCACTACCACTGCAAAAATAGAGGTAAACCAGCCACTCTTAAAGAAGTCTCCCAGCTTTCTTCCGCTTACAATGCCCATATCGAGTAGGAAGATAGCGAGAAAGCCTTTAAACAAATCTGTAGTAAAAGGTTCGATTCCCTGTGCTTGCTTCTCACTGGCCATCAGACCTATGGCCAGGCTACCCAAAATGAGCAATACACTGCCATTAGTAAACGAATGATGCACAATGTTCCGGATATTGGGCGAATGCTCCTTCCTCTCGCAGAATAAACTTATTAAAATCACTCCAACAATTATAGCCGGAGCCTCCATAAAAGCCATCACAGCCACCATGTGCCCGCTAAATGACAATTGCTGAAATTCCAGAAAGGAAACCGCGGTAACAAAGGTAACGGCACTCACAGAGCCATAAGCAGCGGCTACAGCGCCAGCATTTTCAACACTTAGTTTTCTTTTTAATAAAAAGAAAGTATAAAAAGGGATGCCGCAGGAGATAAGCATTCCAAAAAGGACAGCCCAGACAATTTCTATACTATAAACGCTATGCGCCAGTTCCTGTCCACCTTTGAATCCAATAGAAAACAGCAGGTAAAGAGATATGAATTTTGAAGAGGTTGGAGGAATCTCCAGATCACTTTTAAGCTGAACCGCTAGAACACCTAGTATAAAGAAAAGAAGGGCAGGGCTAGTCAGGTTGTCAAGTAGTAAGTCTAAATTCATAAAGTCAACTCCCTTACTAGAGTTTCCACTTCCACTACCTCCCCTGCTGCTTTAGAAGTGATTAAACCGCTGATACTAATTTTCTGCAGCACTACCTCCTGCAGAAAATAATTAATGGAAAGTAACTCCTCTATTTGTCGCCGGACATTAACTTCTGCTAACTGCTTTACCTGATCAGTTATAGAAGGTTTTTCCATTACTTTGCTATAGTTTTCTATTAGAAGGTCTATGAGAATCTGCTCAGCATGTGTGTTATAGCCTTTTTGCTTCGCCAGCACATTATACATAAAGCGGCAGGAGGTGTCGTTCACAACAACTATCTCTTCTATCCTCTCTCTTTCAACAACATCTATCAACTCCTCTGTATAAGACTTATCCTGAAACTGGAAAACCCCTGCCAGTGCAGTTAGAAAGTAGCAATTGCCGTGGTACTTCCTTTTCAGGAAATGCTCTACGTTGGATGCAGGACATATTAAAAACAATCTATTTTTCATCTTTATGGATTACACAATTGACAATAGGTAGGATCTTCCTCTGTTTTGTTATGCGGGTACATAGTCTCAACAGTATGAGAGCATTTTGCACAAGTATAGATTTCGCTAAGCACAGAATGACTTGGAAAGCCACACGCACCACACGGGAGCCCTGGTTTAACACTCGTGACTCCAAAACCAGGAGTTTCACACACCGGACAGCAGGATTTTATCTTGCTTAGCAGCTTTTCTGTTAGTTGCTTGATGACGGACATGCGGGTGGGGTTATACATTGCCCGCATGTCCGTTTCTACATACACACTTTTCCGGTGTTGCAGTAGTGAGTTGAAAGCAGCAAGTAACTGCGCTGTTGAAGTAATACCTTTCGTGATGTTGGTAGCAGAGTTTTTCGATGCCTTGAGCACAAGTGCGTGTGAGGGGAAGTTCGCATTTTCAGCGAAGCGTAGCAGTTCTTCCTCTGTTTTTACCACCTCACCTGCAAAATTTGTCTCAAGGCTCATCTCCCGAGCTGTTATTTCCAGGTTGTTTTTTTTATCAACCAACACCAGAAATTCTTCATCAACAGGCATAAAACCTAGTACAGGGTGCGGTCCGAAAGAGCCCTCGCTGGCAACAGCCAGATCGCAACCATGCAACTCCAGAGCCATTTCACACTTTTTGCGGGCTGTCGTTAAGGGGTCTGCTTCTCGTTCCACCTCACCTGTAAAGGTACCCAGCACATCCGTATCAAATTGATCTGCTACAACACAGCTCACACCCAAGGCCTTTTCTAAAACAGGCGCAATAACCTGCTCTTTTTGGTGCTTAGTGGCAATTAGTAGCTTTCTACCTCTAAACATATTTCTTTTGGCAGCCCCTCAGTCTCAAAAGAGATCTTTATCTGCGACTCTATTACCAGGTTTTCTTCATTGATTTTTGCCTCCTCTATAAGGCATAGTAACTGTTCCCTAGCTTCCTTCAGCTCTTTTATTCTTCTACCTGACACGGAGTCTGGCCTGCTGAAGTGGATCTGAGAGCTAAGGTTTTTCAGGTTGTGGAAATTGATCTTTTTGTTGATCATCTCAAGCAGAATCTCTGCTGCTTCGGAAGGGGTAAAAATTCCCTCGATTAGTTTTAAAGTTTTCATGATGGCTTATTTTTGAATGGAAGTATTGTTGTTAGCAATTAAACGGAACATGTTAAGGCAAGCACCTATGGCCAAGGCCTTGTACATTTCACTGAACTGAACCTCTGAAGTTTCAAAAGCCAGCAGCAGGCCACTTATCGCAGCAATACCACTTACTGCGAGCTGCATGTTGAGCATGGAAGGCAATACTTTTTTACCTTTCGCAAGTGCAGTGAGTTTAAAGAGCTTCTCCTTATTGGCCTTGCCCAAGCGAGAAGGCAATTTTACGATCGAAGGCATATAGGTTTTCTGTTTTAATGGTGTCTATATTTAATTGAATGGCTTTAGAAAGAATTTCCACGATGTGCTGTTTTGTGATAGCCTTTCCATCCACGTGCATAAAGCGGCAGCGCCAGTGATCGGTGCAGAAAGTCTCTGCAAATCCCTCAGGCCATACTTTGATGCCTCGGTTTGTGACCATGTTCAGCTTCACTTCTGGTGCGTCTAACTGCTGCAACTGCTTGGCAAGCACCTCAGGGTCTGTTCCGCTCCAGTGCACAAATACATCTACTCCAAGAAGCTCTTTATGAATGGCGGGCTTGCGCGTATACTTTGGCAGGTTAAGCTTTATTCCTTTAGCATAAGCAACGGGCTGTAGCGTTTCCGGCTTTTGCCCCAAGTTCTTTATAAGGGCAAGAGCGAACTCGTGCGTACCTACTTTCTGCTTACTAACTCCCTCCTGGTAGATGTCCGGCGTATGGATTCCCTCTTCTATGGTCTTGAGCCAGGCATTCTGAATTTTCTCTGCTATGCTATTCTGACCTATGTGGTTAAGCATCATGCAAGCGGCCTGCAGTAAACCGGACGGATTGGCAACATTTAAACCGGCAATGCGGGGAGCAGAACCATGGATGGCCTCAAACATGGCACACGTTTCTCCTATGTTAGCAGAACCTGCCAACCCTACTGAACCAGTGATCTGCGCAGCCACATCAGATAATATGTCGCCGTACAGGTTAGGCATCACAATCACATCAAACTTCTCGGGTGTGTCGGCCAGCATGGCCGCACCTATGTCTACAATCCAATGCTCCTTCTCAATTTCCGGGTATTCAAGCGCTATTTCGTCAAATACCCTATGAAAAAGCCCATCGGTCTGCTTCATGATATTATCCTTGGTAAAGCAGCTCACTTTTTTGCGGCCATACTGGCGCGCATACTCAAATGCATAGCGCACAATTTTTTCGCACCCGGGCCTGCTAATCAGTTTCAGGCATTGCACTACCTCGTCCGTCTGCTGGTGTTCGATGCCGGCATACAAGTCTTCCTCATTCTCCCGGATGATCACTACATCCATCACAGGATGCTTTGTATTGACAAAAGGGGACAAACTAACACAGGGACGCACATTTGCATACAGCCCCAGTGCTTTTCGCATGGTTACGTTCAGGCTTTTGTACCCGCCGCCTTGTGGTGTCGTGATAGGTGCTTTTAACAAGATCTTGCTTTGCCGGATTATTTCCCAAGCCTCTTTGGTGATGCCTGAAGGCTGCCCGGCCAGATAAACACTCTCCCCTACTTCAATCTCTTCTATATCTAGCCTTGCACCTGCGGCATGTAGCACACACAAGGTGGCATCCATTATCTCAGGTCCTATACCGTCGCCTTTAGCAACTGCTATCCTGGTGCGCGGAGGTGTATCCACACCCGCCTTATCAAGTTGACTTTCAGTTAATGTTATCATATTGCTCACAGTTTTTTTATTATTCTACTGCAAACATCTATATTTTGATTTATAAATAATACTTTATATTTTTAATGAAAAGCATAAATAAAATTTATGAATTATACATTACATCAGTTACAGGTGTTTTTGAAGATCACCCAGGTAAAGAGTATAACAAAGGCTGCATAGGAACTGCACCTCACACAGCCTGCTATATCTATACAGCTAAAAAACCTGCAGGAACAGTTTGAAGTCCCGCTCACAGAGGTCATTGGCAGGAAAATCTATATCACAGACTTTGGGAAAGAAATTGCTGCAGCAGCAGAAAAAATTCTGAACGAAGTACACGCCATCAACTATAAAACTTTAGCTCATAAGGGGCTGCTAACCGGTAAGCTCAGGCTATCAGTCGTATCGACAGGGAAGTATGTAATGCCTTATTTCCTATCGAGTTTTCTGAAGCAACATGAAGGAGTGGAGTTGGTAATGGACGTAACCAACAAATCTAAAGTGCTGGAGTGCCTGGAAAATAATGAGACCGACTTTGCTTTAGTTTCAATTCTGCCCGAGCACATAAAAGTGAGCAACGTGGAACTGATGCAAAACAAACTATATTTAGTGGGCAGCGAAGTACAGACAGAGAAGGTAAAGAAATATAAGTTAGAGATATTTAAGATGTTGCCCCTGATCTACCGGGAGGCCGGCTCTGGCACGCGCTTAACCATGGAGAGGTTTATTGCCAGCAACAAAATAACTGTAGGAAAGAAGTTAGAGCTAACATCTAACGAAGCAGTTAAACAAGCTCTGTTAGCAGGATTAGGTTACTCCATCATGCCTTTGATCGGAATTAAAAACGAGCTAAACCAGCAAAGCTTAAAAATTATACCTGTAGATGGCTTGCCTCTAAAAACAACATGGAACCTTATCTGGCTACAAAACAAAAATTTCTCACCGGTAGCTAAGGCGTACCTTTCTCACATTGAAAAAGAAAAAGATAACATCATCCAGAAGCACTTCGACTGGATCGATAAGTACACAGACTAGCAGCAATAGGCACTGGTATACAAGTTAAACTTTTCTGGCTTCTGTTACCAGCATGGGTCACCTCATAACTGTATATCCGTAAGGTTAGTAAGGCCAAACCTTAAGCTATGTCACAACCAAATAAGCAATACGAAGACCTGATCGCACAACTGGATCATTTGTATGAAGAGGCAACAGCGCTTGAGAAAAAATTTTCTAATGCTATTACTAAGGTTGCTCCGGAGTTCAGGAAAAGCGCTACCAACTTACTGCATTACCTGGCGCTCCGACATCATGATATCCGGGAACTGCAGGAAGAGCTTTCGCAGTTGGGCCTGTCATCTTTGGGCCGGGCAGAAGGGCATGTTCTAGCTAGCTTACAGGCTGTTCGCAATCAGCTTTGCCAGTTAGCTTCCTGTACAGTAGTACCTAAGCGCTTAGCTGTATCTTTTACTGAAAACAAAAAGTTACTTGCAGAGCATACAGAAGCTTTACTTGGGCCAAGGCCAAAAGATCGTTCTACCCGGATCATGGTCACAATACCCGGAGAGGCCGCAGATAGCTATGAGCTTATACTCCGCCTGCTGAAAGCAGGCATGAACTGTGCACGCATTAACTGTGCACATGATACTAAGCGGGAGTGGTTAAAAATGGTACAGCATGTTAAGGCAGCACGAAAAGAGACTGGCCTTGATTGTAAAATATTAATGGACCTAATGGGTCCTAAGTTAAGAACAGGACCTCTCAAAGAGGGACCAAAACTGGCAGTGCTCCGCCCGGTTCAGAATGATCTGGGGCAGACAACTGAAGCCTCCAGAATATGGCTGGCACCACCTGGCACACAAGCTCCCAAAGGCACTGATGCCTCTTTGCCAGTTAGCCTGGAGTGGCTTGTTCAACTCCAGGAAGGGGACAAAATACATTTTACAGATACACGGGGACGTAAACGTTCTCTTTCAGTTATTCGGAAAGAGAAGAAAGGTGTTTTAGCACATCTTTTTAAAACTTCCTATATCACCACAGGCACAGAGCTACAAGTAAGGAACAGTTCAGTAGCTGATCGAAAAATAAGGGTTGGTAACCTCCCTGCAATATTTTCTCCCATCGTACTAAAAAAAGACAACCTATTGGTGCTTACCAAAGATCAGATACCAGGTGAGCCTGCTCATTATGATGCCATGGGTCATGTAATACAGCCTGCACATATTGCCTGTACCCTGCCAGAAGTGTTCTCACAGGTAAAAGAGGGACAATCCATCCTTTTTAACGATGGCAAAATAGAAGGAAAGATTCAGGAGGTTGATGCTGATCAACTTTTAATTAAAATCACTTCTGCCAGCGATACAGGAAGTAAACTTCGGGCCGACCAGGGAATAAATCTACCTGAAAGCCGCATACATGTGCAGGGCCTGACCGAGAAGGATAAACACGACCTGAAGTTTGTTACCAAGTATGCCGATATCGTAAATCTATCCTTTGTAAACCAGGTAGAGAACGTTGAGGCGCTGTACCAGGAACTACAAAATCTGAAGGCAAAAAAGAAGCTGGGAATTATGTTGAAGATAGAGACGCAGGAAGGCTTCCGCAATCTTCCCCACCTGCTTTTGGCTACCATGAAAAACAATCCTGCCGGCATTATGATAGCACGTGGCGACCTGGCAGTGGAGTGTGGTTGGCAACGCCTGGCAGAGGTGCAGGAAGAAATATTGTGGTTATGTGAGGCAGCACATATGCCAGTAGTCTGGGCAACACAGGTACTGGAGACCCTCGCCAAGAAAGGGCGGCCTTCCAGGGCCGAAATCACGGATGCGGCCATGGCTCAGCGGGCAGACTGTGTCATGCTAAACAAAGGTCCTCATGTGGTGCAGGCAATAGAATTGTTACACGACATCCTGGTGCGCATGCAGGAACACCAGAATAAGAAGACTTCTATGTTGAGAAGCCTTCACGTATCTGACCTGGAAGCGTTAAATGCTTAGCATACTACTTAGCATTTGATACACAATTTGCTGCACTTCCCTTACTTATATCTACCATTCACTTGAATTCCAGAATATAACTTAACATCAGATATATTAATTTCATATATTACCCTTGCAAAATACAAACCCAGGCATTACCCATCTACTCTTTAGTAAAAGGGGCCGGACTTTGTTCAATTAAACAATAGTTTGATGAAACCAAGAACGATAGATAAGCAGCTTTACAAATTAGCTGCCCTTCTGGTAGTAGTAGGAGCTGTAGAATGGACACTAAACTTTTCTGATAGTCACCTAGGTCTGCACCTCATTTTAGCCGGCCATTTAATAGGCATTACAGCCATCTTTATATACATGAAATACGTTAACGACTTGGAGCGGAATAATCAAACAGCAAAAGAGAAATCCACGAAGTTCCATAACCGTTAACTTAATACACTCCATGAAAGCATGCTTCACCCTCCTACTGCTCCTGGTAGCAGGTAGCAACATTATTGCAAATGCACAGGTACTACCCGAACATCCTAATGCCAAACCTGCACCTATACAGAAAGATCTACATGTTGTAAAACCCTACGTAACCATCAATGCACAGGAGACAGCGATGGGAGCATTTATTGTAGAACCTGATCAGATTGCCTCAGTTGAGGTGATAAAGGAGCAGGATGCAGTAAAACAGTTTGGAGACAAAGCCAGAGAAGGTGCTGTTATCATTAGGCTGAGGGAAAGTGTTTCGCTGGTACGGGTGCAGGAAGTATATGATTTCTTTCAGGTATCTCCGGATCACCAACAGCTAAAGCTCACTATCAATGATCAATTAGTATCAGACAAGGAGAAGCTCCTGGCAGACTTACAGCAGATCGAAAAGCTTGAACTCAAAAAGCAGGATGTAACCGCTGTAAAAAGAAACAGTTTTGATGAAGAAGCTCCATACCTTAATATTGTAACAGTTAAACAATAATGATGGACGGCAGAAAGCGATCTGACATAAAACCTGGCCTGCACGTGAACATTGTCCTGAAAGAAGATCAGCGAACCGGTGATCTTACAGAAGGTTATGTACAGGATATACTTACAAAATCCCCAACACATCCGCATGGCATCAAAGTACGCCTTGAAACCGGTGAGGTTGGCAGGGTAAAAGAGATTCTAGAAGAAGATTAACATCCCTTTACAGCAATCCTTCATCAGCAAAGCTGTAATAGTCATTGTCCGTGAAGATAATATGATCCAGCACCGGCAAATCGAGAAATTGTCCGGCTTCTTTCATTTTTTTGGTAAGCGAGATATCCGCGGCACTGGGTTTAATGTTTCCGCTTGGATGGTTGTGCACCAAAATAATGGAGCTGGCTAACTGCTCCAGCGCTTTTTTGAAGATAATCTTAGGATCTGCCACTGTTCCTGCCACCCCTCCCGAACTGATGCTTTCTTTTTTCATGACCACATTGGCTCGGTTTAACAGTATAACCCAGAACTCCTCGTGCGGCAAATCCAGCAGTTGAGGTTTAATATAATTATAAATATCAGTAGAGCAGGTAATCCGTGTCTTTGCCCCTGCGACAGTTTCTTTACGGCGCCGGCCAAGCTCCAGGGCGCTTACAATCGTAATTGCTTTAGCCTCCCCTATTCCTTTATGCTTCATCAGGTCTTTTACCGAAAGCTTTGCCAGCTCATTCAGGTCGTTTCCTACAGCGGCAAGTATCAGCTTAGCCACATCCACAGCAGTTAGCTTTTGTGTTCCAGAGCCAATTAAAATCGCGATTAGTTCAGCATCGCTCAGAGCAGCTTTACCTTTTAACAAGAGTTTCTCTCTTGGGCGATCTTCTTCGGCCCAGGTTTTAATGTTCAGGGGCTGCTGGTATGGCGCAATGGCAGTAGCTTCTACGTCTTTCACTTACGGTATAGATTTTGATAAAGAATAAGATGCTAATGCAATTAATTTCCTTGCCGATTAGTTCAGCAGTAACAGCTAATTATTATAATATTTTAATTTAACTCTTTAAGTATCTGCTTAGGCATTCTTTTAGTGCCAGATAAGTTGTTCAATATATGATGCAGCGCATTCTTTCTTTTGGTATCGTAATCATGATCCTGTTCTTTATAGACCTATATGTATTTCAGGCAATCAGGATGGTTACACAAAATCTTACTCCTCTCTCACAGCGGGTTCTTTACTTTCTGTATTGGGCAATTTTTGCCATAACGGCAGGCACCTTTGTGGTAGCATCTGTCAACAGAGGTACTCCACCAAGTGCTTTCTACACCTACATGATCAGCACCTTGTTTGTTATTTTCGCATCTAAACTGGTAGTGGTTGTTTTCCTGATGCTCGATGATGTGGTTCGTCTGGGGAAGTATGCCTTTAACAGCGTTAGCAAAGAAGTGCCGTTCGATCCTTCCAGAAACCAGTTCTTAAGCCAGATGGGCCTGCTGGTGGCAGCAATACCATTCACCGCATTTATTTATGGCATGGTTAAGGGTGCCTATGATTACCGGGTAAAGCGTGTTACCCTGCGCTTCCCTAACCTACCCAAAGCCTTTGAGGGTTATAAGATGCTGCAGATTTCTGATCTGCATACAGGCAGCTTTAATTCCACTGATCCTTTAAAAGAAGCAGTGGCTCTAATAAATAAGCAGGAAGCTGACCTTGTTTTCTTCACCGGTGACCTGGTTAACAATCTGGCTTCGGAGGTACAACCACACATCCCGACACTAAAGCAGATCAAAGCCAAAACAGCTGTTTACTCCGTGTTGGGTAATCATGACTATGCTGACTATGTACGTGAGTGGCCAACACCAACTGCCAAGCGGGAAAACCTGCAGCGCCTTAAGGATAGCCATGCTGAAATGGGGTGGCAGCTTCTTATGAATGAGAACCGGATCATAGAAAAAGATGGTGAAAAAATTGCCGTGCTTGGCGTGGAGAACTGGGGCAACAGGGCTGGCTTTCCTAAATATGGCCGTTTAGAAGAAGCTTATAAAGGTGCCGAAGGCGCACCGTTTAAGGTGCTTCTCTCACATGATCCTTCCCACTGGGATGGCGAAATCAACCAAAAGTACCAGGACATTGACTTAACCTTATCCGGCCATACGCATGGAATGCAGTTTGGCGTAAATATCCCAGGCTTGAAATGGAGCCCCGTGCAGTATGTGTATAAGCAGTGGTCAGGTTTGTACAAAAAGGGGCAACAGCATCTGTATGTTAATACAGGCCTTGGCTTCTTAGGATATCCAGGACGTGTTGGCTTCTTGCCAGAGATAACAGTTTTTGAGCTAAAACAAGCTTAGAGCTCTTTCTCTTAAATTACAAAAAGCCGGTTTAATACCGGCTTTTCTTTTTCTGTCAGGGCAGTAAAATATATAGGACTTCTATCCACAGAGTCTGGGGCAGGACTAGCTTTATGTCAAACTATAACAACCAAGCAGCCGTAAAAACAAGAGAATTTAGCTTAAAGCCCGGCAAAGATGGGCTAAGCTGTAAACTCAAATTAACCCAAGCTATGAAAAAAATACTATATCCGATATTTGCACTAAGTACTGTATTGTTTTTAACCACATCCTGTGCCGAAGACACAGGAACCTCTACTGAGGTAGAATATGCCAATGAAGATGAAAGCGTAAATCCAAATCACATCAGAGGATACGGCGACCGTGAACCAGGAGGAGCACCTCCATCCAGTCCGGAGGCTGACCAGATGTATGGCTTTGAAGTAGACCGCTATTCAGGGGAATTTGTCTCAGACTTGGGTCTTGATGAGGATCTGGCAACTGAAATGGTAAAGATTTACTATGACCGTAGCAGGCAGTTAAGCGAACTGGAACAGCGTTACCAGTACACCGATACCGCTCGCATGGGCGGCCAGACCGATGAGGCTGCTACCAATACTCAACCACTTACTGAGAGCCAAATGAGAGAAGAACAAGAGCGTATTGACAGAGAAACCGATCAAAGGGTAAAAGAAAAGCTTTCTCCGGAGCAGTATAAGGAGTATGAGAAAAACAGGAGCAAGTACCACCGCATGAACAGAACAAACGAGTAGATAAAACTCACAATGAAGCCAAACGCTTGTAGCACCCTCCACTACAGGCGTTTGGCTTTTTAGCCTTTCATGTTTTCCTTTTGTATCTTGGCAAAATATTAAGTTAAGGGTTGGCATAATTTTTGGCCATCTCAGGCGTAATAATCTAAACTTGCTAAGAAGGCGGGTCATCCATACAGCACATGCTCCGAACACTACTGCTACTCTTACTTCCAATCCTGCTACTTTGTGCCTTGCCGGCCCATGCACAGAAAACAATCAGGATTAGTGGCACTGTTCTGCAGCCAGACAAGACTACCCCCATACCAGGAGCCAGTATCGTTAAAATCAATTCACAGAGAGGTGTTATCTCCGACGAGGAAGGAAAGTTCCTGATTGATGTGGCACAGGAGGATACGCTATTGATCAGAGCCATTGGCTTTAAACCACTTCTTTACCTTCCCAAACAACTTCCTGTTTCTGAGATACGCGTGAATATCGTGTTGCAGGAGGATAGTGTAATGCTTGGAGAAGTAGAAGTTACCAGCCGTCCATCACCGGAAATGATACAGCGCGCATTGCGCAATATGAAACGGGAGCAGACAAGCCAGGTAAAAAAACCAGGCTATATCCCCGGGCTTGAGCCACCTCCTCCTGCTGCACCGGCTCCGGCAACAATAATGAGTCCGGCAACTTTATTGTATGATATGCTTTCCAGAGAGGGTAAGGAAAAAAAGAAGCTACAGGAGCTCTTGCTACTCCAGGAAATAGAACGCATCAGAAAAGAAAAGGAGGAGTATAACAAATTCTTCAAAGACAATACAGGCTATAAATAAAGGCAGCTAAACTATAGCTGCCTGCGTAGGTTATTATAAGATTAAAGCACCTGCGCCTATGAAGATCGGATATCCCTGTGTGAACGAAACGCTTGACTGTAGCTCCTCCCGAACGTTCCGGCTTGCCTCTTATTCTGAAGAACGCCTTATTGAGACCGTGGAACAGAACCTAGCCTGCCTTCGCCAGATACTTAAGTACAATGTAGAAAACGGCTTGCTCTTTTTCCGTCTCACCTCTGATTTGGTGCCTTTTGCCTCCCATGAAGTAAATCAATACAACTGGCAGGAACACTTTAGAATGACCTTCCGCAGGTTGGGTGCTTACATAAAGAACAATAACATGCGTATCTCTATGCACCCCGACCAATTTGTAGTGCTTAATTCGCCCAACCCGCAAACAGTAAAAAACAGTGTTGCAGAATTGGTTTACCAGGGAAGTGTGCTGGACCTGATGGAACTAGACACCACCGCTAAGCTACAGATACATGGCGGCGGTGCCTATGGGGACAAACCCTCTGCCATACAGCGCTTCGCGGAGGTATACCAAACTATGGTGCCCGACGCAGTAAAGGCACGGCTTTGTGTGGAGAATGATGACCGTACATACACATTGCAGGATTGCCTGCACCTGCATGAACTGACGGGTATGCCTGTTATTTTTGATAATCTGCACCACGAGTGCATAAATAACGGGGAGCCGATGCGGGAGGCCGTACAAATGGCTGCCGCTACCTGGCAAACAGAAAAAGATGGTATTCTGATGATGGACTACAGCTCACAGGCTATAGGAGAGCGCAAAGGCAAACACACAAAAAGTATACAGGAGCAACTCTTCCACGACTTTCTAGCCGAAACCGAAGGCTTGAATATGGACATAATGCTGGAAATAAAAGACAAAGAAGAAAGTGCGCTCAAGGCACTAAAACTTGCTCAGACTATGGGTCGCGCTTAAAATATCCCTACAAGTAAATGGTAAGCCCATTCTGCTAATTCCCACAGCGCCCAAAGTAACAATATAAAGATCACGATTATACCTATCAGAACACCAATAGCTATATTTTTACCGCTTCCCTGGTACTTTCCCTCTTCATAGTATGACCGAAGCATGCGTACGTTACGCTCATTGGCTTTAAAGAAGAAGTCGAAGATATTACCTAAGATTGGAATACTACCAATAAGCGTGTCTAATGCGATATTCAGCAGCATCAGCACAACTAATTTACTGCTTGCACCATGTCTTGCCATTGCCATAACAATGGTGGCAGATACTGCAAAGGAAGCCAGGTCGCCTGCAACGGGCAAAAACCCAAGTATGGGGTCTAAGCCAAAACGAAAGTTGGTTCCGGGCACCTTAAACTGATTATCCATCAGACGTGCCATATGATCAACCCATTTAAGCTGTTCGGTTCGGGGAGACCGGGTGTAACGGTTGTAATTTTCTGCCATATGCGCTTATACGCATAGAGGCGACTAAAGGTACCTTATGCTCCTTTAGTCGCCTCTATAAGAAAATGTAAATGTGTTTCTTAGTTCTTTCTCCTTTTCCTGAAGGCTTTATCCCTCTGCTTTCGTTGCTTTCCTAAGCTCTTAGAGCTATTCCATTTTTTGTTCTTGCTTTCCTGGCGCCCGTTGTTAAAGCGCATGCTTCTGCGGTCATCATCCAGCACTATCGCTTTCTTACTTCTGGCAAGGGGTGAACATGAAGCGATCATGATGCCAATAAGCAGGGTAAGTAATCCTTGTTTAAAAATTCGCATAATTGTTAGAAGTTGTTTTCAGTCTTAAGTTAGTATAAGACCTGGGTTTTAGATTTGGTTCCGTAAGATTCGAGTATACTATATAAATATATAATTGTTTAATATAATTTAACTTTACTATCTTCTCTCAACTAAGAAAAGATCAATTCTTGTATAAGTAAATTCATAACCAGAACTTTAAAGTACAAAAAAAGGCGCTGCAACAACTACTGTTACAGCGCCTTTTTTCTCCGGTTTTAGAAGGCTTACCCTTTCTTCTTGCCGTTCCCCTTCTTTTTCTGCTTGGTATGGCCAGGGTTTGTAGTGCGTGGATGGTGCGGGTTATTGGGATTTTTATACCACCCCTTGTGCAAGCCATTGTCCTTTTGGCCACTCGCCACACGCACCTGTTTGCCATCAACTACAATAACCCTTCCGGTACTGCCTGGCTTCGTTTTAGAGGAAGAACAAGAGGCAATTAAAAATACAGAGGCTAACAATACGAGCCCTTTACCTAGGTAATTCATTAATTCTTTTTAGTGTACGTCTCGCTTAACGCCAGCAGAGAACCTATAGTATGGAGCGGTTACTTTTTTACCTAAAATAAATACTCTCTACTTCCACAGCAGAAAATTACCTGCCAAAGTCATCCTGCACCCTTACGATGTCTTCCTCATCAGAAGGCTTAGCCGCATCTGTGTGCTGCCATATCTCAGCCAGAACACTCCACTCATCCAATCCTACCAACCTGTGTCTTTCTCCCTGTTGCAGTGTAATAAGTGTTCCCGGCTCAAGCTCCTGCAGTTCGCCCTCCTCATCTGTAGCACTGGTAACTATACCAACTCTGCCTCTCAGCACCTTCCAGATCTCTGCACGCCGGTGGTGGTACTGCCACGAAAGCCTCTTACCTGGTGCTACTAATAAGAACTTCGGGCTGAGCTTACCGGAAATCTTAAGTTCCTCAACTGGTATGCCTTCAAAATACTTTCCTGCAAACTCTTTTGCCTGACTCTCATCAATCACAAAAAATCCACCCCAGGGCCGGGCGTCATCCTGCTTAATAATTTTGAAATTATTATTTTTAAGCTCCTGCTCTACTTCCTGAAACAGGGCTTGTTTCTCCTTTTCAACAATCATATAAAAAACGAAATAAAAGGCCTAAGTAAGGTTATTGGTGATTTAAAGTAAAGAGATACTACGATTAAAATTTTTAGTTATCGGATCACCAGGAAATTTCAAATTGGTTACCTACACAAGGAGCCCTCGAAACTTTACAAGAAATAAAACTGCTAGACAAAAGAAGTACTAAACAAAAAAGGGCCTCTGCGTAACGCAAAAGCCCTTTTATAATAAAATGTGGAGATGCAGGGATTCGAACCCTGGTCCAGACAAGGAAACCGTCGTGCCTTCTACATGCTTAGACGCTAGTTGAATTGTCGGGAGCTTGCGGGCCTAGGTCAAGCCTATGCGCACTCCTTAGATGCTTAAGTTTCGCCTGTGCATCACATCGCTACACAGACTAGTGAAACGGATCGAAGCCTCGTATGTACAAGCAGTTTCACGAAACCTGCACGAGACTATGGCTTTTTACTTAATACCTAGATTAAGCAGCCATGGCGTAGTTATATTCGCCAGTTATTGTTCGAACGAATTTTTAACAGGTGTACGTTCATCACCCGACATGCTTACACGCAATCTGCACAAGCTGTCAATTCCGGTCATCCCCAATAAATAAAGAACGAATTCTAACTATTTATACTTCAACAAGTATGCCACAAATATAATCATTTTTCTGTCATACTGCTACTAGTTGCTCTATTATAAACAGGGCCTTTCGCCATTAGGTTTCATTTGAAACTGCGAAAATCAGCTATTCCTGCACAACTCCAAAGCGCTTATTTTTAAAGTCGATCTCAACCACATTACTTAAGAAGTAGGCATTACCTGTTAAACCGAGAACACCCTCCTCTTTATAAAAAATTATCGAAATCGCTGTTGTTCAGCAGCGAATAAATTTGGGGTCGAGGAAGCTTAGCACTGCCTAAATATACATCGACTTTTGAAGGCGCACTATACATGTATACCTTCTGCCCCCAAGAGTTAATTTCCATTGAATCTTTTTTAGGAGCGTCAACATACTTGTACCAACTGACGGTGCCAACGGATAAAGGAAACAGACTTGCACCCGTATCGAACATCACGTGATGTGTTTCTCCACTTATAGTCAAGGGCACTTTAATGCGATTATCTGCCCCTACTCTTGCCTCGACAAAAGATACTTTGGCAGCTGTGGGTTCAGGCAAGGAGTCTAACAAAGCAAGACGCTGGTTAGGGTAGTCTATAATCAGGTGTTTGTCTTTTGCCAGTCCGGCTCCCACTGTCCCTATATGCTTTGTTGTTTCCGTAGCAACGGAGTCCATAGGTATTTCCTTTCCATAGTTTTTATATAGGGTCACCTGATGATTCTGAAATATTACCTCATCAAGCTTAAAACTAACTCCCTGCATCACAGGGTTCTTTGTGTTGTTTAGAAACACGGTAACAGAAGTATCCAGCTTCGACAGCACGGCAGGGTAAAGCCTGAAGTAATTTCTAAGGTTTTGCTCATAAAGTATAACTGCCCCTGTGGCACCTAAATCAAACTGTCATCAAACGCATGCGGTATGCCTTCGAGTTGTATTGGCACATTAATTGCCAATTTGTCAAAATGCTTTCCGCTTACCTCGCCACTGGCCCAACTGAAGGATATCCAATCGGCGTTTTCCTTGGCTGATTCGGTTATTTTGCCGCTACCTGCACATGCTGTGGCTATTAAAGCCACCAGATATAGAAACAGTCGATTTAGTGCCATTGCTGTTAAACCTAAGCGTAATATAAGTGAGAAACTTCTACAGCTGATCATCAGCTATTTTAGAGTAGTCGAGGTAGCTTCGGCTAGGGCTAATTATTAAACCAGACTCGGTTCATAGCTAAGCTTAAGACTACCTTAACTATTTTGAATATTGGCTTTATACTATTCGGTTGTAAAGCCGGTTTTTGACAATCTTTAGCTATTGGAACGCAGTTACTGCCTACTTTAAGCTGATTCCGACTTTCTCCGCACCCTTCATCGGAGAGGGTGCTTGATAAAAGTCAATAATGGAGTTGGTATGTTTGTACCTGTCCATTTTATACTTGCGCTGGAATACCTCCGGCACCTTCGCTCCTACCGGCACCAGCATCAGCGAACTCTTGCCGTCTACGGTTTCTCTCTGGAAAGCAACACCCTCCCGGTTATCAAACTTTACATCAAAGTAGTACAGGTACGGGTACACCCAGTTTGTATACATTGCCTTGCTTGTACCAGATAGACTTCTAATCTCAAGTTTATCATAATTATCGGCAATAGCTTTCTGGAGCTCAACTGCATTCAGAGGCACATTGTTCAACACTGGCATCACGTCAAACTGCCCGTCTAGCATCACCCATTTTTTCAGATCTGGTAAATATACTTCTAACAGCACGTGGCCAGCTCCAAATTCGATTGTTTCCACTTCCTTCATCTTCAAGCCCATAGTGCGGGCCGGCAAGCCTATCGCGTTTAAGGCAGCTGTTGTCACGATGCCGTACTCCACACAGCGGAACTGCTGGCCTTCTTTGGCCTCAGCGAGTATGGTCAGTGCGTCCGGCTGGCTTGGCTCGTTCATTCCATTATGCTTCCACTGCTTGTGCACCCAATTTACCATGCTCAGCGCCTTCTCTGTGTCGTTAGCAGCACCTGCCACAACGGCATCTAAATTATACTGAGAGCGCAGCGTTTGCAGGTAAGTGTTATCCTGGTTCTCCTCATACAGCAGTGTGTAAGCAGCTACGGTTTGATTTTCATTAAACTTTAAGGCATCAAAGCCAAATCCCTTCAGTTCAGTCAGTGCATAAGCGGTATCGTTCAGGTTCACATAGAACTGGTAAGATTTCCTTGCCTTTACATTAAAGCTGATAGAATCCCGATCAGTGTAAAAGGTTACTTTTTCCCTTGACTTGTGCACCGGCACTTGCAGCACATCCGGTGAAACCTCGGGCATGATATGCCAGGTTCCTTTTGTGAACTCCTTCCCAATTTTATAATCGGCTACCTTGGCTGTTGCCTTTATAACCGGCAAGCCTTTGTAAGACTTTTGTGAAAAGGCTGGCGCTATGAGCACCAATAATGAGAACAGAAATGACAATGATTTTTTCATGGTTTTGTTTTGTACTAATGGTTCGGGAATATTCTAGTTCAATGTAGCTTATGCTATTCAGTTCGTAGCGAGGTAACCGGAGTAGCCACAGCCGTTTTTACTGCATGGAAACTCAGGGTAACCATAGCGATGATAACTGTAGACACAAAGGCAGCAGCAAAGATCCACCAGGTTAGCTCAGTTCGGTCTGCATAGTTTTCCAGCCAGCTGCTCATAAAGTACCACCCGAGCGGAAGTGCTATTATGTTGGCGATAAAAACAAGCTTCAGGAAATCTTTGGACAAGAGGTACACGATACTTGCTACCGATGCTCCCAGCACCTTGCGTACCCCAATCTCCTTAGTGCGCTGTTCTGCTGTAAACAATGCCAGGCCAAACAGACCAAGACAGGAGATGAAAATTGCGATACCTGCAAAATAGGTTGTCAGTTTACCCATGACCGCCTCACTCTTATACATCATCTCGAAGTCCTGATCAAGGAAATGATACTCGAACGGGTAAGTAGGATTGTGCCTTTTTACGATTTGCTCCATAGCAGCTAACACATCTTTGCTTTTGCCAGGCGCGATGCGGGCATAAATCCAGCTCTGGTTCTGAGGCTGCAGGCGCATAATGAGTGGCTGCTGTGGCATATGGATGGAGGTAGTACGAAAGTTCTCTACCACACCGATTATGTGACCTTTCTCACCCATTTGTAGCCACTCCCCTACCGGCTGCTGCATCTGCATAAGGCGAGCTGCCTCTTTGTTTACAATGAACGCGGCTGTATCAGTACCAAAGTTTCTTGAGAATGTACGCCCCTCCTTCAGCTTTATGTCCATTGTTTCAAGAAAGTCATAGTCCACATTCAGGATGCTAAACAAGATGCTTGCCTCAGGATCTTTTCCCTTCCAATCCACTCCTCCGGTAGAATTGCCCACCATTAATGGATTTTGGTTTGAAGCCGTCACGGACATGACACCCGGTGTACTTTGCAGCTCCCGTTTAACTATATCATAACGTGACTGCAATTCTCCCTCCAACGGCAGGTATACTAGGTTTTCACGATCCATACCTATATTTTGGGTTCGGATATACTGCAGCTGCAGGTAAACAACCAATGTGCTGACAATAAGCAGCGCAGATAGAATGAACTGAAAAACCACCAGACCTTTACGAAAAACTGATACGCGCTTGCTCAGTTTTGCAGTACCTTTCAGCACCACCGATGGATCAAAAGACGACAGGAAGAAAGCAGGATAACTACCCGATAAGACACCTGTCACGATTGCTACGCCTAGAAGCAACAGAAGCAGCGATGGGTCAGTGAAGTCCAGCGATACTAATTTCCCTGTCAGGTCATTGAAGCTAGGGAGCAACATGCCAGTCAGGTTAAGAGAAACGAACAGAGCCAGAAAAGACACCAGCACCGACTCTACCATGAATTGACTCACCAAAGCAGATTTGTTTGCTCCAATGGCTTTACGCACCCCAACTTCTTTGGCACGCTTCGCTGAGCGTGCAGTAGCCAGGTTCATAAAATTGATGCAGGCAATTACCAGTATAAATATGGCTACTATCGAAAGCAGGCGCACTGTCTCGATTCTTCCGCCACCAACCTTGCCATTGCGGAAGTCACCGTAGAGGTACATATCTGACACTGACTGCACAAAAAGATCGATATTAGAGTCTTGGTTATGCTGCTTTACGATTGGTTTTATTTTCTCATTAAAGGCAACAATGTCAGTTCCTGGTTGCAGTTGCACGAAAGTACGAATGCCATTATTGCCCCACTCCTTCAGCCAACCACCATCCGGACTATTAATCCAATCCTCAAGAGGTAGCACATAGTCAAACTGAATAGTTGAGTTTTTAGGAGCATCTTTCGCAACACCTGTTACTGTATAGCTCTTATTGTTATCAATCTTAAAAACCTTCCCCATCGCCTCTTCTGGTGAGCCGAAGAATTGATTGGCTATTTTTTCGGATATCACAACAGTGTTAGGCTGTGCCAAAACTTCTTTTTGGTTACCGTACAGCAGCGGAAAAGAGAATATTTCGAAGAAACCTGCATCAGTGTAGCGGCCATCTACTTTGATCGATTTATCACCATATGCAAAGAGCTTTGGCATGCTCCAGGCAGTGGTTCGTACTGCCTCCTTCACCTCAGGCAGTTCCTGCTCCAGTGCCTCAGCCAGTGGCCCCGGATTGGCATCCGTTGTAAGATCATCGGCACCTGGATAGCTCTGTATTTCCATAACACGATATAGATTATCTATATCTGAGTGGAAACGGTTAACACTTAACTCATCCTTCACCCAAAGCAAAATCAGAATGCTACAGGTCATACCCAATGCCAGACCAGATATATTAATGAGTGAGAACACTTTGTGCCGCATCAGATTGCGGTAGGCCATTTTGAGGTAGTTCTTATACATAGTTTTATGCGTTGTAATGTGGCTCTATATTTTTCTGAATCTTTTCGTCTTCACACCTCACTCTATGAAATTAAAATGCCATAATTATAATAAACTTAAAATCAATAACTTACCACAAAAATAGAAATTTAAAGTGTACGCTTCCGATACACATACACGCGTTACACCTGTGCGCTTCCGGTACAGGATACAATGCAATCAGGATTGACAGGAGTAGATCATTGGCAGGAGTATTTTAATTCCAGAGATAGGCATGCCTGACTGAATATTTGTATTCGTAAGGTTTACATCCTGTTCATCTTTTCATCCCGTAAATCCTGATTCTGACAATTTCAGATAGAATAGTTATATTCGATTTCTCAAAAAGAATTTGCTTACCTATGGCCACTGTAAAAAATGCCCGTGTATTGGTGGTAGATGACGAGACGGACGTATTGTTCGCTCTGAAGATGCTGCTCAAAACAGAGGTGAAAGAAGTAGTTACCGAAAAGAATCCGGAGAACCTGCTCGGTCTGCTGGAGCGGCAGAAGTTCGACGTAATTTTTCTGGACATGAACTTCAAAAGTGCTCTGAACACCGGCAACGAAGGCCTTTATTGGCTGCGTCAGATTCTGGACAAGGATAAGGATACCTCGGTTATTTTGATCACGGCTTATGGCGATGTGGAGCTTGCTGTGCGATCTTTAAAAGAGGGTGCCACAGATTTTATTGTGAAACCCTGGCATAACGACAAGCTACTGGAAACGCTACACCAGACACTTGAAAAACGGCAGGAAAAGATAAAAGGAGGTGCTACTGCAGCCACTAAAAAAAATACCAGCACCAGCATTCTTGGTCAATCCGATGCTATAAAAGAGGTGCTGTATAAGATTGAAAAGATTGCTCCTACAGAAGCTAATGTGCTTATACTTGGTGAGAACGGCACCGGCAAAGAACTCGTGGCGCGTGCGCTGCATGAAAAGTCCTTCAGAGCAAACAAGCCCTTTGTGAGCGTAGATATGGGCGCCCTAACCGACTCCTTATTCGAAAGTGAGTTGTTCGGCTATAAGAAGGGGGCTTTTACTGATGCCCGCGAAGACCGCCCCGGCCGTTTTGAGGCTGCCAACGGTGGCACTTTGTTCCTGGATGAGATCGGGAATATTTCACCAGCCATGCAGGCCAAACTACTGACAGTACTGCAGAACCGCCAGGTAACGCCACTTGGCTCCAACACCCCTGTGCCAGTGGACATCCGACTGATCTCGGCCACCAACGAACCCATTTACGATCTTGCCGCCCGTAATCAGTTTCGTAAGGACTTAATCTATCGCATAAATACAGTAGAGATAACCCTGCCACCATTACGCCAGCGACACGGCGACGTGGAACTACTGGCGCGCTTTTTCACTGCCATTTATGCCGAGAAGAACCATAAGCCTGTTCCAGAGTTTGCTCCTGAAACACTACAAAAACTAAAGCAACATAGCTGGCCGGGAAATGTAAGAGAACTTCAGCATGCTGTAGAACGGGCTATCATATTGGCAGAAGGAAATGTACTGCAGCCTCAGGATTTCAGTTTCTCACCAGTAGAGATGGCACCAGCTACTTATGCTGCAGCTTACATTCCAGAAACACCTGTGCCGTTAAGTGAAATTGAGCGTGAGACAATAGTAAGAGCGCTGGAGAAAAACAAAGGCAACATCTCAAAAACTGCCAAAGAGTTAGGCCTTACACGCACTGCCCTTTACCGCCGCCTGAATAAGCATGATATTTAAACGCCTGGAGTTCGGGCTACTCGTCCGGTTCATACTTTTACTTGGAATGATGTTCCTGACAGTATTCTACCTGACGCAGTTTACCTGGCTGCAGGTAGGCTCTGGCATCCTTATTATGCTGGCACAGCTTTGGGAGCTGGGCTTGTACGTCACCCGCAGCAATAATGAGCTGGCCAGATTTCTGGAGGCCGTTAAGCAGCGTGATTTTTCGCAACGCTTCAATGAGCATACTACTAATAACTCTCTCCGGCAACTGCATCATGCTTTCAACCTTATCAACGATACCTATAAGCAACTTAGCATAGAGCAAGAGGCGCAGTTTCAGTACATGCAAACCATCCTGCAGATGATCGACACCGGCATCATGGCCGTGGACGAAGAGACTGGAGAAGTGGAATGGGTGAATGATGCTTTTAAAAGAACGTTACACCTGCCTTACCTCAAGAGCATCGACAGCTTGGAACCACGCTACCCTTTGCTGTATGAGGCATTACAAGTTGTAAAACCCGGTGAAAGCCGCCTCCTGAAACTCAGACTTCAGGAAGGGCAGACGCAGTTACTTTTGTCAGCTACGGCCTTCACGCTACAGCGACGCAACCTGCTCTTAATTGCCCTCAAAAATGTGAGCGCCACCGTAGATGCCACTGAAACGGAGGCCTGGCAAAAACTGCTGCGCGTTATGACACACGAGATCATGAACTCCGTAGCTCCCATTGCCTCACTGGCCGATACCCTTGGTCGCCACCTGCAAATGGAACGTGAAAAATATGAGCAGGAACCTACTGCAGCATTTGATCCCGAGCTGCTGCAGGACACAGAAGAAGGTATTTCCATCATTAAAAAGCGTAGTGAAGGACTACTCCGTTTTGCACACTTCTACCGTAACCTGAACAAATCGCAGGAGTTGCTGCTGACAACGGTTTATGTGCAGGAGCTTTTTAAAAGCATTAATGGCCTGATGCGTCCACAGTTGGAAGCACAGGGCGTAGAGCTGACTTGCCACGTAACACCTCCAAATCTCACCCTGAATGGCGACGTAAACCTGCTGGAGCAGGTACTCATCAACCTGATCCTGAATGCCAAACGTGCCGTATCGGGCCAACCGGACCCTCAGGTTATTCTAACCGCCGGTCATGAAAACGGAAGGACTATAATAGAAGTCCAGGACAATGGAACAGGTATACCCGAAGAGCTGCTGGAGAGCATCTTTATTCCCTTCTTCACCTCCCATAAAGATGGGTCAGGCATCGGGCTAAGCCTTGCAAAACATATCATGCTCCTGCATAAGGGTAGTATACAGGTAGAAAGCAAAGAAGGCGTGGGCACTGTGTTTAAACTGGTGTTTTAGAGACGCTTTAAAGTTCACCACAGCTTCTTTACTAACCATTACTTTTTACTCCCGTTCAAGGCAAGTATAAGGCTTTCTATAGCAACAACTTATACTTAACTCCTGACCAATGAGCGCATCAGGCCTGCAGCAGCAAGTAGTTAGTATTCTGGCAACTGCCGATGTCAAAATAAATGGCCCTGATCCCTGGGACCTGCAGATTCATGACAACAGGTTTTATAAACGCGTGCTTACCCAGGGAACCCTGGGGCTGGGTGAATCATACATGGATGGCTGGTGGGATTGCGAACGGATAGATGAGTTTGCCTTTAAAGTAATCCGGGCTGATCTGTACAAGCAGGCGAAGTTTGGCTGGAAAACAATTCTGCAGATGCTGGTGGCAAAACTGCTCAACATGCAGGCCAAAGGCAAAGCCGCACGAAACGCGCAGCGCCACTACGATATCGGCAACGACCTCTATCAACTGATGCTGGACAAGCGCCTGGTTTACAGCTGTGCTTACTGGAAAAATGCTGATAACCTGGATCAGGCACAGGAAAATAAGCTAGACCTGATCTGCCGGAAAATACGACTCCAGCCCGGCCAGCGCGTGCTGGACATTGGGTGTGGCTGGGGCAGCTTTGCTAAGTTTGCAGCCGAAAAATATGGTGCCGAAGTGGTAGGTGTAACCGTATCTAAAGAACAGGTAGAACTAGGTAGAGAATTGTGCAAGGGCTTACCGGTAGAGCTACGCCTGCAGGATTACCGTGACGTAAACGAACAGTTTGACCACATAGTGTCAGTTGGTATGGCAGAACATGTGGGATACAAGAACCACCGCACCTACCTTAAAACCGCAGCCCGGTGCCTGAAAGATAACGGACTCTTTTTGCTGCACACTATTGGCGTAAACTACTCCAGAACGTCCGCCGATCCTTTTACAGATACTTATATTTTCCCAAACTGCCTTATCCCCTCCATCAAACAATTAGGAGCTGCCATGGAAAACGTTTTTGTGATGGAAGACTGGCATAACTTCGGCCCCTATTATGACCCTACGCTCATGGCCTGGTTTCACAATTTTGACGCCAACTGGAACAAGATACAGGGGGAGTATGGTGATCGATTTTACCGCATGTGGAAATACTACCTCCTCTCCAGTGCCGGTTCTTTTCGCGCTCGGAACAATCAACTTTGGCAGATTGTACTCTCAAAAAAAGGAATTCTGGGAGGCTATGAATCTGTTAGGTAAGCAGAGAGTAGTAGTTTAAAGCATCAAACGTTGTAACTCATTAAACCTCACACTTTTTATCCCTTCATTTTCGTGGATAACTATCTGGAAAAGTACTGGATAAAAAGCACTCCCAAGTCAGGTGCAGATTGATTATCTTTGTAGTAATGGAAAATTTTGTAGTATCAGCGCGTAAATACCGTCCGACCACGTTCGACAGCGTGGTGGGGCAGCACCATATAACCAATACCCTTAAAAACGCCATTAGCAGCAAGCATCTGGCGCAGGCTTTTTTATTTTGCGGTCCACGTGGTGTGGGCAAAACCACCTGTGCCCGTATTTTGGCCAAAACCATCAACTGCCAGAACATCACACCCGAGGTAGAAGCCTGCAACGAGTGTGAGTCCTGCCGCAGCTTTAACAGCAACAGTTCCTTTAACATACATGAACTCGATGCGGCCTCTAACAACTCCGTAGAGGATATCCGAAACCTGGTAGAGCAGGTGCGCTATGCCCCACAAACAGGCAAGTACAAGATCTACATCATAGATGAGGTGCACATGCTTTCGAACCAGGCTTTCAATGCTTTCCTGAAGACGCTGGAAGAGCCACCTTCCTATGCCATTTTTATTCTGGCCACCACAGAACGCCACAAGATCATTCCTACTATCCTGTCACGTTGCCAGATCTTCGATTTCAACAGGATCAGGATTGAGGACATGGTGCGCCACCTGGGCAGCATCGCCACAAAAGAAAGCATAGATGCAGAGCCGGATGCCTTGCACCTGATCTCACAGAAAGCGGATGGAGCTTTGCGCGATGCCCTGTCTATTTTTGACCAGATGGTGACCTTTTCAGGAAGCAATGTAACCTATAAGGCTACTGTAGAGAACCTGCACATCCTGGACTATGATTACTACTTCCGTTTAACAGATTACCTGCTGGAGCAAAACCTGTCGGGCGCTCTACTTCTATTTGATGAGATCCTAAAGAATGGCTTTGACTCGCATAACTTTCTGATAGGGATTGGGGAACATTTCCGTAGCCTGCTGGTGTGCAAGGATCCGCAGACAGTGCAGTTGCTTGAGGTATCTGACAATATAAAGGCAAAGTATGCTGAGCAGTCTCAGAAGGCTTCTGTTTCATTCCTGCTTTCGGGTCTGAACGTAGTAAGCACCTGCGACACCAACTATAAGAGCAGCAAGAACCAGCGCCTGCATGTGGAACTGTGCCTGATGAAGATGGCGCACCTGAATGCGGCACTGAGCTTTGCCCAGGAAGGAGAAGTATCAAAAAAAGCTAAGGTAGCGGCCCCGGCGCCAGCCCCTACCGCATCAGCAGGTGCCACGCCAGCAGCAGCCATGCAACCACCGCATGCTCCTGATGCTGTGCCTTCAGAAAATATGCAACAGCCAACTCCTGGTTCTGTGCCATCGGAAAGGCTGCAGCAGCCGCATGAAAAGAACCAGGTGCCATCGGAGGGATTGCAGCAACCGCCTAAGCCGCAGCACGTAACACCGGATGCTCATATTAGTCCTCCAGAGGCAAAAGCTGCTCCGGAGCAACCCCGTTCAAAAGTGCAGTTGCCGCCGCCGAAGAAGCTAGGCAAGCTGCCTAGCCTGAAAGATCTGCAAAATCAGCAGACAGCCGTGGCTGATGTGGCCGTAGCCGAGGAGGAAGAAGACACTAACTATGGAGCCGTTGTTCCTGTGGATGAAGCCAGGCTGAAGACAGTGTGGCACTCTATCCTTCGTCGTAAGAAAGCGGAGAACATGATGGAGTTCACACTCCTGAACCGCCAGTACCACATCGGGCCGGAGAATGAAGTGATACTTCATTTAGAAAACCATGTGATGATGGATCAGTTCACAGCGTTGCGGCCGGACATCCTGCGTGAGCTGAAAAAGGAAACCGGTAACAGGACTATAAAACTCAGAGCAGAGGTAGTGGAAGTGCAGGATGAGGGGCGTAAACTTTATACTTCCCAGGACAAGTTCAACTATTTGGCAGAGAAATTCCCGGTGATCGTCGATTTAAAACAACGATTTGGTTTAGACACTGACTTTTAACATCCGTTATACGCTATCTTCGTATAGTCACATCATCATTAACAGCTAAAAATATGACTACCAGAAAAGGATTGTCTCTGTTTTTGGCTGCGTTAGCTTTTACATTCACGCAGTGTAAAAACGAAACCTACCAAACGCAGTCAACCACTGAAACAACGGCAACAGCTACGGCTGCTCCCGCCCAAAAAGAGTATAAGTATGAAACCGTGCCGGACGACCCGCTGAATGCACGTATTTATACTTTAGACAATGGCCTGAAAGTTTATCTTTCAGATTATGAAGAGGCTCCACGCATTCAGACATATATAGCCGTACGCGCAGGCAGCAAAAACGATCCTGCCGATGCCACTGGTCTGGCTCACTACCTGGAACACATGGTGTTTAAAGGCACTACAGAGTTAGGCACTGCTAACTGGCAGAAAGAAAAAGAGGAGCTTGATAAGATCGAGGCGCTATATGAAAAATACAGAAACACCTCGGATGAAGCCGAACGCAAAAAGATCTACGCCCAGATCGACTCTGTTTCTGGTGTAGCCGCGACGTATGCCATCGCCAATGAGTATGACAAGCTTCTTTCCTCTATAGGTGCCAAAGGCACTAACGCCTATACCTGGGTTGATCAGACGGTTTATGTGAACGATATCCCAACCAATCAGATGGAACGCTGGCTGGAACTGGAGGCAGATCGTTTTCAGGAAATGATACCCCGC
Source organism: Pontibacter locisalis (assembly GCF_042684605.1). Taxonomy (NCBI): domain Bacteria; kingdom Pseudomonadati; phylum Bacteroidota; class Cytophagia; order Cytophagales; family Hymenobacteraceae; genus Pontibacter; species Pontibacter locisalis. The sequence goes on from NZ_JBHULU010000015.1 coordinate 436,047, forward strand.
CTGTTTCACACAGAGCTGGAGGCTGTTTATGAAGAAAAAAACCGCTCCCTGGATAGCGATGGCCGCAAGGTAGCTGAGGTGATTAACACGGAGCTTTTCCCAACGCACCAGTACGGCACTCAGTCAACAATTGGCACAATTGAGCACCTGAAGAACCCTTCCATTACAGCTATCAAAGACTACTTTAACAAGTACTATGTGCCAAACAACATGGCAATTGCTATGTCCGGAGACATTGATTTTGATCAAACAATTCGTCTGATTGACAAATACTGGGGAGGAATAAATAAAGGAGAGGTACCTGGCTTCACTGTAGCACAGGAAAAGCCTATTCAGCAGCCAATTGTAAAAACTGTGCTAGGCCCGGATGCGGAGAACGTATCTATTGCCTACCGAACACCGGGAATTAACACCCGTGATGCCCTGGTAGTACAAATGATCAGCAACCTGCTTTACAATGGATCTGCGGGTTTGATAGACCTGAACCTGAACCAGCAGCAGAAGGTGTTGCAATCTTATGCTTATGACACCCCGATGAAAGACTACGGCTCCTTCCGAATGACAGGGATGCCTCGCCAGGGACAGTCACTGGATCAGGTGCGTGACCTGTTACTGAAGCAGCTGGACATGATCAAGAAAGGTGAATTTGATGAAGAGCTGATACAGGCAGTAGTAAACAACGACAAGATCAGCACCATGAAAGCCTACGAAGACAACAGAAATCGTGCTGATGCCTTTGTTACCTCCTTCATCTATGAAATGCCGTGGCAGAAGTTTGTTAACCGCCGTGAAGAATTTGCCAGCATTACAAAGCAGGAAGTGATGGATGTGGCAAACAAATACTTCAACAATAACTATGTGCTGGTATACAAGCGCACAGGCAAAGACCCGAATGCACAGAAAGTAGAGAAACCAGCCATTACGCCTGTAGCCGTAAACCGTGACGCACAGTCAGACTACTATAAGGAGTTTATGGCAAAGGATGTACAGCCGCTGCAGCCTGTATTCCTGGATTACAAGAAAGATATCACCGAAGCGAAGCTGAAGCAGGACATTCCACTACTGTACACTAAGAACAAGGAAAACGGATTGTTCCAGCTGTACTACATCCTGGACATGGGTACCAACAACGATCAAAAGTTGGGCATAGCGGTGAACTACCTGAAGTACCTGGGCACCGATAAGTATACTGCCGAGGAATTGCAGAAAGAGTTCTTTAAGCTGGGTACCTCGTTTGATGTTTTCTCTTCCGGTGATCAGGTATATGTGAGCCTGACAGGTCTGGACGAGAACTTTGAGCAAGGCCTGAGCCTGTTTGAGAGCGTGCTGGCCAACGCCAAGCCAGATCAGCAGGCCCTGAACGACATGGTGGCCGGTATTTTGAAGGCTCGTGCCGATGCCAAGAAGAACAAAGGCGTTATCCTGCAGCAGGCCATGGTAAACTATGCCAAGTATGGATCTAAGAACCCGTTCAACACAGTACTGAGCGAGAAGGAACTGAAGGCCGTGAAGCCACAGGAGCTGGTGAACATCATTAAGAGCATCCCAACCTATGAGCACCGCGTGCTGTACTATGGTCCACGTGAAACAGACAATTTGATTGCTGCTCTGAATACCGGACACAACGTGCCAGCTAAACTAAAGCCGGTACCTGCCGAGAAAGTGTATACTGAGATCGATTTCAAAGAACCAACGGTTTACTGGGCTGACTACGACATGGTACAGGCAGAGATGCTGTTCCTGAGCAAGTCAGTGCCTTATAGCAAAGACATTATCCCGGTAGTGCGGCTATACAACGAGTACATGGGTGGCATTGTATTCCAGGACCTGCGTGAGTCGAAAGCGCTGGCTTACTCAACCTACTCCTTCTATGCACCGGCTTCGAAGAAAGACCGTGCTAATTACCTGATCTCCTACATTGGAGCACAGTCTGATAAACTGGCAGAGGCGATGGCCGGTATGCAAAACCTGCTTACGGATATGCCACTGGCAGATGCGAATTTCCAGAATGCACGCGCTGCCCTTCGAAACAGCATCTCCACAGAGCGTATCACCAAAGCTGGCATCCTGTTCGACTACGAACGTGCGAAGAAGCTTGGCCTGAACTACGATATCCGTCAGGATGTTTACCAGAGCGCCAACTCCATGACCTTTGATCAGCTGAAGGAGTTCCAGCAGAAGTATGTAAAGGCTCAGCCACAGGCTATACTTGTGATCGGCTCTAAAGACAAGCTTAACTTTAAGGAGCTTGAGAAGTATGGCAAAGTGAAGCAGCTGGATCTGAAGACGCTGTTTGGGTATTAGTGTAGGTTTGAGAGGCAAAATATTGCGCCTCTACGATTGCAAAAGCGGCAGCCAAAGTATGGCTGCCGCTTTTGTTTTATACTGTCATAGTGAGCAAAAACGCTCTTATCATGCCGCAAGTTTAGCGACAGCGCAACTTGTGGCTATCCATGGTGCCAGTTTGTAACTGGCATTGTCCAAGCTTATACTTTCGCTAGTTACAAACTGGCGCCATGCTCCACCACCAGTTACCGCTTCGCTCAAACTGGCGGTATGGTTAATTGAGCAACATGATTTCCACCATTCCTTTTCCTCCAGCATAGTCTGTGGCGCTGCTATAAGGATAGTCCTGCGGTTCCCGCACAAAACCAGCTTCTACAGGGTTACTATGAATATAATTTAGCTTCTGCTCCATCAGGAAATTTGTGTTTAGCTCGATAGGCTGGTTGTGCTGCTGCCAGAACTGGAAAGTTTGGTTATTACTATTTAGCTTACCTGCACGCTCAAACATCCAAAGCATCCATTCTTTGCGACTTTCCTGTGGGTTATCAAAAATGGCTTTTACAATAGTTTTGGAAGTATGCTTTTTTAGATCCCGGATAATATGGGATTGGTTAGCCGTTTCTGAGCCAATGATCAGATGTACGTGATTCGACATAATGCACCAGGCATATACTTCCAACCCTTTATTCTTGACACAATAATTCAGGCTGTCAACTATAATATCTTTGTAGGCAGGTCTGGCAAAAACATCTATCCAGTTGATGGTTGCAAAAGAGATGAAATGCAACTTGCTCTGGTCGTTAATTTTATAGTTTCGGCTCATGCCACTACTATACGAAAATACCGCCAGTTTGAGCGAAGCGGTAACTGGTGGTGGAGCATGGCGCCAGTTTGTAACTGGCGAAAGTATAGTTCTGGAATACGCCAGTTACAAACTGGCCTCATGTACAGCCACAAGTTGCGCTATCGCTAAACTTGCGGCATGGGGGGAAGAATCTATGTTTATAGTTTTAACCAAAAGAACTACCATAAAAGAAGTTTACTTATCTTTATAATAACATAAAGTTTAATGAACATGGCCTATAGATTTGAAATCGATAAAACAGCTATCACAATTTTTCATTGGCTGGAAGGAAAAGAACCTAAGGACTCGCACAAATATTTTGTTTCCTTAATAACCCTTGCATATACTAGAAAAGAAAACTTAGTATCAGAGAGTATAGCTCATCTCTCAGAAAAGTCATGGGTAACGACTCAAATGCTTTATGAGTTGGCTGAAATCACACAGCGCTTGTACCCTTTAAACAATATTGATTGGACACAAACATTTGTCCCAATTGAAGAAGAATATTTTTCAAATAGCTCTGAAGGTGCAGAGCTTGAAGCACACATTTATAATAATCTTAAGAAGTTTGGGGTAATTAAAAATTAACCGACTATGAAAAGAATATACTTAGTACAGGTACTCTTTATCCTATTCTTCATCATCCCTAATGTTACAGTAGGGCAAACTAAGCTTGATTATGTAAAAAGTAAGTTAATGTTAACTTTCCCTAAAGTTAATGTTACTACACTAGACAATTTTGTAACACAAAAGAGTAAGCTAAAAAATGCTATAATTTATCATAAATTCAAAGAGTTCACTGTAAAAGAAGGTAATGAAAATAATGGAGTAATTACCTTAGAAGGACTAGCTACATATAATATTGAAGTGATGCACTATAATCCTGCAATGCTAAACAAGACAGCGCCTAGTACATTTAATTACAAAGCTACTTTAAAGCAAGTGTTAGATGATTATGAAGTTGAATCTATTGAACTACTAGTGTACGGCAGTAAAATCAAAATTTATTAATTAAATAGATAATACCTGTTGAAGCGCAGAAAGGCCACCCGATCGCTCAGGCAGCCTTCTCATTTATACTTTATACTTCAGCTTAGAAGTTATTCAGCGCAGCATTCAATGTTTCGCTTGGACGCATCGCTTTGCTGGTTTTCTCTTCGTCCGGGTGGTAGTAACCGCCGATGTCAACTGGCTTGCCTTGTGCGGTGATCTGCTCGTCCACGATCTTCTGCTCGTTGTCCGTCAGCTCTTGGGCCAGTTTAGTGAATTTGTCTTTCAGCTCCTGATTCTTCGTCTGCTCGGCCAGTGCTTGTGCCCAGTACATCGCCAGGTAGAAGTGGCTGCCACGGTTATCAATGCCACCTACTTTACGAGCCGGCGACTTGTCTTTCTCCAGGAACTCAGCGTTAGCCTTGTTCAGGGCTTCTGCCAACACCTCAGCCTTCTCGTTCTTGGTTTTGTAAGCCAAGTCTTCCAGTGATACGGCCAATGCCAGGAACTCACCCAATGAATCCCAACGCAGGTAGTTTTCCTCTACAAACTGCTCTACGTGCTTCGGTGCAGATCCACCGGCACCTGTCTCGAACAGGCCACCACCATCCAACAACGGAACGATAGAAAGCATTTTAGCACTTGTGCCTAGTTCAAGAATAGGGAACAGGTCTGTCAGGTAATCGCGCAGTACGTTACCCGTTACCGAGATAGTGTCTTTACCAGCTTTGGCACGCTCGCAAGTATAACGCATCGCTTCAACCGGAGACATAATCTTGATCTCAAGGCCGTTGGTGTCGTGGTCCTGCAGGTACTTCTCTACTTTCTTAATAAGGTTAATATCGTGAGCACGCTGCGGGTCCAGCCAGAAAATAGCAGGTGTGCTGGTGATGCGGGCTCTTGTAACGGCCAGCTTCACCCAGTCCTGAATAGCTACATCTTTTGTCTGGCAGGCTCTGAAGATATCGCCCTGCTCCACCTTCTGCTCCATCAGTGCATTTCCGTTGGCATCTACGATACGCACTGTACCGGCCTCAGCCATTTCGAACGTTTTGTCGTGCGAGCCATACTCTTCCGCCTTCTGCGCCATCAGGCCGATGTTCGGAACAGTACCCATGGTAGTTGGGTCGAAAGCGCCATTCTCTTTATTGAACTTGATCACTTCCTGGTAGATACCGGCATAAGAGCGATCCGGAATGATAGCTACTGTGTCCTGCAGTTTACCATCTGCCCCCCACATCTTTCCCGAAGAACGGATTGCAGCCGGCATAGACGCATCAATGATCACATCGCTTGGCACGTGCAGGTTGGTAATGCCTTTGTCAGAGTTAACCATCGCCAGCTCAGGGCGCTTCTCCATCTCCGCTTTCAGATCAGCCTCGATCTCGGCACGCTTCTCCTCTGGCAGATTCTGGATTTTATTGTAAATATCACCTAAACCGTTATTCGGATCAGCGCCAATTTCTTTGAATGTAGCACCATGCTTAGCGAAAGTATCTTTGAAGAACACCTTTACTGCATGGCCGAACATGATAGGATCAGACACCTTCATCATGGTAGCTTTCAGGTGGAGCGATAGCAAAATATTATCTTCCTTCGCCTCGGCAATCGCTTTTTCAAAGAATGCGTTCAGCTCCGCAACATGCATCACCGAAGAGTCCATCACTTCGCCCTCTTTCAGCGCGATCTTCTCCTTCAGTACTTTTGTGTTGCCGGTGGCATCTACAAACTCAATGCGCACATCCGTAGCCTTGTCAGCTACAAATGATTTCTCGCTGCCGTAGAAGTCTCCTTCCGTCATATGAGCCACGCGGGTTTTAGAATCCGAACTCCACTCACCCATCGAGTGCGGGTGCTTTTTGGCATATTGCTTCACAGCATCAGCTACACGACGGTCAGAATTACCTTCACGCAGCACAGGGTTCACAGCGCTACCCAGAATCTTCGCATAACGCGCTTTGATTTCTTTCTCTTCTTCGGTCTTCGGCTCAGAAGGATAGTTTGGAATGTTATATCCCTGTGATTGTAGTTCTTTAATAGCCGCATTAAGCTGCGGAACAGAAGCACTGATGTTAGGAAGCTTGATGATGTTCGCCTCTGGTGTTTTAGCAAGCTCTCCCAGGTAAGCAAGGTCATCAGACTGTTTCTGCTCTTCCGTCAGGTTTTCCGGGAAAGTAGCTATAATTCTACCTGCAAGGGAGATATCCCTTGTTTCTACTTCGATGCCGGCAGCTTTGGTAAAAGTCTCAACAATCGGCAGAAAAGAGCGTGTCGCTAAGGCAGGCGCTTCATCGGTTATAGTATAAACAATAGTTGCTGTTTTTTTCGTCATTCTATTCTTTCAGTTTAAAGTGGTACTACTTCCTGCCAGGGAAGTGAATGCTAGTTAAAGAACAAATATAAGAGTCTTTTTTGAGAAAGGTTCTGTAGTAAACCGCCTTTCATGGCTGACACCTTACCTTGCAGTGGCTAACGGATGTGCTTCATTAAAAGAGAAGTTACAGATTGAAAGCAAGGATATTTTCAACGTTCATTCTCTCTTAGTAACAAGCCTGTTAGTCTTACTTACCACAATAATGTACTTTGTCTAACCAGGCACGCCTTACACAATAAAGTATAAGTCAAAGCACAACCCTGCCACCCCTGCTGCGTCTAGTATAAGCTTACAGTTTATCTTGCTTATGCTACGCCCTCTTACCGCATTAAACAGCCTTATCTGTGTTGTCCTACTCTTGTTTAGTACTGCCGCCTCTGCTGCTCCACTTAAAGTGATGGCTTTAGGGAACTCAATCACCCAGTCTAACCAGGACCATTACAGCTACAGGTACAACCTCTGGAAGAAGCTGTTAGACGCAGGCGTGGAGATAGATTATGTGGGATCTCATAGTGTTCAGAAAAACGGAAACCCTGACTGGCCACTGTACAAGGGGCAGGCTTTTGACAGTGATAACGAAGGCCATTGGGGCTGGAGCACTGATCAGATATTGAATGGCAACTCTGAAGAAACCGGCAAAGGGAGGCTGAGCGATTGGTTGACAGGATATACTCCAGATATAGTTCTGTTACACCTGGGCACGAACGACATGTTCCGTGATCAATCTTTAGACGAAACTGTAAATGAGCTAAAAGAAGTAGTTCAGCTGATCAGAGCGGACAATCCGCAGGTGAAAATTTTCTTCGCCAAGCTTATTCCTGCCTATGATCAGAAGGTAGGTCCACAGGCTGCAAACAATATTCGTCTCCTGAACGAAAGAATCCCAGCATTAGCCCAGGAACTCAATACAGCCGCATCACCGGTTATACTTGTAGACCAATACACTGGCTTTAACCCAACCACCGGCGCAGATACTTTTGATGGTATACACCCGAACGCCTCCGGAGAGGAGAAAATGGCGCAGAAATGGTTCGAGGCAATTATGAAGGTAGTACAGGTTACTCCTGTTGTGTACGCAGCCTTTGAGGCCACTGTCACAGCAGATAAAGATGTGCAGCTAAACTGGGAAACAACTGAAGAGAATAATAATGATTATTTTGAGGTGGAGAGAGCTTTAGATAACAACATTTTCACGGTTATCGGAAAAATTGATGGGTCTGGTAGTTCAAAAGAAAAGGTTACGTATAACTATAAAGACACAACGGCACCCTACGGTATATTAAAGTACAGATTAAAACAAGTAAGTCTTGATGGTAGCAACAGTTACTCTGAGACCGTTCAGGTTGAGAAAGAACAGGTTTTACATAGTGGCACGGCAAGAGAAGCCAGTGCAGACCTGTTACAGGTTTATCCTACCATTAGCAGGGATAAAACGATTACGGTGCAGCTACAGGATCAACAGCCTTTTTCTAAGGTATGGATAGCCATCGTCACCGCCAACGGTCAGCTGGTGAAACAGATTGTAAAGCAGTGCAGTGCAGAGGGTACTGTTACTGAGAAAATACGCATGCCTGACTCAAAAGCCGGATTATACCTGATGCAGGTAAAAGGCAGCGGGGAAAGCATGCGGCGCAGGTTTATTCTGGCGCAGTAAGTTTGATTTCACTATAGAGGCTTGTCCTGCTCCTGTAGCAGCTGAATCACTTCCTCATCAGTAGTCTGGCTAAACTCCTCGTAAAATTGTCCCACTGCCTGAAAGAATGGCGGCACTAACAAGCAAATTACTTCATCTACCAAAGATTTAAAGTGATCTATGGCTGAGAAAGGTGCCACAGGTACCGCTATAACAATTTTCCTGGGCTGCTCCTTCTTTACCAGCGCTACAGTAGCTTCTAACGTTTTACCGGTGGCAATACCATCATCCACAATAATCACCACCTTGTCCCTAAGCGGCACATGCTTACGGTCACCCATAAAGAGCTTGTACTTTTGCGCCAGGCTCTCACGTATGCGTGCTACCTCCTCCTCTATGTACTCCTGTGGCACATCAATCCGATCATCCACTATTACACTATCCTTACTAACAGAGCCAATTGCGAACTCCTGGTTAAGAGGATGCCCGATCTTTTTTGATAATGTAACCTCCAGTGGCATGCCCAGCTTTTTAGCTATAGGCGCCGCCACCGGCACTCCTCCACGTGGAATAGCAAGCACAACACCCGACTGACCTCTGTACTTGTCCAGCCGATCAGCCAGCATGATAGCAGCCTCTCTTCTATTCTGAATCTTTTCCATGTAACTAGTTTAAAACATTTTTCACCCATTCTAAACGCTACACCAGTTAGGGTCTGTTCTGATGCAAGGGGTGCTGCTTACCAGGCTCCAGGTATTTGCGAAACCAGTCTGTGGCCAACTGCGCTGCCATCTCTAAAGCACCAGGCTCTTCGAAAAGATGCGTTGCATCCGGCACTATTTCCATATCTTTTATACATACCAGCCGATCATGGGCCTGCAGGTTCATACCCACCACGGGTTCATCTTTGCCACCAACAATAAGCAGGGTAGGTGAAAGCACATCCGGCAGCACATTATCCGCCAGGTCAGGCCGCCCGCCCCGGCTTACTACAGCTTTTACCATGTCTCCTAAGGCTGCTGCTGCTCCCAGAGCCGATGCTGCGCCTGTGCTTGCTCCGAAGTACCCAATGTTGAGCTTGTTAACACGAGGATCCTGCAATACCCAGTGAGTGGTTTCTATTAAACGCTGCGTAAGGAGCGGAATATCAAAGCGTTTCTCCCTGTCCTGATCCTCTTCCGGGGTAAGCAGGTCGAACAATAGTGTGGCAAAGCCAGAACGCTGCAGATGCTCAGCCACAAAGCGGTTTCTTGTGCTCAGGCGGCTGCTGCCACTGCCATGTGAAAAAATAACAAGGCCTTTCGCCCCTTCCACAACGGCCAGGTCTCCCATCAGATTTACTTGTTTAAGGTCGATGCGTACAGTGTCGTTAAAAGTATAGTTTTTCATAGCTTTTAGGTCGTAGGGCTGATGTGTTTGTACACCAGCCTGTTTTATGTATAGGTCTATATCAAGTTACGACCTGGTGTCTTCAAAGTTCAGCAGGTACATACCCATACCTGTTGGTGTTCGTACAGGTAATAAAAAGCTATATCTTCTATGTGGAAATTATCTATACTATTAACTCTGTTTTTATTTCTAAATTCCTGCACTTCAGAAACGTCCAATCCTGAATCATCTGACGGCCCTGTAGATTCCCGAGCCAAATCAACACAACCTGTGGCCAACGGCAGTCAGGAACAAAAAGCCTCGAATAACGCTGACACTACAGATTTCAGAATTGCTTTCAACCGTTTCTTTCAGGCTCTTCAAGCCGGTGATACCTCCACTCTGAACGAGTTCATACATCCACAGTATGGTGTGTGGTTTATAGAGCAGCCGGGAGCAGTGCCTAAAATGACGCTTGTCGGCAACATCCAGAGCTTTAAGCGGGAGTACCAGAACAGGTCATTCCTTTCTGTGGCAGAGGAAATGAAGAAATGTAATTTACAGAAGGAGCCCTTCCCGAAGTTTTCCTGTGATGACCTGAACTATGATGCAGGAAAAACTGGCTACAGCAAGGACGGTTGCTTTGTCTGGAAGCCGGAAAAGTTCGTAAAAAGCGGATACTGGAACTACGCTGACCTATCTTTGCAGCAAGTAAAGCGCGTACAAACAACGTTGCCACTTGTAAAGAAATCTGTTCTGCATACCAACACCTCGTTCGAGTTTCATTTTGGTTACATTGATGACCACTGGCGCTTACTTTTCGCCAAACTAATTTACCCCTGCAGTGCATAACAGGATTCTAAAAAGGGTTACATATATGATTGCAAAAATCTGAATGCGTGGCTCTTTATTAAACGTAAAGAAATAGCATGCATGGGAGAGCGCAGGCACTTTTAAAAAATCAAACCGGATCACTGAAACAGTCGCTAACACATTATTTAACCTAAATGGCCTACTACAGAAGACACGATGCCCCTCCCACCGATCCCAGGCTGTTGCAGGAGTTAACGGAGTTACAAAAGAAGATGCAGGACCGCATCATTATTCAAAAACCTGATTTTGAGCTGAAACTAATTGCTGGCTGCGACTCCTCTTTTATTGGCGAGGATACCATTTTGTCTGCTTTTATACTTTTGAAGTATCCAGAGCTAGAGGTTGTGGAGAAAGTATGGCACCATGGTCAGGTAGAATTATCGTATGTCCCGGGTTTCCTATCTTTTAGAGAAGCACCCAACTTACTGGAAGCCTACCAGAAGCTAGAGCAAAAGCCTGACCTAATTATGGTAGATGGCCATGGTATATCACACCCACGCCGCCTCGGCATCGCCACTCATCTGGGCCTGCACCTAGAGAAGCCTACCATGGGTGTAGCCAAGAAGGTTCTGGTAGGAAAATACACGGAACCTGCGCCCACCAAGGGCTCCATCTCGCCGCTGGAATACAAAGGAGAAGTGATTGCCAACGTGCTCCGAACAAAAGACAACGTGAAGCCTGTGTTTGTCTCGCCGGGGCATCTGATGGATTTGGACTCAGCAACGGAGATAGCTTTAAACTGCGCTACCAAATACAAGTTGCCTGAGCCGACACGATTAGCAGACCATTATGCAGCAGTTTTTAAGAAGGATATTTGATACAGACAAAAAGTCCGGAACTGCTCAATTCACCACACAAAAACATGACATAATTACATAAAAATCATCAAAAGGTACCATTGGTGTATCCTTTGCTGTATAGCTCGTAGAACTAAAACTAAGGGAAAACAAGCAAAGACATGAACTTTAACAACTATACCATCAAAGCTCAGGAGGCCATCCAGAAGGCCACCGAAATAGCAGGTGGCAACCAGCAGCAGGCTATCGAAACCGGGCATATATTAAAAGCTATTCTGGAAACCGACGAAAACGTTACCAATTTCCTGCTGCAGAAGCTGAACATCAACGGCAACATCCTGCACAGTAAATTGGATGAAATTGTAGCGGCTTACCCGAAAGTGAGCGGTGGCAGTCCGTATTTGGCTAACGATGCAGCGACAGCCTTGCAAAAAGCCACTTCTTACCTGAAGGAATTCGGGGATGAGTATGTGGCCATTGAGCATATGCTGTTGGGCCTGCTGGCTGGTCGCGATAAAGTAGCCGGCCTGATGAAGGATGTTGGCTTCAATGAAAAGGATCTCAAAAAAGCAATCAAAGAGTTACGCGGTGGTGCCAAAGTAACTGATCAAAACGCAGAGGCAAAGTATAACTCGCTGAAGCGCTACGCTAAGAACCTAAACGAAATGGCCCGTGCCGGTAAAATAGACCCGGTAATTGGCCGTGACGAGGAGATCCGACGCGTGCTGCAGATCCTGAGCCGCCGTACGAAAAACAACCCGGTGCTGCTGGGTGAGCCTGGTGTAGGTAAAACTGCCATTGTGGAAGGTTTGGCTCAGCGCATGGTGAGCGGCGATGTGCCGGAGAACCTGAAAAACAAAACACTGATGAGCCTGGACATGGGTCTGCTTGTGGCAGGCGCCAAGTATAAAGGAGAGTTTGAGGAGCGCCTGAAGGCCGTAATTAAAGAGGTGACTGATGCGGAAGGTGAGATCATCCTCTTCATCGACGAGATTCATACCTTGATCGGTGCCGGTGCGGGTGGCGAGAGCGCCATGGACGCAGCCAACCTGCTGAAGCCAGCTTTGGCCCGAGGAGAACTGCATGCTATCGGTGCAACGACGCTGAAGGAGTATCAGAAATATATCGAAAAGGACAAAGCTCTGGAGCGTCGTTTCCAGGCGGTAATGGTAGATGAGCCAAACGTGCCGGATGCTATTTCCATACTTCGCGGTATCAAGGATAAGTATGAGGTACACCACGGGGTACGCATAAAGGACGATGCGATCATTGCCGCGGTAGAGCTTTCAAACCGCTACATTTCGGATCGTTTCCTGCCAGACAAAGCCATTGACCTGATGGACGAGGCGGCTGCGAAACTGCGCATCGAGATTGACTCTTTGCCGGTGGAGCTGGATGAATTACAGCGCCGCATCATGCAGCTGGAGATTGAGCGTGAGGCAATCCGCCGTGAGAATGACAAGGACAAAGAAGCCATCCTATCCAAGGAGATTGCCGATTTAAGCGGTAAGCGCGATGACCTGAAAGCCAAGTGGCAGAACGAAAAGCAGATCATTGAGGGCATTCAGAAAGAGAAAGAGAATATCGAAAACTATAAACTGGAGGCTGAGCAAGCGGAACGTTCCGGTGACTACGGTCGAGTAGCTGAGCTTCGTTACGGTAAGATTCAGGAGGCTGAGGCCCACCTGAAGCAGCTGCAGGAGCAGGTACATGAGATGCAGGGTGAGAACCCAATGCTGAAGGAAGAAGTGAATTCGGAAGACATCGCAGAAATCGTAGCTAAATGGACAGGTATACCTGTGAGCAAGATGCTGCAGAGTGACCGCGAAAAACTGCTGCACCTGGAGCAAGAGCTGGGCAAACGTGTGGCTGGTCAGGAAGAGGCAATTGAGGCCATTTCTGACGCTGTGCGCCGAAGCCGTGCCGGTATGCAGGACCCGAAACGCCCGATTGGCTCATTCATATTTTTAGGTACAACCGGTGTGGGTAAAACTGAGCTGGCAAAAGCACTGGCCGACTACCTGTTCAACGATGAGAACGCCATGGTGCGCATCGATATGAGTGAATACCAGGAACGCCATGCCGTGAGCCGTATGGTGGGAGCGCCTCCGGGATATGTAGGTTACGATGAAGGTGGCCAGCTGACGGAGGCTGTACGCCGCAAGCCATACTCAGTAGTGCTTTTGGATGAGATCGAGAAGGCGCACCCGGACGTGTTCAACATACTTTTGCAGGTGCTCGACGATGGCCGTCTGACCGATAGTAAAGGACGTGTGGTTAACTTCAAGAACACCATCATCATCATGACCTCAAACATTGGTTCGCACATCATTCAGTCTAACTTCGAGAATATGGATGAGTTTAACCACGATGAGGTGATTGAGCGTACGAAAGATGAGGTGTTTGAACTACTGAAGAAATCGGTAAGGCCAGAGTTCCTGAACCGTATTGACGAACTGGTAATGTTCCGCCCACTAAGCAGACAGGATATCCGCAAGATCGTGAACATTCAGTTCCGCCACATCCAGCAACGTCTGGAGGAAGCCGGCATACAGTTAGTGGCTACCGACGAGGTACTGGATTACCTGGGCGAACAGGGCTTCGACCCGCAGTTTGGTGCCCGTCCGCTGAAGCGCGTGATCCAGCGCCAGGTGCTGAACGAGTTATCGAAGGAGATATTGTCCGGTAAGATCAACAAAGATTCTGTGGTAGAGGCGGTACTAGACAACGGTAAGATTCGTTTCAATAACATTGACGTCGAGATTCCGACGGAGAAGTAAAAGAAGATTAAGTTTAGAGTTTAGTTGAGTAAACGGCCGCCCCAGTGGGGC
>NZ_JBHULU010000015.1:450204-504653 GCF_042684605.1 Pontibacter locisalis
GATCATGATTAACATCATCCAAAGACGAATTCAGAAGACTCTTAGTAAATTAACACAAAAAGAACCTCAGGATAACGGAGACTTTGCTAAGAGGATTATATATAGACATAAAGTTTTCTGGAGTGATGCTGATGCAGAACTTGTTCGTAACTCACCCTTATATGAAGGTATAACTATTGAGCAGCTAAAATCAACAAAACACTGGCAGCGAAAACTCAGCAACAAGTATAATGCCCGGGTGTTTGCTCAAAAGTTCGGATGTCGGGTTCCTCAGCTTTATTGGAAAGGCAGAGACCTGAAAGAGTTAAGTTTTCGTAATCTTCCTGATCAGTATGTGATAAGGCCAACTATTGGGCATTCATGCAAAATGGTTTTTTTGATGGATAAGCACATGAACCACATGGATAGCTGCTTCTACTCTGACGAACAACTAAAAGATGTAATGCAGGAAACTTTAGATAAAAACTCACATCAAGAGTTTTTGATAGAGGAATTTTTAAGAAGTGAAAAAGGCGAATATAAAATACCTGTAGATTACAAGTTAAGTTTATTTAATGGAGAGTTAGCTGTAATTGATGTTATTAACAGAATGAGCCCAAAGACAGGTTTATCTAGCTGTTATGACGAAAATTGGAACATGATTGAATGTATTGGTAAACAATACCAACGGTCAGCTTACCAAGCCCCGCCTGCATGTCTTCCCGAGATTATCAACTGGGGAAAAAAATTAAGTAAAGCTTATGAAATTTTTGTAAGAATAGATTTTTACGCTACGGACAAAGGTGCTGTTTTTGGCGAATTTACTCCTACTCCTGGCAAAGGGAATGGCTTTACGCCAGAAGCAGATATAATGCTTCTAAATTATTGGGACAAGTTTTGCTGTGGGCAAATTTGAATTTGATCTAGCCATTATAGTAGTATGCACCCTCTGAAAGAAAACGCACAATACATAATAAAAAAAAGCTGTTCAGGCGTATCTTTCTTGCTGCCGCGATGCTTATGCTAGTATTGCTTTATTACCTTAGTTCGTAAACTTCCTCTGTTGTAGTTTGGCTCTAAATGCTTTATTGCAGTAATAGTTCACCTGTCGTTACTCAACCCAAATTTTTCCGTATAAAATTCAGTACATTCCGAAATTTTTCAAAAAGCTTAGTTCCTGAGAATAATAAATGGGGTAAATTTAAAGTGGTTCGTTATGAAAACTGTTCTAGCTTTATTGCTTTGCTGCATCGCTACTGTCCCCCTAAAGGCTCAGGCTACTTCGCCGGTAAAATCAGAGTATCTGCATTGGTTGTATCTGAAAGATAGTAGAAGAGCTCTAAAAGGAGTGATAATTGAAGCAAATGATTCCTCCATTCTCTTTTTGGATAACTTTACATTATCAAAAAACAAGAAAGCAACTTATACTCCCCAACTTATTCCTGTCTCATCTGTAGAAAAGATCAAGTACAGAAAAAGAAAGGACTTTAGAAAGGGACTGCTTTTAGGAGGTTTGGGTGGTGCTGCAACAGGTGCCGTTGCCGGATATGCCGACGGTGATGACGAATGTGGACCAGGCACCTGGTGCATTGTGTTCTTTACAGCTGAAGATAAAGCTGTTCTGGGAGCTGTACTTGGAGTTATACCCGGAATGGCCATAGGTGCCTTAGTTGGCAGCTCGAAAAAGACCATTTTCATAAACGGCAATCAGGATACATACAACCTAAGCAGGGAGGAGCTAAAACAATACACTCTAGCTAAAAATTAAGAAGATCACCTTCCCTCCAACACCCACCGCATCGCCTGTTCCTTTTCTGTTATACTAAAGTACCGCACACCTTTCTTTTTGACCGGACTGATAATTTTGGCAGCCAATTCCTGCCATAGTTTCTCTCCCACCATCGCCACCCGATCATACTCCCTCCCATGCACCAGGTCGAATAAAGCATTTTCCAATGCTACACCAGGCTTGACCCAACTCAGGTTTACCATCTCATAATATAATCTCGCAGAACCATACTTCTTCATTCTGTCCCGTATCAACTCACGATACAGGTCAAAATCCTGGTTTGTCAGTTCATCGCTTACCCGAACAGCCAGCATATCTTCCTGCGTCTCCGGTAGTACTTCTAACATGGCTTTATTATCTACATTCCTACTCTTTTATACTCATAAAACGTGAAGAGATTCATAGAATTAGCTTAAAAGTATTTTAAACCCACACCCTTGCTGCCAGAACTAAATTAGCTCCGACTTATCTACCCGTTCTCCTTTTAAATTTATACTTTGCAGTAGCTACACGTAATTTATACGTATACCTCGTGTTTATTCATCACCGGAACGCTACCTTAACTTGACTTAGACCTAACCTATGAAGGCATTCTTATTACTTTTTGGATTGCTTGCACTCCTAATCTTTAATAGCTGCACCTCCCCTGCCCAACAAAGCACCTACTCCATAGTAGGAAGTTGGAAACTGATAGATATGCAGTTCGATGGGAAAGGCGAGAAAAAGAATGTTAACACAACCCTTGGCCAAAGCGAGACACGCTTTGTTTATGAAGAATCCGGGCAGTTTAAGATGGTACTTAGCTCAGATGGCAGAGGCCTGCAAGGAGGATATTTTTATGATCCGGAAACAAGTATCCTGAGTATCATGTATGGCGCACACACCGATACTGCACTGGTAAGCTGGATAAACATCAATAAAATGATTCATACTACCAAAGACGGTAAAACAAAGACCACTTTGGAAAGAGTAAAGAAATAAACTACGGTACTACCAGGAAAGGAAATCAAAGGTTTAATCGAGCAACCTCTACTTTTCGTATAGATTTTTCTCTAAAGCCATTTAAACTGCTCAGAACTACGGCACTACTATTGTATATACAAGTTTAAAAAATTAATTTGCCACTTAGGATCATTATAAATTCACCCTGAGCTTTGTCTTCTGTCTTCTCAACGTATTTAAAGTTGGGCTTCCATCATATTTTTAATTTGGGAGCATATGACCACATGCTGTTTCTGCTGGCATTGTGTGCCATATATACCTTAAACGACTGGCGAAAGGTGGTAGCCCTTGTTACCTCTTTCACGATAGGCCACTCTATAACACTGGCGCTGTCTACGTTCAATGTTGTCCGCTTTGACACAGCCCTGATTGAATTCCTGATTCCTGTAACGATTCTGTTTACCTGCATCACAAATTTTTTTAAACTGAAGGGTGCAGCATCAAAGCAAGCAACCATTCTGTCGTTACACAATGCTATGGCTATTTTTTTCGGGTTGATTCATGGCATGGGCTTTTCCAACTACCTGAAATCTTTACTGGGCAAAAGCTCCGACACCTGGCTGCAACTGCTAGCCTTTAATGTTGGCATTGAACTTGGTCAACTACTGATTGTGTCTATTCTGTTAGCTGTTGCTTTCCTGGTGATGAACCTTTTAAATGCAAAGAAGCGGGACTGGATTATGGTGCTTTCAAGTGCAGCAGCAGGTGTGTCTTTGATCTTAATGATGGAAACAAGTATATTTTAACTCTTGACCAGATATAACTAAACTAAACTAACACTTTATTCAACCTATAATGAGAAACCTACTTACCGGCTTAGCTTTATTCGGTTTGTTTGCCGGGCCTGTGGTGGCACAGGCGCAGGACAACACCGATAAGTCTAAGTTTAAGCAGCTACAGCAGGAGCTGCCAACTCCTAATACCTACCGTACAGCCTCTGGTGCTCCGGGCCATGAATACTGGCAGCAACGTGCAGACTATAATATTAAAGTAGAGTTAGATGATAAGAACCAGTCAATCAAAGGTTCTGAAAACATCACCTATACCAACAATTCTCCTGATGTACTTTCGTACCTGTGGGTACAGCTGGATCAGAATATTTTTGAGCCAAACTCTGCCAGCAACCTGACTAAAACCGGGCAGTTAAACGATAAAATGTCTACACAGGCAGTGGAGTACATGACCCGCGAGAAATTCGACGGCGGTTTTAAAATCGATGCGGTAAAGGACCGTAGTGGCAAGCCATTAAAGCACACCATCAACAATACCATGATGCGTATTGACCTGCCAACGCCACTTAAGCCAAAGCAGAGCGTGTCTTTCAACATCGATTGGCACCACAACATCAATGATCAGAAAGCCCTTGGCGGCCGTTCTGGCTACGAGTATTTCCCGGAAGACGGGAATTACCTGTACGAGATGGCCCAGTGGTTCCCGCGTATGGCTGTTTACGATGATGTAAACGGATGGCAACACAAGCAATTCCTGGGAAGCGGTGAATTCGCACTGCCTTTCGGGGACTATAAAGTCAGCATCACTGTACCTGCCGACCATGTAGTTGGCGCAACAGGAGAGCTTCAGAATGCAAGTCAGGTGTTATCTTCTACTCACCAGAAACGCTGGGCTGACGCCGCAAAAAGCGACAAGCCTGTGGTAATCGTATCGCAGGAGGAAGCCACTAAAGCAGAGAAGAACCCAACATCTGCTAAAAAAACGTGGGTATTTGCAGCTAAGAATGTACGTGACTTTGCCTGGGCAAGCTCCCGCAAGTTTATCTGGGATGCTATGAACGTGAACGTTGGTGGCAAAAACGTGCTGGCTATGTCTTACTACCCGAAAGAGGCAAATCCGCTTTGGGGGCAGTATTCAACTGAGGCGGTTGCTCATACTTTAAAAGTTTACTCTAAGCATACTATCGACTACCCTTACCCTGTGGCTATCTCTGTGCATGGCCCTGTAGGTGGTATGGAATACCCGATGCTATCTTTTAACGGGTATCGCCCAGAGGCAGACGGCACTTACTCTGACCGCACCAAGTATGGTTTAATCTCGGTTATCATTCACGAGGTAGGGCACAACTTCTTCCCGATGATCATCAACTCTGATGAGCGCCAGTGGACGTGGATGGATGAGGGCCTGAACACCTTTATGCAGTACCTTGCTGAGCAGGAGTGGGAAAGAAATTACCCGTCGCGCCGTGGTGAGCCTGCTAACATTGTTGAGTACATGAAGAGCGCTAAGAACACACAGGTGCCGATCATGACCAACTCTGAGTCTGTGTTGCAATTCGGTAACAACGCCTATGGTAAGCCTGCCACTGCGCTTAATGTTTTACGTGAAACAGTAATGGGTCGCGAGCTTTTTGACTATGCCTTCAAGGAGTATTCCAATCGTTGGGCCTTTAAGCACCCGATGCCAGCCGACTTCTTCCGCACCATGGAAGATGCCTCTGGCGTAGACCTTGACTGGTTCTGGAGAGGCTGGTTCTATACCACAGACCATACCGATGTATCTATCGACGATGTGAAGTGGTATACGGTTGATTCTCAGAATCCGGAGTTCGTTAACGCACAGCTGCGTGAGCAGCAGAACAAGGCTCCAAAGACACTGTCAGAGCAGCGTAACCTGAAGGATATCCCTAAAACCAGATTAGACAACAGGCCAGAGCTAAAAGACTTCTATAACAGCTACGACCCGTTGGCTACTACAGCCGCCGATCAGCAGCGTTACCAGTCTTTCCTGAAGAGCCTAACACCGGCAGAGAAAAAAGCACTGGATTCCGGCTTAAATTTCTACGAAGTAAGCTTCAAGAATTTGGGTGGCTTAGTAATGCCATTGATCGTGCGCATGGAGTTTGAAGACGGTTCTGAAGAGGTAGTTAATATTCCGGCTGAGATCTGGCGCTACAACAACGAAGATATCACGAAGGTGTTTATCACAGAAAAGCCAGTTGCCAACTTCGAACTTGATCCATACCTGCAGACGGCGGATACAGAACTGTCTAACAACTTTTTCCCTCGTCGCCTGGCTCCATCCCGTTTCGATATTTACAAACAGCAACAGCGCGAGCAGCAAAATCCAATGCAGCGTGAGCGCTCTGCTAACCGCAACGGCAACAAAAATAACTCAGGGCAATAACAGCTTACACTCTCACCCAAAAAAAGCCCCTGCTTTCTCAGGGGCTTTTTTTTTACTATCTCTATAACTAATCTGTGTTATACTTATTGATGAAATCCTGTGAGACCCGGTCCCCTTTTCGAATAAAAGGCCGGATGATAAGACGCGTGCCATTCTCATAGGTAAAGAACTTATAAATCCAGTTGCTAAGTACAACCAATTTATTCCTGAATCCAATCAGGTACATGATGTGCACGAACAGCCATATCACCCAGGCAAAAAAGCCCCCGAGATGGATGTTGTTCGGCAGGTCTGCCACAGCACGGTTACGACCGATAATAGCCAAAGAACCTTTATCGAAATATTTAAACGGTTCCAGAGGCTGCTTTAAAACGAGTCTTTTTAGGTTTTTTGCTAACAGTTTACCCTGCTGTATAGCAGGCTGTGCTACACCCGGATGCCCTTTAGGAAACTCTGGTGTTTTCATCAGGGCCACATCCCCAATGGCAAAGATATTGTCATAGCCCTTCACCTGATTAAACTCATTTACCAGATACCGCCCACGCTCCACACATTCTTCCGGAAGCCCTCCAATAACGGCTCCGGATACACCCGCTGCCCAGATAAGGGTATTTGTTTTTATCTGCTCTCCACCCTTCAATATCACTATTTCTCCATCATAAGCTTCTACAAGGGTATTCAGCTTAATGATAATGCCTAATTCACTCAAATATTTATGAGTCTTCTCACTTGCCTCCACAGACATTGGGGGCAACACCCTGTCCATGCCCTCGATCAAGAAGATATTCATCTGAGTAAAGTCCATACCCGGATAATCTGTGGGCAGCACATGCTTTTTCATTTCAGCCAGTGCGCCGGCTAGTTCTACTCCTGTCGGGCCTCCTCCAACAATCACAAAGTTCATCAGGCTCTGCCTGATTTCAGGGTCACTTGTCATGTTTGCCTGTTCAAAAGCTTGCAGCATCTGGCTACGCAGGTTAAGTGCATGTGGTATCTGCTTCAACGGGAAGGCATACTTCTTTATCTGATCATTGCCGAAGTAGTTGATTTTAGTACCCGTAGCAACAACCAGGAAGTCATATGGCAGTTCTCCGATAAGGGTATCTACTGTTCTGGCATCAGGGTTAATGCCAGTTACTTTCACAAGCCGGAAGTAAAAATCACCATAGTCATCGCTGCCAAACATTTTACGGAGTGGCTCTGCGATGGAATCAGGCTCTAAGCCTGCAGTGGCCACCTGGTAAAGCAGAGGCCAGAAGCCATGGTAGTTCTGCCTGTCAAACATAACTACCTGGAAATGCTTTTCAGATAATTTCCGGGCAAGGTTGATTCCTCCGAATCCCCCTCCAATTATAACCACACGGGGCTTTGTAGTATCAGGTATATTAAGCGATAACTTATCAGGTTTAAGCATAGGAAGTTGCGTTTAGTAGCTTAGCATAGTAAATTAACCATACTCATAGTTGCACAAAAAAGAATGTATCTCTCTTTTGCAAAATAACGCAGAGGGCTGTGGTAAGTTACTTTGAAGCATTCGGAGCCTGCTAAATCAGCAAATCAGGCACAAACAAATGATATAAACCTACACTGGCTCAAAAACAGGTTTGCACAAAATCAGAAGGAAGGAGGAATTTATATTTGCAACTAATTACTTGCCGTCGCCTTTGAAAATAGAATTCAGGAGTGCCGGAATAGCAAAGGGGCTTATAGTAGGGTACATTATCCTGTTCTGCTGCTGCTGTATTTGTTGCTGATTCCAGAACCTGAAGTTAGCGCCACCATCCATGGGGGTGGTCTTAAAGAGTTCTTCCAAACGTTCAGGGTCCAGGTTACGGGTAGCCATGGCACGTCCTTCGTCAGGCAACTTCACATTGGCAACAGCTTCCTTAAAGTCCCGTTCAGTTGGCCACGGAAACACATCTACTATAGGAAGCTCGGTAGGATCTTCCTGCATTTGCATGATAATGGAATAGCTCTGGCTGCTGTACTTCTCCGGGATAATCAGGTACTGCTTTTTATAGCCCAGCGCATTAAAAATAACGCTGTCGCCTGTAAGCACCGGTACCGAAAAGAAACCATACTCATTTGTTTGTGTACCACGGCTCGTACCCGGCACATACACGCTTACTCCTGCCACCCCGTAGAGGCTATCTCCTGTGGCCACAAAGCCTGAAAGCTGCACTACACGTTGCTTTCCTTGTGCGGCAGCGTTGTTAGGAGCAGCCGTAAACAGAAGTAAAAGCAACAGAACAAGCGCCAGAGCTCCTTTCGAAGGCATGGAGAGAAGGGTATGTTTCTGTGAAATTAAATTCATTCAGTACAATTATAGGATTTATTATTTTATTATAGCAGCTTTTACCTAATTTTGTTTACGCTTTCGCGGCAACTATGAGGCTCAAACACTTTAGTATATCTTTCGGGGAGCAGATTCTGAAAGCACTCGCAGACGAATCCCGCATCCGTATCCTTAACCTGATCCTGCGCAACAAGGAAATGTGCACGTCAGACCTTGAGCAGGTGCTTGATTTTACACAAACAAAGACCTCACGGCACCTTGCATACCTCCGCAACGCAAGTCTGGTCACCTCCCGCAAGCTTGACCAGTGGGTATTCTACTCTATCAAAGATGAAGCCGCAGATTTCGTAAGCCAGATATTTAATTACCTGGAGCGTGACTCCCTGCTGCAAAAAGACCAGGAGACATACGATATACTCTTTTCAAACCGCGAATTGGCTATAAACAAACTTGAGGCACGCCGTTGGATAGCTCCGTAACTGTTATTCTCTTAGCTATTTACCAACAACTAAACCTTTCATCTATTGCTTTGTTCAGAAGGGGTTAGCTTATACTTTAATCTTGATCAGGAAACTTCCGATCCTTGCGCCCGTTTCACTTAAATCCAATACCTTCAGCCCACATGAAAACATACACGCACATCCTTTTTGACCTGGACCATACCCTTTGGGACTTCGAAAAGAATTCAGAAGAAACCCTTTACGCCTTATATGACCAATTTGAACTAGCCAGCTTCGGTAAGTTTGATAGTTCTACCTTCTATAAGAAGTACAAGTTTGTCAACATCCGTATGTGGGACCTGTACAATAAAGGGAAAATAAACCAGAAAGAGCTGCGTGAAAGGCGTTTTATAAAAACACTTTTAGGTTTAGGGCTGGAGGAGCATGAGGTACCTGCCGGATTATCTGAAGCATACACGACCCTGTGCCCTACAAAAAACGCTGTTTTCCCTTACACCCATGAAATATTGCAGTATTTGCAGCCAAAATACGGCCTGCACATCATTACGAATGGCTTTAAGGAAGTGCAACATGTTAAAATGAATTCTTCTCAATTGCATGGCTATTTCAGGGAAATCGTAACATCTGAGTGCTGTGGGTACAAAAAGCCAGACCGCCGTATGTTCGAACACCTCCTTGGCCGCATCAACATAAACCCTGAGGAATGCCTGATGATAGGGGATAATTATGAATGCGATATTCAAGGCGCTCGCGATGCAGGCATAGACCAGGTATACTTTAACCCAGAGGGGGTAAGAAGCAGCAAAAGGCCAAAACCTACCTTTGAAATCAGCTGCCTGAGTGAATTAAAGAGCTTCTTATAAATTCACTTTTTAGCTACACTCTTCTCGCGAAGCTTTTTAAACTCCGTCTGCACCACCTTTATGCGGGCTTTGTCGCTTACCCTTAGAATAGAGTAGATGGAAGTAAACCTGGCATTTAGTTGGTTCATGGTTTCTTGCGCCAACTCCCATTCACTGTTACCCCAACTGCTTTGCTTAGAGCGAACATTTTCCATGAATATCAAATAGGCGTGGCTAATATTATCAGTCGTCAGCAGGTTTGTTTCATGATATGACCCCAGCAGTTCTTTCTTCATGCGTCTTGCCTCCTGCTCCTCCTGCTTTGGAGCTGAGGTGCTAGCCCCATGATAACAAAAAGAGAAGCCTGTAGCCTCTGCTTCCAAAGCAGTACATTGAACTACAGCTACAATTAAAATCACAAAGCACCTGTACCTGTTCTTCATAACCTCCCTCCTCTTATTTAAGTACGATTAAGAACTGCTCTGGATGTACTATCCCTATCCTGGAAAGATCATGGGCTTTGTTTTCATACCAAAAAATCAAATAATAAGCCTTACCTTTGTTCAGGTGCCCCTGAAAAGGCGTATCTGACTATGAAAATTATTCTGAATCCTTAACTATAAAAAAATGGCAACCGGATTTTTTAGAGTACCTACTCCCGTTAATGAACCTGTAAAATCTTACGCTCCTGGCTCACCAGAGCGTGAAGAATTACTGCGCACCTATAAAGAACTTAAGTCAAAAGAGCTGGATGTACCGATGTACATTGGCGGCGACAGAGTTTTTACAGATAATAAGCAGCCAATGCTGCAGCCACACGACCACAAGCATATCCTTGGGCACTTCAGCGAAGGGGATGCAACCCACGTGGAACAGGCTATTAATGCAGCACTTGCTGCACGTGAAGAATGGGCGGCAATGAGTTGGGAACACCGCGCCAGCATTTTCATTAAAGCTGCTGAGTTGCTGGCTGGTCCCTGGAGAGCTCGTTTGAACGCTGCGACCATGCTGGGTCAGTCTAAAAACGCTTATCAAGCTGAGATAGACTCTGCCTGCGAGCTGATAGACTTCCTGCGCTTTAACGTACAGTTTGCAACTGACATTTACCGTATGCAGCCTGAGTCTGCACCAGGTGTTTGGAACCGCATGGAACACCGCCCGCTAGAGGGCTTTGTGTTTGCGCTTACGCCATTCAACTTTACCGCAATTGCCGGTAACCTGCCAACTGCTGTTGCCATGATGGGTAACGTAGTGGTATGGAAGCCTGCACATACGCAGATTTATGCAGCGCACATGATCATGGAGCTTCTGAAGGAAGCAGGTCTGCCAGATGGCGTTATTAACCTTGTTTATGTAGATGGTCCTACTACTGGTGACGTAGTATTCAATCACTCTGACTTTGCCGGTATTCACTTTACAGGTAGTACAGGCGTATTCCAGCACATCTGGAAAACTATCGGAACAAACATTCACAAGTACAAGTCATACCCACGCATTGTAGGCGAAACAGGAGGCAAAGACTTTATACTTGCTCATAAATCTGCTGATGCCAAAGCACTGGCTACGGCTATCTCACGTGGCGCCTTTGAGTTCCAGGGACAAAAATGTTCTGCTGCCTCCCGTGCTTACATTCCAAGCAACCTTTGGGAAGAGGTAAAAGGCTATGTAGTAGAAGACCTGAAGTCCTTCAAAATGGGCGCTCCGGAAGATTTTGGCAACTTCATTAATGCTGTTATTGATGAGAAATCGTTCGATAAGATTGCCCGTTACATTGATAATGCTAAGGACAGCAATGAAGTAGAGATCATTGCCGGTGGCAACTACGACAAATCTAAGGGTTACTTCATAGAGCCTACTGTGCTACTGTCGCACAACCCGACCTATATCACCATGTGTGAGGAGATCTTCGGACCGGTTATCACGATCTATGTTTACGACGAGAACAACTTCGAAGAAACTGTAGAACTGGTGAACGCTACCTCTCCGTACGCGTTAACAGGTGCTATTTTCAGCCAGGACCGTTACATTATAGAGTATGCAACGAAAAGACTGGATCAGGCAGCTGGAAACTTCTACATCAACGATAAGCCGACAGGTGCCGTGGTGGGTCAGCAGCCATTTGGTGGCTCCCGTGCCTCAGGTACTAACGATAAGGCTGGATCAATGCTAAACCTACTTCGCTGGGTTTCTGCACGATCTATCAAAGAAACGTTTGTGCCGCCGGTAGATTACCGTTACCCTTTCCTGGGCGAAAGCAAGTAAGCTGCCTCAGCGTTCAAACATTAACAAAGGCCGCTCCTGACCGGGGGCGGCCTTTGTATTTTTATACTTAAATATTGCGCTATCACCTTTTACGCTCTTCACTGCTACGCTCACACCTCTTTCAGAACAATTTACATTGGATTTATACTTTTGATTAATGCCTATTTATACCTAATTTTGCTCCCAAATTTGTAGAAACGATTACAGAGTTATGGAATCAACTGTAGAGCAGTATGTACCATCGGATTACCTACCGATAATTATTCAGTTTGCAGCGGCACTAGGCTTCGTAATTTTTGCGCTTGTGGCTACTCACCTGTTGGGTCCTAAACGCAAGAGTGAGGTAAAAGGCGCAGCCTGGGAAAGTGGAATTGAGTCTGTGGGCGATGCTCGTACTCCAATCTCATATAAATACTTCATGACCGCTATTCTGTTCGTTCTGTTCGATGTGGAAATCATCTTCATGTACCCTTGGGCAGTTAACTTCAGAGAATTTGGTGTAGATGGCTTCTTGCAGATGTTTGTATTCATGGGCATGCTTCTTGCAGGATTCTTTTATGTGATCAAAAAAGGAATTCTCAAATGGGAATAGCCGGATAAACTTTTCACAAGGCCTTTGTGTTCTTCTTATCGGTGTAATTGCACCAAAGTAATACACAAATAACCATATTGAAATGAGCGAAAATACAGATATAAAACTAGTAGATGCACCGGATGGTGTTTCAGGTGCAGGTTTCTTTGCCACCTCCTTCGAGAAAGTAATTGGATTGGCTCGTAAGCACTCGCTTTGGCCTTTGCCATTTGCTACCTCCTGCTGTGGTATTGAGTACATGGCTACCATGGGTTCAAATTATGATATTTCCCGCTTTGGTTCAGAGCGTCCAAGCTTCTCTCCCCGCCAGGCAGACATCCTGCTGGTGATGGGTACAATTGCCAAGAAAATGGGGCCGGTTGTGAAGCAGGTATATGAGCAGATGGCAGAGCCGCGCTGGGTAGTTGCTGTTGGAGCCTGCGCTACATCAGGTGGTATATTTGATTCTTACTCTGTATTACAAGGAATTGACCGGATAGTACCAGTAGATGTATATGTACCTGGTTGTCCTCCACGCCCTGAGCAGATCCTGGACGGGTTAATGCGTGTACAGGACCTGGCAGAAAATGAATCACTTCGCCGCCGTAATTCTCCGGAATACCAGGAGCTTTTAGCCTCTTATAACATTAAATAAGCAGATGGAGCTTACGAACGAAAACGTACTCGGCAAAATCATAAGTAAGTTTGGGGAAGATAACATCTGGGATGCTTTGAATCCGGATGGAATTATGACCATAACAACTAACCGCGAATCAATTCACGAACTGATAAAATACCTGCGCGACGATGAGGAGCTGCAGATCAGCTTCCTGACCACGATGTGCGGGATCCACTTCCCGGATCACAAAGACAAGGAGATGTGCATGATGTATCAGTTGCACAGCCTGCGTCACAATTACCGCATCCGCATCAAAGTATTTATGCCGGCTTCGGACCCGGTAATGCCAACTATGACAGATCTTTACGCTACCGCCAACTGGATGGAGCGTGAGGCATTTGACTTTTATGGCTTCATCTTTACCGGACATCCGAACCTGACACGCATCCTCAACATTGAAGAGATGGAATACCACCCGATGCTGAAGCAGTACCCGCTGGAAGACCAGACAAGGGAAGATAAAATTGATACATATTTTGGACGATAAGCCAAAAGATAAAATAATGGCTACTGAAAATAAGACAGCAGAGCTTACTGACCTGGAGCAGTTCCGTTTAGACAATGGACTTGCCCTGAAAGAAGAGCCGCAACTAACCACGCTGAACCTGGGTCCAACGCACCCGGCTACGCATGGCATTTTCCAGAACATCCTGCAAATGGATGGTGAGAAGATCGTGGACGCTGTACCAACGATTGGTTATATTCACCGTGCCTTTGAGAAAATAGCTGAACACAAACCATTTTATCAGATCACACCGCTGACTGATAGAATGAACTACTGTTCCTCCCCTATCAATAACATGGGGTACCACATGACAGTAGAGAAGCTGCTGGGAATAGAGGTGCCTAAGCGCGCGCAGTATATCCGTGTGATCATGATGGAGTTGGCTCGTATTTCAGACCACCTGATCTGTAACTCCATTCTGGGCGTGGACTCTGGTGCTTTTACAGGTTTCCTTTATGTGATGCAGGAGCGTGAGCACATCTACGATATATACGAAGAAGTATGCGGTGCCCGTCTGACGACAAATATGGGCCGTATTGGGGGTATGGAGCGTGATCTTACGCCTAAAGCGCTGCACCTTATAGATGAGTTCCTGAAGCGCTTCCCTAAAGTGTGGGCAGAGTTTGAGAAAATGCTTACCCGTAACCGTATCTTCATCGACAGAACCACAGATGTTGGTGCTATCTCTGCAGAGCGTGCACTTAGCTACGGCTTTACCGGCCCTAACTTACGTGCAGCCGGCGTTGATTATGACGTGCGCGTGATGAACCCATACTCTTCGTATGAGGATTTTGAGTTTGAGATTCCAGTAGGCTCTAAAGGCGACACGTATGACCGCTTTCTGGTGCGTAACGAGGAGGTTTGGCAAAGCTTGAAGATTATTGAGCAGGCTTACAAAAACCTGCCTGAAGGCTCGTATCATGCTGATGCGCCGCATTACTATTTGCCTCCGAAGCAGGAAGTATACCGCAACATGGAAGCCCTTATCTACCACTTTAAAATTGTGATGGGTGAGATTGATGCTCCGGTTGGTGAAGTATACCATAGCGTAGAGGGCGGTAATGGCGAGTTAGGTTTCTACCTAATCAGTGATGGTGGCCGCACACCTTACAGGCTGCACTTCCGCAGACCATGTTTTATTTACTATCAGGCTTATACAGAAATGATCAAAGGTGGTCAGTTAGCAGATGCTATCCTGACGCTTAGTAGCCTGAACGTAATTGCTGGCGAGCTTGACGCTTAACTAGAACAATCAATTACCATTTAACATTGATCCCTGATCAGTGCCACTAAAAAAATGGCAGAAACTATAAACGAAGTAAAGTTTTCTGATGCGGCCATGGCCGAAATTCAGCGCTACATAAGCCACTACCCGGAAGGACGGCAAAAATCAGCCCTGTTGCCTATCCTGCACATTGCGCAGGCGGAGTTCGGTGGTTGGGTTAGTCCTGAGGTAATGGACAAAGTTGCGGACATCCTGAACATCAAGCCGATCGAAGTATACGAGGTGGCCACTTTCTATACTATGTTCAACCTGAAGCCGGTTGGAAAGCACGTGTTGGAAGTATGCCGCACGGGGCCTTGCTGCCTGCGTGGAGCCGATCAGATGATCGACATGATCAAGCAAAAGCTTAACATAGAAGAAGGCGAGACAACAGCGGATGGTATGTTTACTTTGAAGCCGGTAGAGTGTCTTGCTTCATGTGGTTCAGGCCCGATGCTGCAGGTGCGCGAATTATACTACGAGAACATCGACAGCGAAGAAAAGCTTGACGCGTTTTTGGAGATGATGCGCAACAAGGAGCACGAAACACCAACCTGGAAAAAATAAACCTTATTTTAACGAAGTGGCCCTTTTGAGGCTGCTTTATTCTATATCCTGCTAAAATGGGACTAAAGATATTAACCGAACATATTAACGTACCAGGCATCGAAACCCTGGAGGTATACCGTAAGCATGGTGGCTACAAATCTGTAGAGAAAGCCCTGAAAACGATGTCTCCGGAAGAGGTGGTGGAAGAGGTAAAAACATCTGGCCTCCGTGGTCGTGGTGGTGCAGGCTTCCCTACGGGTATGAAATGGAGCTTCCTGGCTAAACCAGAGGGGGTTCCACGTTACCTGGTGTGCAATGCCGATGAGTCAGAGCCGGGTACTTTCAAGGACCGTTGGTTCATGGAGAAAAACCCGCACGCATTGGTAGAAGGTATGATAACTTCCAGCTATGCGCTAGGTGCCAACACTTCCTATATCTATATCCGTGGGGAGTTGTTATTTGTGCTTCGCATTCTGGAAAAAGCTATTGCTGAGGCGTATGCAGCCGGTTTGCTGGGTAAAAACATACTTGGGTCAGGTTACGACCTGGACCTGCACGTTGCTCCGGGTGGTGGTGCTTATATTTGTGGCGAAGAAACAGCCTTGTTGGAGTCGTTGGAAGGTAAGCGTGGTAATCCACGAAACAAGCCTCCATTCCCGGCTGTGAAAGGTCTTTTCCAATCACCTACCGTGGTAAACAATGTGGAAACAATCGCGTCAGTACCATGGATCGTGAATAATACCGGTGCGGAGTATGCTAAAATTGGTGTAGGCCGAAGTACAGGAACAAAATTGATCTCTGCCAGCGGCAACATAAACAACCCAGGCGTGTTCGAAATTGAGTTAGGAGTACCGGTAGAGGAATTTATTTACTCTGACCAGTACTGCGGCGGCATCTGGAAAGGAAAGCAACTGAAGGCAGTAGTGCCGGGAGGTTCTTCTGTTCCAATTCTGCCAGCCAACCTGATCCTGAAAACTGCAGCCGGCGAAGATCGCCTGATGTCTTACGAATCACTTTCTGATGGTGGTTTTGTGAGTGGATCGATGCTGGGATCAGGTGCTTTCATTGTCTTCGATGAGGATCAGTGCATTGTGCGTAATACGTGGAACTATGCCCGTTTCTACCACCACGAGTCATGCGGCCAGTGTAGCCCATGTCGTGAAGGTACAGGCTGGATGGAAAAAGTGTTGCACCGAATTGAGTACGGTCACGGACATCAGCAGGACATTGACCTACTGGTAAGTGTAGCTAAGCAGATAGAGGGTAATACAATTTGCCCGCTTGGTGATGCAGCTGCATGGCCAGTAGCAAGTGCTGTGCGCCATTTCCGTGATGAGTTTGAGTGGCACATCAGACATCCAAAGGAAGCAACTGCTCCGGGTGCTGTTTACAGAGGCCAGTTAGACGCAGTTACAGCTTAATAGTTAACCACCGCTAAAAGCGGATCAAAGACAGTACAGGCTTTGCCTGTGCGACAATAGGAGAAAGATTACAAATGGTTAAAATAACATTCGACGGCATCGAAGTAGAAGTAGAAGAAGGAACTACTATTCTGCAAGCCGCTAGAAAAATAGGTGGAGATGTAGTGCCACCAGCCATGTGTTATTACGGTCCACTAAAGGGCAGCGGCGGTAAGTGCCGTGTTTGCCTGGTTAAAGTAGCACAAGGTTCAGCCAAAGATCCACGTCCTATGCCTAAATTGGTTGCTTCGTGTATAACACAGGTACAGGAGGGCATGGTGGTAGAGAATACTACAAACGAAGATGTTCTAAATGCCCGCAAAGGCATTGTAGAGATGCTGTTGATCAACCATCCACTGGATTGCCCTGTGTGTGACCAGGCTGGAGAGTGCGACCTGCAGAATCTTTCCTACGAGCATGGCGTGAGTGCTACTCGTTATGAAGAAGAACGCCGTAGCTTTAACAAAGTAGACCTTGGACCATACATCCAGCTGCATATGACGCGCTGCATCCTGTGCTATCGTTGTGTGTATACAGCTGATCAGATAGCTGAAAACCGTGTACATGGTGTACTTGGTCGTGGCGACGCAGCTGAAATCGGCACTTATATTGAGAACGTTATTGATAATGAATTCTCTGGTAACGTGATTGATGTATGCCCTGTAGGTGCACTTACAGACAAAACATGGCGCTTTAAGAACCGTGTATGGTTTACAAAACCAATGGATGCACACCGTGATTGCCCAACCTGTTCCGGTAAAGTAACGCTGTGGACACGCGGTGAGGAAGTACTACGTGTAACAGCCCGCAAAGACCAGTATGCAGAAGTAGAGGAGTTTATCTGTAACACCTGTCGCTTTGACAAAAAAGAGGTGAAAGACTGGACAATTGAAGGGCCACGCCATATAGACAGTAGATCCGTGATTTCGGCCAACCATTATGAGTTGCCGGTAATAAATGTGCCCATTGTTCCAAATTTGCCAACATCTACTAAGAAAAACCTTCCACAGGAATAACCATGGAGTCTGTAGACCTAATATACAAAGCGATATACATCCTGGCGATCTTCGGGATTACATTACTTATAGCCACCTATTCAACTTATTTTGAGCGAAAAATTGCAGCTTTCATTCAAGACCGAGTAGGTCCGAACAGAGCCGGTCCGCTAGGTTTGTTACAGCCCTTGGCTGATGCTGGAAAGTTGTTCTTTAAAGAGGATTTTATTCCTTCAAAGTCGAACAAAGCATTGTTCATTATTGGCCCGGGTATAGCCATGTTGGTTGCGGCCATGTCAAGCGCAGTTATCCCCTTTGGAGATAATCTGATTATTGATGGGCACGTTGTTTTCTTACAGGCCATAGAAGTGAACATAGGTGTACTATATATTTTTGGTGTAGTATCGCTTGGTGTTTATGGTCTGATGATAGGTGGCTGGGCCTCAAATAACAAGTTCTCTCTGTTAGGGGCTATCCGGGCAGCATCGCAGAACATTAGCTACGAGTTGGCAATGGGTCTTTCATTGATTGCTGTTTTGATGCTTAGCGGCTCGTTGTCATTACGCGAAATTGCAGCACAGCAGGCAGGCTTTAACTGGAATATCTGGTATCAGCCTTTAGGCTTCCTGATCTTCCTGGTATGTGCGTTTGCAGAGACAAACCGTACACCGTTCGACTTACCAGAAAGTGAGGCGGAGCTAATTGGAGGTTATCATACAGAGTACGGCTCTATGAAGCTTGGCATGTACTTGTTTGCCGAATATATCAACATCTTTGTAGCATCAGCTGTTATGGCTACGCTTTATTTTGGTGCATACAACTTCCCGTTCATGGAAGATCTTCGTGCAGCAATAAGCGATCCAGTTTTAGCTAATAATGTAGTGACTTTAGTGGGAGTAGCAGTAATGTTCGCAAAAATATTCCTGTTTATCTTCTTCTTTATGTGGGTGCGCTGGACACTTCCGCGTTTCCGCTACGACCAATTGATGAAGTTAGGCTGGCAGATACTGATTCCGCTTGCAATCCTGAACATCCTGTTAACAGGAGGCGGTATCCTTCTGAAAGACTATTTATTTTAAACTATAGTACGAAGTTTGAATGATGCAGGCAGGTAACCTGTTAAGTAAAAGAACCTGCTAACGCAACAATCATAATCAAATTAGAGATGGAACCACTATCGAATAGAAGCAAGAAAGTGCAAAAGAGGGAAATGACCTTTGCTGAGAAGGCATATCTCCCTGCTATTGCACAAGGTCTTGGCATAACATTAAAACACTTTTTTAAGAAGAAAGCAACTGTACAGTACCCGGAGCAAACACGCGAGAGAAGTGAATTCTGGCGTGGCCTGCATGTGCTAAAGCGCGATGAAAAGGGTGCTGAGCGTTGCACCGCCTGTGGTTTGTGCGCAGTAGCATGCCCTGCTGAAGCAATTACCATGACAGCAGGTGAGCGAAAGGCTGGCGAAGAGCATCTGTACCGTGAAGAAAAATATGCAGTAACCTATGAGGTAAACATGCTGCGTTGTATCTTCTGCGGACTATGTGAAGAGGCCTGCCCTAAGGCTGCTATTTTCTTACAAGACGATAAAATTGCGCCGGCACGTTACGAGCGCGACGAGTTCATTTACGGCAAAGACCGTTTGGTTGAGCCTCTGAAAACTACAGAAACGAAATAACCCGATGACAGAGAACCTGTTTTATTTCCTGACCTCGCTTACGCTGCTTTGCGCCCTGATGGTAGTAATATCAAAAAACCCTGTACACAGCGTACTTTTCCTGATTATTACTTTTTTTACAATCTCCGGACATTACATCCTGCTGAATGCACAGTTCTTAGCAGCAGTTAATATAATTGTGTATGCCGGAGCCATTATGGTGCTCTTCCTCTTTGTGATCATGTTCCTGAACCTCGGGAAAAATTCTGATGCAAAGCTGAAAACATCGACACTAAGCAAAATATCTGGTACAGTTGCAGGGGGGCTGCTTTTTATAGTGATGATTGCAGCTTTGAAAGAAACAGAGCTGGAGGGTTACAACCCCGAAACATTCAACTCACAAATAGGCATGGTTGAGAACCTAGGCGCAGTACTATTTACGCAGTACCTACTACCATTTGAATTAGCCTCTGTGTTATTCCTGGTAGCGATGGTTGGAGCCGTGATGTTAGGTAAAAAAGAAACTGGAGAACAGCATTTCTAAGAGCTTGTTCTTCTGGTAAAACAAAAGAGCGTGCTGAAATACAGCACGCTCTTTTGTTTTACCAGATAAGCTAAGAGTTTATTCTTCAACATTCAACTCAACAGTAAGAAGTTCCGAATGTCCCTGGTCATCATCAGAAACAACGATAGCTTTGTATTTGCTGTCAGGTGTTACTTCTTTAATTACAAGCGACTCAGCCTTACCCTTATAAACAGAGCCGTCATCATTTTTTAATTGTACTGATGGTACTGCCAAAGGATTAGCAGGATCTGTAGCATAAGCCAAAGCTCGTAAGTCAACAACTCCTAAAAAACTACCCAGAACTTCTCCATCATCAATAGCATTAGAGGTATCTTCTACTGAAGCGGTTAAAAAGAGCTTGTTACCCAAAACGTAAGCACCGGAGAAACCAGCTTCCCGTTCTCCAATACCGGCAAGCTTGAAATGATAAACAGCAGCAGCTGGAATATCTCCCTGCCTTAAAATGAAATCCTTAAATTCACCTGTATCGAACCTAAAAATCACATTTATACCTGTTGCTAAAGGGCGTTGCAATAGGTATGTATAATTGTCATCCATAGCTAGTCCTTCAATATTCAACAGTCCTTCTGTTTCAATTTTCAGAATACGCTTTAAAAAAACATAAAATCTACTAAAGTCGATCTCCTGCACTTTATTCTTCTCCGAAAGATTAACTAAGTACCCCTTGTTTCGTGCTTCACTTGCACCAGAGCCCAGTAACAATAACATATCATCGCGGCCATAAGTCAAGTGAGCAATACTTTCCAGATCGGGTTTTAAGGCTTTCGGAATACGGCCGTTATTAAAATCAGAGGTATCAAACAGAGGATGCTTCTGAACAATCTGAAACTGCTCATCAAGCTCATACAGGTATGGAGAATCATCTCCTACTATAAAAAATCTGCCATCTATAAGTTCTAGACCAGATGCGGAAGGAAGATCTTCATAAAAGACCCTTTGTTGAATAGAGGCATTTAAGTTCATATTCTTCAAACGTGAAACTACAGGAGAAATAGTGTTAGAACTGGAAGGCTTATCAGATTTGCAGGAAGCTATGAAACTGAGGGAAACCGATAAGAACAAGAGGTATAAAGCACGCATAAATTAACAGTTACAATGTTTAACATAGCTACGGAAACATAAAGTAAAAGTATAAATCTACATAGAATACATTACTGAAAGAGGGAAAGTACAAAACAGCAGTAAGAATTGTTTGTAGCACAGCAATTGTGCTACAAACTAAGCTTGTTCTGCCCAAAGAAGATTGGAAATATGTTATGGATTTTACAAAAATGGGGATAACTTTGCGACTTGATTTTTGGACAGTAAATTTTCAGTAATACGTTCAGTCCCACAGAACATGAACCAAATACCTGAGGTAATCAGAACCATCCCATTAGAATATTATTTGTTCTTCAGCACCGCACTTTTTGCAATTGGTGTGATTGGTGTACTAACCCGTCGAAACGCGATTGTAATCTTTATGTGCGTGGAACTTATGCTTAATGCTGTAAACATTTTACTTACAGCCTTGTCTGCCTATCGTGCAGATGCAAGTGCGCAGGTGTTTGTGTTTTTCATTATGGCCGTAGCAGCTGCAGAAGTATGCGTTGGCCTCGCCATTATTGTAATGACATACCGCAACATCCGTTCCACAGATGTGCAACTGTTGAGTTACCTAAAGTGGTAACAGCACCAATAAAATCTGAATTAGCTTAAATACATACACAGATGCAAGAAATTGTAATGCCGCTTAACAACCAGGGAATGGCACTACTTTGTCTGCTTGTTCCGATACTGCCCCTTCTGGGCTTTATACTGAATGGCTTAGGCAACCGCAAACTGGCAAAAGGTTTGGTAAGTATAATAGGATGTGGCACCGTATTAGCGTCCTTTCTAATATCCAT
Source organism: Pontibacter locisalis (assembly GCF_042684605.1). Lineage (NCBI taxonomy): Bacteria > Pseudomonadati > Bacteroidota > Cytophagia > Cytophagales > Hymenobacteraceae > Pontibacter > Pontibacter locisalis. The sequence goes on from NZ_JBHULU010000015.1 coordinate 472,123, forward strand.
ATACCTTTTCTTAGACTTTACAGCGAATGGCAGCCGCGCCTACACCGTTGACTTCTATAACTGGATATCAGTAGGCAACCTCCAGATTGGCTTTTCCTTCCTCATCGACCAGCTGACGCTGTTGATGATGCTGATGGTAACAGGTATAGGTTTCTTTATTCACCTATACTCTGCTGGCTATATGAGCCATGATGAGAACTTTGGAAAATTCTTCGCTTTCATCAACCTGTTCATGTTCTCGATGTTACTGCTTGTAATGGGCTCTAACTACGTGATGATGTTCGTAGGCTGGGAAGGTGTGGGCCTTTGTTCCTATCTGCTGATCGGTTTCTGGAACAAAAACACCAACTATAACAATGCAGCGAAAAAAGCCTTTGTAATGAACCGAATCGGTGACTTAGGCTTCCTGTTAGGTATCTTCCTGATATTCATTACATTCGGCTCAGTAAGTTACCCGCAGGTATTTGCTGAAGCTGCCCGTTACACAGGAGGAATAGACTCTAACATAATGATTGCCATTACCCTGCTACTATTTGTTGGTGCAATGGGTAAGAGTGCACAGCTTCCATTGTTTACCTGGTTACCGGATGCGATGGCGGGTCCAACACCCGTTTCAGCGCTGATTCACGCAGCAACCATGGTGACCGCTGGTATTTACATGGTGCTTCGCTCAAATGTGCTATATGTTCTTGCACCAACCACTCTTGAAATTATTGCCATCGTTGGTGTTGCTACTGCAGTGTTGGCAGCCACTATTGGCTTGGCGCAGAATGATATAAAAAAGGTACTGGCTTACTCAACTGTTTCGCAATTGGGTTACATGTTCCTGGCACTTGGAGTGATGGCGTTTTCATCGTCTATCTTCCACGTACTAACACATGCCTTCTTTAAGGCGCTTCTGTTCCTTGGTGCTGGCTCTGTAATCCACGCTGTGAGCAATGAGCAGGATATCCGAAACATGGGTGGCCTGCGCAAATATCTGCCGATCACCTTTGTCACCTTCCTGATCGGCACGCTTGCAATTGCCGGTATACCTCCGTTCGCTGGTTTCTTCTCTAAAGATGAGTTGCTGGCGCATGTGTGGGAACATAGCAAGGTGCTATGGGGCTTAGGCCTGCTGGCTTCTTTCATGACATCATTCTACATGTTCCGTCTGGTATTCCTTACTTTCTTCGGAACATTCCGCGGAACAGAGTCTCAGAAGAGTCACCTGCACGAGTCACCAATGTCTATGACGTTACCGCTGATCGTGCTGGCTATACTTTCTACAGTGGGTGGTTTCCTCGGTATTCCGGCTGTGTTTGGTGAAAACATGCATGTGTTGCAGAATTATCTTGCCCCTATTTACAATTATGCACAGGTAGCAAACGCTGCTGCCGTTGCGCCCCTTCACATTGATCATGCTACAGAATGGATGCTGATGGGTATCTCAGTAGCTGTGGCAGTAATTGCTGCCATCATTGCCTATGTAATGTACGTGAGCAAAAAATCTGTACCGGCTGCAGAAGGAGAGCGCCTGTCTCCTATCCATAACCTGATCTACAACAAGTATTATATCGACGAACTGTACGACACCATTATTGTTCGTCCGCTTATGTGGATGTCAACCGCTTTCCACCGCTTCCTGGATGTAATTGTGGTGGATGGTATCGTAAATGGCTTCGGCAAATTTGTGATGCAGAGTGGCCGTACACTGCGCTTTGCACAAAGTGGAGTTATCGGCTTCTACATTCTGGTGATGGTGTTCAGCATCGTACTGATTCTATTTTTAAACTTCTTTATCGGATAAGGTTCTAAGAAGATGATAATTACAGCTCTTTTACTTTTCTGGCCTGCCTTAGCTGCACTTCTGGTGCTATTCATAAAAGGTACAGGTGCCAAGAAAGTGGCTTTTGTAGCAGCGTTAGTTGAGTTTGCGCTGTCTCTTTTCGCTCTCTCTGGATTTGATGCTCAGAATGGCAACACTCAAATGGCTCTCAGCTTTCCATGGATTGAGAGTGCAGGCATAAACTTTTCTATTGGCATGGACGGCATCAGTGTTCTGATGGTGCTCCTGACAACATTCCTGATACCGCTTATAATCCTGTCTTCGTTCAAGCATGAATATAAGAACCCGAATGTCTTCTACGCCCTTATCCTGTTCATGCAGACTGGTCTTATTGGTGTTTTCGTTGCCATGGATGCCTTTTTGTTCTACTTCTTCTGGGAAGTCGCTCTGATTCCGGTTTATTTTATCGCAGCTATCTGGGGTGGTACAGACCGAATTAAGGTAACCTTCAAATTCTTTTTGTATACAATTTTCGGTTCGCTTTTCATGCTTGCCGCTTTTGTGTACCTCTATCTTCAGACGCCAGGCACACATACTTCCGATGTAAACGCCTTCTACCAGTTAACCCTTTCTGCAGAATCGCAAAGCTGGATTTTCTGGTTTCTGTTTATAGCATTTGCCATTAAAATGCCTGTTTTCCCTTTCCATACCTGGCAGCCGGATACTTATACAGAAGCACCAACGCAGGCAACTATGTTACTTTCAGGAATCATGCTGAAGATGGGTATTTACGGAGTGATCCGCTGGTTATTGCCTGTTGTGCCAATGGGTGTGAGCCAGTGGGATGAGGTTGTACTGGTGCTTTCTATCATTGGTATTGTATATGCCTCTATTATTGCCATCCGTCAGCGTGACCTGAAGCGCCTGATTGCCTATTCTTCTATCGCTCACGTTGGTCTGATTGCGGCAGGTATCTTTACCCTAAACGAACAAGGTTTACAAGGAGGTGTAATACAGATGCTGAGCCATGGTATCAATGTAGTAGGTCTGTTCTTCATCATTGATATCATCTTCAGCAGAACAAACACAAGAGAAATTACCAGCTTGGGTGGTATTACACAGAATGCTAAAGCACTTTCCATCTTCTTCATGATCCTGCTGTTAGGATCTGTGGCTTTGCCGCTGACGAATGGTTTTGTGGGGGAATTTCTGCTCTTGTCTGGAGTATTCCAATACAATGCCTGGTTTGGTGCTGTAGCTGGCTTAACTATCATACTTGGTGCAGTTTATATGCTACGCATGTTCCAGGGTGTAATGTTCGGAACTAAGTCGGAACAAACAGAGGCTTTTACAGACTTAACTCTAAATGAAATGGCAGTTCTGATACCCCTTGTGATCATGGTATTCTGGATTGGTCTGTTCCCTAACACGTTCCTGAGCATTTCAGAGCCTGCAGTGATGAACCTGCTGACGATTATTAATCGCTAACAGCAGCATAATTAAGAATAAAGAGTTTATCAGAAATACGACAAAATGACTTCGATAATACTTCTATCCATATTTGGCATCGCTAACCTGTTCATAGGTTTCCTGAAGTCTAAGAGGATACTGTTACCTCTGGCGCTATTTTTCCTGATCATAGTGTTTGGAGTTAATCTGTTTAGCTGGAATGATCCTCAGAGCTACTTTAACAATATGCTCACCATTGACAATTATGCGGTGGCATTTACAGGAATCATGACTCTTACTACGCTGTTACTAATACCTTTCTCTCAGCGTTATGTGGAAGAGAGAGACTCAAATCTTGCTGAATATTACAGCCTATTGCTGTTCTCGCTGGTAGGTGCCATTATGATGGTTAGCTACGAAAATATGATCATGCTTTTCGTTGGTATCGAAATCCTTTCTATAGCAATGTATGTTCTGGCAGGTAGTAACAAGAAGAGCCTTCGTTCTAACGAGGCTGCCCTTAAGTACTTCCTGATGGGTGCTTTCTTTACCGGAATCCTGCTTTTTGGAATGGTGCTGATTTACGGAGCAACCGGATCTTTCAACATTACAGAGATTGGTGCTGCGCAAATTGCAACAGATGGTGTAATGAGCACCATGTTTGTTCTTGGCTTACTGATGCTCATAATCGGCATTTCCTTTAAGATATCCGCAGCACCTTTTCACTTCTGGACACCTGATGTTTATGACGGTACTCCTACTTTCTTCACAGCTTTTATGTCTACAGTTGTGAAAACTGCTGGTGTGGCCGCTTTTTATAAACTGATGGCTGCAGCCTTTGCCGCTTCATATGTTACCTGGTTCCCTACAATGATCGCAATTACCGTTTTAACCTTAGTGGTAGGTAATATCGGGGCCGTTATACAATCAAGCGCTAAACGTATGTTAGCCTACTCGAGTATTTCACATGCAGGTTATTTGTTGATGTCGCTTATTGCCTTCAACGAGAGATCAGACTCATCTATCCTGTTTTACTCTTTGGCTTACTCTACTGCTACAGTAGCTGCATTCGGAGTTTTAAAGATGGTAGCTGCACAAAGAGGAGGTGAAAAGTATGAATCATTTAATGGGTTAGGCAGAACGAACCCTCTTCTGGCTTTTGCCATGACTGTTTCCATGCTTTCGCTGGCAGGTATTCCACTTACAGCAGGCTTCTTTGCTAAGTTCTTTGTATTCACAACCGTGTTACAGGATAACAATCTCATGTGGTTAGTAATCATTGCTGTCATACTTGCCGCAGTGGGTATCTACTATTACTTCAGAGTAGTGATAGCCATGTACATGCAACCTGCTGGTGATTATGAAAAGATCAATGTTGGTAGCTTTGCTTCTTTTGTACTCATCTTTATTACAGTGCTGACCATACTTCTGGGTATAGCCCCTGCACTTGTAAGCGATATTCTTTAAGTAAAAAATTAAAGCAGAAGAGGCTGCCTTGCAAAAGGCAGCCTCTTCTGCTTTCTACAGGTTCGAAAGTAAAGACTGTAGATTAATAAATACGTAATGATAATTAGTCATCCATTATCTGCAATTATGACTACTTATCATATAGTGAATATAACGGCAACGGCTATCCTATTTTTGTTTACGTGCTGTAACAGCCACTCAGCCACAGAACAACAGATAGAGAGCGGCCTAGCTACAAGCAACCAAGTATCTGGCAGGGTTGGTGGCAGATGTGAAACTTGTGAATTAATCAATGTTGATATGCCTGCCAATGTTAGTGCCACCGATACAAGTGCCGCTTGGGACGCTGCAAAGCAGAAGCTGGTAGTATCGGGTACTATTTATGAGCCAGATGGAAAGACGCCTGCCCCTAATATCGTTCTGTACTACTGGCAAACAAATGAAAATGGGGCTTATGCTAATAGTAAAGAACTTGCCCCTGCTGCGAGAAGGCATGGCTACATTCGGGGGTGGGTAAAAACAGATCAGAATGGACAATACACTGTCTATACCACACGTCCCGGTTCATATCCTAATGGCAGAAACCCTGCTCATATTCATCTTTTGATAAAAGAACCTGACATTCCAAATGAATACTATATTGATGATGTTTTGTTTGAAGATGATCCTTTATTAACAGAAGAAGTAAAAAACCAGTTAGAAAATAAAGGAGGTAATGGTGTATCAAAGGTGTGGCAAGAGAAGGATGTGCAAAAGGTAAAGCGGGATGTAATACTGGGAAAGAACATTGAAAATTACCCCAGCAAAAAATAGTGTTATAACAATCCACCTTCCGGCATAGGTCGTGCTCGTTATGAAGCTTGCCAGTATATGTATAGATACTGTAACACAAACAGCTTGGCTTACACACACAGCTTATCAACCTGACTTATCCACTTTTCCACAATTACAGGCAGAACTCAGCTCATAAAGCTAAGAATAACTAGGTGAAGGATGTTGGTAAAACTGGTTTATCCACAAATGCAAGGTGGATAACCCTAGATATGTGGAAAAGCAAAGAGGCTGCCCCCAATTAAGAAGGCAGCCTCTTTGCTTTTAAGTGGAAAAATTAGCCTACGAATGCGGTACATTCTTCATACGAATGTGTAATTCATCCAGCTGTTCTCCCGAAATTGTAGAAGGGGCGTCAATCATTACATCGCGACCAGAGTTATTTTTAGGGAACGCGATAAAATCACGAATAGAGTCAGAGCCACCGAATAGGGAACACAGCCTATCGAAACCAAAAGCAATGCCACCATGGGGAGGTGCGCCATATTCAAAGGCACTCATCAGGAAGCCAAATTGTTTTTCAGCTTCAGCATGAGAGAAACCTAATAACCTGAACATTTGCTCCTGAAGCCTGCGGTCATGGATACGAATAGAGCCGCCACCTACTTCAACTCCGTTGATGACCATATCATAAGCATTTGCTCGTATATCGCCTGGCCTGTCGTCAATCAACTCGATATCTTCCGGCTTAGGAGAAGTGAAAGGGTGATGCATGGCATGAAAACGCTTCGAATCCTCATCCCATTCTAGCAGAGGGAAATCAATTACCCATAATGGAGAGAAGACATTCTTATCGCGCAGTCCTAGCCGCTCTCCCATCTCGAGGCGCAGTTCGTTCAGAGCTTTGCGTGTTTTATCTTTCTGACCTGCTAAGATTAGTAAAAGATCTCCAGGCTGAGCTCCAAAAGCACTTGCCCACTCCTGAAGGTCCTCAGCGGTATAAAACTTATCGACAGATGATTTTATTGTCCCATCCTCATTTACACGAGCATAAACTAAACCAGTGGCACCAATTTGAGGGCGCTTAACAAAGTCTGTCAGTTCATCCAGCTGCTTACGTGTATAATAAGCGGCTCCCCTGGCATTGATACCAACAACTAACTCAGCATCATCAAAAACCTTGAATCCTTTATCCTTTACCAGCGGGTTCAGCTCAACGAAACGCATATCAAAACGGGTATCTGGCTTATCAGAGCCATAATACCTCATGGCGTCTGCATAAGTTAGCCTTGGAAGCTTGCCCAGATGAATCCCCTTTATCTTCTCAAACAGATGTGCTATGAATGCTTCAAAAGCATTAAGAATATCTTCCTGCTTCACAAAAGACATTTCGCAGTCAATCTGTGTAAACTCTGGTTGCCTGTCAGCACGCAAATCTTCATCACGGAAGCACTTTACGATCTGGTAATAACGGTCGAACCCGGAAACCATAAGCAGCTGCTTAAACGTCTGTGGTGATTGTGGCAATGCATAGAATTCACCCGGATTCATACGGCTAGGTACCACAAAATCCCGGGCTCCTTCCGGGGTAGACTTGATAAGGACCGGCGTTTCAACTTCTATGAAATAATGACTATCAAGGAAGCTGCGGGTTTCCCGCATCATCCGGTGACGAAGCTCCAGGTTATGGCGAACTGTATTACGGCGCAGATCAAGGTAACGATACTTCATGCGCAGGTCATCGCCACCATCTGTCTCATCTTCTATCAGGAAAGGAGGCAGTTTGGAAGCATTCAGAACTTCAATCTTATGTGGGAATATCTCGATATCCCCTGTCGGTATCTTTTCATTTCGGGAGTATCTCTCAACAACCTTACCTATTACCCTTACCACATACTCACGACCCAGGTTACGTGCCTGATCAAGCAGAGCAGGGGCTGTGATCCCCTCTTCCAAAGTTAATTGAGTGATGCCATAACGGTCACGAAGATCGATCCAGAGCATACCGCCTTTATCACGCAGGCGCTGTACCCAGCCTGTCAGGATAACTTCATCGCCAACGTTATCAAGACGCAATTCGCCACAAGTATGAGTTCGGAGCATAGTTTTAATCTGTGTATAGTTTATTGAAATGTACTAATTGTATTATCGTTTACTTTAAGAAAGGTCAAGATGTTATTCCAGCAACTTACGCATTGCCTTTACATTATTCACCTGAATAGCGTCTGGCTCCAGCGCAATCATTCTGGCTATACTGGAACTAGATTTACCTCCAAACAATACAACTTGCAGTCCCTTTTCTTTTGCACGCTGCACCTGCTCGGGAGTAACACTTTTTCCGTTGGCACATATTCCGTCAAAGTTATGAGCCAGAGCGGTGTCTAAAGTGTTTTCAAAATCACCAGCGGTATCAGGTATCAATATTGCCTCAGGCTCAGTCTGTCGGAATGCTTCCAGGAAATCAGCATTGGGTGATATGAAAGCTAGCTTCTCAAGCGGATAATTATATTTATTTAACAAGGCAATCAGTTTCTGCGCATATGACAGATGACGCTCAGGATTATGATTTCTTAAGTCTATGTGCAGGTAAGGTAGCTCAGGGTAGGCAACAAAGCGCTGCAGCATCTCCTCAAGGGTTATAATCTCTTCGTCATGAAACAAGTCATAGAAAAAGCCTCCTTTATACTTCAGCCCAACTACATCAGACGCTTTGTGCTCTTCTATCGAGCCGGTCTCATCAGTCATTGACTCCAGCGTTACGTCATGATAAAGGATAAAAACTCCATCTTGGCTTAACTGAACATCTACTTCTACTCCATCTGCTCCATGCTCCTCAACAGCTTTGAGGATGGAGGCCATACTATTTGCAGGAAGCGGATTGAAAGGATTCAGGGGTGAAAGGAAACCAGAACCGGCATGACCAAGCACTAATACGTCTGTGTTGATGTTACGAGCCTGCCCGAAAGGCACCAAAAAGCTGATCAACAGTAAAAGCACCAACAATGCTCCGACAATAAAAAACCAAGTTTTTTTGGCTCTTCCCGAGAAGCTCCGCCTTTTCGTTTTAATTTTATTACTCAATTTTACCTAATCTGACAATAATAAAGCGAAGGTAACACCAATTCTTTTTAAATACCCTTAAATTTGCAGCCGCACTATTTAAGTATTATGCCAGGCACTACAAAATCATCTGTTGCTAAAGCTTTTACAGCCGATGCGGCCACTCTTGGTCAGCCGCAGGAGCGTTATTTGATACCCTTATCTGCTATACTTTTCGTTGCTTTTGCGATTCGCATGCTGGCAGCCTTTTTCTCTAAGGGCTACGCTTTCAGTGATGACCATTTCGATGTAATCACCATCGCCCAAGGTTGGCTTGATGGCTTTCCGCTTTGGCTAAACGAGCCAATGCCGCCGCGCCACAGCATGCTGTATGTATTAATTCACTACGCTGTGTTTTATGCAATGGAAGCAATGGCACTTTTTAGTCCGGAGCTAAAGATGCTGGTTGTTCGGGTTATACACGGACTGTATTCACTGCTGATAGTGTATTTTGGCTATAGAATAACAGAGCGCCTATCAAATAAAGCAAACGCCAGATTGGTAGGCCTTATGTTGGCACTGGTGTGGTTCATGCCTTTTATGAGTGTCCGTAACCTGGTAGAAATGGTGTGCATACCACCTTACCTGGCTGCTTTTTACCTGATGCTAAGGGAGGAGCAGGACACCAGAAAGCGCCTGATGCCATACTTCTGGGCAGGAGCTTTATTTGCACTCGCATTCACTTTTCGATACCACACCATGTTGTTTGGCGCAGGCACTGGTTTAGTGCTGCTTTACCGCCGCCAGTGGCATGAAGCTTTCACCTTACTGGCCGGCTTTGCTGTAGCAGCCACCGCTATACAAGGCACCATCGACATTGTATTCTTTGACTATCCGTTTCATTCTATCGTAGCCTATTTCCTGTACAATACAGAGAATGCTTACAACTATAGCACCGGGCCGGTTTACAGATTTGCCTTAACGATTCTGGGATTTCTGGTGCCGCCAGTAAGTGCTTTTCTAATGGTAGGGTATTTCCGTACCGCTAAGCTAGCTCCTAAAATGTTCTGGGGCGGCTTAATTTTCTTTGTTGCACACTCGCTGTTCCCTAACAAGCAAGAGCGTTTTATACTACCCCTGCTACCCCTGATTATGATGCTGGGCGTTATAGGGTGGCAACAATTTGTACGCGGCTCCCGCTTCTGGCACAACCGCCGCAAGCTGTTAGCTGCCAGTTGGATATTCTTTTGGGTACTTAACCTGATAGCTGCCCTTGGTCTTGCCTTTACCTATACTAAAAAGAGTAGGGTGGCTCCTTTGGTTTACCTGTCAGAGAAACAGGATATGGATGCTGTAGTGCTGGAATTCGGCAACCACAGCGTGAAAACCCCACCCCTATTTTACCTTAACCGGGTCAGTGCTGATTACGATTTTTACACGATCGATGGAGACATGGTTTGGGAAGAGTACTTATCTGGAAAGAAGGCACTACCGGAAGAATTCGCAATGATTTATACCTTGAATGGTGATAAATCAACCACTACTCTTGATTCAGCCATTCAATCAACACCTTATAAGCCCGACTATGTAGTAGTGGTCGGCACTGATGAGATGCCGGAACGAATGGAGCGACTGCACAGCCTTTTTCCTGTTTTGAAGTTAGAACACACTATTACGCCCTCCATATACGATAGAGTCCTGCACTTCCTGAATCCACGCGTGCATAAAGATGAGCACGTAAAGATTTACAAAGTAATAAAGTAAAAACAGGCCTCCGCATTATTATCCGGAGGCCTGTTTTTATCTGGTGAAAGTATAAAGGTAGTTTACAGAGAAGTTCCAGAGAAACACGATCACGATAGCACAGAACTTGGCTATGTAGAAGTTAAGCCTCAGGAAACGTTCTGTCAGCAAATAAATGATCAGGTTATTGAGTAGCAAACCAATCAGTGCTACCACAAGAAACTTAGAGTACTGCCAGCCAATTTCAGGATCATGGCTGTTGAAGGTCCAGATACGGTTAAGGTAATAGTTACTGCCACTGGCAAGCGTAAAGCCTAAACTGTTAGCCACATACTTATTCCAGCGTAATTTCTCCTTAGCCAGGTATGTAACGCCAAAGTCTAGAAGCAGACCTGAGAAGCCTACAATTCCAAACTTAAGAAACTTAAAGACAACGCTTTGTAGCTGTTCCGGCATCAATTAAAGTTTTGCATCTGCTTTGTTTCAGCCCAGAAAGGCCCGCAGCAAAGGTGCAAAAATAACAGACTAAATACAGGCAAGCAAACGCTACTTCCCTCTTCTCCCCATCTATTAATTTTTGCTATACATAGAGAAGTACCTGATGCTTAAGTTGCTTTGTCGAGAAAACAATCCTGTTAGTATAGTTTATTTTGAATGATTAATTAGAATCATTTATTTGATTATTAGAAAGATCCACCTTAACCTATCAGAATCATGGAACTAGTGATACAAAATCTCTCCAAAACTTATCCTAATGGCACCAAAGCCTTAAAGAATATAAGCCTCACCATCCCGAAAGGTATGTTTGGTCTACTGGGGCCAAATGGTGCTGGTAAATCGTCGTTGATGCGTACTATTGCAACTTTGCAGGAAGCAGACCAAGGCAGCATTATGTTGGGTGATCTGGATGTATTACGCCAGAAAGAGGAAATGCGCAAGGTGTTAGGCTATTTACCACAGGAGTTTGGTGTTTATCCTAAAGTATCTGCCGAAGAGATGCTGGATCACTTTGCCGTGCTGAAAGGCATCAGTAATTCCAAAGAGCGTAATGAAATTGTAAAAGCGCTGTTACAGCAAACTAACCTGTATGATGTGCGCAAAAAGAATTTGGGTGGCTACTCTGGAGGAATGAAGCAGCGCTTTGGCATTGCACAGGCACTGCTGGGTAATCCGAAAATTATTATTGTAGATGAGCCAACCGCTGGCCTGGATCCTGCTGAGCGTAACCGCTTCCATAACCTGCTGAGCGAGATCGGAGAGAACATCATTGTTATACTTTCCACGCATATTGTGGAAGACGTAACTGACCTCTGCCGCAACTTTGCCATCATCAACAAAGGCGAAGTATTACTGGAAGGCGACCCGCTGCAGGTAATAGACAACCTGAACGGCCGCATCTGGCGCAAGTTTATTCATAAGGATGAGTTGGTACAGCATCAGCTTCAGTACCAGGTTATCTCATCACGCTTATTTGCCGGCAAAACAATCATTCACGTACTTTCTGAAGTACAACCCGGTCCTGAATTCGAGGCCGTTGCCCCAGACCTGGAGGATGTGTACTTCAGCAAAATACATGAGGCTACTTTGCGGGAGCAGGCAGAGCCTAAGGAAGTAATTATGAATTAGGAGCAGTTATAACCTCTCAATTCTTAAATTCTATTTCATAATTCTGAAAAGCTATGTTTAAAGAGATATTTTTATTCGAGTTAAAGTACAGGCTGAAGCGGCCTGCTACTTATATATACTTTGGGTTGCTGTTCCTGATGGCATTCTTCGCCATGCTGGCCTTAGGCGGCGCCTTCGGAGGCGGTGTTATTATTGGCGATGCCAGCGGAGGTAAAGTGAACGCCAATTCTCCTTACCAGATAAACTGGATCGTAACGCTGCTGAGCTGGTTTGGTGTATTGATAACCTCTGCCATGATGGGCACGCCCATCTTCAGGGATTTTGAGCATAAAACGCACTCCCTGTACTACACCACCCCTATTACCAAAGCAGGTTACTTGTTTGGCCGCTTTCTCGGCTCATTCCTGATCACGCTGTTCGTGTTTATGGGTGTGGCTGTTGGTGCCTGGGCAGCAACCATTATGCCATGGGTGGAGCCAGATAAGATTGGTCCGTTTAACCTGATGTGGTACCTGCAGCCTTACCTGACCATCATCATACCAAACCTTATACTTACCGGGGCTATTTTCTTTACCCTTGCCACCCTTACCCGCAGTGCCCTTTCTATTTATGTAGGTGGTGTGGTTTTCCTGGTGCTATACGGCATCTCCAGCAGCCTTACCGGCGACCTGGACAACGAGACCCTTGCTAACCTGCTGGACCCTATGGGGGCATCGGCTATTTACTATACCCAGCGCTACTGGACAACTGCCGAGCGTAACACACTCATGCTGCCCTTCAGTGAACATATTTTAATGAACCGTGCGCTCTGGACGGGCATCGGGCTTGCACTGCTGGCTTTCTGCTATTTCCGCTTCAGCTTCTCGTTTGCCAACAAAGGCATTAAACTCTTCCGCAGGCGCAGCAGCGCGGAGGCAGCCGGTGCCTTTGTGCCATCAGAGCGTTTAGCATTGCCTAAGGTGAACCAGTACTTCTCATTCAAGCTTAGCTGGCAGCAGTTCCTGAAGCTCACAAAACTCGAGTTCAAAGGCATTGCTAAGAGTGTTTACTTTATTGCTATTGTTACAGCAGGTATACTTTTCCTGTTCGTTACCGGCACCCAGATCGGTAAGATGTATGGCACCACCGTGTTCCCGACCACTTCTTCTGTTATACTGGTGCTTAACGGCACGTTTGCGCTATTCATCCTGATCATTATCACTTTTTATGCCGGTGAGCTAGTTTGGCGGGAGCGGGACAACAAAATTAACCAGATGTATGATGCCCTTCCAATCCCGAACTGGGTGCCTTTTGCTTCTAAGCTATCGGCCCTGATGCTGGTGCAGGTAGTGCTGCTCTTTGTCATCATGTTCTGCGGCATTATTATTCAAACGTTCAAAGGGTACTACAACTATGAACTGGACATTTACTTTAAGGGGCTGTTCGGACTTCAATTAGTAGACTACATGATGCTTTGTGTGCTGGCCATGCTGGTACAGGTGATCGTGAACAACAAGTACTTAGGCCATTTTGTAATGGTGGTATACTTCCTGCTGAATATTTTTAAAGGCCAGTTAGGCTGGGAGCATAACCTTTACAGCTTCAACTCTGATCCAGGCATTACCTACTCAGCCATGAACGGCTACGGGCATTTTGTGTGGCCCTTTACTATTTTTAAAATTTATTGGGCAGCCTTTGCCATCATACTTGCCGTGCTGGCTAACATGCTGTGGGTGCGTGGTTCCGAGTCGATGATCAAGTGGCGGTTTAAATTGGCCGCTCTTCAGCTTAGCAGGCCAACTATGGCTGTAACAGGTGCAGCGATGGCTATATTTATGGTAACAGGCGGATACATCTACTATAATACCAATGTTTTAAATGATTACCGCAACTCAGATGCGCAGGAAAAAGCCCAGGCTGAATTCGAGAAGACGTACAAGAAGTATGATGGCATTCCGCAGCCCCGCATTACCGATGTAAAGCTGAATGTGGACATCTATCCAGATGAGCGTGCCTTCACTTTCAAGGGCTACTTTTGGCTGAAGAACAAGCACAACCAGCCAATCGACTCCATTCATATGATGCTGGATGACGATATTGAAATCAAGCAGCTTGAATTTACGAAGCAGAGCAAACTGGTGCTTGATGACCAGAAGAATGGCTACCACATTTACCAGCTGGCGCAGCCACTACAGCCCGGCGACTCCTTACAATTAAACATGGACCTGTTGTACGAGACCAAAGGCTTTAGAAACAGCGGCTCCAACACCAATATTGTATATAACGGAACATTCATCAACAGCCAGTATTTACCTAAAATTGGCTATCAAGAGGCTGTTGAACTAAGCGATGACGATGTTCGCAAGGAGCATGGCCTGGCCCCTAAACCACGCATGGCTGATGTAAACAATGCGGAGGCCAGGAAGAACACTTATATCAGCAACGAAGCCGACTGGATCAACTTCGAAGCTACTGTGAGTACTGTCCCAGATCAAATCGCAATTGCTCCTGGATATTTGCAGAAGGAATGGACAAAGGACGGCCGCCGTTACTTCCATTATAAAATGGATGCTCCTATTCTTAACTTCTACTCTTTCCTGTCGGCGGAGTATGAGGTATTAAAAGATAAATGGGTTGGCAAGGATGGTAAAGAGGTTGCTATCGAAGTTTACTATCACAAAGGCCATGAGTATAACCTGGACCGTATGGTGAAGAGTGTGAAGAAATCATTGGATTACTTTACAGAAAACTTCAGCCCTTACCAGCACCGCCAGGTTCGCATTCTTGAATTCCCTGGATACGCAACATTTGCACAAGCCTTCCCAAACACTATTCCGTTTTCTGAGGCCATTGGTTTTATCGCTGATGTAGATGACAGTGACCCTGAAGACATAGACTATCCGTTTTATATAACGGCCCATGAGGTGGCACACCAGTGGTGGGCACACCAGGTGATAGGCGGCGATGTGCAGGGCTCTGTGTTAATGTCGGAAACCATGAGCCAATACAGTGCCTTGATGGTGATGAAGAAAGAATATGGTGAAGAGCGCATGAACAAATTCCTCAAATACGAGTTAAACTCATACCTGACGGGACGCACCGCGGAAAGCAAGAAAGAGTTGCCACTTTACCGCGTTGAGAACCAAGGATATATACATTACAGAAAAGGAAGTTTGGTGATGTATGCACTTGCCAATTATATAGGTGAGGAAAAGCTGAACAATGCACTGCAGCAATACATAAAAAAAGTTGCATTTCAGGAGGCTCCCTATACTAATTCTGTAGAGTTTATGCAGTATATTCGCGCCGCCACTCCAGACTCGCTTCAGTATCTGGTAACAGATATGTTTGAGAACATAACGCTTTACGAGAATAAAGCAACTGAAGGAAAGTA
Organism: Pontibacter locisalis; assembly: GCF_042684605.1. Taxonomy (NCBI): domain Bacteria; kingdom Pseudomonadati; phylum Bacteroidota; class Cytophagia; order Cytophagales; family Hymenobacteraceae; genus Pontibacter; species Pontibacter locisalis. The sequence continues at coordinate 487,359 of NZ_JBHULU010000015.1, forward strand.
TGAGAAGCTTAAGAACGGGAAGTATAAAGTTACATTTACAGTAGATGCAAAGAAACTTTATGCTGACAGTTTAGGTTCTGAAAGCGAGGCTGTTATGAATGACTGGATTGATGTTGGCGTATTAGCCAGAGAAAAAGTAGATGGTCAGTGGCAAGACTCTCCTCTATACCTGAAAAAGCACAGGTTGAAGGCCGGTGAAAATAAATTTGAATTCGTAGTGGACAAAAAACCTGCTAAAGCAGGCATAGATCCATATAACATTCTGATAGACCGGAATCCGTCAGATAATACAAAGACATTGTCGGAAGGCTGAACCCAGCACCGATAATAGGCAAACTTGTTTAAGGTGAGATGTAAGTAAGTAATTGCCTTTACGCTCCAAAAACCTAAGTGACGTTAAGAAGAAGCCATACCTGTTAGGTATGGCTTCTTTATTTTTTATGTTTCTAGGTGGTCTATATTTATTTAAACATTCCTCCAAGTTTATCGCCGAGGCCTTTACCTAAGGTATCTTTTAGTTTTCCCCCTGCCAGACCACTCAATATATCCGACTGGCCAAGATTTTCAGTAGCCATTTTACCAGATACTTTCTGCATGATAAAGTTAATAGCAAAAGGCGCTACCTGCTTTGCAACGTTCTCCGGAATACCCACTTTATTCGTAAGGTCTGAAACGTATTTCTGAATTACGTTACTTACTGCAGAGCTCTCTGCAGCACCTTTGTTGCCTTTCAGGACGTCCATCAAGCCTCCCATGTCACCGCTGCTGGCTCTTTGTTTTACCTCATCTGTAAGATTTTCTTTGGCAAGGTCTACAGAACGGTTCGCGGCATCTGGCTGCAACTGAAACTTGTTCTGCAACTCTCCTGTCAATTGTCCTTTCACCTGGTTAATAATGTTCTCAAGCATATCTGTTTGATCTAACGTTCAAGATAATTAAACTACTATTCTATAACGGCTACATTCAGAAACAGGATACGGACAGCAATTTTAACTAATGATTCCCGTTAAGAACTTTGGCAAAATAATTGCATCATCAAGAGGCATAAACGCCTTTTTCCTGTTAATTTTATAGCTTTGCCCCCGATAAATATGAATATGCGATACTTAGCCTTTTTAGTGATCATCCTTTTAGCTGGCGCAACACTAGCCCAGCCTAAACTTAAGAAGTTTCAAATCAGCAAAGAGATTTCAGTCATGCTGCCTAAAGACTTCGCTCCTTTGTCTGATGACGAAATTGCTCGTGAATATCCTGCAACTACAAAGCCCCTGGCTGTATACACAAGCCCTGACGGTCAGATTGATTTCAGTGTAACGCAAAAATTTACCCAATTCAGGTCACGTGACCTGGAAATGCTGCAGGAGTTTTATAAAGCAAACCTGATGGAGAAGTTTACTGATATAGACTTTATAAGAAGTGAGGTAGTGGAGATCAAAGGAGAAGATTACATCGTGTTTGAGTTCGTTTCCAAGCTAGCTGATGAGCGTGGTGTTACAAACCTGAAGCCTGTTCAGAAGTACAGTATAATTCAGTACCTTATAAAAGGTAACCAGATAATGATCTTTACAATGCATGCTCCGTTCATGTTAAAAAACGACTGGCAACCAACTATGCGGGAAATCATGAGCTCGATTAAGTTTAAAGCGTAAAAGTAACAGGGCAAAACATAAAAAAACCCTTCCTCTACAGGAAGGGTTTTTTTATGAACACAGCGCAAAGGCTTTCCATCATCCACAGAACTTGTAACTTTGTACTTATGGCTACAGACCTTCTATCGATTTTCAGCGACGAACATTACATGCAGCAGGCATACCGGCAGGCACAGCAAGCGTTTGAAGAAGGCGAAATACCGATAGGCGCTATCGTGGTGAGCAATAACCGCATAATTGCCAAGGCTTATAACCAGACGGAGAAATTAAATGATGTAACGGCACATGCTGAGATGCTGGCCCTTACCTCTGCGGCAGAGTATCTGGGCAACAAGTACCTGAACGATTGCACCCTTTACGTTACGGTAGAACCGTGTATCATGTGCGCCGGCGCCAGCTATTGGGCACAACTAAAAAGAGTTGTTTTCGGAACATCCGAACCTAAGCGCGGTTATAGGCGTGTAGGTAATTTACTGCACCCGAAAACAGAGATGGTGAGCGGCATTATGGCGCAGGAGTGTGCTGAGCTTATGACGGCCTTCTTTGCGGCTAAAAGAAATTAACTATATTTGAAAACGTGACGTACATTTAAGTCACTTTATATTATTATAATTTTTCACACCTAAAAATATACAAAACTATGGCTTTCGAACTTCCGAAGTTACCTTATGCTTATGATGCCCTGGAGCCGCATATTGATGCACGCACCATGGAAATCCACCATACAAAACACCACCAGGCTTACACTGACAACCTGAACAAAGCTATTGCCGGCACAGATATGGAAGGTAAGTCTATCGAAGAAATTATGGGTAGCGTAAAAGAGGACAATAAGGCTGTTCGTAATAACGGTGGCGGTTACTATAACCATAACCTGTTCTGGACTGTGCTTTCTCCAAATGGAGGCGGTAAGCCTTCCGGCGAACTGGCTGATGCCATTGACTCTGCTTTTGGCTCATTTGATCAGATGAAAGAAAAGTTCAATAATGCTGCGGCTACACGTTTTGGCTCAGGCTGGGCTTGGCTGTGCGTAAAAGGTGGCAAGCTTGAGATTTGCTCTACACCTAACCAGGATAACACGCTGATGTCTTTCGCAGAAGGATGCGGCGGTCAGCCAATTCTTGGTTTAGATGTATGGGAGCATGCTTATTACCTGAACTACCAGAACCGTCGTCCGGACTACATTAATGCCTTTTGGAACGTAGTTAACTGGGATGAAGTAACTCGCCGTTACAACGAAGCGAAGTAATTATACTTGATCATAAACAAAAAGCCCCACCGGAAATAGTGGGGCTTTTTGTTTACATATCTGTTATGTTCTTACTTTGCGCTACCTGATTATGCCTGGCTTTATAAGAAGCTATTCCTGCATCTAGGAAATCTACAAAGTTATTTACATTCAGATCATAGGCTATTGGCTTCACCAGTACGTTTTCCTGTGCATCCATCAATACATAATACGGCTGAGCATTCACATTGAATTTGGTGATTTGATAATCAGCGTACTTTTTGCCTATAGTGGTTTTCTCTTTGCCGTCGTATGTGCTGGTATACCATTCGCTCTCAGGAAGTTTAGTTCTGTCATCCACATATAAAGCAACAACAACATAATCTTCGCGAAGGCGCTTAAGTACCTCCGGATCCGACCACACGTTTTGTTCCATTTCACGGCAGTTAACACAGCCGTGCCCTGTAAAATCAATAAAAATAGGCTTTCCTAACTCTGCAGCACACTTTTTGGCCTGTTCCAGATCGAAGTAGCCTCGCAGGCCATGCGGCAAGTGCAGGAATTCACTGTATTTAGGCTTTTCACAAATTTCATTTGTCACACTTACAGTAGTAGTTCCTCCTCCACTTCCGCGAACAATATTACCTATATCGAAATCCTGAGTAGATTGTGGTGGCAGATATCCGGCAAGTGCTTTAAGCGGAGCCCCAAACAAACCAGGAATAAGATACACTACAAAACCAAATGTGGCGATAGCAAAGAAAAGACGTGGAACACTAAGATATTTGACATCTGAGTCGTGAGAGAACTTTATTTTGCCCAAAAGGTAAAACCCCATCAGTGTGAAAATCACGATCCATAAAGCTAGATACACCTCCCGGTCTAATATGCCCCAGTGGTATACCTGGTCTGCCACACTCAGGAATTTTAAAGCAAGAGCAAGTTCTATAAATCCCAGCACTACTTTAACAGAGTTTAGCCACCCACCTGACTTTGGCAGTCCGCTTAACCACGACGGGAAAATAGCGAACACAGTAAAAGGTAAAGCAAAGGCAAGAGAGAAACCAAACATACCTACCACCGGTCGTATTGTTTCGCCTCCGGCAGAAGCTACAAGTATACTTCCCACAATTGGTCCGGTGCAGGAAAAGGAGACCAGTGCCAGTGTAAAGGCCATGAAAAACACGCCAATCCAACCACCTTTGTCAGCCTGCGCATCCACTTTGTTAAGCCATGAACTTGGTAGCGTTATTTCAAACATACCAAAAAACGACATAGCGAAAATCAGGAAGATCAGGAAAAAGAGGATGTTTGGCAACCAGTGTGTACTAATAAAGTTGGCTCCATCAGCTCCAAAGAGCTTGGCAACGATAGTACCTATAAGTGTATAAATCGCAATAATAGAAAGTCCGTAGACGAAAGCTTTTACAATACCCTGCGCTCTATTGCCACTGCTGTTTGTAAAGAAGCTCACAGTCATGGGCACCATCGGGAAAACACAAGGCGTAAGAAGTGCCACCAGCCCAGACCCAAATGCTATCAGCATAAAGGCCCAAAGGCCCTCTGCTTCTGCTCCAGGTGCTGGTTCAGACACATCTCCTAAAATAAGCTCTTCACCTTGTTCATTGTCTTCGGAATTCAGTTCAGTTGCACCGCTAAAAGCACCTTCGCCTTCATTTATTTCAGTAATGGTGGCAAGAGTATCGTTAAATTCCTCCTCTCCTGTTTCACTTGTAGTATTTTGCTGCGCCATTTGGGTTCCGGTAGCTTCTGCATCTACTCCTGGCGCTGCGGGAGTATCATTGGCTGGCTTAGCTTCAGGAGTAGAAGCGGCTGTTACTTTTATCTGCTTGTTAGTAAAAGTGAAGGTATCATCAAAAGGAATACAGCGGCCGTCTACATCTGTACATACCTGATACTCATAGCTGCCCTTAACCAGCAGATCCGGCTTAAGCACCCGAATCTTCTGTCGGAACTGTGCAGTACCAGTAAAGTAGGTGTACTCTCCGCCCCACAGATCATCGTACTTTTTCTTAGGCTTTACAGGCACAAGCTTTCCCACAAGCTCATAAGAAGGATGCTTCTGAAATTTAAATTCAGTTACCATCGGACCCAGATCAGGATCGAAATCAGAGGAATAAAGGTACCAGTCTTTATCTATCTTAGCATTAAAGATCAGTTCAACTTCCTCTCCGACTGCTACCTGCTTTTTTGATACATCATAGCTCCAGGTGGCAGGTTTGAGAACCTGTGCTTGAGCAATAAAGGTGAACAGCAGAAACAACAAGGTTGCAGCTAGCTGCTTTATGATAGGTTTTCTATTCATTTTAATTAATACAAGCTTCTTTGCAGAGACCTGTTCAGGTTCTGGCACTACAAAAGTAGGCAATTTTGTGCTTATGCTCTCCCTCCCCATAATCGGGTAATGTGGCTTTTGGATAGACAACAAGTCAGACTACCCTAACGTTACAAGTGCCGCCCTATAAAACGGCGCCAAAAGTTATTATTACTAAAAGTTTATAATTTGTTTTTAACGAGGCTACGAAATTATCTCATCAAGTTTAGTGCAAAACAACCTTCTTCACACATGCCTTTCTTGCTTCTTGGTTAACATAACAGCTATTTCTATCACAACTCCAGCATCTAGACACGACATTTTGTTCAATTTATAATAAATATATTCAAATTATTTTATTTAATAATATCCATTATTATATATATTCCGTAATAAATACAAATTAAAACACATTCACTTATAAAAGCAGGAGGCTGACATTAGAATTCAGAACCTTCACAAACAAAACTAACCAGGCGGAAAATGTACTGGAATTATAAGAGCAGATAAAGTGTATAACTACTACAGGATTAAATAACACTCAACCCACTATGGAAAAAAAGTTAAACACACAAGAAGTACAGAAGTTGCGCACAGCATGTGGAAAAGAATACAGCAATGTTTTCAGAGCCATCAAACTTGTACGCGATGAGAAGCACAACTTTCATGTGGTGTATAAAACTTTTTCTGATGAGTATATTTATTCCTTTTGCAATCCCTTCCTGGACACAAATGCAGCCGACTCTTACAGATTGATATCTGAGGCAGAAGCAAAACAGATTTTCCTGCACCGGCTGTCTCAGGATAACGCTCTTGAATTGTTCAATTCTGTTGATGTGCCAAAAGAGCGTGTACACTCCTGAGGTCCTGCTTCGTGTCCTAAAACAAAAAGGTGCCAGACGGCACCTTTTTGTTTTATACTTTATTCAAAATAATCTATATTGGTAAGTAAAGCGTACATTTGGTAGTGTGTAACTTAACCTGTTAAACAGCTGCGATCATCACCCAAATAGTTAATACTCGTAATTTAACTTAATTTTACAGCATTACTGAAGCAACGCAGCTATTCATTATGATATTAGACGTACTCATTACCATTTTTCTTGTTCTTTTAAATGGCTTCTTCGTAGCTGCAGAATTTGCCATTGTTAAAGTTCGCGCATCCCAGATTGAACTGCGGGCACAAGCTGGAAACAACATGGCAAAGATGGCGCAGCGCATGCTCACCCACCTTGATGCCTATCTATCTGCTACCCAATTAGGTATAACGCTGGCATCTCTGGGGCTTGGTTGGATAGGGGAAAGTGTTGTATCGCAGATTGTAATTGATATCATGCGCTTCTTTGGCTTCTCAGGAAACGAAGCGCTTGCTCATACGATTGCACTTCCCATTTCCTTTGCCATCATCACAGTGCTTCATATTGTGTTTGGTGAACTGGCCCCAAAATCGTTGGCTATTCAACGCTCAGAGTCTACCTCATTAGCCGTAGCTTACCCGCTACGCTTTTTCTATGTCCTCTTCAGCCCTTTCATCTGGATGCTTAACGGCTTGGCTAATATGGTCCTTCGCTCAATGGGCATACATCCTGTACACGGGGCTGAGGTACATTCTGCAGAAGAGCTCCGTCTGTTGTTCGAGCAAAGTGCTGAAGGAGGCGCTATACATGAAGGCCACCACCAACTGATCGAGAATGTATTTCAGTTTAACGAGCGCATGGTGAAGCAGATCCTCGTGCCTCGCACTAAAATGGTAGCCATTGATGTAAACATTCCTGAGCAGGAATTAATGGAGGTGATCTTTAATGAAGGTTACTCACGCCTGCCTGTTTACAACGGCAATGTAGACAACATAGTAGGGATACTGTATGTAAAGGATATTCTGAGCATCATGCGCCTGAACAAACAGATTAACATTGAGCAACTGATGCGGCCTGCATATTTTGTACCTGAAACGAAAAAGATAAACCTCCTGCTAAAACAGTTCCAGCGCCGCCACATGCATATGGCTATCGCTACAGATGAATTTGGTGGTGTTTCGGGTATCGTAACCATAGAAGACATTATCGAGGAGCTTGTAGGTGAGATACAGGATGAGTACGATGAAGAGGCTCCGCTTGTAGAGCGAGTCAACGATTTTGAGTATAAAGTAAACGGCGCAGCAACCATATCTGATGCGAACGATTATCTGCCTTTCCCTTTACCAGAGGGTGAGGACTATGAGACCGTAGGGGGATTGATGAATGTGATCTACGGGCAAATACCGGAAAGTCTGCACGAGATAACTACCTTTCATCAGTATGATGTGCGGATACTGGAAAAGTCTGAGCGCCGTGTAGATTGGGTACTGCTAGTTGTAAGAGAGGAAGCAAGGGAAGAGATAAGTTAACTTATTCTTTCCCTGTAAACCAGCCGCTGTACATTACATAGTTGTTGGCAACTTTATCCAGTCCCTCCACCTGTTCCTGGCTTAGTTGCTTAACCTTCCGGGCAGGAATTCCGGCATAAATCCAACCTGACTCACAAACTGTATTCTCCAGAACAATGGCTCCTGCAGCTACAATACAATTTTTCTGAATCAGTGCGTTATCCATCACAATCGACCCCATCCCAATAAGTACATTGTCTTCCACAGTGCAACCATGTACAATTGCGTTGTGGCCAATAGAAACATTACTGCCAATAGTTGTTGCCGCTTTTTCATAAGTACAATGAATCACGGCTCCATCCTGAATATTTGACTTATCTCCGATCCGGATACTGTTCACATCACCTCGAATTACAGCATTAAACCATACCGAGCACTCATTGCCCATTATCACATCACCTACAATAGTAGCGTTTTCTGCAATAAAACAGCCGTTTCCCATCTGCGGCTTTACACCTTTAACCGGAAGTATTACTGGCATAAATTTAATATTAACAGTTTAAATCAAGAACAGAAAGCCTTTAGGGCTTGGGATTCAAAAAGGCATCAGCCGTTTCCAGGTACCTTTCAAGTAATTGTACTTAAGGGTACTTGGTAACGCCTTCCAAAAGTATTTGTTCATTTCTACAGCAAAGCTTGGTTGCATATAGCAATTGATTGTGCAGCCTTCACATTCCGGAAGTCTTCCTTCCTGCCCCTTCAGTTCCTCCACTTCCTGACTCTTGTACAGGTCGTACAGGTTACCATTAACAGGAAAGCTCTTTGCACCCAAATGATAACACGGCAACACAAGTTCGTTTTCTGGAGATATCACCAAGGTAGTGCTAGCAGCTTTGCAAACCGGATCATCAACGTGGTTTCCCCCATCCCGGCGCAGCTGTACAAAGCCATCATTCAGGTACACCCGCTTTCGGCGCCCGAAGTCAGACAGGTACTTTAGCTCCTCCTCCGTTAGCTGCTCTCCGGCATCTATATCATTATAATCAAAAGCCGGGTTTATGATAAGCAGCAACTTATTGGGCAGTACGATATCCTCATATACCTCCTCCAGTTGATGCAGGTTCTTCTTGAAAACCGTGAACAGGATGTCCGGGTGCTCGCCTAATTGCTTTGCCACTTTAATAGACTCCATCACAAAGTCAAAGCATGCTACACCACGCCCGGTATCGTGCTCTGTTTTATCAGAAGAATCGAGCGAGAAATGCAGCATATCTACTTTACCTTTCAGGCGCTCCGCCATTTTCGGATACAGCAGGCCATTGGTGGTAAGCGTGGTAACAAAACCCATATCATGCGCCATACCCAGCATTTCATCTATCTGCCGGTGCAGGAGAGGTTCTCCTCCTGTAAAATCTATCACCTGCACCCCCAGTCTTCTCAGGTCAGTCAGGTTTTGTTTTACGTCTTCTAGCGTAATGTAAGGTGATGGCTTTTCCCAGATATCACAGAACGAGCACTTTGCGTTACATCGATAGGTAACGTAGTAGTTGCAAAGTACAGGTTTAGAAGTTAGGCGCATAAGCAATGTTTGTGCTTCCAAAGATAAGCATAATGCCGGAAGTATACGATAGTAACTGACAGGTAAGCTGCCTCCGGTTTAGGATTGGCAGACAGAAATACTATATTTGATCTGAACTGAGCATGTAAAGCTATGAAAAGAAGAAATATTTCCTCAGGTGCAGTTTGGGAGGATATCATAGGATACAGCCGTGCTGTACGTGTAGGGAACACGATTGAAGTGGCAGGCACCACAGCCACAAATGGAGATGAAACTGTTGGTAAAGGCGATGCATATGAGCAGACAAAATATGCCCTTCAGAAAATAGAGAAGGCGCTTGTCCGTGCCGGGGCATCGATGAAGGATGTTGTCCGAACGCGCATCTTTGTAACAGACATAGAGCAGTGGCAGGAAATTGGCCGCGCCCACGGAGAAATATTCAGGGAAATAAAGCCTGTCTCTTCTATGTTAGAAGTGAAAGGGCTTATTAAGCCTGAGCTGCTAGTGGAGATTGAGGCCACTGCCATACTGGATAGGGATGAAAATTTCCTGACGCACTCCACTGATCCGTATTATGAAGTATAATGTTTAATAAGGTGAGCTTTACAGAAAATAATTGAGTGTTCGTCTAGTAATTTCTACTAATAAAGCCTTAAAGTGACTGCTTCGTCTAAAAAAATTTTAACATCAAATTAAACCTTTACTTTTGTACTGCATCTAAGTATGCAAAGGGCAACTTGTTTAAGGTGAGATGTAAGTAAGAGCCCACCATCTTCTACTACCTAGGAGAAATAAAAGAGGCCATACCTTACGGTATGGCCTCTGCTTTTTATACTATTTAAGTTCCTACTGCGCCATATACATCTCTGCACCTGGGCCAACAGGCAAGCCAGCCAAAATCCAAATAACCAAAAGAATTACCCACCCTATAAAGAAGGCAACAGTATAAGGAAGCATGGTAGAAATCACCGTTCCTATACCGGCTTTCTTGTCATAGCGTTGGATGAAAGCTACAATCAGAGCGAAATAAGACATCATGGGTGAAATAATGTTTGTCACACTATCTCCAATACGGTACGCCACCTGCGTAAACTCGGGAGTATAACCCAGCAGCATAAACATGGGAATAAACACCGGAGCCATAATGGCCCATTTCGCAGAGGCAGATCCCATTACCAAATTGATCAAAGCAGCCACAATTATGAACATGATCATCAGCGGAATATCACTAAGCCCCATGGTTTGCAATACATCAGCCCCGTTAATGGCAAGAATAAGCCCTAGGTTGGTCCAGTTAAAATAGGCTACAAATTGCGCCGCAAAGAAAACCAGTACGATATAGGATCCCAGCGTTTCCATGGACTTGGCCATGCCGCGCATTACGTCACTGTCATTCTTAATGGTTTTGGCACCTATGCCGTACGCTATACCAGCAACACCTGCCAGCAGGAAAATAAACGCTACTATACCGGACATGAATGGTGAGTGCAGGATTTCGTTTGTTTCCGGATCACGGAGGTAACCGTTATCTGGCAACAATCCTCCCAAAATGAATGCTACCATTAGTAATATGGCAATGGTAGCGTAAAGTAGTCCGCGCTTCTCCTGAGAATTTAACCTGTCAATACTTTGCGGCTTCTCATCACCCTCATATTCACCCAGGCGTGGAATAACCACTTTTTCCGTTACCCATGTACCTAATGCGGCAATCAGGAACGTGGACACGAACATGAAATAGTAGTTTGCAGCAGGGTTAACAATATACCCAGGATCAATGATCTTCGCAGCCTCGGTAGACAGACCAGCCAAAAGTGGGTCTACAGTACCTAAAAGTAAATTCGCACTATAACCACCGGACACCCCGGCAAACGCTGCTGCAAGGCCTGCCAACGGATGGCGACCGGCAGCCAGGAAAATAACAGCCGCTAAAGGCACAAGCAGTACATAACCTACTTCAGAAGCTGTGTTGGAAATAACACCTGCAAAAACGATCACAAACGTTAACAGGCGCTTTGGCGACGACAATACCACCAGACGCAGCACTGCTCCAATTAAACCAGTACCCTCAGCTATTCCAATACCCAGTAAAGACACCAGTACAGTACCCAACGGCGCAAAGCCAGTAAAATTTGTCACCATGCGGGTCAGAATCATATGCAACCCTTCTGTAGAAAGCAGGTTTACCGGTGTAACAGTTTCGCCGGTACCAGGGTGTGTCACCGCAAGGTCAAACTGGCTGGCCACCCAGGATAAGATGATAACCAACAGGGCAAAGCCTGCAAAAAGGGTGGCAGGGTGCGGCAGGGCATTACCAATGCGCTCCACTACCGACAGGAATTTATCTATTCCTGATTTCTTGGTCTTTACGTTAGTCATAAAAAGGTAGAGTTTAGCTTCACAATGCCGCCCAAGGTTGGAAACTGGTGCTACATTGTTCTCTTAAAGAAAGAGATTCCGAAGTTGGCCAAAAAAAGCCATCCTCGCAAATTTTATATAAAAGCCATATCTTAGCTTTTATCTTGTAACTCATTACCTATGATCCCAGAATTAAAGCCCGGCGATAAAATAGCCATAACAGCCACTGCCCGAAAAATAACCTACCCAGAGATTGAAATGGCTATAAGCATTTTCGAAAGCTGGGGCTTGGAAGTGGTGCTGGGGCAAAGTATAGGTGCCAGCTACAATTATTTTTCCGGAGATGATGCATTAAGACTACAGGACCTGCAGCAGTTCCTGGATGATGACAGTATAAAAGCCATTATCTGTGCCCGGGGCGGATACGGTACCACCCGTATCATTGATCAGATAGACTTTACACACTTCAGAAAATATCCAAAATGGGTAGTAGGATTCAGTGACGTAACGGCCTTGCACAGCCACATCCACAACTTTGGAATTGAGAGCATACATGGTGTTATGCCACTGCTCTTCCCAAAGGCAGGAGCTGAGGACGCCATTGAGACATTGCGCCGTGGATTATTCGGGAAGGAACTAAGATATTCTGCCGCTCCACATGCTTTTAACCGGACTGGCATAGCAACCGGCCAGTTAGTTGGCGGAAACTTATCGATGCTGCATACCCTGACAGGTACTAGTTCTGATATCAGTACAGAAGGTAAGATCCTTTTCCTGGAGGATCTCTGTGAGTACCTTTATCATATAGATCGCATGATGGTGCATCTTGACCGAAGCGGGAAACTGGCAAAACTAGCTGGGCTAATCGTCGGTGACATGAGCGACATGAACGATACCCCTGTTCCGTTTGGTAAAACTGCTTATGAAATTATTTTGGAGCACAGCGGCAAGTATAACTATCCTGTCTGCTACGGCTTTCCGGTAGGGCACGAGCCTCTAAACCTAGCGCTTATTTGTGGAAGAGAAGCGAATTTAGAGGTAAAGGAGGATAGTGTAAATCTAGTATATTGTTAGCCTACTACTTGTTTTATTGATTTCAGCTTCACCCTTTCTTGAATAATACTCATCGTTTGCTAGCGCTGCCGGCAGCAACATCTACTTGCTAAGCTAATAATATATTTATTAGATTAAGTAAATAATTACTACATTTATTCCCAAAAAACACTACCTGCCGATTACCTAATGATGTGTATTTTGGCACTATTACTTCTATTTATCCACGCACAAACCTATTCTACTATGAAAAAGATAATTATTGCTGCCTCCATTTTCCTGGCTTCTTTGTCTACAGCTCTTGCCAGTTCCGATACTACCGTTCTCAATATCATGAAAGAGTTTAATATTCCTGGCCTGAGCTATGCAGTGGTCAAGAACGGCAAGGTAGTTCAAAAAGGATACTATGGGAAAGCCAACGTAGAACTAAATGTGCCGCTAACGGAACAAAATGTTTTCCCTATCTTCAGCACAACGAAGGCTATTACCGGAATTGCAGCCATGAAGCTTATAGAAGAAGGTAAATTAAAGCTGGACGATAAAATTGGCAAGTACCTGGAAGGTCTGCCTGCACAATGGGAAAATATAACCGTCTACCAGTTACTGACTTTAACCTCCGGTTTACCTGACGTAGTAGTAGAACAAAAGCCTGGCTACACCATGGCTTGGGTAACGGAAAATGAACAGGACCTGATAAAGTCCCTTTCTGCACTTCCTATGCAGTTTGTACCGGGAGAGAGTTGGCACTATAACCAGACAAGTCTGAGCCTGCTGGGCCTAATTATCAGAAAAGTAACAGGTAATGAATACAGCAACTATGTCCAAAATGCAGTCCTTAACCCCCTAAACATGAAGAGCGCCAGGTTTGGTGATGTATGGAAGGTAGTTGATAACAGGGTAACAAACTATGGCATAAAAAAGAATGGTGAGTTGATGACTTGGAATACCTACCATTACCCTGATTTTGCTTTACCCAACGCAGGACTAAACCTGGGACTAGAAGATATGGTTAAATTTTGTAATGGTATTACGAGCAACAAAATATTAAAAGAGGAGAATCAGAGAAAAGTATACACTGTAGCAAAGCTTAACAACAACAAAGACAATCTATTAGGAGAAGGTGTAGGGTTTGGTATGGGATGGATGGTAATGGACATGAATGGCGTAAAGGCCTATGGGATGTCGGGTGGTGCTGCTACGGGTTTTTTAATCTTCCCTGAGCAAAAGCTATCTGTTATTCTACTTACAAATGCCTCCGGGATAGATGTAGAAGGATTGATCATGAGAATAGCCTCTCCACACCTCATCGTTAAATAAACTATTAAGAAAATACCTAAAGCTCTCAGCTACAGGCGGTGAACAGGCAGCCGCTATTAACCGCCTGCAGGAGCTTACGCTGCCTTATCTATACCTTTCTTTCGTACATCCTGATAGTAATTACAGATACTATTAAGTACACACCTTTCACATTTAGGGCTGTAGAATGTACAGATGCGCTGCCCGTGGCGCAGCATATGGATATGGAAGTTATACAACTCCACTGGGTCCGAAGGCAGTATATCCAGTAACAGATCATGTGCTTTGTTAGCTGTCACCTTTGCTCCAATAATACCTACTCTTTGACTTATCCTGAATACATGTGTATCAACAGGCATAACCGGCTTCTTAAAATTGAACAGCAATAGTAAGGTAGCGGTTTTGGGTCCGACACCTGGTAGCTTTGTCAGCCATTTCATAGCCTCTTCTACAGGTAAATGCTCCAGAAAATCAATATTTATTTCTCCCCTTTCTTCTTTTATTATCCGCAGGGTTTCCTGTATCTGCGGGACTTTTTGCCCCGGATAACGTGTGGTAGCTATTGCATCAGCCAGTTCCTCAAAAGGAGCATTCATTACCCCCTCCCAATCTTTGAACCGCTCCAGCATTGTATTATAAGCCTTCTCTTCATCAGCGTGGTTCGTCCGGTGCGAAAGCATAGTAGAGATAAGCTCGTGCATTGGCTCACGTCTATTCTCCAGCCTTAGCCTTTTGTAGGCACTATTCAGCAGGTCATGAGTCATCAATGCCTTCTCTTCAGCAGGCAGTTTATGTGCATCCATAGTTACAGCGGCTTGTGGATAATTTCTTTACGAGCCACGGCCCCTTCTGTTAAAAATACAGCTTTTATCATAGTAACACTTTGAGCCTGTTGCCATAACACCCCAAACTATTCTTCCCTATTATTGCACTTTTAGAAACACAAACAACTTGATCGGCACAACTATTTAACATGTTTCAACGCTATATGCAGAGTTACTGTGAGAACTTGTTGATAATACCACTCAAACATATGTACATTAAATTCCTGGGAACAGGCGGCGCCTTTGATACGGATTATTTAAACTCTGCTGCCTTGCTGGAGTTTCGCCATATAAACCTGTTGATAGATTGTGGCTTTACTGTTTTCCCAACGCTTGTAAAAAAAAGTCTGATTAATAAAGTAGATCATATTCTTCTTACTCACCTGCATAACGATCATTGCGGGAGTCTCGCTAATTTACTGTTATATAAGCATGTGGTAGAAAAAGTTAAACCTCCGGTAATCTTTTATCCATCTGAGCAGTTTAGGCAACAGCTTTATGAGTTTTTGAAAATACAGGTAAAGGACCCGGATAAATATGCTGAGTTTGTAGCTTTAGAGCATTTTGATGGCATTACAGCCATAGATACCTATGGCCAGCACTCGGAGGGGATGCAAACCTATGCCTATATTTTTGAGGAAGAGGGCAATCGTATTGTATACTCCGGCGATTTGGCTAAACCAGAGACGCTTTTTGAAAAGCTTGAGAAAATGCCATCAATGGATACCTGTGTATTTCACGACATTACTTTCAATCCCGCCAACACCGGTCATACCTACTATAAAAAGCTTCTTCCCTATTTAAATGGGCTCGACATGTTTGGTTACCACTGCGATCCTACCCAAAACCCATCTGATAACCCCATACGCCTCGTATTTTATCAGAAGGAGTTGATGGCATAACGAAAGCAGTGCCGCCAGTACGCCCAAAGTGTATTTATGACCACAAAGACAGCCGAAAAGAAAAGTGTCCTGCATAACCCGCTTCACATAGCTTACTGTGTGCTGTTCCTGATATTCTGGGTGTACACAGGAGTTACTACACCCGACCTGGAGAACTGGTTACTGGAGAATACCCTTACATTGTCCCTGATTATCTTCCTGATTGCGTTTTATAACATTTTCCGCTTCTCTGACCTTAGCTACTCTCTCATTTTCCTCTTTCTGCTTCTGCACGTGTATGGCAGCCAGTACCAATATTCAGACAATCCATTTGGTGAGTGGCTTAGGGAGCAGTATCAACTACAACGAAATCCCTATGACCGCCTGGTGCACCTGGGGTTTGGTTTACTGCTGTCTTATCCCTTGCATGAGATTCTATACCGGAACTTTAGCATAAAGCGGTTCTTCAGTTATCTTATGCCGGTTGAGATCGTGCTGTCGCTAAGTGCCCTGTATGAAATAGTAGAGTGGATAGTGGCAGACATTTTTTACAAAGGAGATCAGCAGGGTATGGAATTCCTAGGTATGCAGGGAGATATGTGGGACGCTCAGAAAGACATTGCCTTGGCTATGGCTGGCGCCACAGTTGCTATGGTTACAGCCGCATTATTAAAAGCGAAGAAAAAGGCATAAAAAAAACCAGCCACATCAAAAGATGTGGCTGGAAAATCACCAATTATTCACTACCTATTATCTATTCTAATCTTACAGATCACCACGCTCAGCGGCTTTCCTCATTTTCTCATTTGCAAAGATTGCGATCTCCACACGACGGTTCTGCTGACGACCAGCCACTGTAGTATTATCAGCAACAGGCTGCGTATCTGCGTATCCCTGGGTTGTCATGCGGCTACGGTCAACACCCATTGATGAAAGATATGTAGCAACAGACTGGGCGCGGCGCTCAGAAAGCGGTTGGTTGATTTCACGCGTACCGGTATTATCTGTATGCCCTTCTATCACGATGTTCGTGTCAGGGTACTTTTTGAGCGTTTCCGCTAACTGCGCAATCTCTGTTCTAGCACCAGGCTGTAGTTCGGCAGAGTTAACCGGATATAAGATGCCAGAATCGAACGTAATTTTGATACCTTCACCTACACGCTCTACCTGAGCGCCTTCCAGATCTCGCTGTAACTCTTCAGCCTGCTTGTCCATCCGACGGCCGATCAGAGCACCAGCAGTACCACCCACGGCAGCGCCAATAATTGCGCCTGTTGCAGTACTACCGGTAGCTTTACCAATGGCACCACCTACTACGGCACCAGAGCCGGCACCAATTATACCACCTTTAGCGGTTCTGCTCATTCCTCCTTCGCCTGAGGCGCAAGAAGACAGCAACACAGCTATAATGGCTATTATTGAAAGATTGATTCTAAAGTTTTTCATAATTGTTTATTTTATCTTCTTGATGAACTGTTAGTTCTGTGCTTAATACTTATATATAAACTAAAATGTTTGGTTCTGCTTATGTAAGTAATAGCTCTAATAAGGGGATCAGGCATTCAAAAACTTCTTTACCTACTGTATTACAAACGGTTGCATCCTTGTTCACTTATACTTAAACGACTTTAATAATATTCAGGTTTTTGTATCATTAGTAAGTAATCTACTGCTATACTGCTAACTTTTTAAAGCAAAAAAGCCGCGGCAGCCAGTTGTCTGGCGGCCGCGGCTTTTACTCTTAAATTTAT
>NZ_JBHULU010000015.1:504770-520659 GCF_042684605.1 Pontibacter locisalis
TCTGCTGACGACCTTCTACCGTAGTGTTATCGGCAATTGGTTGATCGTAGCTATAACCTTTTGCCTGCAAACGAGAACCCTCTACACCCAGGCTACGAGCATAAGCCGCTACAGCCTCAGCACGACGCTCAGACAGACGCTGGTTCAGATCATAAGAACCGGTATTATCTGTGTGCCCTTCGATGATAACATTGGTACCTTCGTACTCCTTTAGAGTTGTAGCAAGTTTCTCAATGTCACGTTTAGCATTAGGGCTGAGCTCTGATGAATTTACTTTAAAGAGGATACCAGAGTCAAAATTTACACGGATAGCTTCCCCAACGCGCTCTACTTTGGCATTCTCCATACTTTTCTCAAGCTCTTCTGCCTGCTTATCCATACGGCGACCAATCACAGCACCAGTTGCTCCACCTACTGCGGCACCTACTATTGCACCGGCAGCCGTGTTACCTAGCCTGTTACCAATTATACCGCCAATCACGGCACCAGAGCCGGCACCAATTATACCACCTTTTGTGGTCTTATTCATCCCTTTTTTCTCTCCCTCTACAGTACTCGTTTCAGTAGATGAGCCTGTTTTGGCAGAGGTTGTTGTATCGTTACCAGTTGTGCTTGCTGTTGGTGCAGTTGTTTGGCAAGCAGTAAAAAACATTGTCGTGGCCAATAAAGAGCTTAATGACAGTTTTATAAATTTCATAGGGTTGTGTTTGTAAAAATGTAAATGTTTTAAATCAGTAATTAACGTTGTATGAGTTTCAGTATTTATGATGCAAATACAATTGCAATACCTGTGCCAGGTATATATTCCAGTTTACCTATACACGAACAATTCAATTCTTTATTTCATTGGGCAGTATCTTTTTTTATGTACAAAAACGACCTTCACAGCCTATTCTCAACAAAAAGAGCCTGTTAAGTAGGTTAACAGGCTCTTTTTATATTTATAAATAATTCAGCTTAAGAAGCTTTTGATACTTTGGTGGCTTTTGCTTTTGGCTTTGCAAAGGCTTCTTCTGAAACTATCATGCTTAACAAGTCTGTAAGCTTTTGCTTTAGCTGCTTACGGTCTACAATAAAATCGAGGAAACCATGCTCTAGCACGAACTCTGCACTCTGGAATCCTTTTGGCAAATCTTTTCCTATTGTCTCCTTGATCACACGCGGTCCGGCAAAGCCAATAAGAGCACCCGGTTCCGCAATGTTAAAATCACCCAGCATAGCGTAAGATGCCGTTACACCACCCGTTGTAGGGTCTGTTAACAAGGAAACATATGGCAAGCCTTCTTCTGAAAGTAATGCGAGTTTAGCAGAAGTTTTAGCCATTTGCATAAGCGAGAAGCCTGCCTCCATCATACGCGCACCACCAGATTTAGAAATCATCATGAACGGAGTGCGTGTTTTGCGGGCGTGGTCTATGGCACGGGCTATCTTCTCCCCTACCACTGATCCCATAGAGCCACCAATGAAGGCAAAGTCCATACAGGCAATGGTGATGTTCTGGCCATTAATCTTGCCATAGGCAGAGCGCACAGCATCCTTCAACCCTGTTGCTTTTTGAGTAGCAGCTATACGCTGCGGGTACGGCTTTGAATCAACGAAGTTAAGCGGATCGCCTGAGGTCAGATTCTCATCAAGCTCCGTAAACTTATTGTCATCGAAAAGTATGGCAAAATATTCTTTAGACCCAATGCGATCATGGAAGTCACATTTCACGCAAGTACTCAGATTCTTGCGATGCTCTGCCATGCTGGTAACTGTTTTGCAATCAGGGCATTTATACCACAGTCCATCCGGTGTC
The DNA here is from genome assembly GCF_042684605.1 of Pontibacter locisalis. Classification (NCBI taxonomy): domain Bacteria; kingdom Pseudomonadati; phylum Bacteroidota; class Cytophagia; order Cytophagales; family Hymenobacteraceae; genus Pontibacter; species Pontibacter locisalis. The sequence goes on from NZ_JBHULU010000015.1 coordinate 506,569, forward strand.
TCTTTCTTTTGCTCTGTAGGCGTATGAATTCCTTTTTCAGCTCTTTTAAACCAAGGCATCATAGTTAAAAGCGTGCTTGCAGCACTTTAAAGTTAAATATATACCTGCCACACAGCAGCGTACAAAAATAGTGTGACCTGCATCAGCCAAACCCTCATCTGAGGCTTTTGACTAAAGCAGGTCACAAAAATATGTAATAATCAGCAGTTCTGCTACAAATTATGCTAATGTAATCTCATTAGAAAGATACACATCCTGAATAGCATTCAATAATTCTACACCAGTGTTCATATCTTTCTGGAATGCTTTACGACCAGAAATTAAGCCCATACCACCCGCACGCTTGTTTATGACAGCTGTACGAACCGCATCTGCCAAGTCTGACTCGCCTTTGGACTCGCCACCTGAGTTGATCAGACCGGCACGACCCATGTAGCAGTTAGCCACTTGGTAGCGCGTAAGGTCAATTGGATTGTCTGTAGTAAGTTCTGAATACATTTTCTCGTGCGTCTTTCCAAAACCAATGGCTTTAAAGCCACCGTTGTTCTCAGGAAGCTTCTGCTTAATAATGTCTGCCTGTATAGTTACACCTAAGTGGTTAGCCTGTGCTGTTAAATCAGCGGCAACATGGTAATCTTTACCATCTTTCTTAAAGGCATTATTACGCGTGTAGCACCATAGAATTGTAGCCATACCTAGCTGGTGAGCTCTTTCGAAAGCCTCAGCCACCTCAATAATCTGGCGTGAAGATTCCTCAGAACCAAAATAGATTGTAGCTCCCACAGCAGTAGCACCTAAGTTCCAGGCCTCATCTACAGAACCGAACATGATCTGGTCATATTTGTTTGGATATGTCATCAACTCATTGTGATTGATCTTTACCACAAACGGGATTTTATGAGCATATTTTCTGGACATCATGGCCAGGTTACCAAATGTAGTAGCAACAGCGTTACAACCACCTTCGATGGCAAGCTTAATGATATTCTCAGGGTCGAAATATATTGGATTCGGAGCGAAAGATGCTCCGGCAGTGTGCTCTATCCCTTGGTCTACAGGCAGGATAGACAGGTACCCTGTTCCACCTAAACGGCCATGGTCGAACAGCTGCTGCAGGTTGCGTAGTACCTGCGGGTTACGGTTAGAGTTCGCGAAGATACGGTCCACAAAATCAGGTCCCGGCGCATGCAACTGCTCTTTTGAAATTGTTTTGCTTTCATACTGAAGCAGGCTTTCTGCCTCAGAACCAAGTAAAGAAACGATGTTATCGTAATTCATTTGTCTTTTTATTTTTATGATAGAGACACTTTGATTTGGTGATACAAATATATAATCTTAAATCCTTTTCTTCCTATATATTCAAGTCAGAATATGGTAATAGAACCAGGCCCGGATGGGAAATTCACACCACTCTAAATTTTTAGCATCAGGTGCATCTTAAAAGAGAACCCTCAAAACATACTGTCTTCTTTCAAAAAAGTTGCCCTGAAACACACAGCGCCTGCCACCGATAAGGCAGCAGGCGCTGTAATAAGGTAATATTGATTTCTACTTACTTACACTCCTCATTCACTACACTTCCATTTATTATCACAGCACAAACATGCGAAGTATATTCGAATGGGTCACCATCGAACAACACAACATCGGCATCTTTCCCTTTTTCCAAAGAGCCTATCCTTTTGTCAAGGCCAATGATTTTTGCCGGGGTAGTTGTAACGGCAGCTAAAGCCTGATCGGTTGTCATACCGTTTGCTACCGCAACGCCAGCCTCGAAAAGAATTACCCGAGCACGTGGCACATATTGCTCGAAGCCGCTCTGAATAGCTACCGGCACACCAGCTCTTGCGAGTACAGCAGCCGTCTCGAAAGACATATTCTTGTTGTCGCCGTAAGACCTGGCCATGGTAGGGTGAAGGACAACAGGTACGCCTGCAGCCTTTATCTCCTCTATCAGCAGATATGCCTCGGCACCGCCATCGAGTACCATATTCAGGTTAAACTCTTTAGCCAGACGCAACGCAGCCATTATATCATTAGCCTTATTTGCCGTAATCAAAGCTTTATACTTTCCAGCTAAAACATCTTTCAGGTACTCCATCTTCAGGTTAAGGTCCGGCCGCTTTCCAGTATCGCCATTGTCCCTCTTTTTGGCATAAATTTGTGCCGCCTGCAGCTCTGACCGGAGAATAGCCATGCCTTTGGCAGACGTTCCTGGTGATTTAAAATTTTCGCTTACTTCACTACCTAGTGTGAATACAACCATATTGGTAGTGTCCATCAAGGTGGCAAAACCTTCTGGTGAAGTTTTAATCGTCATCGTTTGCCCACTAATCAAGGCCCCAGGGCCGTGGCCGGTGTTGATCGTGGTAACCCCATGATTCCGTACCCACTCGATCAGTTCCTCATTCGGATTATAGGCATCGAGTGCACGGAGCTCAGGCTGAACTGGAGCCGTCTTTTCAAGTTGCTGCTGGTCGGCAGGAATATTGTAAATACCAGCCAGCCCCACAGAAGTATGAGCATCTACAAAACCTGGAGTAACTACTTTAGCAGTATATAGCTTGTAGTTTTGCGGCACCTGCAGGTTTGCCCCCACAGCTTCTATTTTACCATCTTTCAGCAGTACTACCCCGTTCTTTATAGGGGCACCCGCCATTGTATAAACTGTTTCGCCCTTAACAGCAACCTGGGCTTCAGCCAGCCTGCCTGCACCAAGTAAAGCGACACCTGCAAGAACGGTTACAGCTATTTTTATATGTTTTCTCATGATGATGTTCGAAGGAAAATTTAAGACATAATTTAAGCATGCTTAGCACGTTTCATTCACCTGATTTAAGGCATAGAATTAGTGCGCGTGGTAATGAAGCATTCCGTCATATGCGTGATAACCACCGGTAGCATATTTCTTATCTTCCGGGTTACTTAAATCGAAACGTTTTTTACCCTCTACCCAAGTCTGTTCTACATTGGTGTACACACTAAAAGGCTCCCCATTTAGCACAATAAAGTCAGCATCTTTCCCCTCCTCAAGCGACCCTACTCTATTATCAAGCTCCAGCATTTTAGCGCCCGCTATTGTTAAAGCCTCCAATGCCTTTTCCCGGCTCATGCCTGCACGCACACCCAAAGCAGCACCCCGGATGAACAAGCGGGAATCAGTAATGCCATCATCTGTGTGGAAGGCAGTGAGGGCCCCGGCTTTCTCAAGCGCAGCTCCATTTGTATTACTTATTTCAACAGCTTCTGACTTTCCTCCTGGTGAATCTAAAGTGATGATAGAAGCAGGCACTCCTGATTTAGCAATCTCATCTGCTGCCTTCCATGCTTCGCTTACGTGGTGCAGCACCATCTTAAAGCCAAACTCCTTTTGCAGCCTAAGTGCAGTTAATATGTCATCATAGCGGTGCGTATGGAAATGCACAATCCGCTTTCCATCCAGGATTTCCACCAAAGGCTCCAGGTTGGGCTTCCGCTCCGGCATTTTATCAGCTTTGCCTTTCGCGGCTTTGATCTTCTTGTTATAAGCCTGTGCATCTAAGAATAATTGCCGTGCCATTGCAGCAGACTTTGCACGGGTTCCCGGAAACGGAGCGGCCTTCATAGGGTTTGTTCCGTTTGCCATTTTCATACCACCACAAATGCCATTCGTTACGTCCTCACAAAAGGTAAGGTCACCAATTGTTTTGCCATCGCGCATCTTTAGATAAACTGTCTGTCCACTCATCAAGTGACCAGAGCCTGGCATTACATTAAGTGTCGTTATGCCTCCGGCCAGAGCCCGTTTAAAGGTATCGCTCATAGGGTTTATGGCATCGATGATCCTGACATCCGGGTGCATGGCCGCGGAAGCGTCGCCTCCTGAGCCTTCGCCCAAATGTGAATGCGTATCTACCAGCCCTGGCATCAGCACCTTTCCAGCCATATTAAACTCTACTGCATTTTTAGGAATCTTTACTTTATCAGCAGGACCTACGGCAGTGATCTTTCCATTTTGCACCACCAGCACACCATTATCAATGGGCTGGCCTGCTATGGGTATAATTTTAGCGCCCTTAAAAACATGAGGTTGCTCCTGTGCTACTGCTGTGCCTGAGCCCAAAAGCATGATCAACCCCAGAGCAGCTAGTAATTGCTTTTTAGTATTCATTATTATTAAAAAGTGATAGGGTAAGATAAGTTTAGCCTAACAACTTACCTATTTTTAATTTCAATTAAAAGCCCTCCCCCACAGAAGCCTGCTTAAGCCAAGCGTTTAACTCCCTGTATAGCAACACCTAATCTATGGAAAACTCGTTTAATTAAGAAGCTAACAAACTATTGATCAGATGGATAAGCAACAGGTGTTCAAGAGTCTTCAGGGAAGGCTATCAGCTTTTCTGTGTTACACTGTCATAAGTATTTTCTTATTTGGTTGTGCTCCTACTACCAGGATCACAGGAACATGGAAAAACCCTGATGTAGGCAACCGGAACTTTGATAAGGTAGTGGTGGCGGCTCTTACTGATAATGTGCGGGCCCGAGACAAGGTGGAGAGCGACATGCAGGCACAGCTACAGCAACGGGGAATTTCTGCCACGAAGAGTATAAACCTGTTCCCGCCAACGATGTTGAGCAAAGACGGACCTGATGTTAACCTGCTGATGGAGAAAATTAAAGGAGAGGGGTATGATGCTATTATGACGGTTGCCCTGATCGATGAGGAGACTGAAACACGTTATGTGCCCGGCACCTATGGCTATACCCCCGTCACCCGCTTCGGCTGGTATGGTAGGTTCAGGGGATATTACACCTACTGGTACCCCACTCTGTATGACCCGGGATATTACACAGAAGACAGAATATACTTTCTGGAAACAAACTTGTATGATGTTCAAAGCGAAAACCTGCTATGGTCTGCACAATCGCAGTCTTATGACCCTGCCAGCTTAAGGAAAGCATCAGAAACACTTGCACAACTTACCGTTAACCAACTGGCTCAGGATAACCTCATCAAGTAAAACAGAAGCAGAAAAGGGAGTAGCACTTACAAATCCATTAAAAAAGGGGAGCCTGCAGGCTCCCCTTTTCCTTTCTAACTGATTCTTACTTTATTCATTGTAGAGTACATGCAGCACTGTCTGCCCCACGGCTTTTAAAGTGTTTTTACTTATAATGTCCATGTTGTCCGTATGGCGGTGGTGATACGGGCCGAAATAATCATCAGGGTTACTCATGTTATACTCGATGATGTCAATCATACGGATGTTGCCCCATGCGTTTACATAAGAGTGATCATCTGTAATCGCTGGCGCATTCACATATTTAAAGTAATCGGAGTAACCGATACGATTTCCCGCCTTCCATACTTTGTTCACGATCTCCTTGGCATATTGCATAGAGGTTCCCTCACGGGCGAACTTAGCTCCTTCTGCTCCCACCATGTCCAGCAAAATGCCATAGTTAGCGCGGTAATTAGGGTTATGCTTGTTCTTGCTCCAATACTGTGAGCCCAGGCACCAGGTATTGTCCTGGTAAGGCAGTTCACTGTTGTCAGGTTGCCCATAATCTTCCCCATCAAAGAAAATCATATCAACTCCGACACCTGGCTTTTGCTCTGCCTCATGTATAGTCCTAGCAATTTCGAGCAGCACTCCTACGCCACTGGCTCCATCGTTCGCACCTTCTATAGGTTTTTCAGGTTCCTGCTCATCCTTGTCAGCTAAAGGCCGGGTATCCCAATGAGCAGCCAACAGTACACGGTTTGCGGCACCCGGATTGTACGAGGCAATAATATTACGCAGGTTCAGCATTTTACCATCATAGGCACGCATCTGAAAGTTCTGTACCTGCACTTCAGCACCATACTCTCGCAGCTTCTGGATAATCCATTCGCCGGTGGCATAATGTGCGGGAGTATTAGGCACTCTTGGTCCAAAAGCAACCTGCTTTGCAATTAAAGCATAAGCAGTATCAGGATTAAATTCCGGAGCCTGCACTACCGGAGCCTCAGTTTCCTCTATACTCACCTGCTGAATTCCTCCTTTTTCTGCGGAGTCGCAACTGTAAAGGGCGAGTATTCCTACCAGCAGGAGTGTCAGCATGTTTATCTTATTCTTCATAAGCCCAGTCTATTCCGGTTTTCATGTCTTTGATTACGATGCCCTGTTTTTTTAATTCGGCCCGGATCGCATCCACTTTATCGTAGGCTTTTGCCTCTTTTGCTTCTTTATAAAAATTAAGTACCAGGTTCAGCATCTCGTTCATGTCGCCGGTTGCTTCTTCTTTCAGGCCGAGTACATCCATCACCAGTTCCTGGTAAACTTTGCGTACTGTATCAAAAGTACCTCTGGTAAGGTGCTCTATCCTGACCTGCCCCAGGAACAAGCTATTGATCTTCTTGAGCAGGTTAAACAAAGAAGCAATGGTACGCGCCGTATTCATGTCATCGTTCAGGCCACGGAAGCAATCTTCTGTTAACTTCAGCAATTCTTCATTTAGCTTTTCATCCGGGGCCACCTCTGCGGTATCCTCAGGGTACTTCAGCTTCTTCAGCACATTCAGGCCATTCATTAACTTGGTATAGCCTTTCCGTGCCGCCTGCAATGCTTCATTGCTAAAATCAAGCGTGCTGCGGTAATGCGCCTGGAGTATGAAGAAGCGGATAGTCATCGGCGAGTACTTCTCCTCCAGCATTTCGTGATTACCGCTAAACAACTCACTCAGGTTAATGAAGTTCCCCAACGATTTCCCCATCTTCTGCCCATTCACTGTGATCATGTTATTATGAACCCAGTACTTGGCAGCATCAGTATGGCTGTTGCTTGCCTGGCTCTGCGCTATCTCGCACTCGTGGTGCGGAAACATAAGATCAAGCCCACCCCCGTGAATATCAAAAGTAGTGCCTAAATACTTGCGGCTCATAGCGGAGCACTCCAGGTGCCATCCCGGGAAGCCATCACTCCAAGGTGAAGGCCATCGCATAATATGCGTAGGAGATGCTTTTTTCCAGAGTGCGAAATCCAGTGGAGAACGCTTCTCCTCCTGTCCTTCAGTGGCACGGGTGTTGGAAATCAAATCCTCTATCACACGGCCTGAAAGCTTACCATACTTATGTTCCTTATTATAAGCCGGTACATCAAAGTAAACAGAGCCATTCGATATGTAAGCCATTCCATTATCCAGAATCTCCTGAATCATCTGGATCTGCTCGATTATATGACCGGAAGCACGTGGCTCTATATCCGGACGCAGCACGTTCAGCTTATCCATATCCTGGTGGTAGACATTAGTGTAGTGCTGTACTACTTCCATTGGCTCCAGGTGCTCTAGCTTTGCTCTTTTCTCAATTTTGTCCTCTCCCTCGTCAGCGTCATTTTCCAGATGGCCCACATCGGTGATGTTTCTGACAAACCTGACTTTGTAGCCACTGTACTTCAGGTAGCGGTATAGTACATCAAATGTAACGGCGCTGCGAGCGTGCCCCAGATGTGGTTCACCGTATACTGTTGGTCCGCACAGGTACATGCCCACAAAGGGAGTGTGCAAGGGTTTAAACTCTTCTTTCTTCCGCGTAAGCGTATTGTAAAGGTTCAGTTTTTGTTGCATGATTTATAGAGTATAAACACCAGTTGGTGTTGCACTTCTGCAGTTCCAGTTCTTTTAATAGAACAACTTTTGGTTCAAAATTATCAATATTGCGCCCTATCTCCTAACGTTACTCAACGGTTTCAGACGGCAGTATGTATTTGGCTGATATCGGAAAATGGTCAGATAGCCCCATCTCATAGTGAGTTTCAAACTCATAGGCTTTGAGAGATTCACTGTAAAACTGATTGTCGATGCGCAGAAACGGAAGAGGTCCGTTATAGGTAGCCCCGACGCCATTCCCAGCTTTTACAAAAGCATTTTTCAATTCTTCAGCCAGTTCATTGTAAGTGTAACTGAATGGAATATCATTAAAGTCTCCGCACACAATGACAGGGTAAGGTGATTCACGAATGTGCTCCAGCAACAACTCCACCTGTCGCCCCCGGGCCACAAATCCTTTTTTTAACCGGCGGGCTAGGTTGCGGCTCTCTTTCTTAAAGCTGTCTTCGTCACCAATGGCTGAATAAGTGTTTTCAATATCCTGCGATTTTATACTCATTGATTGCAGGTGAGCCGTATAAACTCTTACTGTATCGCCTTTCACATCTATATCTGCCCATATCCCTCTGTTATTGTGAGACTCTCCGAACCTGATGACACCCTTGTTAATGATAGGGTATTTTGTGAAAATTACGATACCGATGTCTGCTTTATTCCTATCAACAAAAGACACAGAGAAAAAACGCTGCCGGCCGTAACGGGTGCCAATTTTACTGATCGTATTGTAAGTACTTGACCCACGGTTGCTGTAGAACTCCTGCAGACAAATGATATCCGCCGGATGTGTGGCCACCCAATCCACCATATCCATGGAAGCCTGCTTTTCACTGCCATCGACATCTTTGTAAGCATTGAACACATGTGTATTGAAGCTTAGCACCTGTAGTGTTTTAGCATTTTGCGGGACCTCTTCTTTAAAATTTATTGCTGCCAGCCTGGCATAGTAGTTCCACCCCAGTACCATAACCGACAAAGGCAGCACCAATAGCCATGACTTCCGGAGTATCCAGTAAAGCAGAAAAAGAAAGTTCAGAGCCAGTGCACCAGGCAGTGAAAAGGCGATAAAAGCAGCAGGCCAGAATTCATAAGGGGGTACCTGCAGGCATATCACACCAATCAACACCCAAAACACAACTGCAATGTTTAGGATGAGCCATATCCGCCTCCGTATTTTTTTAAACGTAGCTGCCACAATAGCAAACTTACAAATTATGCCTTTACCTATACTATGACATTCGTCAGAATATATTTTAAAGCACATGAACAGACATGGCTTTGCGATAGATTACAACTTAGCACATACGAACTATGAGTACTAACTTTTTGTTACGTCTTACTTGGCTCCTTTAACAGCGATACATGGCTAAATAAAAACGAAAATTATTATTTAACTTAGCTATACCAAATACACTATGTTGTTTATATAATGTTTTTGTAGTAAATTTGCAGCGTTATATCCAATGAGGTGAGGGGACATAGAAGTCCCCTTCTTTATTTCTTAACCGGTAACTATGGCACTTACAGCACAAGTAATAAGAGAAATGGCGGAGGCGAGTCTTCCGGAGAGTGATCTGTTTATTGTGGATGTTTCTGTATCCGCATCAGCTGTACGGCCAAAAATCACAGTGCTTGCCGATGGGGAGCAGGGTATCACAATAGACCAGTGCGCTACTATCAGCCGACGCATCAACAAGAAGATAGAAGAGGCAGAAGGTGAAGAGGTGAGTTACGTATTGGAGGTCAGTTCGCCAGGCACTGATTTTCCGCTTACACAACCAAAGCAGTATATGCGCCATGTAGGCCGGAGCCTTAAGGTAAAGCTACAGGACGGGACGGAAAAAACCGGCAAACTGGAGGATGTAACAGAGTCAGGCATAAATCTGCTGGAAGAAAAGAAACAAAAGGGCAAAAAGGCAACGTATGAGCCTGTGCAAATACCTTTCGGGGAGATTGTAAAAGCAAATGTTGTAATATCTTTTAAATGATAAAATAATGAACAGTTCAGTCCTGATCGAGTCGTTCGCTGAATTTGCGAAATTCAAGAACATAGACCGTCCGACCATGATGCGCATCCTGGAGGATGTATTCCGCACCATGATCCGCAAAAAGTGGGGTACCGACGAGAACTTTGACATCATTCTTAACGTGGAGAAGGGTGACCTGGAAATTTGGCGTAACCGAGAAATCGTGGACGACAACTCTGAGGACATCTGGGACTATGATAAGATCAGCCTTACTGAGGCCCGTAAAATAGAGCCTGACTTTGAGGTTGGCGAAGAAGTGTCTGAAGAGATTCAGCTGGAAGATTTCGGCCGCCGTGCCGTACTTACAGCGCGCCAGACATTGATTCAGCGCATTAAGGACATGGAGAAGGAATTACTTTTCCAGAAGTACAAAGACCAGGTTGGTGAGATCATTTCAGGTGAGGTATACCAGGTATGGAACCGTGAAGTGTTGTTACTGGATCAGGAGGAAAATGAACTGCTTATCCCGAAAGGGGAGCAGATCCCGAAAGACCGTTACCGTAAAGGTGATGTAGTTAGAGCAGTTGTACAGCGGGTGGAGATTGTGAACGGCAACCCAAAGATCATTCTTTCCCGTACCTCTCCTACTTTCCTGGAGCGTCTTTTTGAAAACGAGGTTCCTGAAATTTTTGATGGCCTGATCGCCATCAAAAAGATTGTTCGTGAGCCAGGTGAACGTGCTAAAGTAGCTGTAGAGTCTTTCGACGATCGTATTGACCCGGTGGGTGCATGTGTTGGTATGAAAGGTTCACGTATCCATAGCATTGTACGAGAACTGGAGAACGAAAACATTGACGTAATTAACTATACAGATAACCTGGAACTTTACATTCAACGTGCCCTTAGCCCTGCTAAGATCAGCAGCATGAAGGTTGATGAAGAAACAGGTCGAGTATCTGTATTCCTGAAGCCTGACCAGGTGTCCCTGGCTATTGGTAAAGGAGGCCAGAACATCAAGCTTGCCAGCAAGCTGGTGGATATGGAAATAGACGTATTCCGTGAGTCTGAATCTTATGAAGAAGATATCAGCTTAGAGGAATTTACTGATGAAATCGAAGATTGGGTGATTGCAGAGTTGAGACGAATCGGTCTTGACACAGCAAAGAGTGTATTGGCTGTAAGCAAAGAAGATTTGCTACGCCGCACTGAGCTGGAAGAGGAGACAATTGAGGATGTGCTATCCGTTCTTCGTGAAGAATTAGAGGAAGAAGAAGATAATCAATAGTTGTTAGTTGTGCTCTGTTAGTATAATTTTGAGGAAGATTTACTAACAGAGCATACTGGCTATCCTGCAAGGCAGCTTTAATAACAGTAGAATTAAAAAGACAGCATATTAGAACAACATGGCAGAAGAAAAAACAAGGAGGCTTAAACAGGTTGCGACTACGTTAAACATTGGTACATCTACCATTGTAGACTACCTCTCTGCTAAAGGTTTTGACGTGGAAAATAAACCTACGTCTAAAATCACAGCGGAGCAGTTCAGTATGCTGGCTAAAGAATTCGCATCCTCTATGCAGGATAAACAGGAGGCTGAAGAACTAAACATTGGCAAGAAACCGCAGAGCAACCAGGTTATCGAGTCAGAGCCACAGCCGGAAGTAAAGAAAACTAACGAACCAGAAGAAGAACTGCAGATAAAAACAGTGCACCAGCAAAAAGCTGCTGCAGAAGAGGCAAAACCAGCAGCGCCGGCTGAACCAGAAAAACCTGCGGTAGAAGCTAAGCTGCCAGGTATAAAAGTATTAGGTAAGATAGAGCTAGACGCGAAAGGCCGCCCGGTTCCACAGAAGCCGGCTCCGAAAGAAGAGGAGGCACCAAAGGCTGTTGAAAAGCAGGAAGAGACTCCAAAAGCAGAAGCCCCTAAGGAAGAAGCGCCTAAGGAAGAAGCGCCTAAAGCACCGGAGGCTCCTAAGCAGGAAGCCCCTGTTGCACCAAAGGCTCCTGTAGCGGAAAAGCCTGCAGCACCGGAGGCTTCAAAGCCAGCTGAAACGAAGGAAGAGGCTCCTAAAACAGAAGCACCAGCTGCACCAAAGGCTGAGAAGCCACAGCAACCAATGGCTGAGAAGCCAGTTGCTCCCAAAGGAGAAACACCAACACCGCCTGCTGCAGAGCAGGCACCTGCAAAGAAAGAGCCAGCTACACCAGCTACTCCTGATGCAGATAAAGAAAAGGAAGCACCAATAGAAACGATTACAGGAAAAGCCGACCAGCTAAAAGGCCTTACGGTACTTGGTAAGATTGAATTACCAACAGAGTCCAGAAGAAAGGGATCTAAGCCGGTAGCATCTTCTGATGAGAAGAAAGGCAAAAAGAAAAAGCGTAAGCGCATAATGGTTGCAACTGAAGGCCAGCAGGGCCAACAGGGGCAGCAAGGCCAGCAGCGACCACAGGGGGGCGCCCCGCAACAGGGTGGCAGACCAGCCGACAGAAGTAACCAACGGCCTGTGAAACCTGCAAAAGGACGCGGAAACGCTCCGGCTGCAAGACCAGAGAAAAAAGAAGTTACTGATAAGGAAATTCAGGAGCAGATTAAGGCAACGCTTGCCAAGCTTAGTGGAGGAAAAGGCGGCGGTGGTAACCGCGCCAAGTATCGCCGCGAGAAGCGTTCCGCAATTGCTGATGCAACGGAAGAGCGTCGTATGGCGGAGCAGGCAGAGTCTAAGACGCTGCGTGTAACGGAGTTCGTTTCAGCGAACGACTTGGCTGCTCTAATGGATGTTAGTGTAAACGAGGTTATTAAGGTGTGTATGCAACTTGGTATGTTCGTTTCTATTAACCAGCGTCTGGATGCAGAGGCCATCACCATTATTGCAGATGAGTTCGGCTACGATGTGGACTTCATAACTACTGAGGAAGAGCAGGGTCTAGAAGATATTATAGAGGAGAATGAGGAGGACCTGGAAGAGCGTGCACCAATTGTCACGATCATGGGTCACGTTGACCACGGAAAGACTTCCTTGCTTGACTACATTCGCAACGCAAATGTTACTGCCGGTGAGGCCGGAGGTATTACCCAGCACATTGGTGCTTATAAAGTAAAAACAGAAAGCGGACGTAACGTTACCTTCCTGGATACGCCAGGTCACGAAGCATTTACGGCAATGCGTGCACGTGGTGCCAAGGTAACGGACGTTGTTATAATTGTGGTAGCGGCTGACGACGCGGTAATGCCTCAAACAAAAGAGGCAATCAATCACGCGCAGGCAGCAGGTGTACCAATTATCATTGCTATTAACAAAGTTGATAAGCCAGCAGCTAACCCAGACAAAATCCGTGAGGAACTTTCGCAGATGAATATTCTGGTGGAAGAATGGGGCGGTAAGTACCAGTCGCAGGAAGTTTCTGCTAAATCTGGCCTTGGCGTAGAAGACCTGTTAGAGAAGGTGTTGCTTGAATCAGAACTATTGGAACTGAAAGCAAACCCTAACCGCCAGGCCATAGGCACAGTGATTGAGGCATCCCTTGACAAGGGCCGTGGTTATGTAGCAACTATGTTGGTACAAACCGGTACCCTTCATATCGGAGATGTAGTACTGGCTGGTTCGCACTTTGGTAGAGTAAAAGCCATGACAGATCACCGTGGCAGAAAAATGAAAGAGGCTGGTCCTTCAACACCAGTACAGTTATTAGGTCTGGATGGTGCTCCGCAGGCAGGTGATAAGTTTGTTGTAATGGAATCTGAGCGTGAAGCTCGTGAAATTGCATCAAACCGCTCTCAGATGCAGCGTGAGCAAAGTTTACGTACCCGCAAGCACATTACCCTGGATGAGATCGGCCGCCGATTGGCTATCGGTACATTTAAGGAGCTTAATGTGATTGTGAAAGGTGACGTGGATGGTTCGGTTGAGGCTCTTTCTGACTCCTTACTAAAGCTGTCTACACCTGAGGTGCAGGTAAACATCATCAACAAAGGGGTGGGTGCTATCTCTGAATCTGATGTACTGTTAGCTTCTGCTTCAGATGCGATCATTATTGGCTTCCAGGTTCGTCCGTCACAGAATGCGCGTAAACTGGCAGAGCAGGAGCAGATTGATGTGCGTCTTTACTCTATTATCTACGATGCGATAAATGAAGTGAAAGATGCCATGGAAGGTATGCTTGCTCCTACTCTGAAAGAAGAGATTGTGGGTAACGCAGAGGTACGTGATGTATTCAAGATCACTAAAGTTGGTACAATTGCAGGTTGTATGGTTACGGATGGTTCTATCCATAGAAACTCTAAAATACGCCTGGTACGTGATGGTATTGTAGTACTTGATGGTGAGATACTGGCACTGAAACGTTTCAAAGACGATGTAGCCGAGGTAAGACAAGGGTACGAATGCGGTATCAGCCTGAGAAACTACAATGACATTCAGGTAGGCGATATCATTGAGGCATACGAAGAGAAAGAAGTGAAGCGTAAGCTTTAACAGGAATAGAAAAAAGAAAGCAA
>NZ_JBHULU010000015.1:520789-552722 GCF_042684605.1 Pontibacter locisalis
CTCCAGCTTTTTCTTGTCGCGTTTATGTTTCTTCATCATCTCTTTCTCTTTCTTCAGGATCGCTTTCATCTTTTTACTATTATTGATCCTTAGCTTCTCATAGCTACGCTTCCTGTTCTTTGTCTCTTCGTAAGTATTAAATCTTTTGTCAAGGCCTTCACCACGCCTACCTACAGCATCCGCAGAACTGCCTTTATCCTCAACTTTTGCAGTTCCCCAAAACTCATCCTTTGATTTGCTGCTTTTAGATGTAGACTGCGCATTAGCTTCAGAAAAGGCGAAAAAACAACCCAGGCACAGTACCAGTAAGAATACTTTTTTCATATCAACTTGTTTGTGTTCATATATTACAACGCATAAAGAGCGTAAAGTATACATTTTTTTCACAACACAGTGAGAAATAGCAAAAGTTCAGCTATTCAAAACTATAGGAGATACCAATGCCCAAAGTTTGCTTTACCTGCAGTCGGGGGCCCTTAGCATCAAACGTTTCATCATTATTAGTATCAATAGGCACATTGATATCATCGTCATAAATCATGTGCACGAAAAGAGTGGCGGATATAATTTTATTAACCTTAAAGTTCAGCAGGTTTTCCCAATTTACATCAATATTTTCAGGACTCATTAAATAGTTGGAAAACAAATCCAGCTTAGACTGTAAAGTAACATTATGAATAACTTCGTTTTTATACCTTACATTAACATAGCCCCCAAACTCTTTCCTGAAATGCTCGCCAGTACCAGGAACAATGTTCCCTAGTATATCCCTATCAGCTGGATCCACACCAAATGCTCCTCTGTCTGCCAGTCTTTCACTTTGCACAAAGGTGAACTTTCCTGTTAAAGGCGAAATAAAAACAGATAGTTTATCATTCGGTTTATAGTCCATACCTAGTGAGGCAAGTACAAAAGCAGGTGAAAAAAAACTAGAGATAAGTGTATCGCGGGAGGCAGTGTAGGTTGGAGTAAACTGTGTTTTTAAATTTAGTTGGGCAGAGTAAAACCATTTTTCACTGGTCCGATGGCCATATTTCAGGTTTAGCTCCAACTTATCGTCGCTCTTCTGTACCCGTTGGTTCTCCAGCTTTACAAGCCCGTAAGTTAGGTCTAGATTATTATTCCAGACATTGTCGCCTTGCTTATAATCTGCATGGAAGCTAGCAATACCAAGTACAGAAATAGTATTCTGCCCTCCGGCCGCCCAATTGTTCAGGCTAACCTGGCTGAAATTGATTGTACCTACCCCACCAAAATCCCAAATGTCTGATGTATCTGGTTCAGCAGCTACCTGAGCCGCGGCATTTGAGGAAAGGAACAAGAAAGAAAAAAAAGATAACAAGAGAAATGTACGTGTAAAAGTAACCATGAAAAAAATTAGGGTGAAAAAAATGCACAAGCTGTGCTGGTCAGAAAAGAGTAAACGTGCCTTACACTACCTTGTTTGCAGGAGAAGCAGCGTCATCACTATTTTTAAGAATATCGCGAATCTCAGCCAGCAAGACTTCCTGTTTATTTACCGGAGGAGCTGGCTTAGCAGCTTCTTTTTCACGTAAGCGGTTTATGGTTCTTACTAATAGGAATATAGCGAAAGCAATAACCAGAAAGTTAAACAGGGCTTGAATAAAACTACCGTAGCTAATTACGACAGGCTCAGTAATCACTTCGCCGTTGGCTACAACAGCTTCCTTCAATACGATCTTTAATTTGGTAAAATCAACGTTGCTTACCAATAGGCCAAGTGGCGGCATTATCACATCTTTAACTAAAGAGTTTGTTACACCACTAAAGGCGGCACCAATTACCACACCTACTGCCAAATCAATGACGTTACCTTTAACTGCGAACTTTTTAAACTCAGAAATCAAACCCATACTAAATATTTAAAAGTAAAACATAATACAAATCTTAAGTCGTCTGTTTAATACAGAGGCTTACAACAAACCAATAGCATGCTGTAGTGTTATGGCTTTATCAAATTGCCGTTAAAGGATTTAATGAAATCACTATATTTGTGACAGAAACCAAGAATACAAAAGAGCTGAATAACCTATGGCTACATACGAAAACCTGCTGCTTGACTTGAATAATGGCATTCTGACCATTACTATAAACAGAGCCGATAAGCTTAATGCTTTAAATATCGATACTATTAAGGAAATAAAAAATGCCATACAGCGAGTATATGATGATACAGCTGTGAAAGGTGCAATTTTTACTGGCTCAGGTCCAAAAGCATTTGTGGCAGGAGCTGATATTTCAGAAATCGCAGAGTTAAGTGAGGTAAATGCCCGCAGCTTTGCAGAACGTGGCCAGGAAGTATTTGCCATGATAGAGCGGTGCAATAAACCTGTAATTGCTGCTGTGAATGGTTTTGCCCTTGGTGGAGGCTGTGAGTTAGCCATGGCTTGCCACATGCGTGTAGCAAGTGACAACGCCCGCTTTGGGCAGCCGGAAGTAAACTTAGGAGTTATTCCAGGGTATGGCGGCACACAGCGTATGACACAGCTAATTGGCAAAGGTAAGGCGATGGAACTTATGATGACCGGAGACATGGTTTCGGCAGAGGAGGCTAAAGCCTTAGGCTTGGTAAACCACGTCGTACCACAGGAAGACCTGATGCCTAAATGCATGGAGATCATGGAGAAGATCATGAGCAAAGCTCCGCTAGCTATAGGACTTGTAATTGAGTGCGTCAACGCTGTCTTCAATAAAGACGAGAATGGCTATCAGACAGAAGCAAACTCTTTTGCCCGCTGCTGTACTTCCGAAGATTTTGTAGAGGGCACAAACGCATTCCTTGAGAAGCGGAAGCCTGTCTTCAAAGGCATTTAATTTTCTCTCCACCCGACCCTCAAAATATATGAGTATAGCCAAGAAATTGGTCGGGCAGACTGCTGCCTATGGTTTAAGCAGCATTGTTGGCAGAGCCCTTAACTACCTGCTTGTACCTATATACACCGCCGTATTCCTCCCAGAGGAGTACGGGGTGGTTTCTTACCTTTATGCTTTTGTCGCTTTCTTTAACATCCTGTACACTTACGGGATGGAAACAGCCTTTTTCCGGTTTGCCAATAAGCCGGGAGCAGATCGGCAGAAGCTTTACCGGCAGGTACTAAGCATTATTCTTTGCAGCAGTTTTCTTTTTTCAGGCATATTAATAGCAGCTTCCGGGTCTATTGCTGAATATATAGGCTATCCGGACCAGCAGAAATATATTGTGTGGCTGGCAATCATACTTGCCATAGATGCCATAGTTTCCATTCCCTTTGCCTGGCTCCGGCTTCAGAATAAAGCTATAAAATTTGCGTCAGTTAAATTAATAAACATTTTGCTCACAGTCGGAGCAAACATGTTCTTCCTTGTACTTTGCCATGATATTTACCAGGGAGAATATTTACAGAACCTAAGGCCACTGATACTTAATATCTACAATCCTGACTTTGGCATAGGGTATATTTTCCTGATTAACCTGATTGCTAACGCCATGCTGGTGCCTATGCTCTGGAAGGAGTTCTCTGCTTTTAGGTTTGAGCTAAACAAAGAGTTACTGAAGCCCATGCTCGTATATGCCTATCCCCTGCTGTTTATGGGACTGGCAGGCATGGTAAACGAAGTGATAGACAGAATTCTGCTTGAAGAGTGGCTACCGGAAAGCTTTTATCCCAACATGAGCAATATGGCTGCTGTTGGTATTTACAGTGCTTGCTATAAGCTGTCTATTTTCATGACACTGGCGATTCAGGCATTTCGCTATGCAGCAGAACCTTTTTTCTTTTCTCAGGCAGAGGAGAAAGACTCTCCAGGCACCTTTGCACTTATCATGAAGTGGTTCGTGATAGCCTGCGCCTTTATCTTCCTGTTCATCTCCGCGAACCTGGAAGATTTTGCCTTGTTACTGAGAAGCGAATCGTACCGCACGGGCATTATGGTAGTACCCGTCTTATTACTGGCAAACCTATTTTTGGGCGTGTATTACAACTTGTCGGTGTGGTTCAAACTCACAGACAAAACGCACTTTGGCACCTACATCAGCTTTGGAGGGGCAGCTATCACAATAATTTTTAACTTATTACTGATACCGGTACTTGGTTACATGGGGTCGGCTATTGCTACTTTTGTCTGCTATTTCAGCATGGCTCTCGCAAGTTATATGCTAGGCAACCGCCACTACCCTATCCCCTACCCGGTGAAATCCATTGCAGGCTACATTATACTGGCAATTGTGCTGGTGTGGTTGGCTTTGGCCATAGAAATTGATAACTTCTGGCTGCGTCACGCGTTTCATCTGGCAGTATGCGCTGCTTTTCCGGTAGTGGTTTGGCTACGTGAGCGCCCACGCTTTCTTAAATTTTAATCTTTAATTTAGAAGATGAACAACAGGAACATCATGGTTAACGTCATTAACCAATCCAAGCACGCGCTTCCATCTTATCAGACTATTCACTCTGCCGGCATGGATCTTAGAGCGAACCTTGAGGCACCAGTTACGCTAAAACCATTACAGCGTGCCTTGTTACCAACAGGTTTGTTTATAGAACTCCCTGAAAGACATGAAGCGCAGATTCGCCCGAGAAGCGGTTTAGCATACAAGCATGGAATCTCCATTGTAAATAGCCCGGGCACCATCGATGCTGATTATCGCGGAGAAATAAAAGTATTGCTAGTAAATCTCTCTGATCAGGATTTTGTGATTGAGGATGGCGAGCGTATAGCCCAGATGGTAGTAGCCAGGTATGAGCGTGTAGAATGGTCTGAAGCGCAAACATTAACAGACACTGAGCGTGGCACAGGAGGCTACGGCAGCACAGGCACTAAATAACAAAATAAAGCCGCAACAGATATTGTGGCCATACTATAATTTAAAATCTTAAAGAACTATGAGAATAATAGTACCGATGGCAGGTATGGGTAAGCGTATGCGCCCGCACACTTTAACTGTTCCTAAACCACTTATTCCCATCGCAGGAAAACCTATTGTACAGCGCCTGGTGGAGGACATTGCCAAAGTGTGCCAGGAGCCAATCGAAGAAGTAGCATTTATAATTGGCCACTTCGGGGAAGAAGTTGAAAAGGATCTTGTTAGCATTGCTGAAAAGGTTGGGGCCAAAGGCAGCATCCATTATCAGGAAGAAGCTTTGGGAACTGCACACGCTATACTCTGTGCAAAAGACGCCCTGAAAGGTAAAGTAGTAGTAGCTTTCGCCGATACGCTTTTCAAAGCTGATTTTCAGCTGGACACTAACGCTGATGGCACCGTCTGGGTACAGCGCGTAGAAGATCCCCGCCCGTTTGGCGTTATCAAGCTAAACGACAAAAATGAGATCACAGATTTTATAGAGAAGCCACAGGAGTTCGTATCTGACCTGGCAATTATCGGCATCTACTATTTCAGGGATGGAGAATACCTGCAGAACGAGCTGCAATACCTTTTGGATAATGATATCAAAGACAAAGGAGAGTACCAGCTGACCAATGCGCTGGAGAACATGAAGAACAAAGGCACCAAATTTATCCCTGCCGTAATCTCTGAATGGCTCGACTGCGGAAATAAAAATGCAACAGTTTATACTAATCAACGCTATTTAGAGTATATAAAGGATGAGGAAGGCTTGGTAGCCTCTTCAGCTAAGCTTGAGAACACGGTGATTATCCCTCCGGTGTATATCGGTGAAAATGCTCAGATAACAAATTCTGTAATTGGCCCGCACGTTTCTATAGGAGATAGCACCAATGTATCAGACTCGGTGGTGAGCAATTCCATTATTCAGAGGAACACCAACCTTAAAAACGGCAACATTGCAAACTCTATGCTAGGCAATTTTGTTGTGTATGAGGGACGCCCGTCTGATCTCAGCCTAGGCGACTACAACACGCTTATAGACTAGTAACATGATTAATTTCAGAAATATTCTCCTTGCCACAAGCTGTATGGCTTTGCTTATGGTTGGAGAAGCCGACGCTCAATCTGCTAAGAAAAAAGCCAGAGCTCAAAAAGGGGCAACTCCTGCTGCTGTACAGCAAGGACCGCAACCTACGGAGCAGGAACTGCAGATAAGTGAGGCGTTATTTCTGGATGGGATGAAATACTTTATGCTGGAGGACTATCAACAAGCCCTCCAGCTTTTCCAAAAAGCCTACACACTTACTCCTAATAATGCTGGTCTTAACTATAAACTCGGTGAAACTTACCTTCAGTTAAAGGAGCCGAAGTCAGCGATGCCTTTTGCACAGGCAGCCGTTACACTTGATACTAAAAACGCTTATTACTACCTCCTGCTAGCGCAGCTCAATACAGAGCAAAAACAGTATGATGCCGCAGCCCAGGCTTACAACGACCTATTGCGCAATGTGCCTGGATCTGAAGAATACTTATTTAACCTGGCTGACCTGTATCTTTCCCAATCCCGCTACGATGATGCGTTGAAGACGTATGAACGAATTGAGAAGCAGTTCGGTGAGTTGGAGCAGCTATCCGTGAGCCGTCAGCAGATTTACCTGCGACAGAAAAACATGGACAAGGCAATACAGGAAGGTGAGAAGTTAATGGCTGCAAACCCGGCAGAGGTGCGCTATTTCTTGGCTCAAGCAGAACTTTATAATGCTACCAAAAAGCCTGATCTGGCTATTACCACCATCGAAAAGGCTCTTCGCATTGAACCGGGCAACCCTTTTGCACACCTGATGCTTTCGGATCTGAACCGCCAAAAAGGAAATTCAAAAGAAGCTGAGAAGCAGGTGAAACTCGCTTTTGGCAGCTCAGAACTAGACATTGATACCAAAGTACGGATACTGGTAGACTTTATCCGGCAGCTACCCAACCCTGACATTGAAGGCGTATCGCTTGACTTGGTAGACCTTACGATCAAGACGCACCCAGAGGAAGCAAAGGCATATGCAGTGGCCGGAGACCTGCAAACTATAGTAGGAAAGAAGGAAAAGGCGCGTAATAATTACCTGAAAGCAGTAAAGCTCGATGACTCCCACTTTAAGATCTGGCAGCAGATTGTGTTGTTAGACGCAGAGTTATCTCAGGCCGACTCCATGGTAGTACATTCAGAACAAGCCCTTGAGTTGTTCCCTAACCAGGCCATCTTCTGGTTCTACAATGGAACCGGGCATATGATTGAGAAAAATTTTGACAAGGCAACAAAGGCATTGGAGCATGGCAAACGCTTATCAGCAGGCGAACCGGAATTAGTAACACAGTTTAACTTGCAGCTCGGAGACAGCTATAATTCCTTGAAAGAATATGCTAAGTCTGATGAAGCCTATGAGGCTGTACTTGCTGTTGATGCAGATAATGAGCATGTTTTAAATAACTACAGCTATTTTCTGTCGCTTCGCAATGAAAAAATGCAGAAAGCCAGAGAAATGGCAGAGCGTCTTGTAAAGCGGCATCCAAACAACCCGACCTATTTAGACACTTATGCGTGGGTGCTTTACAAAATGGGTGAATATACTGAAGCTCGTAAGTACCTGGAGCAAGCAGTTGCCATTTCAGATGATGCTACCATTGTAGAGCATTACGGAGATGTACTATTTAAGCTGGGCAAAAAAGATGAGGCTGTCAGCCAATGGCAAAAAGCTAAATTAAAAGGCGAAGCTTCTGCCTTTATTGACAGGAAAATAAAAGATAAAAAGCTTTATGAGTAAACATCTTTTGCTCTGCCTATGCACACTATTCCTATTGGCAGGTTGTAAAAAAGAAACTATTCCCACTACAGCGTCTGAGGCCACTGCGACAGTAGGTCGTGTTACTGTAAACAATCTAGATTTTAGCTACCTCAGTTCTAAAGGCCAGATCACCTTTAACGATAAGAATGATAACCTGTCATCCGGGGTCTCTCTTCGCATAAAAAAAGACAGTGTGATATGGGTATCTGTTCAGCCAGGCTTGGGAATTGAAGCTGCCCGGATGATGCTGACACAGGATTCAGTATTCATGATGAACCGCCTCCAAAAAGAGTATATAGCCACTGATTATCGTTTCCTTCGGAATAAGCTTAATGTGGATCTGGACTTTGAGGTGTTACAGGCTATACTTTTAGGCAACTACCAATCCCAGGGCTCTGAGAAAGTGATGGATGAAGGAAACCTGCAACATATACAACAAGCACGGGAGAACCTTTTGTTTGACTATTTTATCGGCCTGCAAAACAGCAAACTCCAGCAGCTAAATGTTCAGGATAAAAACACCAGCAACACCATCACTGTGAAGTATAATAGTTTTGATCAAATAGGTGCAGTGCCTTTTGCTCATGCTTTAGCGGCCCAGGTCCTGCAACAGGGCGAGATAACTGACTTCACCTTGAAACATTCCCGTGTTGCTATCTCCGATCAGGTTCTTGACTTTCCCTTTGCAGTCCCCAGCGATTACAAGCGCCTAACTTTTAATTAAATCGGGAGCCTATTGGTTCTTCATTTATAGTTTTAGCATATTTGTAAACTAAGTGTAGACCAACCGATAGTTTGATGAAGGCCCTTTACAGATTCGCCTTTTTCTTACTCCTGTTGTCCTTGCCTCTGGCCTCTCAGGCCCAGAAAAAAAAGTCAAAGGCACAACTGGAGAAAGAGAAAAAGGAAAACCTTAACCGTATTAAGCAGGCAAACCAGATTTTGCAGCAAACCCGAAAGAAGAAAGAAGCTTCTATTGGTGAACTTACGGCAATAAAGGAAAAGATCGATGTTCAGAAAGGGGTCATCAATAACATCTCCCGCGAAATAAATTATATAGAATCGGATGTACAGGAAACTGAGGGCATCGTCGGGGCACTGCAAAACGACCTCGAGAAGCTAAAAGCAGAATATGCCACTATGGTCTATGCGGCATCTAAAACAGCAAATAGCTACAACAAGCTAATGTTCCTTTTCGCGTCCGACTCCTTTAATCAACTTGTGATGCGCCTGCGTTACCTGCAACAATATTCGGAAGCCAGAAAGCAACAGGTAGAACAGATTAATAAAGTTCAGGCTGTACTTACCAATACTCTTACTGCTCTTGAGTCTAAGAAACAGCAGAAGCAAAACCTTTTAAATAAACAGTTAGCTGAAAGCAAGAATTTGCAAAGTCTAAAAGTACAGCAGGATAGTGTTATCTCGCGCCTTAGCAAGCAGGAGACTGACCTAAAGCAGGAAGTGGCACAGCGTCAGCAGGCTGTGAGAAAGCTGGACAAACTTATTGCAGATATTGTACGTGAAGAAATTGCTCGTGCAGCAAGAGCAGCCAGGGAAGCAGGAAAAAAATCGAGTGGCAGCTCAAACAAAATGACTCTTACACCAGAAGCTGCACTAATATCTTCTTCTTTTGCTGGTAACAAGGGTCGCTTTGCATGGCCGGTTGAGCGCGGTTTTATTTCCCAGCGGTTTGGCCGACACAACCATCCTGTGTTAAAAGGCGTGGTCGTAGAAAACCGGGGTATTGACATCCAAACCTCTTCGGGAGCGCCAGCTCGAGCCATATTTGAAGGGAAAGTGCTAACAGTAGCCAGTGTACCTGGCATGAACAACATTGTAATGGTGCAGCACGGAGAGTACTTTACAGTGTATGCCAAATTAAAATCTGTAAATGTAACGACAGGACAAACTGTTAAAGTAAAAGACGTAATAGGTACAGTATATACCGATACAGATGGCACTACTGAGCTGCAGTTCCAAATTTGGAAAAACAGCGATAATATGAATCCGGAAACCTGGTTGATAAGAAAATAGTTTTCACACCGTCCTCTTAACACAAAAAAGGCTGCCATATTGCAATGGCAGCCTTTTTTGTGTTTTCCTGTTCAAAACAGCTATAAAACAAAAAAACACCCTACAGTGCAGGGTGCCTTTCCAAGCTATGAAAACAAACTTAATATTTTTATTAAAGTAATTGCTCATTTAAGAGCACTACCAATATATTCTTATCCTAATTTACAACCTTTTTTTAGATGTACAAATGTTTTTTGCACAAGTACATTCTGGTCAATTATTGTATAGCTATACTGCTATTTAATAAATTTTGTTGCTACAGCATCTACTTTTTTCATAAGAGACTGATTTACACAACAAGGTTGCTACATTATTTGAAAAACAGCGGCGAATCCGCTATGTTTAAAGCCAAATCAACAAGGAGACTATATCTTTTGCTGCTATTCGCTTTATAGTACTAAGTCAAGTTTGGTGCCAAAAACAGCGAAAACACATAATTACCTGTCTGTCAAATAATTTAATGTTTTAAAGCCGCTTTTATTTCCCAAAATTGGAGTCCTTTTTGTGCAATAATCCCATTTTGAAATTCGCGCCTGATATTTTTGCCAATCCTGTAAGAAAACGCTTTGGGTTTTGGCTACTTATTCATCAGTAGCAACCATACTAAGTTAACTCGATGAACTACTTGGGTAAATCTGGAGTTACAGCCACACCGTAACTAGTTAGGCGACATTGCACACATAATAAACTTATCTGAGCTGTTGTGGGTTTAATTAAAATATAAACTCTAATTTTGTAGCATACATTTAAAATTTAAGAACATGGTTTTTACTAACATTTTCTTGTTTATCGGAGGCCTTGGAGGCACAGAAGTTCTCTTGATTCTATTAGCGATCCTCCTGCTTTTCGGAGCTAAGCGTATTCCTGAGCTTGCTAAGGGGTTAGGCCGCGGTATCCGTGAGTTTAAAGACGCCACTAAAGAAGTAAAGAACGAGATAGAGTCTTCTGTAAAAGACGATAGCCACACAAAATAGTTCTTTCCCATAAGCGTTTTATAAGGTTATGTACTCAGGTACAGTTTTCCTCTTCCTGGGAGATCTGGGAGGCGGAGAAATGCTTGTTATTTTAACAGCAGTCTTATTATTGTTTGGCGCTGACCGTATTCCTGGCGTTGCACGCTCTTTTGGACGTGGGTTAAGGGAATTTAAGGATGCGACAAGTGAAATCAAAAATGAACTAGAACGTTCTATCGAAGACGATAAGAGGTCAAAATAGATTGAAACAGTATAATTCGCTAAACGACATCCGTACCGCAGTTACTGAGGGGCAGCTTACCTGCCGTCAGTTGGTAGAGCATTACCTCCATAACATAAAGGAAAAAGCTGATTTAAATGCTTTTCTTGAGGTGTTTGAGCAGGAGGCTTACACTCAGGCGGACATTGTGGACCATAAGCTTGCTAATGGCACTGCCGGAAAATTAGCCGGCATGGTTATAGGTATTAAGGATGTACTTGCCTTTGAAGGTCACAGCCTGCAGGCATCCAGCCAGATTCTGAACAGCTTCAAGTCACTTTACACAGCTACGGCTGTGCAGCGCTTAATAGCTGAAGACGCCATTATTATAGGCCGCCAGAACTGCGATGAATTTGCCATGGGTGCTTCTAACGAGAACTCCTCATTTGGTCCCGTGCTTAACGCCGACGATCATAGCCGTGTGCCTGGGGGTTCTTCCGGCGGCTCAGCAGTGGCCGTACAAGCTGACATGTGTTTAGCTTCTATAGGTTCAGACACCGGAGGCTCTGTACGTCAGCCAGCGTCCTTCTGTGGAATAGTAGGTTTAAAACCCACATATTCCCGCATATCCCGCTACGGCCTTATCGCCTATGCATCTTCCTTCGACCAAATCGGCATCATGACAAAGAATGTTGCGGATGCTGCTTTGTTGTTGGAAGTGATGGCTGGCAAAGATGAGTATGACAGCACCGTAAGCCAGCGCGAAGTGCCTGCTTACAGTGAGTTGCTGCAAACAGAAAAAAAATACAAAATAGGCTATATCCGCGACTGCTTTGAAAGCGAAGGCTTGGATGCAGAAGTAAAAAACGCCATACTTGGCGTAAAGGACATGCTAAAAGAAGCGGGCCATCAGGTAGAGGCTGTAGAATTCCCATACCTGGACTACATGGTACCAACCTATTATATCCTTACAACGGCAGAGGCGAGTTCTAATCTTGGTCGTTATGATGGGGTTAAGTATGGTTACCGCTCAGACAATGCTACAGATCTTACTTCGTTATATAAGAAGACAAGGGCCGAGGGCTTTGGCCAGGAAGTGCAGCGTCGTATCATGCTTGGCACCTTTGTTTTAAGCGCCGATTATTATGACGCTTACTACACCAAAGCTCAGAAAGTGAGACGACTGATCAAAGAGAAAACGGATGAGTTGCTTCAGGCATATGATTTTCTTATATTGCCTACTGCTCCTACAACAGCATTTAAAATAGGAGAGAATACAGCGAATCCATTGGCTATGTATTTGGCCGATATCTTTACAGTTCAGGCCTCGCTAGCGGGTGTTCCGGCCATTTCCATTCCGGTTGGTCGAGATACCAACGGCCTTTCCATCGGGTTACAACTTATGACCCGCTCATTCGAGGAGCCGGCTTTACTAGCTTTCTCGAATTATATCTTGGATAAGATAACCGTTGAAGCATAGAGCTACATGACTTACATCAGACTTTTTACAGTGTTGGCGGCTATAGCTGGCAGTTTTTGGGCTTTATCTGCCCAGGCTACCAACTATAGCCGTTTCAATGAGTACCCTTCTGCCACAGATACTCTCAAATCAAAAACTGACACCATAACTCTATCTCCGGAGGAGTTGGCTTTATTGGTTGAGTACATTCCAAACGAGCCAAATGATGTTATACAAGACAGGTTGAGCTGTATTGAGTCTGAAATCCCATTGGAGTTTAACAACTTTGTCAGAAGTCACATTGACTACTTCACAATTCGAAACAGGAAGTATAGCCGCATGATGCTCACTAGGCATAATGTGTATTTCCCGCTATTCGAACGATACCTGCAAAAGTACAACATGCCGCAGGAGCTTAAGTACCTCGCTATTGTAGAGTCTGGTCTTAAACCTACAGCTAAGTCACATGCCGCCGCTGTAGGTCTTTGGCAGTTTATCAGTTCCACAGGCAGAGAGTATGGCTTGGATCAAAACAAGTATGTTGATGAGCGCATGGATCCTGAAAAGTCAACGGATGCGGCTCTTCGCTTCCTTCGCAGGCTATATAACACGTACGGGGACTGGGAATTAGCTATGGCAGCCTATAATTGTGGCCCTGGTAATGTAAACAAGGCGATTCGTAAAGCAGGTGGTGGCAAAAAGACCTTCTGGGAAATCTTCCCTTACCTCCCACGCGAAACACGTAGTTATGTTCCGAACATGACGGCTGTCATTTACATGATGCATTACGCCTCGGAGCACAACATCTTCTCCGATTCAATTCTTTACGAACCCCAGATAGCACACCTGGAGGTAAAGCAAGCATTAAACCTTGAAAAGCTTGCCGAAGAACTTCATATTTCTCCGGATCAGTTGATGGCGCTGAACCCAGAGCTCAAAAAAAGAGAGATCCCGGAGCACATGCGCAATTATAAGCTACGGATACCTGCAGAGCGCGCGCAGCTATTAGCATCAGTCTCGGATAAGGATTGTATACTTTTGGCTGCAGCTCCATATGAAGCCCCTGTAGAAGAACCAGCTAAAAGTCCGGTGCTGCTTGCTTCTTCCAAAACAGAGAAAGAGCCCGAAATCAAAAATACTGATAACGCTGCCGTAGCGTCAGAAAAAGTCGTTTATACAGTAAAGCGTGGAGATAATCTGACTGCAATAGCGAACCGCCACAATGTAACAATTGAGCAGCTTAAAGACTGGAACAACCTAAGAGGCAGCGCCATTAATTATGGTCAGCAGCTAACGGTACATCAACCAGCAAGTGCTCCAGTAGTTTTGCTGGCATCCAACAAGGAGCAGCCTGAATCAGCCACAACAAAGACGACAACTGCAAAAGCAGCCCCTGAAAAGAAAGTACAGCAAGATCAGTTAATTTACCATGTGCAGCCAGGAGACACCCTTTGGAATATCTCCCAACGGTACAATGGTATTAGTGTAGAGCAGATAAAGAAACTGAACAGGTTAAAGACAAATAATATCAAACCTGGCCAGAAGCTGATTCTAAGCTAAGAATCAGGCTTAATGCTAAAAGGAGAAGGGCATTCCTCATTGGGGATGTCCTTCTCCTTTTTTACACGCGCTACTTTTGCTGCTTTGTTTAAAAGCCAAAGCTAAAAAATTGCATTTTCTGCTTTACAATAGCTTGATAGCACTTATCTTTGGAGGTTCAGTTTTGGATTAACGCTTATTTCTTATGAAATTGGTATTTAGCTAGATATATATAGTTAGAAACCGCTAAAAGCATCGCCCAAATTGTGTACACACAAGACAAACAACAACGCATACAATGATTAAAGTAAACAGAGAGGACGCCTTAAATTACCACATGCAGGGCCAGCCCGGCAAGATCGAGGTAGTGCCAACAAAAATGGTGAGCACACAACATGACCTTGCATTGGCTTATTCTCCGGGAGTTGCGGAGCCCTGTAAGGAAATATATGCAGACAAGAATAATGTATATAAGTATACAGCCAAAGGAAATTTGGTTGGGGTGATCTCTAACGGTACTGCGGTACTCGGTTTAGGAAACATAGGACCTGATGCCTCTAAGCCTGTGATGGAGGGTAAAGGTGTACTGTTCAAAAAATTTGCAGGAATAGACGTTTTTGATATTGAAATCGATTGTACTGATCCGGAAGAATTCATTCGAATTGTAAAGTCACTGGAACCAACTTTCGGGGGCATCAATCTGGAAGACATTAAGGCACCTGAAAGCTTCAAGATCGAGAATGCTTTAAAGGAGCAGATGAACATTCCCCTGATGCACGATGATCAGCATGGTACAGCTATTATTTCTGCCGCAGCCCTGCTAAATGCACTGGAGTTAGCTAACAAAAAGATAGGCGAGATCAAAATGGTGATGAATGGCGCTGGTGCTGCTGCCATTGCCTGCGCTAAACTTTATGTGGCCCTTGGTGTGAAAATGGATAACATCGTCATGTTCGATAAGGAAGGTATAATCCGTCCGGAAAGAAATGACCTGGATATTTACAAGGCGCAGTTCGTTACCATGCGCAAGATTAATACGCTTGAAGACGCCATGCGTGATGCAGATGTTTTTGTAGGCTTGTCTGCAGGCAACGTGCTCAACCCGGAGTACGTGAAGCTCATGGCACCAGACCCTATCATCTTCGCACTGGCAAACCCGGATCCGGAAATTGCCTACGAAACAGCCATGGCTATACGTGAGGACCTGATTATGGCAACTGGCCGCTCAGACCATCCTAACCAGGTAAACAATGTGCTTGGTTTCCCCTACATTTTCAGAGGGGCTCTGGATGTCAGATCAACAGAAATTAACGAAGAGATGAAGCTAGCTGCCGTACGCGCACTAGCCGAACTTGCAAAGGAGACGGTTCCTGATATGGTTCACAAAGCTTATGGCGACAATACGATCTCCTTCGGCCGTTTCTACCTGATCCCGAAGCCGCTGGACCCTCGCCTGATCACAACGGTATCGCCGGCCGTGGCAAAGGCAGCCATGGATAGCGGAGTGGCTCGTCTTCCTATTACCAATTGGGAACTTTATGAGCAGGAGCTGCAGGAGCGTATTGGCGCAGACCAAAAGCTGATGAATCGTATTACGAGCCAGGCGAAGAAGAATCCTAAAACAGTTGTGTTTGCAGAAGCAGACAACTATAAGATATTAAAAGCTGCCCAAACAGTAAATGACCAACGCATAGCAAACCCAATTCTTTTGGGTAATCGCAAGCGTATCCAGGAAATTATCCTGGAGAATAACCTGAACCTGGATGGCGTAACGATCATCGACCCGTTCGAGGAGGACGCCAAACGCGAGGAGTATGCGCAAATGCTTTACATCAAGCGTCAGCGTAAAGGCCTCACCCTTTTTGATGCCCGCCGTCTAATGCGGGACCGAAATTACTTCGGAAGCATGATGTTGAACACTGGCGAGGCAGATGCCCTGATCTCTGGCTTAACCCGTGACTACTCCAAAACCATTGCTCCCGCTTTACAGGTAGTTGGTGTTGAAGAGGGCATCAACAAAGTGGCAGGAATGTACATCATCCTGAATAAAAAAGAGCCATATTTCTTTGCGGACACCACCGTGAATGTGAACCCAACCGCGGATGAGTTGGTTGACATAATTGGTCTTACAGCACGTGCTGTACGCTTTTTTGATATGGAGCCACGTGTTGCTATGTTGTCGTATTCAAATTTTGGCTCTGTACAAGGTGATATACCTAACAAAGCGGCAGAGGCTGTTAGAAAAGCAAAAGCCAAGTACCCTAACTTATTGTTGGATGGTGAGATGCAGGCTAATACAGCCCTTAACCGTCAGTTGCTCCGGGAGCATTATCCATTTAGTGAATTGGCTGAGAAAGGAGCAAACACACTTATTTTCCCAACGCTGACCTCAGGCAACGTTGCCTACAAAGTACTGCAGGAATTAGGTGGTGCAGAAGCAATTGGTCCTATCCTTATGGGGATGCGTAAACCGGTGCACATTCTGCAGCTAGGCAGCTCTATAAGGGATATAATAAACATGGTGGCTATTGCCGTCGTAGATGCACAGAATTATAATAATCAGCATATATAAATGATAGCCTATATAGATGGCAAGTTAGCGCATAAGGATCCTACTTATGTCATTATAGACGTTAATGGTGTAGGTTATCAGATAAGGATCTCCCTTAGCACGTATTCATCGCTGCCTGCTGGCGAGCGATGTAAACTGCACACATTTTTAAGTATAAAGGAAGATGCGCATACCCTGTATGGTTTTACCACCGCTGCAGAGAAGGAAGCATTTCTCCATCTAATTTCTATTTCAGGAGTGGGCCCCAATACGGGGCTCATGATCCTGTCATCCCTGTCAGTGGAGGAGATACAGCAAGCGATTTTAAGGGAGGATGTGCGCACAATTCAGAATGTGAAAGGCATTGGAGCAAAAACAGCCCAACGCATCATTCTGGAGCTAAAAGATAAGATAAAGAAGGAGGCGATGCTGTCCGATAGCATTGTACCTGCTGCTTCACACAATACTAACAGAGCCGAAGCGTTATCAGCTTTAGTTACATTAGGTTTCGCTAAAAACGTAGCCGAGAAAACGTTGGATAGTATCATCAAGAGAGAGGGGGGTAACCTGAGTGTGGAAGAATTGATAAAGTTCGCGTTGAAATCGTCTTAAGAGATATACCCAATTTGATCTGGAAAAGTAAAAAAAACACCCTGCTCCTGGCAGCGGTTGCAGCTATCTCTTTGCTGGCTTGGTGGACCCAAGCTGAGGAGTTGCGTTCGCGGAGTAGATTTAGCTATACTATTCTACAAAATCTACTATCCAGACAAGATACAGTAAAAAAAGACACTACTTATATACCTAGCCGTAAGCCAACTTTTGTACCAAGCGACCGACGCGGCAATCCTTTCAGCACCCGATCTTCCAGTTCCCCTCTTCTGCTGGGCCAGCCTAGCAATTTACAGCTGAACGTGGAGCTGGATGACAGCCTTAAGCAGTATAATATTACGGAGACCATCGGCGACATTAACTATCGCCCTCCCTCCTCCATGACGATGCAGCAGTACTCGGAATGGCAGCAACGCGAAGCAATCCGTAATTATTGGAGAGCAAAGTCTGCAGGTCTGGACGGTGAAAGCGTGGTAAGCAGCAACCGACTAATTCCTAAAATCTATATCAGTCCGGTATTTGACCGTATCTTCGGAGGAAATTATGTAGACATACAGCCCAATGGTAATGTCTCGCTGAAATTTGGCGCACGCTTTAATCGTAACCAAAATCCAACTATTCCGCTCCGTCAGCAACGTACCGGTGACTTTGATTTTGATCAGAATATCTCTCTGAACCTGGTAGGTAAGATTGGAGAGAAAATGCGCATCAATTTTAACTGGGACAACAACGCCAACTTCGACTTTGAAAATAACATGAAGCTGGACTATACGGGTTATGAAGAAGAAATAATTCGTAAGATTGAGGCCGGTAATGTAAGTCTACCCCTCAATAACTCCCTTATAACGGGTGCTCAGAACCTATTTGGTATAAAAACGCAGCTACAATTTGGCCGGTTAGGAGTTACAACCATTGCCTCTAATGTACGTGGCCGGAACGATGAAGTGATTATACAAAACGGGGCGCAAAACAAGCCGTTTCTGGTTAGGATAGATGAATATGACAAAGACCGGCATTTTTACCTGTCTCAGTTCTTCAGAAGTCGCTATAACCAGGCACTGGCCAAGCTGCCGTTGGTCAACTCCGGTATTGTTATTCGTCGTTTGGAGCTGTATGTAACGAATAACAACCGCTCTACAGAAAATCTACGGAACATGGTGGCTTACATGGACATAGGTGAGCCTGACCCGTACCGTGAGCAATTCGACAATGGTCGCCCTGGCTCAGCTCCAGCCGATAATGAAGCTAACTCACTCTACAGCATCCTTACAAATTCGACTGCACGCGATAATACAAGAGTAGATGAGTACCTGAGAAGCCGTGGATTACAAAAAGGAATAGACTTTGAACATGTACGCGCACGAAAGCTAGATCCACGTGAGTATAAATTTAACCCACAGTTAGGATACATTTCCCTGAACACTGCCCTTCTGCCTGACCAGGTGCTGGGTGTTGCTTTTGAGTATACCTACAATGGCAAAACTTACCAGGTGGGTGAGTTAATAGAAGATTACCAGAACCTGGATGATCAGAAGGTGATCCACATGAAGTTATTGCGTGCCACAAACCCTTCTCTTGAATATCCTACCTGGGATCTGATGATGAAGAACGTGTACAGCCTAGATGCTACGCAGCTTAACCGGGAGAACTTCCAACTACAGGTAATTTACAAAGATGATGAAACGGGTGTTGACATCACCAGCTTAAAGGAGCCAAGTCCGATTCAGAACATTCCGTTGATAGAGGTACTTAACCTGGATAACGTCAATTCGAATAACGACAAACCAAGCGACGGTAACTTCGACTTTTTACCGGGCATCACTGTAGATCCGGAAACAGGACGCATTTTCTTTCCGCAGGTAGAGCCTTTTGGAGATTACCTTGCTCAGAAGCTGGAGGGAAGGCCTGAATTGATTGAACGATATGTATTCCAGGAGCTGTATGACCAGACACAAACGGATGCACAGCAGAATAACGTAAAGGCAAAGTTCTTCCTGAAAGGTCGCTTTCAGTCTACAGCCACAGACGAAATTATACTTCCGGGTTTCCGTATTGCTGAAGGTTCTGTAGCAGTATACTCCGGTGGCACAAGACTGGTGGAAGGAACCGACTACCAGGTATTTTATGATTTAGGACGAATCAAAATCCTAAACCCAAGTTACATCAGCTCTGCCAGTGACCTGCGCGTGACCTATGAAAAAGCAGAACTGCTAAACATTCAGCCACGCTCTATGCTGGGGGCCCGCTTCGACTACAGGTTGAGCGAAGACCTAAACTTGGGAGCCACAGTGCTGCACCTGAGCGAGCAGCCTTATATAAATCGTGTAAGTATTGGAGATGAACCAACAAATAACACGATCTACGGCTTTGACTTAAACATGCAGAAAGAGTCGCGTTTCTTAACAAAACTTACAGATGCGATTCCACTTATCCAGACTAAGGTACCTTCTCTTGTATCCTTTAGCGGGGAATTTGCCCAACTAGTTCCGGCCAGGACCAAGTCTTCTGTTAACGAGGATGGAGCCTCTTATATTGATGACTTTGAAGGTGCCGAAACACCTTACAGCCTCGGAGGCTTTAACAATGCCAGTTGGCGCTTAGCTGCTACTCCTGCCCCATTAGTGCCAGGAGCAGGTTTAGCTTACTCTTATAACCGGGCAAAATTAGCATGGTACACCATTGATCAGATTTTTTACCGGGATGCTGACGGTATTCGACCAAAGAACATCAACAAACAAGAGCTACAGAACAATTATGTCCGTCCTGTGCTAAGAAATGAAGTGTTTCCTGGCCGTGACCCAGAAGTATCAAATACCTTCGAGTACACCTTTGACCTTGCTTACTACCCTAGCGACAGGGGCCAGTATAACTATAATCCAAACCTGACACCACAGGGCCGCCTGGCTGGTGACCCCCGAAAGAACTGGGGTGGTATAAGCCGTGACATATCTTTTGACACGGACTTTGACAATGCTAATATCGAATACATTGAGTTCTGGCTGATGGACCCTTTCATCACAGGACCAAATGGCAGAAAAGACGATCAAGGAAATCCTGTTACCAGCAATGAAGGAGGTGAGCTGGTTCTAAACCTGGGCAGTGTTTCAGAGGATATTCTAAAAGATAACCTGTATGCTTTTGAAAATGGTTTGCCAACATCGGGGGACAATCTGCAAAATATACAGGAGACAATCTGGGGTCGCATCACTACGCAGCAGTTCTTGACAGATGCTTTCTCAGGTGTACCGGGAGCCCGAAGATTTCAGGACATCGGTTTGGATGGCTTAAGTGATGATGCGGAACGTTCCTTTTTCCAGAACTCATTCCTTAACCAGATTCCTGGTACTCCACCACAGACGGTACTCGATGACCCTTCAGCAGATAACTTCCTGCATCACCTGGACCCTGCTTATAATGATCAGAACGCTGGTATACTTGCCCGCTATAAGAATTTCAATGGCATGGAGAATAATTCTCCTGAAAACAGCCGCTTCTCAAATTACGCCTTCCCGGATAAAGAAGACCTGAATAGAGATAACGTTATAAATGACGTTGAGCAGTACTACGAGTATAAAATTGACCTGGAGCCAGGAAAGTTGAATGTTGGGCAAAATTATATTGTAGATGCCGTAAAAAGCGGTGATGTAACATGGTATCAGTTTAGAGTACCTATTCGCCAGCCTACTGGCACAGTGGGTAATATCAACGGCTTTAAGTCTATCCGCTTCATGCGAATGTACCTGACAGAGTTTGCTGACCCGGTAGTACTTCGATTCGTGCAGTTCCAGTTTGTCGCTAACCAATGGCGCCAGTACCTACAGCCGCTCACCGATGGCAACCCTTGCTTAACCTGTACCGAAGAGGCGAAGTCTTTTACCATATCCACAGTAAACATAGAAGAAAACGGGCAGGCAGTAGAGGGGGAAATTCCTTACAAAGTCCCCCCTGGCATACAGCGCCTTCGCGACTACTCTTCTACGAACGATCGCCGCCAGAATGAACAGTCTTTACAGCTCTGCGTGGAGGACCTGAAAGACTCCTTCTCTAAGGCTGTTTACAAAAACATCTCTCTGGACATGCTTATCTATAAGCGCCTGAAGATGTTTATACATGCTCAAAGTCCAAACCAAAATTTAAGGGATGGAGAGATGCAGGCTTTCATAAGAATTGGAACAGACTTTACTCAAAACTACTACGAGTATGTGGTGCCGCTGCAGATCACTCAGCGGGGAAGCCAGACAGCGGAGGAAATCTGGCCAGCTGGGAATCAGGTTGATATTGCACTACAGGATTTTGTAGATGCCAAAGTAAGAAGAAACCTTGACCCTAACTCCAGCCGCTTTAAACCTTATGAGATAAACGTTAACGGTAAAACTATAAGAGTAGTAGGTAATCCTGACTTTAGTGAGGTGCAGGGTGTAATGATTGGTATTCGTAACCCAAGTGACAATGGCCAGCCACACTCGCTTTGCATGTGGGTAGATGAACTACGCGTAACTGACTTCAGGAACGAATCTGGTTGGGCAACCAATGCCAGGTTAAATACGAAGTTAGCTGACTTTGCCAACATAACAGCTACCGGTGCTTACACTACGATAGGTTTCGGTGGTCTTCAGCAGAAAATAGCGCAGCGGGCGCGTGAAAACACAGCTCTTTTTGATGTAAGTGCTAATGTGGTTGCTGATAAATTCCTGCCTGAAAAGTTGGGCATCAGGGTGCCGCTTTCTGTACAGTATGGCACCATGACAAGTGAACCTCAGTTTGACCCGCTGGATAAGGATGTGCCGCTGGAACAGTCTTTATCAAGGTTTGATTCGAATGAGGAGAAGAGAGAGTATAAACAGGAAGTAACCACACGTGAGACCCGGAAGAGTATAAGCCTGTTGAACGTTCGCAAAGAACGTACAGACCCTGATGACAAAGTGAGGCCTTACGACATAGAGAACCTCTCCTTCTCTTATTCCTATGCTGAACGTGAGTTTACTAACATTGAAACAGATAGAGATTTCACTAAGACTTATAATGGTGCTGTTGCGTATACCTATGCCACTACGCCTAAAAACATTGCTCCTTTTGCGCAAAGTGAGAGCCTGAAATCTCCGTACCTGCGCCTGATCAAGGACCTGAACTTTACACCGCTGCCGAGCAGCTTTGCTTTCCGTGCCGACTTAGACCGTCGTTATAACGAAACATTCCTGCAGCGCCGCGATCCTGAGACTGGTTTAATCACCACAAGAGGCATTGACCCTACTTTCCAGAAGTACTTTTACTTTAACCGGATTTACGATCTGAAGTGGGATTTAAGTAAGAGCCTTTCGTTAGACTATACTGCTACAAACAGGGCTGTTGTAGATGAGCCGGATTTCAGAATAAACAACGAAGTTGATTCACTGGCTTACAAGAACAAGATCATTTGGGATAACCTGAAAGAATTTGGCCGTAATACCAACTTTAATCAGTTAGTAGCTCTTAATTACAAATTGCCTCTGGAGAAATTCCCGCTGGTAGATTGGATGGGCGCCGAAACACGCTATGCCGTTACTTACATATGGACGGCCGGTTCCACGGCTCTTAACCGTGAGGCCGATTTTCAGTTGGGTAACACCGCAGAGAACAATTCAGAATTCAGCGTGAATGGTAAATTTGACCTGGTAAAGCTGTACAATAAAGTAAAATTCTTAAAAGCAGTTAATTCGCCTGTTCCTGTTGGTACACCTGTAGCACAGGCACCCAATGATACTACTGCTAAGAAATCAGCTTCAGAAATGAAGTTCGCCAGAGGACTTGCCAAAATATTGATGATGACGCGTTCTGTAAACTTCACCTATCTGGAGAATCGCGGTACATTACTGCCTGGCTACTTACCAGGCACCAAACTGTTTGGCTTCAATGATGGTTTCGAGGCTCCTGGTCTGCCGTTCATACTTGGCAGGCAGTATGATCTGGATGAACTGTATCTGAAGGCGAGAGATAACGGATGGTATACAGACAGCAGCCAATACCTGAACACGCCGCTAAGCTCAATTTTAACAGAGACGTTTACGGCGCGTGCAAACCTTGAACCCTTCCGTAGCTTTAATGTACAGCTGGATGCACGTCGTACTAAATCTATTATTGAGGAGACCTTCTATCGCAAAGAGTTTGATGATTTCGGTGAAGTGGGCCAGGTGGATCAGCGTCAGAACCCATTCAGTACAGGTTCCTTTAGTACTTCTTTCATAGCGCTGGGCACCTTGTTTGAGTCTACTACCGCTGGCACCTCAGAAGCATTTGATAACTTTATCCGCAACCGCTATGCAATTCGTGAAAGGCTTTCTAATGCAAATGTTGCTGCCGGAGACTCTGGTTATACTTTAAATTCACAGGAAGTGCTTATGAAGTCATTCCTGTACGCTTACCAAGGCCGTGATATTAATGGCTATAAGGCAAGCTCTGATAATCCGTTCAAGCGCCTGCCTATTCCAAACTGGCGTATCGACTACAATGGTTTGTCGCAGTTGCCATTCTTCCAGAAGTGGTTTAGCCAGGTAAACCTGACGCATGCCTATAACTCAAGCTATAACATTACCAGTTTCACCACATCGTTGGCTTATGATCAACAGCCGGCCGGCTTCCCTACAGAGAAAAACAACTTTGGGCAGTTGGTACCATACTACATCGTAAATCAGTTAACGGTAGCAGAAAGATTGGCGCCGCTGTTGGGTGTAAATTTCCGTACAAAAACGAATTTCACGGGCCGTATTGAATACAAGATAGAGCGGAACCTTTCCCTGAACCTGACAAACGCACAGGTAACGGAAACAAACGTGAAAGACTATGTAGTAGGCTTCGGGTACAGCACGAGCAACTTCCGTATTCCGTTCAGGATAGCCGGTCAGAGCCGTGTGCTGGAAAATGAGTTAACCATGCGCCTGGACTTCTCAGTCCGTGAGAACCAGACGGTACAGCGTGCCATAGCCACAGATGATCAGGGTATTGAGCGCAGCCAGAACCAGATCACGAATGGTACACGCCAATTGCAGCTGCGCCCAACTATTGATTATGTATTGAGCCAGCGTGTAAACCTACAGTTTTATGTGCTACGCACAGTTTCTGATCCGAAGATATCTACCTCATTCCGCAACAGCATGACCGAAGGTGGCGTTCAAGTGCGAGTTAGTTTGCAATAAAGTTTTGGCATTGCAAAAAAGGCCGTATTTTTGAACAGTAATCTTAACCAGAGAAATAAATGAACTTACCTGAAAACCTAAAGTACACCAAAGACCACGAGTGGGTGCGCATCGAAGGTGATACAGCTTTTGTAGGCATCACTGATTTTGCACAGGGCGAACTTGGCGATATCGTTTACGTTGACATCGACACTGTAGATAAAGAAGTAAGCCAGGAAGAAGTGTTCGGCACAGTAGAAGCTGTAAAAACTGTTTCTGACCTGTTCAGCCCATTGAGCGGAACTGTACTTGAGTTCAACGATAAGTTGGAGAGCAGTCCTGAGCTTGTAAACTCTGATCCTTACGGAGACGGATGGATCATCAAAATGTCTATCTCTGATAACAGCCAGGTAAATGATCTGCTTACTGCAGATGCTTACCGCGAGCTGATTGGTCAGTAACTTTCAGAAGAGACTAAGTAGGTTTGATATTACGGTATAACCTATTTACTATACTTTGGGCAGCAGTGATAATGTTAACAACACTGCTGCCCTCTTCTTCTATGCCCTCGCTCTCGATCTGGGAGCTTTTCTCCTTCGACTCCTTTGCCCACGCTTTTTTGTTCATGGTGCTTACGTTCCTGATGATCGTAGGACTCACAAAGCAATTCACGTACGTTAAGCTGCGGCATTATGCGGTCCGTGCCAGCCTCTTCGTCTGCACGATGTTTGGTATCTTAATTGAACTCCTGCAGCACTTCTTTATCTATGGTCGCCAGGGTGACATAATTGATGTGCTAGCTAATACATTAGGCTGTTTAATTGGTATCGTGGCTTTCAAATGGATTTACATCTGGTAAATCCCCTGTAGTCTCTTTTACATTATCCGGTGCTTGCTTATCTTTAAGAGATGAAGCAACTCCTTAATTTCCTGCTACTTCTACTGTTGAGCTCTCCTGCCGTTTTTGCTCAGGACATGATACGTGTTCGCCAAACGGTGGACACTCTTGCATCCAGGTACTTCCACGGTCGTGGGTACATCAGAAGCGGAGATGAAAAAGCCGCCGATTATCTTCGCAACAGGTTTCAGGAAATGGGTCTGAAATCTTTCGAAGATTCCTACCTCCAGCACTTCAGCTTTCCTGTAAACCGGATCGTAGAGACTCCAGAGTTGCAGATAGACGGGAAAGCGTTAGTAGCCGGAAAACATTTTGTAGCCCAAGCATCATCTAACTCGGGCGCAGGTAAAGCCGAATTGCTTTTTCTCGATACCTTGATTTTCACAGATCAGGCCGCAGCATACAATTTCTTTTCTCAAAAGTTTAAGAGTAAAGCCCTGGTTATCCGTCAGCAGGATTTAAATAAACTAAACGAACTTCCGCAGCCATACAGACAGAAGCTACATCAGGCAAAACTCCACATCATACTTCAGCCTAAAGCTTTAGTGAGCACTGTGGCACTGAAACAACAGGCAACACCAGTACTAGAGGTAAAAGAAAGCCTGTGGCCAGCGAACGCCAAACAAGTAGGGTACAACATCAAAGCAGAGGTAAACCCTCGCCACAGAGCCCAAAACGTGATTGCCTATGTAGAAGGAAGTGCTAAGCCGGATTCCTTTATCGTGTTCACAGCACATTATGATCACTTAGGAGGACAAGGGGAAGGAGTATACTTTCCGGGAGCCAATGATAATGCCAGTGGAACAGCAATGCTGCTGGAGTTGGCCCAATACTATAGTCAGCCAGATAACAAACCTGACTATAGTATCGCCTTTATTGCCTTTGCAGCTGAAGAAGCGGGCTTACTTGGTTCCTTTCATTATGTGCAAAATCCACTTTTCCCGCTACAGGATATCAGGTTTCTGATAAATCTTGATTTATTAGGTACCGGAGAAGAAGGCATGATGGTAGTAAATGGAAAGGTACATGAACCAGAGTTTGCCTTGCTCACTAGCCTTAACAAGCAGCACCAATATCTACCTCAGCTAAAAAGTCGTGGCAAGGCGGCTAACTCAGACCATTATCCTTTCTCAGAGAAAGGAGTCCCGGCATTCTTCTTCTATACGTTAGGAGGCACCACTGCTTACCACAACACGCAGGATTATGCAGACCAGTTGCCGCTAACAAAGTTTACAGAAGTATTCCAGCTGATTACCAATTTTACGGAACAACTTCAGAGGTAGGCTGGCATAACCTTTATCTGTTAATATAAGAACGGCACACACTAAAGAACAAGGCTAGATAATCTGATATTATAACCTATAATTTCTTGTGTTAAGGCGGATTTGGGTATTGTGAATATCAAGGCGTTTCTATAGATTTAATATTATTTTGATTTCTCTTGTCCGGAGAATCTGATTTTTAAACGTTCTGGTATGCCGAAATTTTACAGGTCTAACAGCAGTCATCTTTTACTGTTGCTCCTTCTATTTTTGCCCCTTATTTCGTCTGCTCAGAACAGAGGGGATATCCTGCTGCAAAAACAGGCAAAACAAAGGCTTGCCCCTACCCTACACCACGCATTACATAAAAACACAATCAGTTCTTACAGGGTAACCGTTAATGACAAAGCTGCCTTTTTAACCTGGCTCCGGGAACACAAATTAGCGACTGCCTCTAAAGAGCTGCAAGATATTTCGAATGGATTTTCTTTATCTGCGGTGAGCCGTTCGCAACTCAAGCAGTTGGTAGCGTGCCCTTATATCACATTCATTGATCGTGCAAACAGAGTACCACAAGAGGAAGCAGAGTTGAGAGACGTAAATTTCCCTGCTAACAACATTACAGTTGTACAAACACGATACTCCGAACTCACTGGCGATGGCATGGCCGTGTCAGTGAAAGAAGGAGCTTTTAACCCTAATGATATAGATCTTAAGGCGCGTGTGCTTGCTCCTGAAGCATTTAGTTCAAGTCATACGCCACATGCCACGACCATGGCCACCATCATTGCCGGCGCTGGCAACTCAGGCCCAAAAGGAAAAGGTATAGCTACGAAGGCACTTTTGGCAACATCGGATTTCAAAGAGCTTTTCCCTGATAACAGCGTCACGCTCCTTAGCAAAGGTGTAGGCGTACAAAACCACTCCTATGGCGTAGGTGTAGAGAATTACTACGGCCTTGAGTCGGCAGCTTACGATCAGCAAACGTTTCAGAGCCCGCAACTGCTACACGTTTTTTCTTCCGGTAATAGCGGCAACAAACAAAGCGAGACTGGTGCTTACGCTAATATTCCTGCCTTTGCTAATCTTACAGGTCAGTTTAAAACTTCTAAAAACACCCTGAGCGTAGGTGCTCTTGAACCAGGCAACAAGGTAGGGCTGCTTAGCTCCAGAGGCCCCGCTTACGATGGACGCATAAAGCCTGAGGTCGTAGCTTATGGCATAGGAGGAACATCTGAAGCCGCTGCAGTTGTATCTGGCGTGTCGGTACTTGTACAGCAGGCTTATAAACTACAGCACGAAGGAGAGCTTCCTTCTGCCGCTCTTGTTAAGGCTGCACTTATCAATAGCGCTGATGACGTTGGTAAACCAGGGGTAGACTTTGAGGCCGGTTTTGGCAATACAGATGCCTTAGGAGCAATCAGAACTATAAAGGAATTACGGTTCAAGGAAGCTGCCCTTCTACAGGATGAGCAAAAGAGTTTTACCATACTTGTGCCTGAGGGCACTAAACTCCTGAAAATCACTCTTGTGTGGCACGAGAAAGAAGCGACTCCTAACGCTCCTAAAGCACTAGTAAATGACCTGGATTTGGTAGTAAAGCACAAAGAGTCAGGGAGTAACTGGCACCCTTGGATACTTAGCACATTTCCTCACGCAGACTCCCTGGCCAAGCCTGCTAAACGGGGGCTGGATCGTTTAAATAACGTCGAGCAGGTAACTGTAGCGACACCTGCTGCCGGCACTTATGAACTGGTTGTAAGTGGCTATAAAATACAAGACAAAGCTCAGAATTTCAGCTTAGTTTATGAATTTGAGCATGAACTGGAGTGGTTATATCCCTCTTTAGGTTTAAGTTTAAAAGCAGGAAGCACAAATGAAATCCGCTGGCAGGGGAGCAACGCTAACGAAAACATTCAACTGGAGTATAGGCTTGCAGGAGAAAGAGATTGGACACTAATCAAACAGGTGAGCGGACCGACTCTTCAGTTTGGCTGGAGTGCGCCGGACACCATAGCCATTGCACAATTAAGGCTCACAACAGGGGCTACCAGCATTGAATCGGAGCCATTTATCCTCACTAAACCTTTAAAGCTAAAGGTCGGATTTGATTGTACAGACAATGCAATGGTGCACTGGCCTTCTTTAAAAGGAGTTCAGGAGTATCAGGTACTGCACGTGGACAAGGCATATCTTTCGCCTCTACTTACCACCAGTGACACGCTTGCTGTGATCAATAAACAAACGCTACAGAATATGAGCGATTTTGTTCTGGTTGCTCCAGTTATAAATGACATGCTTGGAGAAACCAGCGATGCCGTTGCATATGCCCGTCAGGGAGCAGGTTGCTATGTTAGAAGCTTCCTTCCAAACCAGTTTGTAATGGATTCTATACTGCTGAACCTGGAGCTCAACACCCTTTACCAAGTTGCCACCATCACCCTGGAGCGGAAACTGAATGGAGCGTTCAGCCCTGTAGAGAAAATAAACCCTGTAGTTAATCAACAGTTTAAGTTGCACGACCCTTCACCGAGCCTCGGCAGCAACTTTTACAGAATTAAAGTAGAAACAACTAGCGGTGCTGCATTCTTCAGTTCTGAAGAAGAGGCCGTTTACGCACCAGAGAATTTCATTCAGGCGTATCCCAACCCGGTACAGGCAGGGCAACCATTGCATGTAACCGTTTCTAATGATTCTGCTCAGTTACAGTTGTATGACAGGCTAGGAAGACTGATCAGAGTATCGGAGGAGTTTGGGATGATAAAAACTCTTGAAACTACCGGCCTCCAGAAGGGTCTTCACATCCTCCGCCTTAAAACAGACACCGGAAGTTACATCTCAACTAAAGTGATTATACTTTAGCTAGTTCGGAATAATAACCTACTTTTTCATTATCCAGAATGCTTCCCCAAGTCCCTGCTCTGGAACTCGGATTTAATTGTTAAAGAAGCATAAGCTTACCCTTTCATTAAATCAATCAGGTTTCCTTTCTTTCGGCTTTCTCCAAGCGAAGTTTACCAATTGAGGTTTAAGTAGAGTAACTATTTAGCTTTAAGGCTTGCTAAATCATTATTATGATTTACAGTTTACTCTTCCTTTTAGCAGAATTCCATAGCTCCTCTATTTCCCCTAAAACAAAAAAGGCTCCTGCTTAACGCAGGAGCCTTTTTTGTAAATTTATTAGCTACTAGTATAAGTAACCTAGCGCTATTTTGTCATTTGAATTAAACGGACGGTTTTGGCCAGATCCGATACAAGCAAGCATCCAGGAGTTAGGATCCTGAGCTGTTGGCGTACCAGGGATGTGTACAGCACCTACTGAGCTTGCGCCTTCGTTAGTGTAGCCACCACCACAGCTATAGCTTCTGTCCATGTAGTCTGTATGACGGAAACCGATGCAGTGACCAATCTCATGCGCCAGAATAGTTCCGAACCAGTTAGTATCAGGATTTCTACCAATGTGCCTTTCCGCTACCTTGATCAGGTTGTGAGGATCACCGGCAGCTGTAGGGAAACCAGCAGAAGCTAAATACTGAGCTGACTTAGGAGCAGCAACAATAGAGATGTCTCCACCAGAAGATACGCGCTGCATCGTGATTGTCAAATTCTCTGCATTAAAACGAGCGATAGCTTCATCCAGCGCAGGCACATAGCTTGATGGCAAACTAGCGTCCATTGATACTGTAATCAACCTTGATCCAGAAACGGCAACAACATTTGTTGTACGGTATTGCTCTACTTCCCCAACGCGAAGAGCTTTTGTGTTGTGAGCAGCTGTTAGGTCGTTCTGAGATAAGAAAATATCTCCTTCAACAACATAACCACCATCAACCACCTGCACATTTTGGTTGTTAAAGCCAAGGCTTTTGATCTGAGTCAGCACTTCCTGCGAAGCTTCTTCTTTGTTAGAAACTTCCTCTTCCTGCTGGCAAGATGAAAAACCAAGCGTAGCTACTAATGCCGAGAATAATAGTAAACGTTTTGTAAGCATAATTTTAAAAATTTTAAGTTAGACATAAGTGAAATATAGGGAGTTGAAAACAATAAACAAACATATTTTTTATTTATTTAAAGTGTTTAAACAGCGATTTAAGACTTTTTAGAAGGTTCGTATATATAGAAACTAAATTTATGATTATTCAAATATTTTCACCCCTACAAATGAACCTTTGTTGCACCTGTTACTTTATGGCAAATGCAACAAAGATTCATCTACAAAGACAAACGCTCCTGATTTACCAT
Organism: Pontibacter locisalis; assembly: GCF_042684605.1. NCBI lineage: Bacteria > Pseudomonadati > Bacteroidota > Cytophagia > Cytophagales > Hymenobacteraceae > Pontibacter > Pontibacter locisalis. The sequence goes on from NZ_JBHULU010000015.1 coordinate 551,421, forward strand.
AAATAAAAAGGAGCCATCGCTCCCCATGCGATGGCTCCTTTTACAGATAAAGTCAGTAGTAGTTAATACACGTAGTTAAGTGCTGTTACATCGTTGGCGTTGAAGTAACGATTCACACCTGCACCGATACAAGCAAGCATCCAGGAGTTAGGATCTGGACCGGTTGGTGTACCAGGGATGTGTACAGCACCTACTGTGCTTGCACCCTCATTATAATAGGAACCACCGCAGCTATAGCTTCTGTCCATGTAGTCTGTGTGACGGAAGCCAACAGTATGCCCCATTTCGTGGGCCAGAATAGTAGCCAGGTAGTTAGTACCAGGACTAGAACCAAGATAGTCTGAGTTAACTTTTACACTGTTGTATGGATTACCACCTGAAGGGAAACCGGCAGAAGCCAGGTAAGTAGAACCTGATGGAGCCTTGGAGAAAAGAATCTCATAATTTGAAGAGACACGCTGAAACTTGATTCTTAGGTATTGAGCGTTGTAGCGACGTATTGCCTCATCCAGAGCTGAAACATAAGAAGATGGCAAACTAGTAGTAATAGCTACCCTGATCGTACGGCTGGAGCCTACACTGACAAGGTTGTTTGTACGATATTGCTCAGACTCACCAACACGCAAGGCTTTCTGATCATATGCACTGGCTAAATCTTTCTCGCTTAAGAAGATATCGCCTTCAACAATATAACCACCTTCAGCTCTTTGCACGTTTTGGTTGTTGAAGCCCATGTTTGCTATCTGGTTGAGCGTTAAATCAGAGACCTCCTCCTTATTAACAACCTCCTCCTCCTGCTGACATGAGGTAAAACCGCATGTAAATACTAATGCAGCTAAAACTAGTAATCGATTTACTTTCATAAACTAAACAATTAAAGGTTAAACATATAATTTTAAACAGAAAACCATCCGAGAAAATGTACCCTAAAAAACAGAATGACAGTAATTGCGGGTTTCTGCTAGCCAAGGCTATCCCTGGCTGCACATTATATAACACCCACAAAAACTAGTTTGCCAAACCATTATAATAAGGTCATTCAAACTCGTTGTTTAAACTCCTTAACTACAATTGTTTAGTTGATCAAATGTATACCTTGCTGCGGCTATAAAAAGAGGAATATGTGCAACAGAAGGTAACATAGCATATACAGTTAGCCACATGCATAAAAAAGAAGAAAATGAAGTATTTAGTTAAAATTCCTGCTTCATAAACACTAAAAAGTAACAAGTTTACTTTTTGTACTATTACAGCAATATTGCCTTAATCATCTACAGCAAAAAAAAAAGAGCCCGCGGCTAG
>NZ_JBHULU010000015.1:552877-569829 GCF_042684605.1 Pontibacter locisalis
TCATCTCCACCACATAGTGCTGAATTTTGGAATCATTAGCCTTGGATCCGATTGTATTTATTTCCCGCCCGATCTCCTGTGAAATGAAGCCTAGCTTTTTACCAGTTGGCTCCGGCAGGTACACTGTTTCGGTAAAGTAATGCAGATGGTTTATCAATCGCACCTTTTCTTCCGCAATGTCTAGTTTTTCCATAAAATAGATCATCTCCTGCTCAAAGCGGTTTTTATCAAATTGCTCAGAAGCTGATATTTCAGCCAGATGCCCCTTTACCCTTGCTCTGATATTTTCCATCCGCACAGGATCATGCTTTTCTATTTCAGCCAAAAGGATTCTGATTCTGTCAATGTAAGACATAATCTCGGCAGTCAGAGCCTTACCCTCGTCAGCTCGAAAAGCATTAATATCCTTCAATGCCTCTGCCAAAAGAGGCTGTACTACCTCCCACTCAGCATCACCGGCTTCGTCTTCCTGCTCTTGCTGCATTACATCGGGCATATGAAGCGCCAACCGGAAAAGGTCCTGCTTCGAAGAAGCTCCCACCTCATCAGCTGCTTTGCTCAGCTCCTGGTAGTAAGCCTGCAAAAGCTCCTTGTTTATTGTATTCCTGGCCTTCTGTGATTTGTTTCTGGTGTAGTCAACATTTACTGTCACTTTCCCTCGCACCAGGGCCTTCGTTATCATATTGCGTATCTCGTACTCCTTCTCACTTAAGTAGCGGGGAGTACGAACTATCAGATCCATACCTTTTGAGTTCAAAGATCGGATCTCCACCGAAATCGTGTATTGGTCGGAATCAAGTCTGGCACTGCCAAAACCTGTCATGGACTGCAACATAAGCTCTTTATAAAATGATACTCTGGCAAATTAGGGATAATTATTCACTTTTGCTTGTCATCCTGCACTAAAGCTGCCAAATCCTGTTTCATAAGTAGTGATCAGCACAATCAGACTTCTTTCAATTTCACACTACCCATGTTCCGTTAAAATAAAGTTCGTACTTTTATACCCGAAATGAAAAGAAATACGCCATTCCTAAAGCTCACTCCACCGTGACCTGCAATTTGTAAGGTTGTTAAACCTTACAAGACTCCTATTTCCTTATTTCTTAAAACTCACTTTTAATACACCTATAGATTGGGTGCATATAGGTATGCTGTACTTATATGTATCTATAGAATATTCCATTATAAATCATGTTATACAGTCCTATAAACTTTAAGGAGATCAATTACAAGAACGAGATCTTATCAGGTCTTACCGTTGCACTGGCATTGGTGCCGGAGGCTGTAGCGTTTGCATTTGTAGCAGGTGTCGAGCCTTTGGTTGGTTTATATGCTGCCTTCATTGTTTGCCTTATCACCTCTGTTTTCGGAGGGCGCCCCGGTATGATATCCGGTGCAACGGGGGCACTTGCGGTAGTAATGGTAAGCCTTGTTTCGACACATGGCATTGAATACCTTTTTGCAGCAGTGGTGCTGATGGGCATCATCCAGATCTTATTCGGAGTGCTTAAGCTCGGTAAATTTATCAGGCTTGTTCCTGAGCCAGTAATCTATGGCTTCGTGAATGGCCTTGCGATAGTCATTTTCATGGCGCAGTTCGGACAGTTCAAATTGCCAGCGGCTAATGACACTGGGTTTGCCTGGATAAGTGGCGTCCCTCTTTATACTATGCTAGGATTGGTAGCCTTAACAATGGCTATTATATACCTGCTTCCTAAAATCACTAAGGCTGTACCGGCTGCCCTTACTGCCATAGTAACAGTTTCTGCTATTGTTATCGGCTTAGGTCTGGACACAAGAACAGTTGGTGACATGGCCTCAGTAGGTGGTGGCTTACCTCAGTTCCATATTCCTATGGTGCCTCTAAACCTAGAGACACTATATGTTATTTTACCCTATTCCCTTATTCTTGCTGGCATTGGCCTGCTGGAATCGCTGCTAACCTTAACCTTGGTAGACGAATTAACAAATACCCGTGGCCGCGGCAATCAGGAATCCATGGCACAGGGAGCTGCTAACTTAATCGGAGGTTTTTTTGGAACGATGGGTGGCTGTGCAATGATCGGCCAGAGCATTATTAATGTTAGCTCCGGCGGGCGTACAAGATTATCAGGCATTACAGCTGCGATAATGCTTTTGGTATTCATTATGTTTGCCTCCAGCCTTATTGAAATGGTTCCCTTAGCGGCCTTGGTTGGACTGATGTTTATGGTGGCCATTGGTACTTTCGAATGGGCAAGCTTTAGAGTTCTGCGAAGAATACCAAAGTCTGATGCCATTGTAATGATCGCTGTTACAGTACTTACTGTAATATTTGACCTTGCTATTGCCGTTGCTATAGGTGTGGTTATAGCCGCTTTAGTATTTGCCTGGGATAGCGCTGTTCGCATCCGTGCCCGCAAGTATGAAGACGATCTAGGCGTGAAGCACTATGAAATATTTGGCCCGCTCTTCTTCGGCTCTACTACTACCTTCCTCGATAAGTTTGATGTAGCCAATGATCCGGAAGAGGTGGTAGTTGACTTTAGAGAATCACGTGTAGTAGATCATTCAGGAATCGAAGCACTCAATAAGCTCACCGAGCGTTACCTGAGAACTGGGAAAAAGCTGCACTTGCGCCACCTGAGCGAAGATTGTCGAAAACTACTGAACAAGGCCGGGGACATAGTTGAAGTTAACATCATCGAAGACCCTCACTATGCTGTAGTAACAGATAAGCTTTCCTAAAGCCGGTTAGTTAATCTGAATAAATAAATCCCGCTGCCACCTATTTTAGATGTGGCAGCGGGATTTATTTTTAAGCCGACAGTGCTGTTACAGCTTGGCAGTAAAGAGCAGTGAACTCTAATCTACCTTATCATTTACAGCATCTATCATGGCCATTACCTCACCGGGATGCTTGCCTATTCGTTCGGCTCGTTTTTTCCCTAAGCGCACGATCACTATGTCCTTTTCTGGTATTACTATAATATACTGTCCCAGAATACCACGCGCATAAAATATATCCTGCCCTTTATAGTTTGGCAAAAGCCACCACTGATACCCATAGAAATCAACCTTTTCTTTATCACTAGCATCAACTAATCCACTTGGAGTAATGGAGGCTTTTACATAAGAGGGAGAGATGATGGTATCACCATTCCAAACCCCGTTTTGCAGGTAAAGCTTTCCTAGCCGGGCAAAGTCGCGGGCGTTAGAGAAAAAGCAACAATAGGCTTTCTCAATACCTTTTGGCCTGTCTATACTCCATTCAGCATCTTCTTTGGCCCCTAAAGGCTTCCACAACTTTTCTTCTGCATACTCACTCAGGTTTTTACCAGTCGCCGCCTTTAGTACAAAGCCCAATACCTGCGTATCTCCACTTTTATAGGTAAACTCCTCCCCTGGCTCCTGTACAGGCTTTAGTCTTGCAATTATCTTTTCGAGATCAGAACCATAGTAAGCCTCTGTTGTCATAGATAAAGGGTTACTGTACGACTCGTCCCAGTTGAGACCAGAACTCATCCAGAGCAAGTGCTTAATCTTTATTTTCGCTTTATCTCCTTCTTTAAATTCCGGAAGGAAATCCCCTACTGGCTGCTCTACACTTTTGATCTTCCCTTCCTTTATAGCAATACCTATCAGCATGCTCACAATACTTTTAGCCATAGAGAAGGAATTGCTAAGGGATTCATCAGAGTAACCATCCCAGTACTGCTCATACAGTATGGAGTCCTCTTTAACAACAAGAAAAGCGACAGATTCAATCTCCTCATGCAGCCGCTCCAGATCAGATGGCATTTTAAGCTTGTTGTATTTCTCAGAGAGGGGCCAGGGTTGAGATTTGAAGGGTGCATCAATTTCCCGTTGCTCAAATATCTTGTGATCATCAATATCCGCGAAGTTGTAGAGTACGGCTTTGTAGATATAGCTCTTTTCAGCCATATGCACCCAGGCTGCTAAAAGGCCTATTAGAAGCACTGCTCCAATGCCAAAACGTCTTGCTTTTATACTCATGAAGTAGCTTAGAAGTCGTAGCCCAGAGTTATGTAGAATTTAGGGCCTTTGCTTTCATAATCTTCTTCCCCCCAGGCTACATCAAGCTTACCATACACACCTAACAAGGTCGTACGGGCACCAAAGCCATAGCCAACCAGGAATGGATTGCGATAGTTTATAACAGTTATTTCAAACGGATTCCTTTCTGTTGGGCTAGTACTACCTCCTACAATCCGTGTGTTGATTGAGTTATTACCTGTGAAAGGGTTAGAACCATTATAAGCAGAGCCTGCATCCGCAAAAGCTGTCAGCTGTAGATTACGGAAAAACCCGGATGGGATGGGACCATTGTAAAGGTATTGTACAATAGGAACCCGCAGCTCCACATTAGCGAGCAAGTACCTGTTACCATTCCGTGTATTGAAGTTAAAGCCGCGCAATGGAGTAACATACTCCAGATAAAAGATATCAGCAGGCGTTTCTACCAGTATGTCATTTTGCTCGTTCTCATCATCCTCATCTGCGAGCAGCCAGTTATCCATACCACCGATCAGGAACTTTTTAGGAGAGTTCCCAAAGAAAGAACCGTAGCTTAAGCGTGTGGCTAAGGTAATCTGTCGATGTATCTTCTGGTAATGGCGCAGATCTACGTAAAACTTACTGAAGTTTACAGCAGATTCCCCGAAACCTTTCAGAGAAAGTATACCAGCTTTCATTCGGGTACCTTCTATCATGTTCACACCTGTTGCCACTGAATTATCATATACCAACTCCACGTTACCACCACCAAAGTTGATGATACTATCTGGGGTAGCGAAGTTATTAATGAACGTGAAACGGGTATTCACAAACTTAGGCTGTGCTCTGATGCTAGTACTGTGACTTAAAGGATAAACCAGTGTCGGCGAGAACTCATTTTTGCCGAAGCGCAGTACAGCACCAGTCTCTTCCACCTGCGTAACAATCACATCTCTCCTGAACTGCATCCCCAGGTCAACCCTGTTTTTCAAGTTCATGTATTCAGCCCACAGGCGACTTGTTTCCAGGTCTGTTCGCAGGAAGGCACTACCACGTATATGATGGTTCTCGAATAAGTCGCTCATGTTAACACCCGCCACGATACCAAATCCAAGTTGTGGGTCGGCATAAACAGAGGTTACAATTTCGTGTACACTAAAGCGAAGATCGTAATCAAGCGGACCTGCCATCTGAACAGTCGGATCTGTGGCTCCTGCTCTTCTTACAACTGTTTTAGGTTGTGTTTTTGATTGTTGTGGCTCTGCTTTATCGAACTGGTAATTCTCAATGTTTATCTCTCCCTTCGTTCGGGTAGAATCTTGTTTTGTAGCTTCTTTTTCAAGCAGCTTTCGTGTAGCAGCGGCCTGCTGAGGTACCCGCACCCTTGTCTCTAATATAATCTGCCGAGAGGTTTTAGGAAGGGTATTTAAGTTAGTTGGTTCGAAGTTCGGAAGCAGGTACACAAAATCCACGGAACGATCTTTTGCCACAAAGGCTAAAGTATTGTTAGATGCCACATAATCATAGTCCTCTATGCCTTGTATAAAATTTGTTAGAGGCTTAATACTATTCGAACTAAGATCATAGCGGTATAAGCTACTCACACCACTCGACTCACCTAAGTACAGGATATTACCGTCTTCTGTAGAGCGTGGCCTTACTTCGCTGGCAATAGAATTTGTTATCTGGCGCAGATTAGAATTTGGTCCCTGGCGCTCTAAAAGAAAAATATCATAGTTGTTTACAATACCGGCAAAAGTTGGTGTTTCTGTTTTTCCTGTAGTATCTACCCAACGATTGGAGCTAAACACAATATGGTTGGTACCTCTCAGGAAAGCCGGCTGAATATCATCATAAATATCTTTTGTCAGCTGCTTTTGCAGGCGTCCATTAGCATTAAGCAGAAAAATATCATTTTGGCCATTTTGCGTTGCACTCACCACAAGCTCCTTTCCATCTTCAGAGTAGTTCATGTCATACACCTGCGTAAACTGATCTAGCGTTACAGCTGGCGTTGTAAGGTTCTCATAAAATGGTATAAGTGAAAAGCGGTTCCGGGCATCTACCTGTCGCAGCGTCATTTTCCCGCGGCGCGCTTCTATGAACCCAAGTTGGTTATTGGAACGCCATGCAAGCACAGGAATAGCATAATCAACCATTTGATCCAGAGTTTTGTACCCCCCGCGCCAAACTACTTTGTCTCGCTTCGTCTGTACATCCTGCACTATTATTTTATAGTTACCGTTATCAATCTCTGCATAGGCCAGCATAGTACCCGCCGGGTTTAACACTGGCTCGATGTACTGGTGCCGCCGCTTGTTCTTGTTAAATAGCTTGGCAGACTCAGGCATACTTACCAAAGGATTCTCTGTACTGGTATTAATCTGGATATAGTAGTTATACCAGTCCTGCAGGAAACGCTTGTAAGGTATGTTCAGACTGCTGGTAATACCAATCTCCACATCACGGGTAATGCGGGTCAGGTTCAGTATATTTTGAATTGAGGTATAGCCATAGCGCTCAGCTATATAGTTCCAGATCGATTGTCCGGCAAGTTCAGGATTGCGGGCAAAAAACACCTCCGGACGTTGCTTGTCTTCCAGCAGCATATCACGCATGAAGTTATCCATGCGCATGCTCCACCCCTCTGCTGTGTAAGCGGCTGCTCCACTGATAAACCAGTCTGGCAGGCGCAGCAGGTAACTGCTTTGCAAGGCCTCTTTCAGACTACCGCCATACATCATATCGTTCAGCAGCAGGTCTGTAATACTATAGCTTAAGTCGCGTTTAAAATCGGTTTGCGTGTCATTGAAGGCAAGTTCTATCTTGTTCTTCATGAAAAGCGTTTCACCCCCAGTCTGGTGTTGATCGCTGTTCAGACCAATGTTACTCTGCCGCAGGTCGGTGGTAGAGTTATAGAGAATAAGCGTTATTTTTGAATAAGGGTAATACCCGATCAGGCTGGTGATGCGCTTTAGCTCCTGCTCAGCATATTCGGCTGCATTCTGGGCAGCCATCTTTCCCCCGTCGTAGAAGTAAACATTAAAGTTCTGGGTGCTGTACAGTTGCCAGTCAAAGTTTTTATATTGTATCCGGCTCTTGCCAAAAACATCGCGACCAGGCTGTGCCTGAAGGGCGCCTCCTGCCAGAGAACAAAGTAAAAACAGCAACAATAACCTAGTATAGAAACGCATGCACTTAGGGTTGATGGTTATGGTGTTCTTTATAGTTGTAATATAACGAAAAATAACGCGAAATATGTATCTCCGGCATCAGGTTAGCTTTACCTTCCAGGGCATCCGCAAAATTTTGCGCCAGGTAAGGCGCCATCAGCACTCCTTTAGATCCCATACCATTAAACACATTTAACTGCGAATGCTCCGGATGCTGACCTGCCAACGGTCGTCTGTCACGAACGGCGGGTCTGATACCTGCCCAATGGTTTTGTACGCTGAACTCCTGTGAAGTAATTTGCTGAAAGCGCTCTTCAAGTTCTTCCTTTCCGGCCGGTGTAACTTCCTCATCAGGTTGGCGCCAGTTATATGTTGCACCGATTTTAAACCTGCCCTCGCCTACCGGAACAACGTAAACAGCTTTGTTATAGATGCATTCAGGGGTAAAATTCTGTGTCTGCACTTCCAGCACTTCTCCCTTTGTAGGCTGCAGAGGCAGCCATTTGAAGTAAGGGTTGTTCACTACCTGGTACCCTTCACAAAAAACAAGCTGCTTCGCCTGAGCATCTTTGTACCTTACCCCTTCGCTGGTTAGTGCCAGGTGCGCTACATCAAACCGCTCAGGCAGCAAAAGCCCCTTTTTTAACAGTTCTGCTGTAAGTAAGTTTAGTGTCTCAGCCACTTTTAAATAGCCGCCCCGCCCGATCATGATGCCTCCATAGGGGTCGTGAATATCGGGTTGATTTATAGTTTGTGTATAGGTGGCCAAGATATAGTTATGCCAGCCTTCACCAGCGCTTTTTGCCATCCAGGTATTTTGCTCCTCTACCGAGGAGAAAATCTTATAAATTGGTTTGTGCACAAATAGCTCCTGCCCATAACGCTCCTCCAGTTCACCATAAAAAGCATCAGCAGCAGGTATAAACTCATCTGCCATCCAGGATTTGGCGAATCTTTTTCCTGCTATTGGATTTACAAGGCCCGCCGCCACCTTAGAAGCAGAATTTTCTTTTGGCTCATCAATTACCAACACCTTAAATCCGCGTTTGCGTAGGGTATACCCCAGAATGGCACCGGCCAGGCCATGGCCTACAACTATAAAATCGTAATTCATAAAGGCAATTTACAAGATGTACAGGTGAAATTTGTAACTTAGAAGCCAATTTTGTGGGTTAAAAGACAAAAAAGAGAATAGCTATGACGGTAACCTGCCTTACCTTTAATCCCTTTCAGGAGAACACGTACCTGCTGCACGATGACACGAAAGAGTGTGTAGTGATAGACCCGGGCTGCTATGAGAAGCACGAACAGGAAGAACTGAAGAAGTTTGTTAAGGATAATGACTTAAAAGTGGTGCGCCTTCTGAATACGCACTGCCATATAGATCATGTGCTTGGAAACAAATTTGTAGCCGATACCTATAACGTTCCGCTGGAGATCCATCCGGATGAAGAACAGATACTCCGTGCCGTGCCTACTTATGCTCCGAATTATGGTTTCCAGCTGTATGCAGAACAACTGCCGGAGAAATACCTTAAAGAAGGCGACATTGTTAAATTTGGCAATACTGAACTGGAGGTGATTCTTGCACCTGGCCATGCTCCGGGTCACGTTGTTTTCTATAATAAACCAGAAAAGACTGTGATTGGGGGTGATGTACTCTTCCAGGGTAGCATTGGCCGCACTGACTTACCCGGTGGGGATTTTGATACCCTTATCCAAAGCATAAAGACCAAGCTTTTCACCCTTCCGGATGATGTTACCGTTTATTCCGGTCATGGTCCTGAAACTACTATTGGGTACGAGAAAAAGTATAACCCTTTTCTGCGGTAGCCCCTTATTGCACCCTTTGCATGAAAAAACATATACCTAATGCCATCACTTGCCTTAACCTGTTCGCAGGTTGCCTGGCGCTGTACTTTGCCTTTCACGACAAGTTAGTTTATACAGCTTACTTGGTTGCCATTGCCGCCGCATTTGATTTTCTGGATGGCATGGTTGCGCGTGTATTAGGTGCCTACTCTGAAATTGGGAAACAACTCGATTCTCTGGCAGACATGGTTTCATTCGGCGTGGTACCAGGAACTATTATGTTCATGTTGCTGCAGAAATCGGGCAACACCATACTTGGTTTGCCAGCTGAAACAATAGCTTTTTCCGGTTTCCTGATAACTATATTCTCAGCACTCCGCCTTGCTAAATTTAATATTGATACACGGCAAACTACTTCTTTTATAGGGCTGCCTACGCCAGCCTGTACTATTTTTGTAGCCTCATTGCCACTTATATTGGCGAACGGAAGTCTCATCCATTATGAAATCATACTAAACCCGCTGCTACTGCTTTTTTTTACTGTACTCTTGTCCTTTTTACTGGTGGCGGAGCTTCCTCTTTTTGCGCTTAAGTTCACCAATTTAACGTGGCAGGACAATTCTGTGCGGTTTATTTTTCTGATCCTGTCAGCTATCCTGATTGCTCTTTTACAATTCGCAGCTATACCACTGATCATCGTTTTATACGTACTGCTGTCTTTTTTCAAAAAAACCTCACATTCCTAAAAATGATTGGCAAAATATAGTGAGCCTCATTAGACCTTGTTATACCTCCAGGTAAAGCTGTACTGTCAGGATCTATCGTAGAAAGCAGGGATGCATACAGAAAGTTGCCGGCTAGTCTTCATGCAATCTTCGCTTTAGATCTTAAGCAAGCCTGAAACCTTGCTGTATAACAATAATTTAGCTGTATATTTGTTAATTAGTAAACACTGGCGGGACAACATTTTTCCTAGAAGTGTTCTCTATCAAAAGCATGGTTTAATATGGGCCTTATTCGACTAGTTTTTGCTTGCACATTTCTTTTACTGAGCTTACTGACGAGTGGTGCACAAGCCCAAACAAAGACTGCTATTAGCTGGAGTGGCTACGAGGAATTACCTCCTGCCAATGGACTTTCTGGCAAAATACCCACATTTAATGGCGCCACAGTAGATCACTCGCAGCACCTACCTTATTACAGGCTCCGCCTTCCGCTGCACCTCGATAGCTTTACGCTTACAGGCACTTCCTACCAAGCCTTCACTCCAGAGGATCAGAAGCTCTTCGGGAAGCAGTTGTTTGCTACAGCCCCTGCAGTAACTATAACAAACGCCACAGAGAACAAAATACCTCTGGCCATGGTGTCTATTCTGCCCATCCGCCTTAATCCGCAGACAAACCAACTGGAGAAGCTTATTTCCTTTAGCTACTCTTACACAAACAAAAGCAGCAATGCTGCTAATGCCCGCACCAGCACAAAAAACTTTACATCTAATTCTGTTTTAAGCAGCGGAGATTGGTATAAGCTGGCTGTTACTGCAACAGGTATTTATAAAATCGATAAGAGCCTGCTTCAGGCCCTGGGGGTAAATACGCAAAGTCTTGACCCTAAAACTATCCAGATCTTTGGAAACGGGGGCGGAATGCTTCCTCAACCTAATAGTTTGTCTCGCCCTGATGACCTAACGGAGAACCCAATCATGGTCATCGGTGAAACCGATGGAAAATTCGATGATGCTGATTATGCTCTTTTTTATGCACAAGGCCCTCACACCTGGAAGTATGATGATGTTAAAAAGCAGTTCGCACATACCTACAACGTATATTCTGACACAGCTTTTTACTTTCTGCGGGTAGGTTCAGCTCAGGGAGCCCGTATCAGTAGCCGAGTTCAGACTACGGGAGCCACTAAAGTTATCACCAGCTATAACGAACGTCAGTTTCATGAAAAGGACCTGAAGAACATGGTATTTTCCGGAAGGGAGTGGTATGGTGAAGAGTTTAGCTCCTTCACCCCTACTCGTGATTTCAGTTTCCCTGTTTCTGATGTTATTCCTGGCTCAGATGTAAAGCTCACTGCTTTCCTGATGGCAAACTCTCCTGCCGATTGTTCCTTTACAGTTAAGCTTAATAATCAGAACCTGGGAAACCAGCGCATACCGAGCAGGGGCAACTACTATTTTCATCCTGAGGGCGTAAATAGTATAGAATCATACCTTGTAGGGCAGCAGACCTTAGGTAATGGTTCTGAGTATAAAGTATCCTTAACCTTTGGAACTGGAGGTAGCTCTACGTCCTTAGGATATCTAAACTATCTGGAACTGAACTATGAGCGGCAACTAAAGCTTTACGGTGAGCAGACCAGCTTCAGATCCGTAGCCAGCACAACGGCACCCGTCAGTACGTTCAGAATAGCAGGAGCACCGACAGGTGCTATGGTTTGGGATGTAACCAACCCTTTGTCACCCGTTCTACAACAATCCTCGGCTGGCTCTGAACTAAGCTTTAGCACCTCCACGGAACTGCTAAGGGAATTTGTAGTGCTACAGGCCAATATCAGTAATAAACCCATAGCAGCAGGCAAGGTTGCCAACCAAAACCTGCACAGCCAAAATCAGAACGGACAGCTGGATTTTGTAATTGTTACACATCCTAAGTTTTTACAGGAAGCTAATAGGTTAGCCGAACACCGTAGAACACACAGCAACATGGAAGTTTTGGTGGTTACGACCAATCAAATCTATAATGAGTTTTCGTCAGGAGCTCAGGATGTAACCGCCATCCGAGACTTTATGCGAATGCTTTACAAGCGGAGCGGGAAAAGCGGCAGTGATCACATGTACCTGCTTCTATTCGGAGACACTTCCTATGACTACAAGAACCGGCTCAGCAATAACACCAACTTTGTTCCGATCTATGAGTCCCGGCAGTCACTTCATCCTATTTCTAGTTACTCCTCAGAAGATTATTATGGGTTCTTAGATGATGAGGAGGGCGAGTGGGTAGAGAACACAACCGGCGATCATTTCCTGGACATCGGCATCGGCCGGCTTCCTGCTAAATCAGCAGTAGAGGCCGCTAACCTGGTCAATAAAATAATTTCATACGACAGCCCCTCTCATTTTGGTAACTGGCGCAACCGGATAACTTTGGTAGCAGACGACGGAGATTATAACGAGCACCAGAACGATGCGGAATTCCTGGCTAATTTTCTTCAAAATAATGCCCCTGATTATAACCCAAACAAGATTTACATAGACCTGTACCGCCAGGTGGCTGTCTCCAACGGACAACGAGCACCAGATGCCGTGAGTGCTTTAGATAAAGCAATTGAACAGGGTTCACTGATCACCAATTATACCGGACACGGAAACGAAGTTAGCTGGGCCTCCGAACAGGTCCTTACAATACCGCAAATTAACCGATGGACAAATAAAGACAGGCTTACTTTTCTGCTTACTGCTACCTGTGAGTTTGGTCGCTACGATGATCCTTCGCGTCCGTCTGGTGCTGAAACCGCTTTGTTGAATCCTAATGGTGGTGCTGTTGGCCTGATTACGACCACACGGCCTGTTTACTCTAACGGTAACCGGGTACTGAACAGGAATTTCTTTAAGAGTGCTCTTACACCGGCAACCGCGACCAGACCTCGCCTGGGCGATCTTGTAATGAGCACTAAGAACAACAGCATTACTGATAATGTCAGTGGCTCTAAAGGTGTAAATAACCGTAATTTCACACTTCTAGCCGACCCTTCCTTGACCTTAGCTTCTCCACCTCTTGATGCTCAGATAACTCACATCAATGGTAAGGAAACAGCAGCAGATACTTTGAGTGCCTTAGGTAAAGTAAATTTAAAAGGTCATGTTACTACGTCGTCTGGCTCCGTAGCTTCAGATTTTAATGGTAACCTCAGACTTACAGTTTACGAAAAGCCTCTAACCCTCCGGACATTTGGAGATGAAGGCTCTCAGCCTCAGTCTATAAAAGTGCGTGAGAGTATTTTATATGATGGAAAAGCAAGTGTAAAAAATGGTGCCTTCGAGGTAACTTTTGTAGTACCGAAGGATATTGCCTACAACTACGGCAACGGAAAGATTTCTCTTTATGCTAATAACGACACACAGGACGCTCTAGGAGCAAACCAATCTATAATAATTGGAGGCACAGCTAAAAACGCGGAAGCAGACAATACTCCTCCAACTCTTAAGCTTTTCATGAATGATGACTCATTTGTTTTTGGAGGTCCTACTAAAAGAGATGCAGTGTTATTGGCAAAACTTTTTGATGAAAACGGAATAAATACAGCAGGATTAGGAATAGGACATGAGTTAACCGCCGTACTTGATGAGGATCGGGACAACCTGATTGTTCTAAATGATTACTACTCAGCAGAGTCCGATAGCTACCAGAAAGGAAACGTAAGATACGCTCTTAAAGACCTTGCTCCCGGGCCACATTCCCTTCGTGTGAAAGCCTGGGATACACACAACAATGCAGCCGAAGAATACATAGAATTTATTGTATCTAATGATAGTGAAATTGCGTTAGAACATGTGCTAAATCATCCTAACCCTTTTTCTACAAAAACAACATTTCATTTTGACCATAACAGACCCGGGGACAACCTTGAAATACAGGTACAGATCTATACCATATCAGGTAAGTTGGTAAAAACACTGGAAACAACTAGCTATGCCAGTAAGACACATTTTGCAGAATTATCGTGGAATGGCAGGGATGAATATAATGATGTGCTGGCAAAAGGCGTTTATATATATAAAGTGAATGTCCGCTCACAATTAGATGGCTCTAAGACTTCTAAATTTGAGAAGCTAGTAATTTTAAATTAAAATTAAACCTATTCTTTCTATATTTGATATAGTTATCAACAAACAACCTATGTATAAACAAAGTACTCTGATAAAGGCATTTGCTCTGATTTTAGCCTTAGCTTCAGCCCCCGTTGCTTTTGCACAAACTACTGTTGGTAGTGAAGCGGTTACCACTGCAGTACCTATACTTACTGTTGCTCCAGATGCACGGTCTGCAGCTCTCGGCGATGCTGGTGTTGCCCTAAGCCCAGATGCTAATGCTCCTTTCTATAACCCTGCAAAGCTTGGGTTTGTAAAGAATGACCTGAGTGTAAGCTTCTCTTATTCGCCCTGGTTACGAAACATTGTTGATGATATGTCTCTCAGCTACCTTTCGGGTTATAAAAGACTTAGTGAGACTTCAGCGCTTTCTGTTTCTCTCTTATATTTTGATTTAGGGGAAATACAGTTTATTGATGAGAACCGTATGCCAATAAGCGATTATAATCCTAAGGAATATGCAGTTTCTGTAGCTTACGGTCAAGCCCTGAGCGAGAACTTCAGTTTAGGTATCGGTGCACGCTTCATTCACTCTAACCTGGCTGGTAATGTTAATGTCGGAGGACCATCCTCAACATTTGAATCAGAACCTGGTAATACTGCTGCAGTAGATGTAGGTGTTTACTATAACAGAGATTTGGGTCAGACATTAAATCTGGCACTGGGGGCAAGCATATCTAATATTGGTGGTAAAATATCCTATACTACAAAAGATGAAAAGGATTTCTTGCCAACTAACCTAAAGCTCGGAACTGCAGTTACATATAACCTTGATGCTTACAACAAGCTGACATTTGTTGTAGATGCGAATAAGCTTCTGGTACCATCACCGGGTGCAGACAGCACTCAATCTGTTTTAAGTGGCATCTTCACCTCTTTCGGCGATGCTGATGGAGGATTTAGTGAAGAACTACAGGAGGTAGTCTTATCTGGCGGTGTGGAATACTGGTATAATAACTTATTTGCTGCAAGAGCGGGTTACTTCTTTGAGAACGAAAACAAAGGCGGCCGCAAGTACTTTTCTTTAGGACTTGGCCTTCGTTACCAGAAGTTTGGTATAGATGCTGCTTACCTGATTCCTAATGACCAAAACAATCCTTTGGCGGAGACGTTACGTTTCAGTATAGCGCTTAACTTAGATTAACAGAACCCAAATTTATAATGCTTGATAGAACTAAAGCTCCTGACATACATGAAATCGATGCAGTATCTTTGCAAATAGCAGAGATAACACATCTGGATAATGGGGCACGACTACATATTATAAAAAGCGAAACCCAGCCTGTCATCAGGCTGGATTTTGTTTTTAGAGCCGGTAAGTGGTATGAACCCGTTACAGGTGTATCAGATTTAGCCTCTAAGATGCTAATGGAAGGTACGCTAAACTACACCGCTAAACAGATAGCTGAAAAAATAGCTTTTTACGGCGCATCAATGGATATTAACCATGGCTATGACCGCACAGAGCTAACTGTGTATTGTTTAGCAAAATACCTTCAAGAGTTATTACCTCTCATGCTTGAAATTATTCAGAATCCTACATTTCCGGAAGAAGAATATAACCTGCTAAAGAAAAGGACGATTCAGACGCTGAAAGTACAAAGGCAGAAAAATAACTACCTTGCTACCCATGCTATGACAAAATTGATTTATGGAGAGAATCACCCCTATATTTTTGGCTTTGATGAACATGGTTTAGATAACCTCGAGTTAGAACAGCTAAAGCTATTTTATCAAACACGATACAGAACAGAGAATCTTGAAGTTTTCGCTTGCGGAGCGGTAGATAATGAGATGTATGATCAGTTAGCATCTAGTATCGAAAAGCTGTCTCTTCCGAACAATACAATAGCTGAGGGATCCATAGCTAATAAGGCTTTAGGAGACTCTAAAGGCAATAACTATAAGCTTGTTGAAATAGCTGACAGTTTACAATCATCAATTAGGATTGGCCGTCGTTTCCCATTAGACAGTAACCCTAATTACCTGAAGCTTAAGGTAATGAATGAGATTTTTGGTGGTTACTTTGGATCCAGGCTAATGAAGAACATTAGGGAAGATAAGGGATATACCTATGGTATTTATTCAGCTATATCCTCAAAGGAGAATGACACTTTATTTTTTATTGGTACTGATGTAAAATACTCCGTTACGGATGATACGATCAGTGAAATTATGAAGGAAATAAAAAAGCTTAAAGCAGAGCCTGTACCGGAGGAAGAATTAGACACAGTAAAGAACTATATGCTTGGCAAGTTTATCAATGACATTGCCACAATATTCGAGCAAGGTGACCGCTATAAGAAAATTGTTCTCCACAATCTTTCTATGGACTATTACAATAACTATATCACAACAATAAGAACAATAACCTCAGCAGAAATTACAGAACTGGCACAAAAGTATCTACAGGAAGAAGATCTTTTTACAGCCATTGCTGGTCGAAAGTAACGGACAGAGCATAAAAAAGCCAGAGCAAATAACTGCTCTGGCTTTTTTATGCTCTGTCTGTTACCTATACGAAATCCTACCGATCAAAAAACCTTAGCTTTTGCAACACAACTCTGCTTGATTTTGAACAAGATCAAATTTTAGCCAAAGGCATGTAAGGTTTTGAATATGTTTAGCTTCCTTAAAGTTGTTGTAGGAATTAGATGAGCCCTCCCGGCGCCTGCGCTTTTCATGTTTGTCGGCGGTGTTGGGGGGATGGGAATGAAAAAGGGGCAGCCTCCGTTTTGGATGCTGCCCCTTTGCTGGGGTTGGCGGCCACCTACTCTCCCGGGTGTGACCCCAGTACCATCGGCGCGTCCGGGCTTAACTTCTCTGTTCGGGATGGGAAGAGGTGCTCACCGGAGCCATAGCCACCATTATCGTCGCACGATTCGTTTGCCGTGCATAATGCTTTAAAAGTTTAGTTAACATGATTGGGGAGAGAGCGAGTAAGGGGCGGGCCGTGTTCCGGCCTTTTTGAGAACGCGCTCGGGCAATTAGTACCGCTCGGCTTTGCTGTCTCCAGCTTTACACCTGCGGCCTATCGACGTCCTCGTCTTGGACGGCCCTTAAGGGAGATCTCATCTTGGGGCGGGTTTCGC
>NZ_JBHULU010000016.1:0-646 GCF_042684605.1 Pontibacter locisalis
CAACGGATTTGTACATGAGGCGAGCGAGGCATCAGCCGAAGCTTTGCTCATGTGCTGTGTTAGGTGTAGACTTTCTTTTCAGGCTTAGAGCAATACCCACACCTACTAATGGCTGCCAAATTAGCGGTAAAACTCCGTAAATATCTTCACCTGGTATACCTTGGTAGAGGTTGTCTAAAGGAAAACCTTTTGTAAGGAAGAATATTAATAAGGAGAGGCTTCCAAGTAGAAAGATTATCAAACAATTGAGAAGGGTAAGATTGATGTTGTCAAGTATACGTTCGAAAATGTATGCCATAAACAAAGCACACAAGCCACTCCCGAAGTAAACAGCTAAGAAGGATAGCTTCTCTACTGTACGAACAAATAAATTTGCTCCGACTCCTGCAAATATTATTCCCCCATAAGATTGGACAATCAAAGCGATCGGGCCGATCAGTAAGTATGGAATTAGCTTTCTCTTCCATTTTATATGTTCATGATTGGATGCCAACACCCCTAACCCAAATACTATAGGGGCAGAAAAGAATAGAACAGGTATAGAAGGTATCAAAAAGTATAGAAAACCTCCTAATAGTCCTGAAAGACTTGTTGCAGCTAATGTTTTTATTCTTTCCTTCTTCATTATTACTGTTTGCACCTAACG